>NZ_SOCE01000001.1:3594302-4205202 GCF_004365175.1 Kribbella voronezhensis | reverse complement strand
ACGCATAGAGATCGCTGCGCCACTGTCCATCCTCCAGCGTGCGTTGCAGCCGAGGAAGGTTGCGCAGGGCACCCAACATCAACGTGACCGCGTGTTCGGCGGCGGCACCGGCGTTGCGGCCGGGCGTGGACGACACGATGATCCCGCGCTTGGTTGCCGCAGGCACGTTCACGTTCACGGGACCCCCACGGCAGCAGACCAGGAACCGCAGGTCGGGCGCCGCGTCGAGCACTCGCTCGGTGAACGGGCCCATCTGCGTGACGGCCACCTCGATCCCCGGCAGCGCCGCGATCAACTCGTCCTCGGCGTCACTGGCCTCGTCCACCTCGGCCACTCGTCCGTACGGCGTGAGCGGCCACGGCAGGGTGACTTCGCGGAAGTCGAAGGAGACCTCGGGCAGCTTGCCGAGTTCGGCTGCGAGCAGTTCGTTGCGGACGAAGTGGTCTCCGGCAAGCAGCGTGGGGACGGTTCTCATCGGACTCCTGGTCTCATCTGTGCAGGGCTTCAGGTCTCAGCGAGGCGCCGGGTCGGCCCACCGCGGGCGAGCGAGCTCGACCCGCCGCAGGTAGTGGGCGTACCCCTCGTCGTAGAAGGCGGCGCGGGCCGGGTCGGGATCGATCTGCCGGGTCTCCGCGATCCACTCGGGTCCGGTGCTGTCCGGATCGGCAGCGCGCCGGGCGCCGATCACGGCCCCTCGTGCGGCGACCTGCGACGCTTCGGTCGTGTGCAGTGGGCTGTTGAGCACGTCCGCAAGGATCTGCGTCCATTCGGTACTGCGGGCGCCGCCTCCGCAGACGGTCACGCGCCCCGACCACCCGGCCGCCTCCAGGCAATGCCGGGCGGCGTACGCGATCCCCTCGCAGGTCGCCCGGACCAGATCCGCCTGCGTGGTGGACAGATCGATCCCGTCGAACGTCCCGCGCGCCCGGGTATCCACGAATGGCGCCCGCTCGCCCGCCTCGGACAGATACGGCAGGACAGTCACGCCGCGAGCACCGGCCGGGCTCTCCGCCAACAACCCGGCCAACTGGTCGGTTCCGAGCCCGACAAGTGCGAGCACGCGATCGAGCGCCGCCGTACCGACCATGGCAGGCATCGCCCGCAACCAGGTACCGGGCGTCCACGTCCCCAGGAACAAACCGGCGGGCTCGCCGTCGACCGGCAACTCCTGCGTGACCACCTGACAGGCAAGCGTCGTACCGACTGTCAGCAACGCGTCGCCGATCTCGGTGACACCAGCGCCGGTAGCAGCCGCAGGCAGATCGTACGGACCGGACGAAACCCTTGTCCCCAAGGCCAAACCAGTCCCGGCATCTCTCAGCTCGCCAACCGGCCCGACCTCCACCGGAGCCAGCAAGTGCTGCCACTCCCCCAACCCACACGCAGCCAGGGCATCGGCGTCGTACTGCCCGGTCCGGGGATCCAAGAAAGGCGCGGACGCATCGGAGACATCGGTCGCACGAACGCCGGTCAGCCGCTGCATCACCACGTCCTTGCAGTACGCCGCCGTCTGCGCGCGCCCCAGCACCTCAGGCTCCTCAGCCAGTACTGCGGCCAGCAGCGGGCCGGAAGCACCAGGGAACATCCGGTTTCCGGAGCGCCGGAAAACGTTGTCGGCGACACCCTCGGACGTCCAGCGCTCGAGGATCGGACTGCTCCGCGCGTCCAGCCAGGAAATCGCCGGCCGCACCGGACGGCCGTCCGCGTCCACCAGCCAAAGCCCGTCACCCTGAGCGGTGATGGCCAGCACCCCGGGCCGCGTCGCCCCGGACGAGCCTGGTTGTGCGTCCCCGGACGAGGCTGGTTGCGCGTGCCCGGACGAGGCCGAGTGGGCGCCCCACTTCGAGGCGAGCTCGCGCAGCACTTCGTTGACCGAGGCAACGATCTCGTCGGTGTCGTGCTCGAACCGGCCCGGGCCCGGCCGGACCAGCCTGGTCGGGCGGGACGCCTCGGCGACCTGCCGGCCCTCGTCGTCGAACACGACGGCCTTGGTGACCGTCGTCCCGACATCAACACCGACGTCCATCCGAGCCTCCTAGTGCCCCGCGGGGCATTAGAGTAGGGCGACTTCGACCGTGGCGCCGTGGTCGCGCAGACCTTCGACCAGGTCGGCCGGGGTCTTCTCGTCGACCACCACGAGATCGAAATCGGTGAGCGGGGCGAGTTTGTGCAGAGCGGTGCGCTGGAGCTTGCCGTGGTCCACCAGCAGCACCTTGGTCCGGGCCGATCGCAGCATCGCCTGCTTGACCAGGACGATCTCCTGTTCCTGGTGGAACGCGTGCGTCGGCGACACCGCGGAAACGCTGCAGAACAAGAAGTCCGGGTGCAGCGCCTCGACCGCCTGGGCGCACGGCAGGCCGCCGAACGAGTCGTGCGACGGCGAATAGATCCCGCCGAGCGCGAGCAGGGTGATGTCGCGGAGCTGGCTCAGTTTGCCGATCGCCGGCAGGAAGTTGGTCGCGACGGTCAGCGGGGTGATGTCCTCGAACAGGTCGATCAGCGCGAGCGCGCTGGTCGAGTCGTCCAGCATCACCGACATCCCCGGCTCGATCATCGCGCGGGCATGCCGGGCCAGGGCCGACTTCTCCGCCTGCGCGGTGTTCAGCCGGTACGCCACGTTGCTCTCGAACACGCTGGTCGGCTGAGCCGTCACGCCGCCGCGGTACTTACGCACCACGCCCTGGCGTTCCAGCTCGTCCAGGTCGCGGTGCACCGTCATCACGCTGACGCCGAACGCCTCGACCAGATCGTTGGCCGACACGGAGCCGTGCTTCACGACGTACGCGGCGATCTCGGCCTGGCGCCGGGCCGGGCGGCTCAGCTCCGGGGAGTCACCATCGGGATCAGAACTCATGCCAGCTTCTCCATTCGCACTGCCGGAACGTTGTACGCCTCCAGGCCCACTGTGTCCGGTTGCCAGCGGAATCGCACCAGCGCGGCGGGCCCGAGCGCTGGCAGCAGTCTGCGGTAGTCCCGCAACTCCAGCCCCAGCACCCGGCAGGTGAGCAGCCGGATCAGCGTGTTGTGCGCGACCACGAGCACCTTCTGGCCGGCGTGCGCCTTCCCGATCTCCTGGAAAGCCTCGTAGACCCGGTCGGCCGCTGTCCTCGGGTCCTCGCCGCCGGGAAAGTGCCGGCCGACCGGATCCAGTTCGAACGCCTTCGCCACCTCGACGGGCAGTTCGCCGAGCCTGCGGCCTTCCGCGGTACCGAAGTCCAGTTCGCGAAGACGCGCGTCCACGACCGGTTCGAGGCCGAGGAGTTCGGCGGTCGGGGCGACGGTCTGCCTGGCTCGCAGCATCGGTGACGACCAGAGGGCATCCGGCGCGAAATCCGCCGCCCAGTCCTTGAGCTGATCCGCCTGCTGCCGGCCGACCTCGTCGATCGGCAGATCCGTGGAGCCGGTGTACCGGTTGCCGTGATGCCACTCGGTCCGCCCGTGCCGGGCCAGTACGACGATGGTGCGCGTCATCCCAGGTACCCCCGGCGATCCAGCTCGGCGACGAACTCGCCGTACAGGTTCTCCAGCCGTCCTCGCGGGCGCGGCTCCAGCACGGTCGCCACCTTGACCATCCGGGCAGCCGTCTCCGTCACCGAGGTCTCGCGCGAAGCAGCAAGGATCGCCATCCCGTACGCCGGGTCGGAGATGGCCGGGAGTTCCACCGGTACGCCGAGGACGTCGGCCCGGAGTTGGTTCCAGTAGCCGCTGCGAACGGCGCCGCCGGTGAGCGAGACGGAACCGACCGGCTCGGCGCCGAGCTTCACCAGGTGCTCGAAGGCGAGCCGCTCGATGAAGGCGACGCCCTGCAGCACACCGGCGTACCGGTGCAGGTCGTCCGGGAAGTCGCCGAGCTCGAAGCTGGTGGCGTCCGGTGCGACGAACGGGAATCGCTCACCGCGCTTGGTGATCGGGTAGATCGCGGCGTCGACCGGGCCGAGGTCGCGCGCCTGCCGGTCGAAGACCTCGAGATCGGCGCCCGGAAGCAGCGCGGTGAGCGCGCCGGCGCCGGTGTTCGAGGCGCCGCCCGGAAGCCAGCCGCCGTCGGGGTGCCGGTGCGAGTAGACCGCGCCGGTCGGGTCGTCGAGCAGGTCCTTGCTGACGCCTTTGAGAACGAGGGTGGTGCCGAGGACGGAGTTCCAGGCGCCCGGGGCGAGGGCTCCCGCGGCGAGCTGGGCCGCACAGCCGTCGGTCATACCGGCGTACACCGGAGTGCCTTCGGGGACCCCGGTGAGCTGGGCTTTTGCCGCTGAGACGCGACCGAGTTCGGTGCCGGGCAGGACGACGTCGGGGAAGCATTCACGTGCCAGGCCGAGTCGGCCGAAGGCGTCGTACGGCCAGGTCCCGGCGACCAGGTCGTAGCCGGTCTTGAGCGCATGACTGGTGTCGGTCGCGACGGGATGCCCGGTGAGCTGAGCAGCCACGGCATCCGCGCTGTGAGCGATCCGCAACTCCGTACGCCGGCCGTCCGCCGCCGCTCCCGAGCCTGCGCCGGCCCCGGCGGCGGCATCGGTGAGCCACAAGATTTTGGGGAGGGCCCAGGTGGGTTGCATCGCGGTGGACCAGCGGTCCGGGTCCGCGGCGACGACGCGCGGGAGTTCCGCGGCGGCGCGGGCGTCGTCGTACATCAGGGCCGACGTGATCGGGCGCCCGGTCGGGTCGGTCAGCAGGACGGTGCCGGAGGTGGAGCAGATCGCGATGCCCTCGACGGATGGGTCCGCGACCTCGGCCAGAGTGGCGTCGACGGCGGCGAACCAGTCGTACGGGTCCTGCTCGTGGCGGTCGTCGGCCGGGCGCGAACTGCTCAGCGCTCGGGCGGCCCGGCCGAGCACGACCCCGGACGCGGCGACGCGGACCGCTCGCACGCTCTGGGTGCCGAGGTCGACGCCGATCCAGGACGGTTCCCCCACGCTCGCGCCTCCCGTTGTCCCCGCAGCGATGTTATGTCGATTGGTAACATAACATCAAAGCGCGATAACAGGGTCGTGCGGGTGCGTCAGGAATGCATCAGCAGCAGGGAACGGTCGGCGGTGGCGAGCTCGAGGCGGCCGGCATCGACAGCGCCGTACGCCCCGATCGGGCCACTGGCCTTGCGGCCGTGCCGGTTGATCCAGAAGCCCCAGCCCGCAGGAGCGTCGGGCCACTCGGGGTCGGGCTCCCAGCCGAGCGGCGGACGCCAGGTGGCGGTCGGCGGCTCGGGCCAGCTGGGCGGTGGATTGAATCGATGCACGGGTGGCCCTCCCGGGTCCCCCAGGACCCCGATGATCAGGAACTGTCTGACAGGTCAACGACCGGCACTCGCGAAACGTCACGCCTAAATCTTGGTAAAGAATATGGGCCTGTCCGGCGCGTTGACCAGCTCACCGCACAGTGATCGTCTAGTCACGGACAGGCACCTGCGTCCCGTCCGTGCCAGTGGGTACAGGAGCAGGGATGGCGATGCGGCGCGCGGGTGCGACCACGATCGTCCGGACACGGAGTTGGCGCTTGCTCCGGGGTGTCCTGGCGATGGTGCTGTTCGCGCTGCCCGTGGCGCTGCTCGGTTTCGCCGTCCGGCAGCAGTTCGACCCACTGATCAGGGCCGACGAGTCGGCCAGCCGGGCCGCGACCGGATTCAGCATTCGGCACGGACTGGTGCCGACCTTGAAGGTGATCCAACTCGTCAGCCAGCCGATCGTCGTGTACGTCGTGGCGACCATCGTCGTCGCCTGGGCCTGGCGGTCGAAGAACCTGCGGGCGCGCGCGTTGTGGGCGTTCGTCACGATGATGATCGGCTGGAGCCTCGGCGGCCTCGCCAAGCCACTGGCCCAGCGTGCCCGGCCGGTCGTCGACGACAAATCCTTCCCGCACGCCCACGGCTACTCGTTCCCGTCCGGGCACGCCCTGAACATCACGTTGGCCGCCGGCGTCATGGTCTTCCTGCTCTGGCCGGTGCTCTCGGCGACCGGGCGCCGGGTCGCCGTCGCGCTCGCGATCGTGGTGCCCGTCGTCGTCGGTCTGGACCGGCTTTTCATCGGTGCGCATTTCCCGTCCGACATCCTCGGCGGGCACGTACTCGGTTTGGGCATTATGTTCGCTTCATGGATCGGATTCATCGGCAAGACGGCAGCGACCTCCTCACCAGGACCGTCGCACCCGGCGTAGCGCTCGGCGGCATCCTCGTCGGCTTCGGGCTCGCGCTCAAAGGACCCCTGGACGGGGTCTCCCATGCCGAGGAGGGGGTCAACAAAGATCTTGCCGCCCACCGGGACGGCAGCTGGAACACGATCACCGCGGTGTGGTCCCAGATCGGCAACACCGCGGGCGTGATCGCGGTCTGCATCGTCGTCTCGTCCCTGCTGCTGTGGCGGACCAAGGACCTGCGGCTGGCCTTCGTCGCACCGATCGCGATCGCCATGCAGGGACTGATCTTCCTGATCGCGGCCAAGGTCGTGGACCGCGACCGCCCACAGGTCCCGCATCTGGACAAGTCACCGCCGACGGCCAGCTATCCCAGCGGGCACGAAGGGGCGTCGACCGGCCTGTACCTCGCGTTCGCCCTGCTCGCGTTGGGCATCGAACGGGCGTGGCTGCGCTGGACCACGGTGATCCTCTGTCTGGCGATGCCGACGATGGTGGGATTCGCGCGGCTCTATCGCGGGATGCACCACGTCACCGACGTTGGCGCGGGCGTGCTCAACGGCGCCATCTGCGCTCTGCTCGCGTACGGCTGGTACCGCCACACCAGCAGCCGGCGACAAGTTGCCCGCGGCGCCGCAACGAAGTCGCTCGGCCACTCGAGGTGACCCCCTTGACACCGGCCTCGCACGGGCGGACCTTGAACTAACCGATCGGCGTCATGGGGGGACCATGGATACTGATCTGGGCACACTTGTGCCGAGCACGTTCCACAGGCCGGGCGGGGTTCTCGACCTGTTCAGCGGTACGCCGAAATTCGCGACCGTGCGGGCGAATGTGGCCGTCCTGCGGGCGATCGTGGCGAACGGGACGACCGCAGCCTTCTTCACCGTCGAGGGCGGTCGCGATCCGTGTTCGCCCTGGCTGAGCGAGTACCGCGAACGGCTCGCCAAGGCGGTCGGGCCCTGGCTCGAAGAGCTGTCGGTCCCGTTGACGGATGCCTGGGCGGCGCTGGCGACGGGAGAGCGGCTCCGGTTGCGGCTGAACGGAGTTGCCGCGCACCGGATCGCCTTGCAGCGGTTGACTCTGCGCAGCAACACGGCCCTGTTCGCCCTGGTCGTCGACAGTTCGCGGGAGTTCGAGCAGTGCGGCGAGACCGGGTTGCTCGCCGACGAGGTGGTCCGGCCCCGCATCGCCGCGCTGACCGCCACGATGGTTGCCCTCGACAACAGATTCCTCGAGGCCAACCCGAGCTGGCGGTAGCGCGGGCCGACTGTTCGATCCTGGTGTGAACTGTTTACGGTCGGCTTCCAACGTTGTAAGAACGGAGCATGAGGTTCATCCGCCCCGCCCTGATCCTTGCTGCGCTCGCTGTCCTGCTGACCGGTGTGTACGCCGGCCCGGCGCCGGCCGCCGAGCCGCCCGACCGGCAGGAGAGCGCGCTCTTGGCACACACCTTCCGGAACCCGGTGAACGCCGGTGCCGACCCGTCGCTGTTCTTCTACAACGGCAAGTACTACGTGGCCACCACCACCGGTGACCACATCGGCATCTGGTCGTCGGCCAGTCTGGCCACGCTGTTGGTCGCACCGGAGCAGGTGGTGTGGCGCGACACGGACACCAGTCGCAACACCCAGATGTGGGCGCCCGCGTTCCGGCACGTCGGCAGCCGTTGGTACATCTACTACACCGCGTCCGACGGGGTGGACGCGAACCACCGGATGTACGTGCTCGAGTCGGCCGGCAACGACCCGCTCGGTCCGTACCACTTCAAGGCCAAGATCGCCGACTTCGGTGAGTACGCGATCGACGGCGAGCCGATCACGCACAACAACCAGCAGTACTTCGTCTGGACCGGCCCGGGCCGCGGTCAGGGCGGTCCGGCCCAGCTCTACATCGTCCGGATGAGCAACGCCTGGACGGCGACCGGCAACCGGGTCGCCATCCCGGCGGACGGTGGCTGCTCCGAAGTACGGGAAGGTCCTACTCCGCTGTATCACAACGGCCGGACGTTCCTCACCTACTCGACCTGTGACACCGGCAAGCCCGACTACCAGTTGTGGATGAAGAGCATCGCGAACGGGGCCGACCCGATGGTCGCGGCGAACTGGGTCCAGCACCCGGGCCCGATCTTCGCCCGCAACGACTCGACCGGCGTCTGGGGACCGGGGCACCATTCCTTCTTCAAGTCCCCTGACGGCACCGAGGACTGGATCGCGTACCACGGCAAGAACACCAGCACCTACACGTACGCGTTCCGTACCGCCCGGGCGCAGAAGATCAGCTGGAACGCCGACGGAACTCCGAACCTCGGCAGCCCGCTGGCAGCCGGCGCCACCCAGACGCTACCGTCCGGAGACCCCGGCTCGGCCAGCTACTGGATCAACGACACCGACGCCGGCACCGGCCAGAACCAGGTCGAGTACGCCGGCAACTGGAGCTCCGGGTCGGGCTGCGGGAACCAGTGCTTCTGGGGCAACGACCACTGGTCCGGTGAGACGAACGCGTCGGCCACGATCAGGTTCACCGGTACGAAGGTCGCGCTGCTCAGTGTCGTTGACACAGGCAACGGAATTGCCGGCCTCTCGATCGACGGCGGTCCTGAACAGCGGGTCGACTACTACAGCTCGATCCGCGTCGGTGAGCAACTGGTCTACGTCAGCCCGACCTTGCCCGCCGGACCGCACACCCTGAAGGTGCGCGTGACCGGCGACAAGAACCCCGCGTCGACCAGCACCGTCATCAGCCTCGACCGGATCGAGGTCTACTAGTTGTTGTAGACCTCCAGTTCCACGACTCGCGAGTACGTCGGTCCTTCGTTGCTGGCGAGCGTGAGAACCCGTACTGCGCTGGCCGTCACCGGGGTGAAGGTGGAGCTCTTCATACCCGCCACGTTGCCCCTCACCTCGGCGACGGTTTGCCAGGCGTCACCGACCTTGGCCTGCACGTCCCAGTCCTTCAGGCCGTACCCCGCGGCCGGGTACTGCTTGGAGTTCAGTGTGTAGAGGTCGACCCGGCCGACGCTCTGCGGCTGGTCGAAGGTCACCTGCAGCCAGTCCGGGAAGGCGCCCTTGGTCGCGTCGTTCCAGCCGGTGGTCTTGGCCCAGTGCTCGGAGTCACGATCGCCGTCGACCGCACCACAGGCCGGATACACCGGCAGGTGTTCGCTGGACGCACTCACCGGCACGTAGCGCGCAAGATTGCCGGTGGTGTCGGTCGGTGCCTCCCCTACCTGCACCGGCAGCGTGAGAGTCTGATCTCCTGCCCTGATCTGGATCGAGTAGGAGCCCGGCGCGGTGTCCCGTGGCGCGTTCACCGCGATCGGCAGCTTGAGCGTGTAACCGGGCGGCAGATAGCTGGAGACGAGCTTCCGCGACAGGGTGAGCGGAGCGGCCGCGTCGAGGAACGCATCGGCGTACACGGCGGTGGTTCCGGTGTTGCCGAAGCGCAGCTCGAAGCCTTGTTTCGCACAGGGAACCGGTGTCACCGCGACCTGCGCGACATCGGTCGCGAGGGTCAGCCCACGTTGGACGGGACGATCGGCCGCGGCCGGACCGGTGATGCCTGCGGCAACCATCCCCAGCACGACGGCGCCCAGTACTGCGACCGGCCGCCACCCACCTCGGAACCTCATCGGACCGCCTCCTGAGCAACGGTGTTCAAGCCCGGGTTACCGGCCTCGACCACGAACGAGTGGATGGTGGAGATCGGCGCGCCCGGCCGGTCGATGTACGGCACCGCGCGGAAGTCGACCCGCAGTTCCTTCTCGTCGAAGCGAAGGACGGAGTAGCCGCGTTTCTCGTTGACCAGCTTGAGGTGCGGGTTGGCGGCCAGGAACTTCTCCCCGTTGGCCGACACGTCGACGCCGTTGCCGCCACTGCTGAAGGAGGTCGGCACCAGCTCCACGCCGTACGTCTGCGAGGACGGATCGGCGAAGTCGCGCTTCATCTCCATCGCGTAGCCCGAGTGCACGTCACCGGTCAGCACGACCGGGTTGCGGTGCCGGTTCGCGGCCAGCCCGTCGAGCATCACCTTCTGCTCGGCTCCGTAGCCGTCCCAGGCGTCCATGTTGTAGAGGTCCGCCGGCGTCGGGTCGAGATCCATCCGGCTCATGATCACCTGGTTGGCCAGGACGTTCCACGTCGCGCGCGAGCGGTTCAGTCCGGCCAGGAACCACTGCGTCTGTTGCTGTCCGGCGAGCACCCGCGCCGGATCGCGCCGGGCGTCGGAGTCTCCCTTCCAGCCGTCACCGGCCGCCTGGTCCGACCTGTACTGCCGAGTGTCGAGCACACTCAACTCTGCAAGCCGGCCAAAGGTGAATCGGCGATAGAGCAAGTAGTTCGGCCCTTGGGGAGCAGGCCCGCGCAACGGCAGGTGTTCCCAGTACGCGCGGTACGCGTTCGCCCGGCGTACCAGGAAGTCTTCTACGGGGGCGTTGTTCTTGGAGACGAGCCCGGCGTAGTTGTCCTGTACTTCGTGGTCGTCCCAGGTGGTGATCCAAGGAGTGTTGAGGTGGGCCGCCTGGAGGTTCGGGTCCGACTTGTAGAGGGCGTACTGCAGCCGGTACCGGTCGAGCGTGTCCGCCTCGGTGCGGAACTGGTCCGGCACCGGGTCGGTCAGATTGCGCAGTCCACCGGCGGCCGAGATCCCGAACTCGTAGATGTAGTCGCCGAGAAAGACCACGGCGTCGACATCCTCGGCAGCCAGATGCCCTTGTGCGGTGTAGTACCCGTCGGTCCAGGCCTGGCAGGAGCTGACGCCAAGGGTCAGCTGACCGCCTCGCTGGCCGGGCGCCGGCGCAGTACGGGTGCGACCGGTCTGGCTGAGGTAGCCATCGACGCGGAAGCGGTACCAGTAGTGCCGGCCGGGCTGCAGGCCTTGCACGTCGACGTGCACGCTGTGCGCGTACTCCGGTCGAGCGGTGGCCCGGCCGGCTCGCACGACCTGGCGGAAGTGCTCGTCCTTCGCGACCTGCCAGTCGACGCCGACCTCCTTGTACGGCGCGCCGCCGAGTGGCTCGAAGGGCTTGGGGGCGAGGCGGGTCCAGATCACCACCGCGTCGGGCAGCGGGTCACCGGAGGCGACGCCGAGCGTGAAGGGGTTGCCGGTGAGTCCGCCGGTCGCGCCACTGCCGACCGCGGTTCCTGGCAGGTTGGTCCCGAACGCAACCGCCGTGGCGGCGCCGGTGAGGGTGAGGAACCGGCGTCGAGCCAGTCTCACCGCGGGTCTCAGATCTTCGGTCACTTGATCAGGGCTCCTCTCGGAAGTGCCTCACTCGGACCGGCCCGAACAGGCCTGACGTCCGCTGTCCTGCGAACACGAAGTGGGTCGGGCTGACCGCGTCGAGGTACGGCGCGACGGTGCCGAAGACCTCGATGTCGAGCGTGTGCTCGCCCGCCGGAGCGGTGAGCTCGAAGACGTACGGCGCACAGAACCGGACTCCCGCGCTGCGGCCGTCGAGCAGGACCTCGGCCGTCCCGCGGACCTTGCCGAGGTCGAGCTGGAACCGACCGTGGGTGGTGATCCGGCGGCGATAGCGGACGCCCCCGCTGTACTCCGCGAGTCCGAGCTCCTCCCAGTCGCCCAGGCCGATCCGCCCTGGCCCGACGGTCGCCCGGATCGGTCCGGCGAGCGCGGCACCCGCCTCGAAACCCGGCCTGGTCAGCAGCTTCAACTCAGCTACGCGCGCACCGGGCGGCACCTCGGCCACCAGGTGCCCGGATCCGGCCGCGACCTCGGTTTCGTCCACAGTGACGACAGCGTGGACGGCGAGATCGAATTCGAGGCGAACTGTGCCCGGCGGCAGATCGAAGCGCAGGTACTCCGTCCGCTGCGGTTCGGGCCGCGGTACCGCGAAGGTGATCGGCTCGGCCACTTCTTCCGTGCCGTCCAGCCAGGAGGCCGAGGGCAACGGATGCGGCCGGCGGTGCAGATACAGGTCGGCCAGCGCCCGATGTCGTTGGCGCTTGCGAACCACTTTGGTCCGCTCGCCGGCGATGTCGCAGTACCAGTCGTGATCGGAGACGACCAGTCCGTCGACGAGGATCGGCGCCGGCCGGTCCAGCTCGATCGACACCTCGTTCTCGCCGGGTCGCAGCGCGGCGGCCGCGTCGTACCGGCGTACGCGCGGGGTCGGGCGCTCGTACGGAAGGAAGCCGCCTTGGCGACCGACCTCGGTGCCGTTGACGAACAGGCGTGCCGAGCCGCTCGCGGTCAACGTGAGCTCGGTTTCGCCGGCTGGTACGACGGTGGTGGTGAGGCGGATCGCAGTACCGGGTGGTGGCGGTTCCGCGGGAGCGATCCACTCCGGGCGACGGTAGGCCGCTGGGTCACGGACGAAGGCCAGGTTCGCGCGCAGCCACAGTTCCTCGGCTGGGGTGAGGCGAAGTTCAACCTCGTGCCGTCCCGCACGCAAGCTCACAGTGGTCAGGGCGAAGTGGCCGCCCGCGTCGTCGATCGGCAACCGGGTGCCGTCGAGGATCAATTCCTTGGCTGCCGGGGCGCCGACCACGACCGTGGTGTCGAGCGGCTGGTCGAGTTCGAAGGCGGCCCGGAAGGTGACGGTCCGCCCGGCCGCGACCGCGCCGAAGTCGAGGAATTCCTCCGGCACGTGACCTTTCGGGCCGAGCGAGTCCTTGTGGATCGGGTCGTTGCGGATGCCGAGGCGTTCGGAGTACTCGATCGGCACGCCGTCGATCAGTCCGTGCGGGCCGAAGGTTGCGTGCGCGTCGCTCCAGTCGGTGGAACCGTCGACGCGGTGCCTCAGCGCCCACTTCTCCACTACTTCGGGGGACGACTGGGTCGGCGGCCAGGCGAAGTCACCCCAGGTGTTGTCCAGCGTCGGCAACAGGTTCGCCTCCCAGTCGCCGTCGAGCAGCTCCTCCCGCCAGTGCGTGGTCGTGAGCGGCGCAGCCGGTTCGTTGCCTGCAGCAAACACCAGGAGCGCCGCCGGTCCCTGGCCGAACGGGACGACCACCTCGGTGACGTCTCCATCGACGGTGAAAGCAAGCGATCTCGGCTCGTCGCCGAACGGTGAGACCAGCATCGGCGCACCCGGCGCATCGCGAACCCGCACCGTCACTTCTCGCAGGTACCGGTCCGGGTCGAAGTCGTAGCCGACGGTGGCCCAGTCGTGGCTGATCCCTCTCTCGACCGGCCGGCCGTCGCCGACCCGGGTCGCGCTCCACTCGGTGGCGGTGACGAAGACGATCAGCGAGCCGTCCACCTCGCGAACCAGCGCGGGCACCCCGGCCTCGACTCGACGCGACAGCCGAGCCAGTACGCCGGGAACCTCCGCGGCCGTTGCCACCAAGTGCGCCTCGCCTCGGGCGAACCGCTCCCTGAGCAGAGCGACCGCCTTGTCACCACCGGCCACCGCTCGGGCCGGCAATGCCCCCACGGCCACCAGCAGACCGCCCGCCGCGACGAACTCGTCGAGCCGCTCGGCGACCGGTCCCTCCAAAACCGTTGCTGCTGGCAACACCACCGCGGCGTACTGCTCGTCGGCGATGAACAGCCGCGGCCCCTCACCCACCTCGGCGCCGGCCAGTGAGTCGTCATCGATGACATCAGCATCGATACAAGCCTGGTCCAGCACTCCGGGCACCGGCGCGAACCAGGTCGCGTCGCCGATCAGCTCCCGATACACCTCCTGAGCCCTGACCGCCTCGGGACCGGGCCCGTCCATGGTCAGGCCTGCCTGGGCGGTCGCATTGGGGAACAGTACGGCGACGTCGCAGACGTGCCGCCCCATCGACAGGACCGCGCACAGCCGGGCGACCGCGTCGGCGAAGTGCTTGTGGTGCCGCCAATACGGCTGGCGCCAATCGGTCGAGGGCGGAGCCCACTCCCACCAGCCGGCGCGGGTCGTGTAGTAGACCGCGTGCGGGTTGTAGAGGGTCGCGCCCGTTCGCAGCCACGGCAGCAACCAGTCGAAGGTCTCCTCCAGCGTGCCGCCCCAGCCGGTGGAGTGGAACGCCTCGATCCAGGTTCGCGGCCGGTCGTAGAGGTGGGCGAGCGACGAATGGATCCGCGCGTCACCGTGATGATCCGAACCGGGTGCACTGAACCAGCGATGAGTGCGCGCGTAGTCGGCGTACAACTGAACACCCTCGACAGGACGGCCCGCACGGGCAGGGTCTTGCTGGTCGCAGCCGACCATCAAGCCGTAGTGCTCGTGCCACTCGTACAGCGGCTTGAAGAACGCCTCCTCGGCCAGCGCTGCACGAAGTGCGTGATAGTCGCGCCGCACCCGGTCGGCATCCGGCGACGGACTCCCCCACAAGGCCCCGAGGCGGTCCCGCAAGTCGTACCCGTAGCTGCTGACGAACTGCTCGGCGAAGTCCGCCGACCAGGTGGGCATCGAGGGAAGCTCGTCCTGGAACGACCCGACCACCACCTTGCCGAGCCTGTCTCCCAGCCGGCGGGCGAATTCCCCGTGCACCTGGTCGAGCAACGCGGTACAGGCTTCGGCACTCAGGTAGTCGAACCCGTGATCCGTCTCGTAGAACAAGGAGAGCCGCGACTCCGTCGGCGCCTCGCACTCGGCGCGGTCACCCGTCGTCGTCACCGGTTGCCCTGAGCCCCCATCCAGCGGTTCGAGCACCGCCGCGATCGGCCGCCCTCCCGCCGGGCAGTGGAGAACCAGTCGCCCGGTCCCCTCGATTGTTGCCCGCTGCAACCGACGACCGGCGTACGCCGGACGGCCGGCCACCAGCTTCGCCTGCAGGTCCGCGCCCGAGAAGCCGAGTTGGTCGTAGAACCACAGCGAGACGCCGAGTTCCTCCGCATCGGAGCAGACGCCGAGGAAGATGTCCCACCAGGCTTCGGACAAGAACGGTGGATCGTCGGCATCGCAGCCGTGGTCGGAGCCGGCCGGTGCCAGGTTGAGCACGACCAGTTGATAGACACCCCCCTCGACGAAGCGCTCGAGTTGCCAGCGCAACCTGGCCGGGTCCAGCGGCTCGCCACTCCACCACCAGATGGGTACGGGTGAAAAGGACCTGGGCGGATCGGTCAGAGCCGCTGCCAGGCGGTCGGGGAGTGGCACTGGTTATCCCTTCAGGCCGCTGGAGAAGCCGCGGATGACGTAGCGCTGCAGGATCAGGAAGACCACCAGGATCGGCAGCGCGGCGAGCACCAGGCCGGCCGCGACCAATCCGTAGTCCGAGGTGTATTCGTTGACGAAGGCAAAGACCCGGACCGGCACGGTCTCCCGGCCGGAACCGCCGAGGTACAGCAAGGGGGTGAAGAAGTCGTTCCAGATGTGGACCGCGTTGAGGATCAGCACGGTGCCGGTGATCGGCCGCAACAGCGGGAAGATCACGTACCCGAACGCCTGCAGGTGCGAGGCCCCGTCGATCAGGGCCGCGTTGGTGTAGTCGGCCGGCAGGGACCGGATGAATCCGGTGTAGAGGAAGACGGTGAACGGCAACTGGATCCCGGTGTAGAAGAGGATCATGCCCTGATAGGTCCCGAGCAGCCCGAGATCGTTGACGAGTTGGTAGAGCGGGATCATGCCGAGCTGGAAAGGCAGGATGATCCCGACCAGGAACAGGATGTAGAGGCTGTAGCTCAGCCGCGACGCCCGGCGCGCCAGGAAGTACGCCGCCAGGGAGCCGAGCACGATCAGCGCGATCACGCTGGACACGGTGATCAGCGTGCTGTTGAGCAGCGCCGAGCCGAGCGAGGCCGACTGCCACGCCGTACCGAAGCTTTTCACCGACGGCGGGTTCGGTGGCGACAGCGGAGCGTTCGCGATCTGGCCGGGATCCTTGAACGCCAGCGTGACGAGCGCGTAGACGGGGAACAGGAAGGCGACGGCGGCGGCCACCATGACGAGTTCCAGTACGAAGGTGCGCGGGCGGTATCCGGTTCTCATGCGGCCGTCTCTCTGGACCGCAGGTAGCCGATCTGGATGAACGACACGGCCGCGACGAAGATCGCCAGCACCAGCGCGACCGCGGTGCTGTAGCCGAACTTGCCGAACACGAACGCCTGCTTGTAGAGCACCGTCGACAAGGTGTCGGTGGCGTAGCCCGGTCCACCGTTCGTCATCGCGATGATCTGGGTGAACAGCGTCAGCCCGCCGACGGTGGACAGCATCACGTTGATCGTCACGGCCGGTGCCAGCAGCGGCCAGGTGATGTGCCGGAACCGCGCGACCGTGCCGGCCCCGTCCACCATCGCCGACTCGTGCAGTTCCTGCGGCACGCCTTCGAGGCCGGCCAGGAAGATCACCATCGAGTAGCCCGCACATTGCCAGATCACGGTGAAGGCGACCGACCAGATCGCCAGCGACGGATTACCCAGCCAGTCCTGTCGTAGCGAGCCGAGGCCGACCGCGTTCAGCGCGGCGTTCAGGCCTGCGTCCGGCGCCGGGTTGTAGACGTACTTCCAGAGGAACGACACCATCACCGGACTCACCACGACCGGCGCGAAGAAGATCACCCGCAGCACCATCCGGCTCTTGATGGTGGTGTGGACGCCGAGCGCGAGCAGCAACCCGAGCCCGTTCTGCACCACGACGATCGCGACCGTCAGGAACAGGGTGTTCCGCAGCGCTCCGAGCGCCTGGTCGTCGTGCAGCAACTGCTTGAAGTTCGCCAGCCCGACGAACGATCGCTGCTCCCCCACCCCGGACCAATCGGTGAAGGCCGATCCGGCCCCGACGATGCTCGGGTACAACATCACCAGCGCGTAGACCAGCAGCGCCGGAGCAGCAAACAACCAGGGCGGCGCGATCCCACCACGCCGGCCTACCCGTCGTACCGGCGGGGGGACCGGCGTGACGGGCGGCGACATGACCGCCGTCATGCGCTCTTCCGGTAGGCCTCGTCCATCTTCTTCAGGGCTCCGTCGACCGTGGTCTTCCCGCCGAGCAGTTCCTGGACGACGGCGAAGTGGGTGGGCTGGACCTCGGCGTTCGGCCAGCGCTGGTCCATGAACGGGACCGCCTTGTTGTTCGCGAGGAAGGGCAGGAACGGCTTCAGTACCGGGTCCACCTTCGCCTCGCCCTCGGAGTACAGCGGGACGCAGGCGATCGCCTCGGCCCAGGCGCTGACGACCTCGGGCTGACCGCAGAACTCGACGAACTTGCGGGCCTGGTCGGCCTTCTTGCTCTTGGCGCTGACCGCGATACCGACCACGATGCCGCCCGGGATCCAGTTGTCCGCGGCGTTGTCGGTGGCCGGGAGCGGGAACATGCCGAGGTCGTCCGGCGACGGCGCGGCTTCGCGATAGGCCTGCAGGACGGCCGAGACCTGGACCGCCATCGCCGCCTTGCCGGTGCCGACCATCGAGGTGGCCTGCTCGTACGTCGTACCGTTCGGGTTGGGGTTGAAGAACCCGCGCTTCTGCAGTTCGAGGTACTTGTTCATCGCATCGGCCCAACCGGAACCGGCGAACGTCGCGGAGCCCGCGGCCATCTTGTCGTCGAAGTCGGGCTGCTTGGCGTACACCGTGCCCGGCACGAGGGCATAGTTGATCAACTGCGTCACCCACGGCGTCTGGGCGCCGAGGGCCAGCGGCACGATGCCCTTCTTCTTCAGGGTTTCGCACACGGTCAGCAGTTCGCTCCAGGTCGTCGGCGGTTGGACGCCGGCGGTGGCGAAGGCCTTCTTGTTGTAGATGACCCCGAGCACGCTGGTGCCGGGCGAGAAGATCCGGGTCTTGCCGTCCTGCTGGAAGGCACCCTTGAACCCGGACGGGATCTTCTGGGTCCAGGCCTGGTCGCTCAGATCCGCCAGCAGGTTCGCCTTGCTCAGCTGGACCATCGACATCGCGCTGCCGTTGCCCGGGTAGACCGCGTGCAGGTCCGGCGCGTTACCGGCGGCCAACTGCGCCCGCAGCGCGGTCTGCAACTGGTCGGCCGGCGAGAAGGACAGGTTGAAGTCGAAGTCGGCGTTCTTCGCCTTGTACTCCTCCAGCGCCTTGCGGAGCCCGGCCTCCTGGCTGCCCGCACCGATGATCTTCAGCTGGCCGCCACCGCCGCCGGACGACTTGCCGCCGCAGGCCGCCAGGGTGCCGACCGCCGCTGCCCCTCCCATCAGCTGCAGGAGACGCCGGCGGCTGACGGGACGCTCGATTACGGATGCCACGGTTCCTCCTGAGCTCGGAGCGTGAAACGCTCCAGAAAATATCGCTGATTGGCGTGAACTACTCGAAATGAGGTGTTAATTTCCTCACGCCGGGCACGCTACGGACGCCTTGGAGGAGGTGTCAAGAGGTCCGGCGCGATCAATTGAAAGGATTCAGCCCCAGCGTGCCCCAGCGCAGGGCGGCCTGACTGGCGCGGATGTCAGAATGGGCGCTGTGCCTGAGACGACCCGTGCCCTGTTGAGTGGCCAGGAGACAGCCTGGAAACTCATCCTGGACCACCCGTTCGTGGCGCAGACCTCGGCGGGCACGCTGCCCCGCGCCGCCTTCGATCGCTGGCTGGCCGAGGACTACTACTTCGTCCGGTCGTTCCGTGCGTTCCTCGCCGAACTGACCGCCATCGCGCCGGACGACCAGGCCCGGGAAGTGCTGGCCGGCGGATTGGCCGCACTCGTCCCCGAGCTGGAACTGTTCGAAGCGGCCGCGGCCGACCGTGGCCTGGACCTCGACGTCGAACCCTCCCTGCTCAACCTCGGCTACACCTCCTATCTGGCCGCATCGGCCCGCGCCGGCTGGCCGCTCGGCATCACCGTCCTCTGGGCCGTCGAGAAGGCGTACTACGACGCCTGGGCATCCGTCCGCGACACGACCGGCCCGGACACGCAGTACGCCGGATTCATCGCGAACTGGTCGTCGCCGGAGTTCGCGGCGTACGTCGAACAGCTCGGCGTACTGGTGGATCGCGAGGAACTGACCGCGGACCTCACCGCCGCCTTCGACCGGGTGGTCCGCTTCGAGCTGGCCTTCTGGGACCTGGTGGCCGGGTGAGGACATCGGTCCTGGCGAGCGGCATCGTCCTGCTCGCCGTCGCCGGCGCCGCCGCGGGCTACTACGGCGGCGAATTCACCGCACCGGCCACCGTCCACGAAGTCGCGCCACCCGCACCCCTGAGCGCCCGTGCCACCGATCCCCCACTCCCCAGGAAGACACCCGAGCCGTCCGCGGTGCCGCCGCTGACCACCGATGAGCTGAACTTCCACACCCAGAACTTCACGATCCACGACGACGCCGGCTCACCGTTGGGCCTGGCGATCAGGATCCCGCGCGGGTGGCAGCTGACCCGGGATCCGAAAATGCCCCGCGAGGTGAAGTTCCTCGATCCGCTCAAAGAGCGTGCGGTACGGGTCGAGTCGGCACTTCCACCACCGGCGACGTCCACCACTGATTCGATGGCCCAACTCGTGGCCAACCTGAAATCGAGTCAGCCCTACGAGAACGATCTTCGGATCCTCTCGCAGACCGACGAGCAGCTCGAGGCGAACGGAGAGACGCGGACGGTCTCCACCCTGACCTACACCTACATCCCGAAGAAAACCCTCCGCTACGTGATCGTCCGCTGGATCGCAACCGATGGCGACGACAACGCGACGGTGGAGATGAGCATCACCGGCCTGCCACAGGACGCGGCCGCCCTCCGCGCCCTGCTCCTCGAAACCTCCCGCTCGGTCCACCAGACCGGCTGAGGATCACGGTTGGGTGACAGGTCGGCGAGCGGAGCGAACTCGCGGGCGGGCTAGCGTGTCAAAGGAGCGTAGTTGGGTGGACCGGGAGGAGGGGTGATCGTGGCCGGACGTGGGATCGGGCGCGCTCTGCTCGGTTCTGGCCTGCTCGCGGCGACCGTGCTCGGGGGAGCAGGCGGTTACGGCCTCGGGCTGCTGACGAGTGCGGCCTCGGAGCCCAGCGGCCGCGCCGTACCGCTGGGCGCTGTGACCCCGACGGACTCGACGCCGACACCCGCACCGACGACCACACCGACGGTTCCGGTGAAGCCACGGAAGACCCCGACACCGGACAACTCCGCGCCGCTGCGAGCCGACGACCTGAGCTACCAGACCCGTGAGTTCGACACCGAAGGCGTGGTGCGTTCCAGGGTCACGGTGAAGGTGCCGCGGAACTGGTGGATGACCCAGCCCGACCCCAAACGTGAGGCCCGGTTCACCGATCCGACCGCCAAGCGCTGGGTCCGCATCGAGTCCGGCTTCAGCCTGACCCGGCCACCGGCCGCCTCGATGGAGATACGGATCGGGGTGCTCAAAACCCAGGTCCCGGCTGACCAGATACTCACGATCATCAGCCAGAAGGTTGACCCGTCGGGCCGGACCGCCACGCTGTCGTACAGCTACCTGCCCGCTGGAGCGACAACGCTTCGGTACGTCTTCGTGCGATGGGCCGCCCTGGACGCGAGTGGCAAAGTCGCCGTGGAGATGAGCTCGACCGGGCTGCCGCAGGACGCGGATGCTCTGCTCGACGTGCTCGATCATGCGACCGACAGCGTCACCCGGAAGGACTCGCCGCTTTAGTTGCCTTAGGCCAATAACTTGAGTTCGGTCAGGCCGGCCCGGCCGGCGGAGGTGAGGTCGATCGCGCGGTGGTGGGGGCGGCGGGCGATCCAGGCGCGGTCGAAGAGTGCGGTCGCGAGCGCTGCGCCGAGGCGGCCGGCCAGGTGGTGTCGCTGTTCGCTCCAATCGACGCAGAACCGCAACAGGCGGCGCGACGAGCCGCCTGCCGACAGGTCGATGCCGAGCTCGCCGAAGATCTCGGGTGCGGCCGGGCCCAGCTCGTACGGGCCGTGCGGCAATTGCTGAGCCAGTGGGTCGTCTGGTCGCCGCTCCGCGCCGGAGCCGCCATCAGTTCGCAGGAGCGCCTCCCGGCGTACGAGGGCTTCCAGTAGGGCGACTCCGAGCCGCCCGGCGACGTGGTCGTAGCAGGTGCGGGCCTCGCGGAGCGCTGCCGCTCTGGTGCTCTGCCGTAGCGACCTGATCGGCTGTGGGCGAGCGATCCTGGCCACCGCTTCGACTGCGGCGGCTACCTCCGGACCGGCGAGGCGGTAGTACCTGTGGCGGCCGGAGGTCTCCACTGTGAGCAGTCCGCCGTCCAGCAGCTTGCGGAGATGCGAACTGACGGTCTGGGCAGAGACACCCGCCTCTGTTGCCAGCAGCGAGGCAGGCAGGGCTCTCCCGTCGGCCAACGCCATCAGTACCTTGGCTCTGGCCGGTTCAGCCAGCAGCGCGGCGGCTGCGGCGACATCTGCGTCTCCGGCTCGTTCCATGGCTCCATGGTGGCACCGGCACACTTCGACGAACCCCGAAGTGTTACCGGGCCAGACTGGAACCATGTTGCTCGCGGTGCTCTGCGTCGGGATCTTCCTCGTTCAACTGGACGTCACCGTCGTGAACGTGGCGTTGCCCGCGCTCCGGCTCGACCTGCACACCAGCCTGGCCGGTCAGCAATGGGTGGTCAGCGGCTACATGATCACGCTCGCGGCCCTGCTCCTGATCTGCGGCGCCGCCGGTGACCGGACCGGCCATCGCAAGGTGGTGCTGACAGGACTCAGCGTCTTCGGCCTGGCGTCGCTGGGCTGCGGTGTCGCACCCAGCATCGAGGTGCTCGTCGCTGCTCGAGCCGTGCAAGGCGTAGGCGCCGCGCTCCTGCTGCCTGGCACGCTCGCCGTCATCACCGACCTGTACGCCGACGGCGCCGCTCGCGCCCGGGCTGTCGGTATCTGGGCCGGCGCCGGTGCCCTCGCTCTGCCGTCAGGCCCGATCCTGGGCGGCCTGCTGGTCAGTGCCTTCGGTTGGCGCGCTGTGTTCCTGATCAACCTGCCACTCATCGGAGCCGCCATTCCCCTCGCCGTACGGCTTGTCCCGGCTCGGGAGCCCGGTGGCCCGGCGGCCCGGTCGCGGCTGGTGCTGAACCGTGCATTCGTCGGCAGCAACGTGATCGCCGGGCTGATGAACCTTGTCGGGCTCGGGACGATCCTGGTGATGACTCTCTACCTGCAAGAGAGGCTCGGGCACGGGGCGCTGCGGGCGGGACTGGAGCTGCTGCCGTTGTTCGCGCCCCTCGCGGTACTAGGGCCTGTCAGCGGGCGGATCACCGCTCGGCTCGGGCCACGGCTGCCGATGACGGCAGGACTACTGCTCGGGGCTGCAGGATCTGCTTGCCTGCTGCTGGTGCGGCCCAGCAGCGCGTACGCCGTCGTCGTACCGGTCGAGCTCGGACTCGGCATCGGGATGGGGTTCCTCACCGCCGCGGTCGTCAGCGCGGCGATCGCCTCACTGCCGGCCGATCGCGCCGGCTTCGCCAGCGGAGTGAACAACACTGCCCGCCAGGCCGTCGGAGCGCTCGGAATCGCCTTGTACGGCGCGGTTGTGGGCAGCCCGGCGACAAGTGCGGGATTCGTCCGCGGGCTGCATCACCTGGCGTGGATCGGTGCCGGGTTGTGGTTGGCCGCGGCGTTGCTCACCTGGCTGACGATCTCGTCAGCGCGGCCAGATGGTCCGGAACACGACAGAGCGCAGCCGGTAGAAACGACGACGTCCGGACTGGAGCAGAGCGGGTGACGGCCGGAGCCGTTCGACGTCAATCCTCACGAGTTCCCATCACCGGCGTAGGAGATCGAATTGGCAATCGCGAGCGCGCGGGCCTGATCGGCCGCTGACACCTGCACCTGGACGAGCAGGGAGTAGCCGCCGGGGAAGGTCGCGACTCGCTGGAGCAGCATATTCCCGCCGGGGCAGCCGGTCGAAATCCTGTCCACGGCGTCGTAGCCGTTGATGCTGCTCCTGGTGAGCTCGTTGTCGCTGTTGCACCCGTACTGCGCCCCGCCGGTCAGCTTCTTGTCCGGATCGGTTGCCTGCGGCATCACTCCGACGAACAGTCCGCGGGTGGAGGTTCCGGGCGCGGTCCAGGTGTCGTCCCGGCTGACGCGGAAGGCGGGGCGATCGGTCGGACTGCCCGGCGGACGCCAGTTGCCCTGGACCACGAAGCCGGCCAGCTCCTTGGGCACCTTCGCGGTGAAACTGCCTTGCGTCACGGGGACGACGCGACGCGGTTCGTAGTACCGCTCCGCGAAGAAGCCCGCGCCGCCACCGAGGATCAGGGCGAGCAAAGCGGCGACAACCCATCGACCGCGTCGCCGTCGCTTCGTCGGCGCAGCGGTCGCGCCGACCGGGTCGGTGCCTTGGGTGCCGAGCAGACCAACAGGCGCCGACGCGACGTTCGCGCGATCAGCAGCCGAGGAACCAGCGCCGGTTCCCGTGCCGGCGATCGTGCCGACGCCACCGTCGATGCCGGTTCCCGTGCTCGTCTCAGCGCCAGCGCCAGCGCCGACTACTGCTTCCGCGCCGGTGGCGTCGGCGGTGCCGACCCCCGCGGTGCCTGACGCTTGTGCGCCGGCGGCTGGAGTGGCTAAGGCTGCGGCGGTGTCGTCGGTGGGTTTGATCACGGTCGGCGCGTTCGAGTCGCTCAGGGAGGTGGTCTCGCCGGCGGGGTCGACCGTCGCGGTCTCGGCGTCAGCCGTTGCCGGCTCGGTTTGCACGTCGGCGACGCCGGCCGAGGCGGTCTTGACGGGGGTGACGAAGTGCTGGGTGGTCTCGTCGAGAGCTCCGACGAGTTCGCGGGTGAAGGTGGCGACGTCGGGCCAGCGCTTCTCGCGGTCGGGGTCGAGAGCGCGCACGATCGCAGCGTCCACCCGGTCGGGTACGGCGAATCCCAGCGAGCTCGGCGGAGGCGGCGCCTGGACGCGCCCGGCGGCACCCAGACCGTCGACCTGGTGCGGCGAGCGGCCGGTCAACGCGGCGTACGCAACAGCGCCGAGCGAGTACTGATCGGCTCGCTGGTCGAGGCGGTCCCCCATCGCCTGCTCAGGGGCGACGTACGACGGCGTACCGCCAGGCATCGTGATCCTGGACACCTCGTCCAGCGATTTGCCCAGGCCCAGGTCGGACAGGACCGCCCTGTCCCCCTCGTCCGTACTGCGGAAGAGCACGTTGGCGGGCTTCACGTCGCGATGCAGCAACCCGCGCCGGTGCAGCGCCTGCAGGCCGCGACCCACCTGGACGATCACGCCGACCGCGGTCTCGAGGACCAGCGGCTCCTTCTTCAACCGGTCCGCGAGCGTGCCGCGGTCGGCGTACGTGAGCACCAGGAACGGCCGGCCGTCCTCCAGTTCGCCCACATCGTGGACCTGGACGACGTGCTCGGACTCGACCCGGCGCAGGAACCGGCCCTCCTCGAGGAAGCGGCGGCGTACCGAGTCGTCGTGCGCCCAGTTGTCGGCCAGCACCTTGACGGCGACCTCCGCGTCCAGTTGCTCGTCGTACGCGAGCCAAACCGTCGCGAAACCGCCTGAGCCCAGGCGTCGGCGCACGACGTACCGGCCTAGTCTGGATGGGACCCCCATACAAGGCATTATGGAGTACTCGGAGTCCCACGCCCGGGGGACCGCTGACAACGAAGGCGCAGATGAGCGAAAGCAGCAGCCCGACCGACGAGCTGGCCGTCCTGGCCGAGCGTGCCGCCGGCGGTGACAAGAACGCGATGGACGACCTGTTGCGGCAGGTCCATCCCCGCGTCCTGCGGATCTGCCGCAGTGTGCTGCCGTACTCCGCCGACGCCGAGGACGCCGCTCAGGAGGCGTTGCTCAACATCGCCACCAAGATCCACACGTACTCCGGCCGCAGCAGCTTCTCCACCTGGGTGCACTCGGTCGCGGCGAACTCGGCCCGCTCGACGTACCGCAAGCTCAAGCGCACCGCCCAGGCGGCCCACAACCCCGAGCAGATGGAGAAGCCCGACCCGCGGACCACCAGCGTCATCGCGGGCACCCGGCTCGACCTGCTCGAAGCCCTGGAAACCCTCGAACGCGACCGTCCGCAGATGGTGACCCCGCTCGTCCTCCGCGACGTCTACGGCCTCTCCTACGAAGAAATCGCCGCCGAGGTCGGAGCCCCCCTCGGCACGATCAAGTCCCGCATCCACGACGCCCGCGAAGTCGTCCGCCCCCTCCTACGCCCGAAGGACTGACCGACTCGCGGCATGGCCGGACCCAGACGTCTGCTGCACAACGGGGACTATCTCCGGTTGATGAGTGGGCAGAGCATCAGCTCGCTCGGTACGGCGATGAGTTCGTTCGTGTTCACGCTGCTGGCGATGGCGATCACCGGGTCGCCGGTTCAGGCTGGGCTGGTCGGTACTGCGGCTGCGCTCGGCGGCACGGTGGTCTCGCTGCCGGCGGGAGCGCTGGTCGACCGGCTCAACCGGCGGAAGGTGCTGGTCAGCTGTGGTCTGGTCGGTACCGTGCTGTACGGCTCGGTCGCGATCGCGGGCCGGCTTGATCGGCTGACGATCGTGCATCTGATCGTCGTCGCCTTCGGCAGTGGCGCCGGCAACGCGTTCTTCATGCCGGCGCAGAATGCCGCGCTCCGCACCATCGTCGAACCGCAGGACCTGGGTACTGCGATGGCCGCCAACGAGGGCCGCCAGCACGTCGCCGGGCTGCTCGGTGCACCGCTGGGCGGAGCGCTCTACTCGGTCGGCCGCGTGCTGCCGATCGCCTTCGACGCCGTGTCCTACCTGTTCATGACCTTCATGCTGATGACGATCCGCCGTCGGCTGCCGGCACCGCGGCCCGATGGGGACAAGCACGAGCCGATGCTGCGGGCGATCCGAACCGGGCTCAAGTGGGTCGTCCGTCAACCGGCCATCCGGGCGATGGCGGCGTCCGCGACGCTGATCAACTTCGCCGCCGGTGGGGCGCTGTTGGTGCTGATCCTCAATCTGCAGCGCAGAGGCGTGCACGCCTCGACGATCGGGTTGCTGGAGACCGGTATCGGCATCGGCGGCGTGCTGGGCGCGGTCGCAGCACCGGCGCTGCTTCGCCGGTTCAAAACCGGCAGGCTGGGGATCGTGGCGGCCTGGATCATCACGCTGGCGTTCGCGGCGACCGCGTTCCTGACTCGCCCGGTCATCCTGATCGTTCTGCTCGCCGGGGCGATCTTCCTGGTTCCCGCGTTCAACTCCGGGCTGTTCGGCTATCAGGTGATGATCACGCCGGACGGGATGCAGGGACGGGCCCAGAGTGCGATCGGCTTCCTGGCCAACGCCACGACTCCGCTCGCCCCCGCACTCGGCGGGATCCTGCTGGCCCATGCCGGTGCTCGCACCGCACTGATCATTTTCAGCGGGATCATGGCGCTGTCGGCCGTCATGCTCACGCTCAGCGGCCCGATCCGTGCGATCCCGCTACTGTCCGAAGCGGCCGCGGCCCAGGCCGGCTGAACCGATCCCGCCGTACGGCGAGCCGCGGCCGCGGACGGCGTACGGACTTCGGGGGCTCCCCTTGCGGCGTCCGGTGTGCTCAGATGGGTCCATGAAGAAGCTCATCAACGACCCTGCCGATGTTGTGAGTGAAGCGCTGCTGGGGATGGAGGCCGCGCACCCTGATCGCCTACGGGTGGATCATCAGAACCGGATCGTCTACCGCAAGGAAGCTCCCAGAGCCGGGAAGGTCGGCCTGATCTCGGGTGGCGGGTCGGGGCACGAGCCGATGCACGGCGGGTTCGTCGGGCTCGGGATGCTCGATGCCGCGTGCGCGGGCGAGGTGTTCACCTCTCCGGTGCCGGACCAGATGATGGCCGCGACCAAGGCGGTGGACGCGGGCGCCGGCGTCCTGCACATCGTGAAGAACTACACCGGCGACGTGATGAACTTCGAGATGGCCGCCGAACTGGCCGCAGTCGACGCGGGCACCGAGGTCCTGTCCGTGGTCACTAACGACGACGTCGCCGTCCAGGACAGCCTGTACACGGCCGGTCGCCGCGGCGTCGGCGTGACCGTGCTGCTGGAGAAGATCGTCGGCGCCGCCGCCGAGGAAGGCCGCCCGTTGCAGGAGGTCGCCGACCTCGCCAAGCGCGTGAACGACAACGGCCGCAGCATGGGGATGGCGCTCACGTCCTGCACGGTGCCGGCCGCTGGCAAGCCCACCTTCGAGCTGGCCGAGAACGAGATGGAGGTCGGTATCGGCATCCACGGCGAGCCCGGCCGGCAACGGTTGCCGTTGGCATCGGCCAAGGAGATCGCGGGGATGCTGGTCGACCCGGTGCTCGGCGATCTTCCTTACAGCAAAGGCGATTCGGTCATCGCGTTCGTGAACGGGATGGGCGGTACGCCGCTGATCGAGCTCTACCTGATGTACAACGAGGTCCACCAACTGCTGGATCGCGCCGGGATCACCGTGGCCCGCTCGCTGGTCGGCAACTACATCACCTCCCTGGAGATGGCCGGCTGCTCGGTCACGCTCCTGAAGGTGGACGACGAACTGGTACGCCTCTGGGACGCCCCAGTGAACACCCCCGGCCTACGCTGGGGCGCGTGAGCATGGGTGTGGACGACTTCGCGAACTGGTTGCGGGACTCGGCGCGGGTGTTGCATGAGAATGCGGCGTACCTGACCGAGCTCGACTCGGCGATCGGGGATGCGGATCACGGCAGCAACATGGATCGTGGGTTCGCGGCGGTTGTTGCGGTGCTGGACGAGACCACCTTCTCCTCCGTGGACGAAATGCTGAAGAAGGCCGGGATGACGCTGGTCAGCAAGGTCGGCGGGGCGAGCGGGCCCTTGTACGGAACGTTCTTCCTCCGCTTCGGGACCGCGCTGGCCGGCGCGGAACTCACGCCGGCCTCGATCGGCGAGGCGCTGAAGGCCGGCGTCGGCGGGATCCTTGCCCGCGGCAAGCCCGAACTCGGCGACAAGACCATGTACGACGCCTGGGCACCGGCGCTGGAGGCGTACGACGCGGCCGTCGCCGGCGGCTCGGATCTCGCCGGGGCACTCGCGGCAGCGGCCGAAGCGGCGGCGAAGGGGCGGGACGCCACGACTCCGTTGGTCGCCCGGAAGGGCCGCGCCAGCTATCTCGGCGAGCGGAGCGCGGGCCACCAGGATCCTGGCGCCACCAGCACGACCCTGTTGCTGGAGTCGGCCGCTCGCACGCTGGCATGATGCTCGCTGACATCCGGAGGGCCGAGGGCCCCGCCCCACGAGCGTTCCGGCGTTCAGGGGGCAACTGGTGATCGGGATCGTAGTGGTGTCGCACAGTCGCGCGCTGGCCGAGGCTGCGGTGGGGCTGGCGTCCGAGATGGTGAGCGAGGGCGACCGTCCGGTGATCGAGATCGCGGCCGGGCTGGACGAGACCACCTTCGGGACGGACGCGGCCGCCGTTGCCGAGGCGATCGGCGCGGCCGACAGCGCGGACGGCGTACTGGTGCTGCTGGATCTGGGCAGCGCGGTGCTGAGTGCCGAAATGGCCTTGGAATTCGTGGATCCGGAAGTCGCCGAGCGGGTCAAGCTGTCGAGCGCGCCGCTGGTCGAGGGGCTGGTCGCGGCGGTGGTGACGGCCTCGACCGGAGCACCGCTGGACGCAGTACTGGAGGAGGCTTCCCGTGGGTTGGCCGGGAAGCAGGATCACCTCGGCGACGGCCCAGCCGCCACCCAAGCTGTGGTTGCCTCAGACAACTTCGTCGAAGTTGCTGTCGGCAACGAGCACGGACTGCACGCCCGGCCGGCGGCGAAGGTGGTCGGGCTGGCTCGGCGGTTCGATGCCCGCGTCACCTTGACGAATCTGACGACCGGGCGCGGTCCGGTCGATGCGGGCAGCCTGAGCATGGTGGCGACACTCAACGCGCAGCAAGGTCATCGGCTGCGGGTCGGAGCGAGCGGTCCGGAGGCGCAGGACGCACTGGCTGCGATCAGTGCCTTGGCCGAGCGCGACTTCGACGACGTACCGGCCGCGCAGGCGGCGCGGCCGTCGGTCGGCCAGAGCAAGAGCGGGTCCGGGCTGGATGTGGCGATCGGGCCGGCCATCGTGGCGGACCGGGACGTCGATCTAGCCGGGTATCGAGCCGGCGAGAACGAGCAGCAGCGCATGCAGGACGCGCGGCGGGCATCGGAAGAGCAACTGCGGACGCTCAGGGATCAGACGGCAAAGACGGTCGGCGACGCCGAGGCCGCGATCTTCGATGCCCAACTGGCGTTGCTGGACGACTCTGTCGTGCTCGATTCCGTGGCGGAGGAGATCGGCGGAGGCGCGAACGCGCCGCGTGCCTGGAAGTCTGCGCTGGACGCGCTGGCGTCGAGCTTCGAAGGGCTGGACGACCCGTATCAGCGCGAGCGCGCGCAGGATGTCCGGAGCGTCCGCGATCGCGTACTGCGGGCCCTGGTGGGCGCGGCCGAACCGGTCTCGGCCGACGCGGGTGTGCTCGTCGTACGGGAACTGGATGCTGCTACTGCGGCTGCCGTCGACGCCGAGCGGATCACCGGGATCGCTGTCCGGGCGGCCGGGACGACCGGGCACGGCGTGATCGTGGCCCGGTCCCGCGGAATCCCTTTGATCACCGGGATCGGCGAGGTCGAGGTACCGCCCGGCGCGCTGGTCGGATTCGACGCGCGCGCCGGATCCTTTGTGGTCAATCCAGACGCAAACGTTTTCCGTACTGCGATCCGCGAGCGGACCGCTGAGCGCGAGACGGCGCTCGCCGACGCGGAGCAGCCGGCGGTGACCGTGGACGGGCAGACCATCCAGGTTTTCGCGAACGTGGGATCGGTGCAGGACGCGGCGGACGCGCGTGGCGCCGACGGGTCCGGCCTGGTGCGGACGGAGGTCTTGTTCGGCGACCGCCAGGTGGCGCCGACCGTCGAGGAGCAGGTCGAGGCGTTCCGGGCGATCGCGGCCGCGCTCGGCGGGAAGCCGATCACGATCCGCACCTGGGACATCGGCGGCGACAAGCCGTTACCGTTCCTTGCCCAGGGCAAGGAAGCGAACCCGTTCCTGGGCCAGCGCGGGATCCGGGTGTTCCGGCGGCGTCCCGAACTCCTCCGCGACCAGCTCAGGGCGATCTGTCAGGTGGCGCTCGAAACGCCGGTCCAACTGATGTTCCCGATGGTGACGACCGCCGAGGAAGTCGCCTGGGCGCTGGCCGAACTGGCCGACATCGGCTCGTCCGGCTGGGGCGTGAAGGTCGGCATCATGGTCGAGGTCCCGGCCGCCGCGCTGCGCATCTCGTCGCTGGCCGAGGGCCTGGATTTCGTCAGCATCGGCACCAACGACCTCACGCAGTACACGACGGCGGCCGACCGCGGCAACAGCGCCGTCGCCCCGCTGGCCGACGGGCTCGATCCGGCCGTCCTCCAACTCATCGACCGGGTCGTGCGCGAGGTGCCCGCCGGTGTCGAGGTGGCAGTCTGCGGTGACCTCGCGAGCGACCCCGCGGCCGCGGTTCTCCTTGCGGGCTTGGGAATCCGCGAGCTCAGCGCCGTCGGCCCGCAGGTGCCGGTGATCAAGTCCCGCCTCCGCCGGACCGACCTCACCGAGGCCGCCAAGACCGCAGCACATGCCCTCACCCTCACCAGCGCCACAGCCGTCCGCGACCTCCTCGACAGGAGTCAGGCGGAGTAGTAGAGGAGTTCTACGAGGTTGAAGCCCGACGTCTGACTCGTCTTGGCGGGGAGCGTGTGGGACTCGCCCGGGTTGAGGTAAGTGACCGTGGGTGAGCCCAGATCGAGGTCCACCACCAAAGCCGGGTAGGCGCCGGTGCGCCAGGTGAGGCTTTCGCCGGCGCCGAGGGTGACGTGCTGGACCCGGACGTCCGCCTCGTCGACGACGGTCTTGGTGGGAATCTCGCCGTCTTCCTCGAACCCGCTCTCCTGCGCGACGCCGGGCGCGACCTCGTACGGCGTACCGCCGGCCTCCTCGCCGAGGTCCAGCAGTTCGACGAGCCGGTTGAGGTACGGCGAGTCGCCGTCGTTCGTGAGCATGTGAACCGGGGAGACCGGGCGATAGACCGAGCCGCCGATGGTCTCACTGAGCTGCCGGGCCGGGCTGCCGTCGAGCCAGTCCATGTGGCAGGGCGACGTGGCGAGGCAGAGTACGACGTACGGGTTGTGGTGCAGGTGCCAGGCCTGCGCCTCGCCGGGCGCGAGCGAGACCTCCCAGACGCGGACGCGGGAGTTCTCCAGCAGGACCCGGGTGCCGATCTCTCCCAGCACGACCTCGGTGCCGTCGGGTGCCTGGACGGTGGTGCCTGCGGTCATCGTGCGTCTCCGATCTGATCGACTGAGCGTTCCATCGCGACACCGCCGAGGACGACGCCGTCGGGCATCGGCAGCTCGACGGCCTCGACCTCGGTGAAGCCGAAAGACTTGTACAGCGGTACGCCGGGAAGCGTCGCCATCAACGCCAGCCGGGTGAATCCCTCGGCCCGGGCGGCGTCCACGCAGGACGTCAGGATCGCCCGGCCGAGTCCGCGCCGGGTCCAGTCGGCGCGGACGAACATCGCCCGGATCCGGGCCGGCTCGGTCGCCGGGTCGAGCAACCGCTCGTCGGCGCCCGCGGCCGAGCCGTTGAAGAGTTTGTTGCGCCGGCTCCAGCCACCGCAGGCGACGATCTCGCCGCCGGCCTCGTGCACGTAGTACGTGCCGTCCTCGATCAGCGCGAGATCGAGGATCGCGATGTGGGCGGCGGCGCTGGCGACCTGACGGGCGTCGTAGTAGGCGGGGAACAGCTCGGCCACCGAGGCACGCATCAGTTCTGCGACGGCGGGTGCGTCGGCCGGCTCGGCAAGGCGTTGTGCGGCGATCACCCCGCAAGGCTATTTCAGCCTCGCGACGCGGCCATGATCAGGCCCTGATCGATCGGGAGGTCGTGCACTCCGGGTGGGGTGAAATGGGCGGCGGGGGTGGCGGACATGTGGAGGGTATGACGGAGATTTCGACCAGGGCCCGGCCGGGACCGGTGAGCGAGGCGAGCGTGCGGGACGAACCACGGGAAAGGTTCGAGCAGTTCTTCGCGGCCAACCGCGAGGCGGTGCTCGGGTACCTGCTCCGGCGGACAGCGGACCGGCACGACGCCGCCGACCTGCTCGCCGACACCTTCCTGGTCGCCTGGCGGCGGCTCGACGACGTACCGCCCGGTGACCAGACCAGACCGTGGCTGTACGGCGTGGCGCGGCGAGCGCTGGCCAATCATCGCCGGGGCGAGGGCCGCCGGCACGCGCTGGCGGACCGGCTCCGCGGCGAGTTGACCGAGCAGGTCGAGCCGCAACCGATGCCGGACAACACTCCGGCGGCCATCGCGTTCCGGTCGTTGTCCGAGCCCGACCAGGAGCTGTTGTCGCTGGTCGCCTGGGAAGAACTCGACACCGCCCAGATCGCGACCGCGCTCGGCATCACGCGCAACGCCGTACGGATCAGGTTGCACAGGGCAAGGAAACGGTTCGCCAGGTCGCTGACCGCCCATCCCCGGATCGCCCTCAGAGAAGAGGCTTCGCATGAAGACGCATGACCTCGACGCCGTCGTCCGCGGCCTCGACCCCTCCCCCAGCACCCAGCTCAGCGACTCCGCGTGGGCCGACCTCTCCGCCGGCATCACCGCCACCGTCGAGGACACAGCAGACCCGGTACGCCGTACGCCGGCACGCCCCCGTCTCCTGCTCGCGGCCGCCGGCCTGCTGCTCATCGGCGGAGTGGTCGCCGCGTCGGTGGCGAACCGGCCTGGTCAGGACCTCCCGCAGGCGTTGTCCGTCACCGACCGCGGTACGTCCCTGACCGTTCGGGTCGTCGATCAGGACGCCGACCCCAAGGCCTACAACCAGCAGTTCGAGAAGCTCGGGCTCGACATCAAGGTGCGGATGGTCGGCGTCTCGCCGTCGAACGTCGGCAACTACGCGACTTTCCTCTACAACACCGGCAGCGACGGCAGCCAACTCCACCTGCTCGAACCTGGCGAGAACTGCCCGGCGACCCTGAACGCGAGCGATCCGGGCTGCCAGTACGGCGTCGAGGTGAGCAAGTCGTTCAAGGGGCACGCCGAGATCGAGTTCGGCCGGGCCGCCAAGCCGGGTGAGATCTACCGAGCCTCACCGAACGAGGCCAACGCTCCTGGCGAGGAGTTGGCGGGTGTGTCGTACCGCAACCAGCGGGTGGCCGACGTCCAGAAGCTGCTCGCCACGCACGGCCTGTCTGTAGAGTCGTACTTCAACTCCAAGACCGAGATGGTCAACGGCGTCAACACCGCCAAGGAGGTCGACCCGGTGCCGGCTGACTGGTACGTCCACAGCGTGCAGCCGCATTCGCCGGGCAAGGTGATGCTCTGGATCGGCCCGGCGCCCGAGAAGTAGCGGTCAGCGGCGGCGCTCGGGTGCGGTGCGGGCCCGGGTGCCGTTCCGCGCCCAGCGCCAGGTGGCCAGGACCCAGACGGTCGACGGGATGCCGAAGATCGCGGCCGCCACCTCACGGCCGAAGAGCAGGAAGACCAGTCCGGCCAGCATGAAGGGGAGCGCCAGCCAGACGGTCGCGATGAAGGCCGCCCAGCGCCACCGGCCTGGTTTGCGGGGTTCGCGCAGGTACAGCTGCGGGACCGGCAGTCCCTCGAAGACAGCCACCAGATCCCCATGGGTGACGGCCACGTGCAACAGGTCGAGCCGCTGGTCCAGCTCGCGGACGTCGAGCCTGCCGACCGCGAACTGCTCGGCGAGATCGTCCGAACAGATCCGGCGCTCCTGGTCGGTCAGCCGGACGGCCTGCACCTTCCGGCGCGCCGCCGCCTCCCGGGCCTCCCGCCCGGCCGCAGCCGCCATCCCGGTCAGATTCACCAGATTCGGCTTCGCCTTCTCGGCCATCCACTCTCCCCACTCGCCTCCCTCCGAGTGTGCCAGACGCCTGGTCGACAACCGTTGGAAACGACCTGCTGAAAGATTCAGTCGCAGCTACCCCGGTCGAAGCCACAATTGACCACTACGCCGACGTCTTGCCCGCGCCTGTTCGGCTGCGGCATCGTGACTGGCATCGCCAGGCAGGGGGCCGACCGGTGGCGGATCAACCTCGCACGATCATGATTCAGGACTGGTTCACGGTCCCGGCCGTGCCGGACGAGACCCTGCGCTCGATCTACGGACAGCGCACTCCCGATCCCCGCGTCGAGTTCGTCGCGCTGACCGTCGAGTACTACGTCCGCGCGCAGGCCGTGCGTTCACTCACCCGCACCCGGGTGCTGGACGCGATGCGCGGCCGGATCACCGCGGACAACGTGTGGGACCTGGTCCGGTTGCTGGCCCGGCTCGGGCTCGCCGAGGAGTTCTTCGCCCTGGCCGCGCTCGAGGTGGACCGCGACTCCGCCTTCCGCGGCTTCCTGCTCGGGCTGGATCCGATCCTGATGGACGCGATCCGGCACTACTCGTTCTGGAACACCGTGAACCCCAAGCTGTTCTTCGAGGGCTTCGTGGTCGGGGTCGCGGCGTCGTACGCCACTGTCGTGGTCGATCTGGTTAAGTTGCTCCAACTGGTCGGCCGGCTGCAGAACGAAGGCTTCAGCACCCTGTACCTGCTCGCCACCGAACCAGATGCCGGACTGAACCGGCTCGACGAGCAGGTGGCGGTGGTCAAGCAGGTCTTCTCCGCGCTGCTCGACGAACTCGATCCGACCACCCTGCCGGCCAAGCTGCTCAAGGTCTGGCGGGACTGGAACCGGGAGTTCGAGCACGACCTGGAGAACCTCGACTGGTTCGCGGCCGGCAAACGCCTCGGCCGGATCGCCGGCGACCTCTACCAACTGCTGGTCGGCATCGCCGAGCTGATGGCATTGCTCAAGGTCGCCGTCAAGGCGGCGATCCGCTACGCGCCACTCCTGGTCGGCGTACTCCGTGGCGCCGCGGCCCAGCTCGCGCTGCTGACCCGCCAGCTCGCCGCGGTCCTGATCGCCATCGGCAAGGCGGTGATCGAGGCCGCACCGCGGGTCGGGATGGATCTGCTCCGCACGCTCTTCCCACCCGAAGTACTACGGCCGCTGATCCGCGAGGGCCGGGCCTTTCTGGCGCAGGGCGAGCTCACCTTGTCGGCGGTCTTCCAGGCCGCCCACGCGGAAGCGTTCGCCGGAGCGGGCGCGGGCACCGGGTACGGCGTACTGGTGAGCCAGAACAACAAGCCGGTCTTCATGGCAGCGACCTCCGAACTGGTGTCGTCGGCCGGCCGCCAGGCGACACGAGCCGAGCTCGACCAGGCGCTGGATGCCATCCTTGCCAAGCTCGACGAGGCATTCGCGCCACTTCTGAAACCCGCCACGCCCGCCAACCTGTCCACTGCGGTGACCTACGCGACCAGGGCGGGCCAACTGGCCCGCCGGCTCACGACGCAACTGAACGGCTTCCTCCAGCAGGTCGCGTACGCCGCCTTCGTCGAGCTCCGCAAACTCGGCCGGGTCAATCCGGGGCAACTCGGCCAGATCATCCACCGGGCGATGGAGATCGAGGTGGCGAAGCTGATCGGCGAGGTCGCACCGGGAGTGCTGCCGATCACGGAGAAGACGCTCAAGGTGACGCTGGAGACGATCAAGTCGTCGGCTCCCGAACTCGGACCGCTGCTCACCAGGGCGGACCGCGCGCTCGGCCGGACCATCGCCCAGATGCTGCTCGAACATCCCGATCGCGAGCTGTTGCTCAAGTTGGTCGGGTTCGACGCCAAGGGCGCGGCCGATACCGAGCGGGCGCTCGCGAGTCACCTGAGCAAGCGGTTCGGCTGGAAGACGACCACCACGGTCGGCGACCTGAAGTCGGATCTGCTGTTGCTGGACCCGAACGCGCGCCGCGTCACGAACGTGGACTGGACGTCGTCGACCAAGCTGGAGAAGTTCGAGGAAACCTGGGGCAAGGTCGCGGAAGACCTCGGCGGGGAGTTCGACGGCAACTGGGAGGCGATCGCCGACGCCTACGTCAAAGCCGGCAAGGGCGGGGTCCCGGCCGAGGTGGTGAAAGGGCTGGAGGAGCTGACCACGCACGCCGTACGGGAGACCGTCGTACGGCAGGCGGCCTTGCAGTCCGTGTTCGGTGAGTTGTTCTACGTCCTGTCGCACGAGATGACCTACAAGGGTCTGAATTCGCTGTTCAAGTAGTCGATCGGGCCGTCCGCCCGAGGGGGAATCAACGATGAGCAAAGTGGTCGTCGCCGATATCGACACCGACGGGCTCGGCTTCGCCGCCGCCTTCTCCGACCGGTACGTGTACTCCAACTACTTCGTCCCGGTGCTGATCACGTTCGACGACGAGGTCACACCGATCCTGCCGTTCTACGCCAAGCAGCAACTGCTGGAGGCGCTGCGCTACGGCGGCCTCGATCGCGACCGGCTGCCCGGCATCCTGAAGAAGCTCGGGTTGAGCCGGCTCTGGGACGCCAACAACATGGACGCCGCCGACGAGAACCTCCCGTACACCGACTCGACCATGGTGTTCGCCGAACGGCCGCAGTCGCGCCCGACGATCCTCGGCAGCCAGGAGACCGAGTTCGTGGCCGGGCTCCTTCAGTCCGACCTCGGCTACGCCTTCCTGGACCGGACCAGGATCCGGCCGGCCGGGTTCGCGCTCGGCGAGCACCTGTACGCGCTCGCGCTCGCGCCCGGCGAGGAGGTCGTGCTCGAGCAGAAGACGTACACGAAACGCCAACTGACGTTGGAGGAACAGGACGAGACCGAGCGGCAGTTCGACGTCGAGCTGACCAGCAGCCTGAGCACCGAACTGCAGGAAGGTTTCGAGCGGCAGCGGTCACTCACCGACAGCTGGGGGCTGAACGCCAGCCACACCGGCGAGTACCACAGCCCGGAGTTCTTCTGGGGCAAGTTCAACGCCAGCCACACGATCGCGTACACGAAGAACGTCACCGACGCGCATCAGGAGACGGCCCGGCGGGCGGTCAAGGACAACCAGACGGCCAGTTCCAAGGTGGCCGCGAAGTACCGCACCCAGCACAAGACCGACTTCAAACTGGTCACCGAGTCCGGCTTCGAGTCCACCTCGAAACGGACCCTGCGCAACCCGAACCGGATCACCCCGATCACCTTGCACTACTTCAAGGTGCTGCAACGCCTGCAGTTGCAGCAGGAGCGGTACGGCGCGCGGCTGTGCTGGGCACCGAGCATCAAGGATCCCGCGAACACCTTCTTCGGCCGGATCCTGAAAGGCCGCGAGGCGATCATGGCTGCCGCGACCGCCGCGCTCCCGCCGATCCCCCAGGAGCCGAAGAAGACCGAACCTGCCGCGGGCCCGACCCCGACCACACCTGCCACCCAGGTGAACACCTCGGCCGTCGTCCCCGCGAACCAGTGGGGCTGGACCGGCGACATGCGGGCCGACTACGACATCGACGTACCGTTCGACTCCGGGGCGCTGCAGTGGGACGACGACGCCGACTTCATCGAGCAGAACATCAACGTCATCACCAGACGGCCGCAGGAGACCGTCAGCCGGTACGTCGTCGGCACGCCGTACCCGACGTCGGCGGACGGTGGCTCCGTCCTGCGGGTGCGGGTCCACATCGGCTGCCCGTCCTGGCTGGGTGGCCCCGGCATCGAGCTGCAACTGAAGGCGCGGTTCCGGGAGAAGTCGACGATCGTGCAGCAGGTCGGCGAGGACACGAAGTACAACGCGGACCTGGCAGCGTACCGCACGGCGCTGCAGGCGTGGAACGACAAGCGCGACGCGGCTCTCGAGCAGGCCCATGCCGACGCGGACGCGCTGGAGCTGCGGATGAAGCGCGGCCTCGAGCCGGTGAACGAGATGATCTCGCAGATCATCGAGCAGCGGTTCCCCGCCGGTGTCCGGGACGAGTGCTGGGAGATCGACTACTGGCAGCGCATCTTCGACTGGGAGCGCGCCTCGTTCGTCGCCTACCCGAGCTGGTGGTCGACCGGTGACAGCCGCGAACCCACGCTGGATCCGTCCGACTTCATCAACGCCAGCTGGGCGAAGCTCTACCTGCCGGTGCGGGCCGGGATGGAGCTCTTCGCGCTGCGCTGGATCTTCGGCAAGTCGGTCGCGGCGCCACTCGGATCGGTGATCGAGAAGCAGTTCGAGCGGCTGATCGAGGACCTGCGCAAGTTCCGCGGCACGATCATCGGCGAACCGGACGAGGTGCCCGACCTGACCACGGACTGCCAGGACACCCCGGAGAAGGTGTACTGCGTCGCGCACTGGGCCGAGCTGATGCCGACGGACGGCACCCATCTCGAGATCGTGCAGGGTGCCACCAGCGCGGCCGACGCGGTCACCAGCCAGGAGATCACCGACGCCGAGGCGATGCGCGCGGCCCTGCTCGCGGCCGAGAAGCAGGCCGGCAAGCTCAAGGACCGCGCCTGGGACCAGATGACCGAGCCGGCCGAACTGGAGGTCCACATCGGGACCCCGCCCTCAGCCGGTTAGCTTCTCGCGGAGGCGGTCGAGTTGTTCGAAGGTGAGGCCGCTCGCGGTGAGGTAGCCGGCGACGTCTGTGGAGCCGAGGAACGCGACCATCGCCAGGCACGCGTCCGCGCAGTACAGGTTGAGGGCGCCTTCGTTCAGCGGCTCCGGCGCGGTCTCGTCGGCCGCGCGGAGCTCGAGTTCGTAGTCGTCCAAAATGTCCGCGACCGGCGTTCCGGCGAGGGTCTGCAGCATCGCGGCGATCATCGAGGTGCGGTCCCCGAAGACCAGGACGTCGCCGGCTTCGGCGTCCGCGATCCGCGCGAAGACCGACGTGATCGGACCGGGCGAGCGCCGCAGCGCCTCCCCGTAGTACGCCGGTCCGTCGGGCCCCTCGTCGGGCACCTCGACCCCGGTGACTCCGGCAGCGATCAACTGCTCCCGTACCGCGTCACTCGGCGGCCCAGATCGGTAGACCTGGCCGCCGAGCTGACGTGCACCTTCCCAATCCACTCGATCAGCCGAGGGCGGCCGGGAGGGTGGCGGTCCAGGTCTCACGGAGTTCGGACAGCGAGACCTCGAACTGGTCCTGGACATCGAGGGACTCGCCGGTGACGACGCCGATCTTGGTGTGCGGGAAGCGGCGCGCGGTGCACATGTCGGTGAACCGGACCTCCTCGGTCCGCGGTACGGCGACGACCGCGCGGCCGGCCGACTCGGCGAACAGGAACAGGAACGGGTCGAGGCCGTCCGGCGCCCACACCCGCGCGCCGACGCCACCGCGCAGGGCGGACTCGACCAGCACCTGGGCGACACCGCCGTCGCTCACGTCGTGAGCCGCGTCGATCAGGCCGTCGCGCGACGCGTTGATCAGGATGTCCGCGAGCTGCGCCTCAGCGGCCAGGTCCACCGCCGGCGGGCGACCGCCGAGGTGGCCGTGGATGACGTGGGCCCACTCCGAGCCGGACAGTTCCTCGTCGGTCTCGCCGAGCAGGTAGAGCTGGTGGCCCTCCATGTCGGCGGTGAAGCCGATCGGCGTACGGCGGGTGACGTCGTCGATGACGCCGAGCACGCCGACGACCGGCGTCGGCAGGATCGGGGTCTCGCCGGTCTGGTTGTAGAACGACACGTTGCCGCCGGTCACCGGGATGCCCAGCTCGATGCAGCCGTCGACCAGGCCACGGATGGCCTCGGAGAACTGCCACATCACGCCCGGGTCCTCCGGCGAACCGAAGTTCAGGCAGTCGGTCACCGCGGCCGGCCGGGCGCCCGTGGTGGCGACATTGCGGTAGGACTCGGCGAGCGCGAGCTTGGCGCCGGTGTACGGGTCGAGCTTGGCGAAGCGGCCGTTGCAGTCGGTGGAGACCGCGACACCGAGGCCGCTCGTCTCGTCGACCCGGATCATCCCGCTGTCCTCGGGCTGCGCGAGCACCGAGTTGCCGAGCACGTACCGGTCGTACTGGTCCGTCACCCAGGACTTGTCGCACAGGTTCGGCGACGCGATCAGCTTCAGCAGCGTGTCCCGCAGCTCCGCGCCAGTGGTTGCCCGCGGCAACTTCTCGGCGCCGTCGGCCTGCAGCGCGTCCATCCACTCCGGCCGCGCGTACGGGCGCTCGTAGACCGGGCCCTCGTGCGCCACGGTCCGCGGCGGTACGTCGACCACCCGCTCGCCGTGCCAGTCGATCTGCAACCGGCCGGTGTCGGTGACCTCACCGATCACGTCGGCCTGGACGTCCCACTTCGCGCAGATCTTCAGGAAGCTTTCGACATTCTCGGGCGTGACGACCGCCATCATCCGCTCCTGCGACTCGCTCATCAGAATCTCTTCCGGAGCAAGGGAGGCGTCCCGCAGCGGCACCTTGTCGAGCGAGACGTACATGCCGCCGTCACCCGCGCTGGCCAGCTCCGAGGTCGCACAGGACAGGCCGGCGCCACCGAGGTCCTGGATGCCCTCGACGATCCGGGCCGCGAACAGTTCGAGCGTGCACTCGATCAGCAGCTTCTCCATGAACGGGTCACCGACCTGTACTGCGGGGCGCTTGGTCGGGCCACCCTCGGCGAAGGTCTCACTCGCGAGCACGGAAACGCCGCCGATGCCGTCGCCGCCGGTCTTGGCGCCGTACAGGATGATCTGGTTGCCGATGCCGGTCGCGTTCGCCAGGTGCAGGTCCTCGTGCCGCATGACGCCGACGCAGAGCGCGTTCACCAGCGGGTTGCCCAGGTACGTTGAGTCGAAGACGACCTCGCCGCCGATGTTCGGTAGACCGAGGCTGTTGCCGTAGCCGCCGACGCCCGACACGATCCCCGGCAGCACGCGCTTGGTGTCCGGCGCGTCCAGCGGGCCGAACCGCAGCGGGTCCATCACCGCGACCGGGCGGGCGCCCATCGCGAGGATGTCGCGGACGATCCCGCCGACCCCGGTCGCCGCGCCCTGGTACGGCTCCACGTACGACGGGTGGTTGTGCGACTCGACCTTGAAGGTGACCGCGTAGCCCTCACCGATGTCGATCACGCCGGCGTTCTCGCCGATCCCCGCGAGCATCTTGCCGGCCGGGGTCTCCTGCGGGATGTCGCCGAACTTCTTGAGGTGCACCTTGGACGACTTGTACGAGCAGTGCTCGCTCCACATCACCGAGTACATCGCCAGCTCGCAGCTGGTCGGCCGCCGGTCCAGGATGTCGCGGATCCGCTGGTACTCGTCCGGCTTCAGCCCGAGCTCCGCCCACGGCTGCTCCACGTCCGGCGTACTGGTCGCGTTACTGACGGTGTCGGTCGACACTTGATGACTCCTGAACTAGGTGGGACTCGGGTAAAACGGTAGCCGCCATGAGGTGAGCTACGAGCAGAGGAAGGGTGAAACCGGCCATGATCGCGGGCAGTGCCACCCCGGCGTCGTTGAGCAGCATGCCGACCAGACCACAGGTCGACAGCGCGAGCAGGGTCGGCCGGATCATCGGCCGGCTGACGTAGTACCGGCGGTAGCTCTCGAACGGGACCTTGTCCGGCCAGACGGTCGCGATCATCGCCAGCACGACGCCGGCGAGCATGAACCAGCCAGCCGGAGTGTGGAAGAAGGCCAGCGACATCTGCAGCTTGCGGATCAGCACGTCGCCCACATCCCCGTCGAGCAGGCGCGCTACGAAGGTGCCGAAGTGACTGCGCTGATCCTCGGGCCGCAGGTAGTCCAGGAAGGCGACCGCCGACACTGCGAGCACTCCTGCGATGCCGATACCGATCAGAGCCTTCAGCGAGATGCTGCCGCGCCACGTCAGCCAGGCCAGCAGGAGCACTGCGGGCGTCAGCGCGATGATGCCGCCGAAGTCCGTCCCCCAGCCCGGCTTGCCGTCCACGATGATCGCCAGGCCTCCGATGACCAGTACTGCGAGCGCAGCCTGCATCCGGCTTCGCTCCAGCAGCTTCTGCGCCACCCAGCCCGCAGTCACGAGCGCAGCGACAGCCAGCGTCGCGAAGGTGGAGTTTCCGAAGCCGTAGAACCGTCCCCCGATCACCGGCCCGTCCGCGAACATGCTGCCGAACTGCAGCGGGGTCCCCAGCACACCGTCGACCAGCAAGATCACGTACGCCGCCAGCAGGATCCCCAGTCCGGCGTACTGCTTCAGCAACACCTTCGCGACTCCGGCGAACACCGCGCTGATCCCCAACACCACGCAGTACAAGGAGAAACCAGGCGACGGCCACCGCCACCAGACAGTTGCCGTGGACAAGAACACCGCGATGAAGAACCCGCCCTGCGCCAGCATGGTGAACTCACTCGTACTACGTGCCCGCCGGCTCCTGGTGACCAGGAACCAGCCGAGTGCCGCCAACTGCGCCACCAGCAACGTCATCGCGACCGCGATCAACACCGGCCGCGGATGCTCGAACCGCTCGTTCGTATCCAGCCGATCCTCGATCACCGCGGCCGCGTCGGTGTGCTTGTCACCGGCGGCTGAGATCACGTTGCCGTCGAGGGGACCGGGCTGCTCCTCGCCGGCGGGGTCCAGTTCCTTCGCCTGGCCGCGGAGGATCGTCGCGGTCACGTCGGTGAGCTGGATCAACCCAGGCCTACGGGTGGAGTCGCTGGTCAGCCAGCGCGGCCCGTCGGCCGGTGGCAGTTGCAGCGCGACCAGCGGCTCCTGGTGGGCGTTGGCGATCTCCTGGCCGATGCCGACCAGCAGCACCCAGGCGTCCGGCGCGGCACCCTCGGCCTGCTTCACCAGCTCGGCGACGCGCTTGCGCGCTTCCTCGCGCCCCTCGCGCAGCGGCATGACGCCGGCATCGATGATCGCGTCGCCACAGCCGCCCAGCTTGGTCAGCTCGACGCCGGGCTGCCAATCGCCCACCGTTCCGTCGGCCCGCGCGACCGCGATCGCCGCGCCCGGCCCGAAACCGCAGACTCCCTGGCGACTCTCGGCCAGCCGGCCCAGCGGAGCGCCGGTGTGGTGCTCCGCCTGGCGGTCCACGTACGTCTGCCAGTCGGAGATCTTGCCATTGGCAACGGTCGGCAGCTCACCGCAGGCGTCGCCGGGAACACTCCCCCAGGCCCGGGTGCCGGCGCTGATCGTCAGCCAGCCGTCGACCGGACAGGTGTGCGGACCGGCCGTCTTCACCGTGATCGAGCCGACATTCGCCTGGTTCACCAGCGCTGTCAGGTCCGGTGAGCCTTTCACGTCGTACCAGGTCAGCCCGGCGGCGCCGATCACGATCACCTTCGCCGGCAGGGTCCGCGGCGCCTGCTCGGCCGTCGGCGGCGCGGCGTACGCAGTACCGGCCGAGGCTGCCGCGAAGAGGGCGAGGCCGAGCGCTAGCGTCCGAAGGAACGTGGGGCGGGCCCTGCGGTTCTTCGGACGCGAGCGATGGTTCATCAGGAGGAGACGACGGCCTTGAGCACCGAGGTGAAGAAGCCGAGGCCGTCCGTGCTCGGACCCGTCAGGGTCTCGACGCAGTGCTCCGGGTGCGGCATCAGACCGACCACGTTGCCGCGCTCGTTCGTGATCCCGGCGATGTCGCGGTACGACCCGTTCGGGTTCTCGTCGAGGTAGCGCGCGACCACCAGGCCCTCGCCCTCGAGCCGGTCCAGGGTGGCCTCGTCCGCGACGAAGGAGCCGTCCTGGTTCTTCAGCACGATGGTGATCTCGTGGTTCGCGTCGTAGTCGCTGGTCCAGGCGGTGCGGTTGTTCTCGATCCGCAGCGGCTGGTCCTTGCAGATGAACTTGCGGTGGTGGTTCTTGATCAGCGCGCCGGGCAGCAGGTGCGACTCGCAGAGCACCTGGAAGCCGTTGCAGATCCCGAGCACCGGCAGGCCCTCGCCCGCCTTCTTGATGATGGTCTCCATCACCGGGGCGAACCGGGAGATCGCGCCGGCGCGCAGATAGTCGCCGTACGAGAAGCCGCCGGGCAGGACCACCGCGTCGACCCCGTGCAGGTCGGCGTCGCCGTGCCAGAGCGCGACCGCCTCGGCCCCGGCGACCGCGGCCGCCCGGCGGGCGTCGACGTCGTCGAGCGAGCCCGGGAAGGTGACGACTCCGATCTTCACTGGTCGTCCTCGACGTGCAGGGTGTAGTCCTCGATCACCGGGTTGGCCAGCAGCGTGTCCGCTGCCTTGCGGATCTCGGCGACCTTCTCCTCGGTCGCCTCACCGTCCAGGGTGATCTCGAACCGCTTGCCCTGACGGACATCGGCCACGCCGTCGAAGCCGAGCCGGCCGAACGCACCGTGCACCGCCTTGCCCTGCGGGTCGAGAATCTCGGGCTTGAGCATGACGTCCACGACAACGCGGGCCACTGACACTCCTGGTTTCGATGCGGCGCTGACGGGCTGAATCCTACCGACCGCCGCCTCAGACTCCCGCATCGGCGACTATTCACTCAGTACATACATCGTGTGTATAGTCGCTGTCATGGCAACTGCTGAGCTCGTTCTGGGACTGCTGCACCGCGGTCCCGCCCACGGGTACGACGTCAAGCGTGGGCACGACGCCTGGTTCCCGGACAGCCGGCCGCTCGCGTTCGGGCAGGTGTACACGACGCTGTCCCGGCTCGAGCGCGACGGACTCGTGGAGGTGGTCGATCGTGGCTCGGAGGGTGGCCCCGAACGGACCGTCTACGGGCTGACCGACAAGGGTCGCGAGCATCTGGCCGACTGGCTGGCCGAGCCGATCCAGCCCGCCCTGGGCGCGGTCGACGAGATGGTCCGCAAGGTGGTCGCGACCATCCACACCGGTGAGGACGCGACTGCGTTCCTGGCCCGGCAGCGATCCAGCCACCTGCGCCGGATCCGCGAACTGAGGGCCGCGTCGGCCGCCGCCGACGACGACACCCCGGCCCGGCTGGTGCGAGATTTCGTCGCCGTCCACCTGGACGCCGACCTGCGCTGGCTCGACGGCGCGATGGACCGAATCACCGAGCTGAAGGAGACCCGTCGATGACCGACCTCGCCCTGGAGTTGCTCCGGGTGGAGTATGCCTACCGCCGTGACGTGGCCTTGCGCGGTGTCTCCCTCAAGGTCGAGCCTGGTGAGGTCGTGGCGATCACCGGACCGAGCGGCTGCGGCAAGTCCACTCTGCTGCACTGCGCCGCCGGCATCCTCCGTCCACAGGCGGGCACTGTCCAACTGGTCGGGCAGAACCTGGCGGACCTTTCCGAAGCGAACCGCACGCGGCTACGACGTACGCAGGCGGGCGTGGTGTTGCAGTTCGGGCAGTTGGTGCCTGACCTCACTCTGATCGACAACGTGGCATTGCCCTTGCTGTTGGAGGGCCACGACCGGCAGGCGGCTCGGCGAGCTGCGCGGGAGTGGCTGGACCGGGCCGGCGTCGGAGAGGACGCCACTGCGGTGCCAGGCGAGCTGTCCGGCGGGCAGAACCAGCGGGCGGCCGTGGCGAGGGCCCTGGTGACGGGACCCGCGATCGTGTTCGCCGACGAGCCCACCGGCAGCCTGGACAGTCTTGCGGGCGAGCAGATGATGGAGTTGCTGCTCGCCTCGGTGCGCAACGGTGGAGCCGCCTTGGTGCTGGTCACCCACGACAACATGATCGCCGCGTACGCCGACCGCGAGGTCCGCCTGCGCGACGGCGTCGTACAGCACGAGGTGGCACTGTCATGAGCCCCGCCACGCTGTTCGCACTGGCCCGCCCACGCTCCGCCACCGACCGCACCCGCTTCCGCCTGCTGGTGGCCACGGTCGCCATCGCCGGCGCCTTCCTGCTGTCCGCCTGGCGCATCAAACGCCTGGGCTTCGGTGAGTACTACGACTCCCCCAAGTTCAGCGACTACCTCCAGGAGTACGGCATTCGCAGCGGTGTCACCTTTGCTGCTGTGCTGCTGGCTGCCGCATCCTATCTCTTGGCCTTCCAGGCCTTGAAGCTCGGTACTGCGGCCCGCGACCGCCGGCTGGCCGCGTTCCGGCTGGCCGGCGCGACCCCCGGCCAGGTCCGCGGCCTCGGCGCGGTCGACGCCGGGATCGGCGGCCTGATCGGCGGCATCCTGGCCGGTCCGCTCTACCTCCTGCTCACGCTGGCGATCCAGGCGCTGCCCCGGATGGGCCGGGTGCTGCCGCCGGCCAACACGGTGGATCTGGCGGCCTGGCCGATCGTGGCCGCAGTACTGACCGTCAGCGCGGCCGGGGTCGGAGCGCTGCTCGGTCGTGGGGTGATCGCGGAGCCGCGGGTGCGGGAGGCGAAAGGGCCCGATGTCACCCGGGCGGCCGTCGCCGGCGCTGCGGGCGTCGGGCTGATTCTGCTCAGTCACCTCATCGACAGGCAGTTCTATGCCGCGCTGGTGCCCTTCGGTCTCGGTCTGCTCGTCATCTGCCTGGCGTTGCCCACGTTGCTGGTCGCCTGGCAGGGCAACCGGCTGGAACGCTCGAGCAACCCGCTGAAGGTCCTCGCCGGGGGCCGCCTGCTCCGGACGGTCCGGCCCCACGGGCGCACCCTTGCCGTGCTGGTGTTGTGCGGTGCGGCGGTCGGATTCGTGGTCTCCATGGGGATCGAGCTTGCCCAGCCCAACCACGTGTACGACATCAGCTTCCACGTGCCGGGACTGATCTTCGCGGCCGGAGCCGCAGTGTTCATCGCGGTGATCGCAGGCGTTTCGCTGCTGGCCGGCACAGCCGACGACCTCCTCGACCAGCGCCGGCAGCTGGCCGCACTGAACGTCCTCGGTGTCGGAGAGCGGCAGCTCCGCACCTCGGTGCGCTTTCAATTGACGTCGAGCATCACCTGGGCGACCGCCTCCGGCCTGCTGATCGGCGGCCTGCTGTACGCCGACCTCACGTCGCGTGACGAGTTCGGGCCCAATCAGACTCCCGGGCTGCTCGCGACCTTGGCCGTCGTCGTGATGGGCGCCGGACTGGCCTGGCTGATCGCGGGCCTCGCCGCGTTCCTGCTGCGTGGACATGTGCACGAAGCCGTCGCCCCGGAGAACCTCCGGTCCAGCTGAGGGGTGGTGCTGAGTTCACCCCGGGGGTGGTGCCGGCCTCCCTGATCGGGAAGGTAACTCCGCATAACCTCTACGGCATGTGGGTCTGGCAACTGGCGCTGGCGGTGGGCTTCGGGATCGGGTCCGCCGTCATCCCCGTGATGAACGCGGAGGCGTACGTCCTGGTCGGCGGCGGCTCGGGCGCCCTGGACCCGGTGGTCGCCGCGATCGGTGTCTCGGTCGGCCAGACGCTGGGCAAGGTGGCGATGTTCCTCGCGGTCCGCTACCGGCCGGGGTACGCCAAGAAGGTGGCCAAGGAACCGAAGCCGGTCAACCTCGAGACCCGGCGCGGCCGGTTCGTGCAGTGGAACCGCGAGGTCAGCAAGCGCCTGCTCGACGCGATGAGCGACCGCCGGTGGGGCATCCCGGTGACGTTGCTCAGCGCGTCGGTCGGCATTCCCCCGCTGTACGGCGTGGCGCTGATCGGCGGGGCCAGCCGGATGGGCGTGCTCACCTTCGGCCTCTCGACCCTGGTCGGCCGGCTGGCCCGTTTCGTCACCCTTGCCCTGGGCGTCGGCCTGTTCTAGCTGGTGAAGGTGCGGCCGGTGAGCCGCTCGTAGGCGTCGATGTACGCCGAGCGGGTGCGCTCGATCACCTCGTCCGACAGCGGCGGCGGCGCCTCACCGGACTTGCGGTCCCAGCCCGACTCGAACTGCAGCCAGTCGCGCACGATCTGCTTGTCGTACGACGGCTGCTGCTTGCCCGGCGCCCACTGCTCGGCCGGCCAGAACCGGCTGGAGTCCGGGGTCAGCACCTCGTCGGCGAGCACGATCGTGCCGTCCGCGCGGGCGCCGAACTCGAACTTGGTGTCGGCCAGGATGATCCCGCGCTGCTCCGCGCGGGCGTGGGCCTCGCGGTAGATGTCGAGGGTCAGCTTGCGCAAGGCATCGGCCGTCTCCGCGCCGACCGCGGCCACCACGGCGTCGTACGAGACGTTCTCGTCGTGTTCGCCGAGGTCGGCCTTGGTCGCGGGGGTGAAGATCGGTTCGTCGAGTCGCGAGCCCTCGACCAGGCCGGCGCGCAGCGGGATGCCGCAGACCTCGCCGGTCGCGTTGTAGTCGAGCAGCCCAGTGCCGCTGAGGTAGCCGCGGGCGACACACTCCACCGGGAACATGTCGAGCTTCTCGCAGACCACCGCACGGCCGGCGACCTCGGCCGGGACGTCGGTCGAGATGATGTGGTTCGGCACGCCGAGCTGCTCGAACCACCACAGGCTCATCGCCGTGAGCACCTTGCCCTTGTCCGGGATCGGCGTCGACAGGATCCAGTCGAACGCGCTCATCCGGTCGCTCGCGACCATCAGCAGGTCGCCGGACTCCAGCTCGTACAGGTCCCGGACCTTGCCGGAATGGAGATGCTTCGCACCGGGAATCTCGACGGCCTGCGGGAGAATGGTCACGTCCGCGATTGTTCCACCCGGGGTCGCTTCCCTCGTAAGGAGGCCGCCAGACCGGCCAGCCCGAGCAGCCCGTCCCTTGCCGTGCAGAGCACCCCGTTGTCCACCTGACCGAGCCGGCCGACCGCCCGCGACCGCTTGACCAGCTTGGTCGTGACGGGTCGCCGCTCGGCGTCGTACCGGCTGAGTGCGGCGTCCAGGTCCGGGGCTTCGCGCAGGTGCCGGGCGAGGGCGCCGGCGTCCTCGATGGCCGAGCAGGCGCCGCGGCCGAGGTTCGGTGTCATCGCGTGGGCCGCGTCGCCGAGCAGAATGACGCGGCCGCGGACGAAGGAGGCCAGCGGCGTCGGCAGGTCGTAGAGGTCGTTCTGCAGGACCTCCCGGGTGCCCGCGAGGAGGGCCGGAATCGGGTCGTGCCAGTCGCCGAACGCCTCGATGACATCGCCGCGTTGACCACCCGGTCCGGCGGGCTGTCCGGCGGGCCGGTTCAGCGTCGCGTACCAGTAGATCCGCCCGTCGATCAGCTTCGCGAACCCGAACCGCCGCCCCCGCCCCCACGTCTCGCCCCCACCATCGGCCGTCTCCACCTCGGCGATCCCCCGGTACGCCGTATAGCCGGCGTACCGCGGATGGCTTTCGCGCAGGATGCTCCGGATCCCGTCCGCTCCCACCACCAGCTCGGCCTCGAGCTTTCCGTACTGCGTACTCACGGTCACACCCGTCTCGTCCTGGCTCACCGCCGTGACGGTGGTTCCAGTGCGGATCGTGACCGCCGGGCCGAGCCGAGCGGTGATCAAGTCGTGCAACTGCGCGCGGTGGATCATCACCGGCAGCTCCAACCCCAAATCGGTCGCTTCGACCACCCACTTCCCGTTCGGGCGTCGCATTCCCGCCGGGTCGCCGACCACCGCGGCCTTCTGCACTCCGGTCACCCCGAGCTCCTCCAGCACCGCGACGGCGCCCGGCCAGACGGAGATCCCCGCGCCGACCTCGCCCAACGCGGCCGCCCGTTCGAGCACCGTGACCTGCCAGCCGCACTGCTCCAGCGCGACGGCCGCCGTGACCCCACCGATCCCCGCTCCCACCACGATCGCTGTCCTCATGACCATGACTCTACATCTGTAGAGTCACCATGGGTAGACTTCCGCCGTGACGAAGACTCCCCTGGGTGACGAGCGGCAGAACGCGATCGCCGACGCGGCCATCCACCTGGTCGCGACGCGGGGCCTCCGCGGACTCACCCACCGGGCGGTGGACGCCGAAGCAGGCCTGCCGCCCGGCTCCACGTCGTACTACCTGCGCACTCGCAACGCGCTGCTGACTGCCTGTGTGAACCGCATGCTCGCCCGCGATCTGACCGCCACCTCCCCACGGCCGGGCGACACCCCGCTGGAGGAGTTGCTGGCGGAGATGGTCATCGGCATCGCGCAGGCGCGGGCCGACGACCTCGCCGCGCGGTACGAACTCTCGCTGGAAGCGCGGCGGCAGCCGGACCTCCAGGAAGCAATCGTCCGGGGCGGTCGCCAGTTGCGGGACGGGCTCGCGCAGCTGCTGACGGCACTCGGGATTCCGGACGCGGCGGACGTCGCCTGGCCGGTCGCGGCGATGATGGACGGCTTGCTCTACGACCGCCTGGCCGGCGCAGGGAGCACGATGCCGGCCGCGGCCTACGAGCACGCGGTACGGCGTACGCTGTCGGCCCTGCTGACCGGGTTGGCTACAGACGCTCGGTGACGGTGACGAAGGTGAAGTAGGCGACGCCGACCACCATGCCGACGTGGCCGAGGACGGACAGGCCCGCACCGGAGCCCCAGGCGTCACCCGTCGCGCCCTTGGCGTGCTTGCTGCCGCTGGGCAGCCAACGGGCCAGCAGCAACAATCCGACGATTGCCAGCAGCCACCATCCGGCCAGCGCGCCGAGCGCGATCAGCCGGGTACCGGTGACGAGGGCAACAATCCACGCGATCAGCGTCAGCACGCCGACCGTGGTGTGGATCCGCACCAGCGCGGACGAGAAGCCGGCCACGCCGCTGACCCGATGGCCATCGCCGGAGTCGCCGCCGAGCCGGATCCGCGTCAGCAGGACGACGACGGCCCCCAGGGCGGTAAGGAACCAAGTGACGTTCGACCATTCCACGCCCCGATCCTTACCCCACTCTCCGGTGGATGGAACCCTCTGCGTGTCGTTCCATCCACCGGACAGCGTTGTTCAGCTCGTTCGGGTCTGACCACCGGACTGGTTCTGGCCGCCGGACTGGTTCTGGCCGGGCACCTGCTGGCCGGGCACCTGCTGGCCCGGCACCTGCTGCTGTTGGCCCGGCAGGGTTCCTTGCCCGGTGCCCCCTTGCGGCTGCCCGGGGAACTGGCGGAAGCGACCGCCACCAGGTCCACCGAACTGTGTCTGATCGGTCCCGCTCGCGCCACCCCACGCATGCCCGACCGCGGTGCCGCCGAGGAACGCCAGTACTGCGAGCAGCGAGCCGGCACTCGCCAGAGCGAGACCGGTCGGCTTCCCGTCGGACGACTTCCACCTACCCTTCCCAACCACAGGAGCTACTTGCTGCGGTGCGGGCGGCTCCGCGGCCGGCGGCTGAGCAGCAGCGGGCGGTGTCTGACTTCCGGCGATCCACTGCGGCATTTCGGGCGTGTACTGAGGGTTCTGTGTCATTTCGTACTCCGGTTGGGTTGGCCTGGTCATTTGCCGGTGAGGTCGTAGACGGTGGTGTTGCCGATGGTCTGCGCCTGGAAGTTCGCGGCGACCCAGGTGGCGATGTCGCTCGACGTGCCACCCCGGTTGCCGCCGAAGCCGCCACCGCCGCTGCCGACGAAGTAATGGATCTTGCCCTGGGCAACCAGTTCCTGGAACGCGGCCAGCGAGGGCGCCGGGTCCGTCCCGTTGAAGCCGCCGATCGCCATCACCGGCGCGTCGGACGCGAGTTGCAGTGGCGCGGCACTCATAGCGGTCGCCGCGGCCGCCGCCCAGGTGTAGCCCTTGGCACCCTGCTGCAGCAGCGTGACGAGCTCGCTCGAGACCCCGCTGGTCCCACTACCGCCAAGGAATCCGCCGATCCCACCGCCACCTTGCGGCATGGTCGGCATACCCTGCCCGTTCGTCGTACCCGGGCCACCTTGGCCGTTCGTCGTGCCCGGGCCACCTTGCCCTGTCGTGGCGCCGGCAGGCGGAGCCATCCGGCCACCCATGCCACCGGGACCGGCTGCCCCGGCAGGCCCGGCCGTCGGAATGGCTCCCGCATGCACAGTGCTGATGGTCTGCACCGAGTACGCCGCCGGTCCGGCAAGTGCCGTCAAAGCCAACAGCGCTCCGGCGAACAGCCCGGCCCGGCGGACCGCAGTACGACGCAACTGCAACTCCGGCAGGAGCATCACGAGACCGGCGCCGACCACCCCTGCGATGAGAACGGTCCAGCGTAACCACGGCTGCCAGCTGGGCGTTGCGTTCAGCAACGAAAAGCTCCAGCCGGCCGTCAGCAAGGTGCCGCCGGCAAGGGCCGCCCGAGCCGGCCACTCGGTGCGTCGACGCCACAGAACCGAGGCGGCGGCACCGATCAAGGCAGCGATCGCAGGAGCCAGCGCGATCATGTAGTAGGGATGGATGATGCCCTGCATGTAGCTGAAGACCAGCCCGGTGACGACCAGCCAGCCGCCCCACAACACAGCGAACGCGCGCGTCCGGTCGGTGCGTCCAGCTCGTCCCGCAGCCACCACCAGTACGACGAGCGACAACAGTGCCGTCGGCAACAACCAGGAGATCTGGCTGCCGAACTCGCCGCCGAACAAGCGCCGCAGCCCGGTCGCGCCACCCCAGCCCGGATTGCCGACGCCGCCGCCGACCGAGCCGGTCTCGTCGCCCGTCAACCGCCCGAGCCCGTTGTAGCCCAGCGTCAGTTCGAGAATGCTGTTCGTCGAGGAGCCGCCGATGTACGGCCGCGCCGAGGCCGGCAGCAACTCGACGATCGCGACCCACCAGCCCGCACTGACGATCATCGCTCCGAGCGCGACCGCACTGTGCACGATCCGCTTGCCGAGCGCGGGTTTGCCCGCGATCAGGTAGGCCAGCCCGAAGGCAGGCAGGACCAGGAACGCCTGCAGCATCTTGGTGAGGAACCCGAAGCCGACGAACATCCCGGCCAGCGCCATCCAGCGTCCGGCGTGCTCGACCGAGTCGATCGCCCGGGTCACCGCCCAGGCTCCGGCGACCAGCAGCAGGATCAGCAGCGCATCCGGGTTGTTGAAGCGGAACATCAGGACGGCGACCGGCGTCAGCGCGAGGACGGCTCCGGCGAGCAATGCGGCGTTGGCCGAGAACCAGCGTCGTACCGAGACGTAGAGAACGCCGACACTGGCGACACCCATCAAGGCCTGCGGGATCAGCATGCTCCAGACGCCGAACCCGAAGATCCGGCCGGACAGTCCCATCACCCACAACGAGGCCGGCGTCTTGTCGACGGTGATGAAGCTCGAGGAGTCGAACGACCCGAAGAACCAGGCCTTCCAGCTGGTCGAGCCGGCCTGCACAGCGGCCGCGTAGTACTCGTTGGCGTAGCCGTTCTTGGACAGGCCCCACAGGTAGGCGATTGCCGTCAGCAACAACAGGCCGCCGAGCAAGGCCTTGTCCTTGGTGATCGTCAGTGAGTTGGCGAGCGGCCGGGCGCGTGACGACCCGGCGACGGTTCTCGGTTCGGTCAGGGTACTCATCAGTGACTCCGGGTGTTGTCGATCAGTGCGGGCGTCTCGAAAGTGGGCAGCGTGGGTGCGTCGTCGTCGAAGACCCAGCTGGCGAAGAGGCTGTAGCGGACCAGCGTCGCGGCCAGGTTCGCGGCCGTCAGGACGACGATCTCGAGCCCACGCGCCGGTACTGCGGTTGCCGTGTGCAACAACCACAGGGAGGACGCGGTCAGGCTCCAGCCGATGGCGAAGGTGACCAGGCCGCGCAGTTGATGCCGCACGCGATTCCGGCCGCCACGTACGCCGAACGTGACCCGGCGGTTGAGCGCGGTGTTGCCGATCGCGGTCACCAGCAGAGCCAGGAGGTTGGCCACCTGGGCCGGCATCGCCTGCCGCATCACGAGATACAGCAGGGCGTACGCGAGAGTGCTCAGCACGCCGATCGCGCAGAACCGCAGGACGCGTGCTGCGAGCGCGGTCTTGGGATCGGCGATCGCGGGTCGCCCGAAAGTACGCCGTACCGGCTCGAGGTCGACAGTGCTCCGGCTCAGCCGCACGATCCCGCGGAGATCCTCGGCGACCGTCTTGGCGATCTTCACCCGCGAGTCCAGGTCGTCGACCCAATCCACCGGTACTTCGTGGATCCGCAGCCCGGCTCGCTCGGCCAGCACCAGCAGTTCGGTGTCGAAGAACCAACTCGTGTCCTGCACCAGCGGCAACAACTCGACGGCCACGTCCCGGCGGATCGCCTTGAACCCGCACTGCGCATCGGAGAACCCGGTCGCCAAAGTTGCCCTGAGCAACAGGTTGTAGCCGCGGGAGATCACCTCTCGCTTGGGCCGCCGGACCACCCGCGAACCGCGAGCCAGCCGGGTGCCGATCGCGACGTCGCTGTGCCCGGCGACCAGCGGCGCCACCAGGGGCAACAAGGCGTTCAGATTTGTCGACAAATCTACGTCCATGTACGCCAGCACGTCAGCGTCGCTGGACGACCAGACCTGCTTCAGCGCACGGCCCCGGCCCGGCTGCTCGATCCGGACCACCCGGACCCCGGGCAGCTCGGTGGCCAGCAGGCAGCCGATCTCGTAGGTGGCGTCCGTACTGCCGTTGTCGGCGATGCAGACCTCGGCCGCGAACGGGAACGCGGTATCCAGATACTCCCGCAACCGGCGAATATTCGGGCCGAGGTCGTACTCCTCGTTTTTGACGGGTACGACGATCTCGACCCGAGGATGACCTGAAATCTGCATGTCACCGATGCTGTCCGGTGAACCTGAGTCACTCCCTGTGCAGAGCTGGCAGTTCGCTGGGAGTCAGCTTCTGGTACGGCGGAGCCAGAGCAGGCCGAGAACCGGAAGCACGAGCGGCACGAAGCCGTAGCCCTGGCCGAAGTGGGACCAGACCGTCTGGTCCGGGAAGTGCTCGGGAGCGGCGTAGCTGAAGGCGCCGATGCCCACGACACCGACCAGTTCGACGACGATCGCCACGGTCGCCACTTTGCGCGACACGACGGTCGCCTTCGCCAGGGCGAAGGTCGCGGCGCAATAGATGACCGCGGCAACAGCCGACAAGGTGTAGGCGAGCGGGGCCTCGGAGTACTGCGTTGCGATCTGTACGCCGGCCCGCGCGGTCGCCGCCAGCGCGAAGATCCCGTAGACCGCGATCAGGATCCGGCCGGGCCCGTGCCTGGTCTCCGACGCGTCTGTCATGTCACGCCACCCAGATGTCGTGCAGGCGAAGTTCGAGGATCGGGATCACCAGGCACGCGATGGCCAGCGCGCCTGCGCCCCAGCGGCTGCTCTCCGCCAGCGCCCACAGCGCGCCGACCGGCAGGATCAGCAGGGAGCCGATCAGGTAGCCGACGAAGAACGGGCCCGACACGTCCCGCGAGGTCCCCGCCAACTGGACGACACCGACCACCAGTTGGGCGATCAGCGCGACCTCGATCACGCCGAGGACCCCGAGGATCGGCCAGTTGATCCGGCGGTCCAGGGCGGCCAGCAGCACCGCGAAAACCATCGCGGCCAGCGACAGGGCGACCAGCACCCAGGTGAGCGGTTCGTACATGTCGAGCTAGAGGATGTCACCAGGCTTGTAGGCCGCGGCCTCGGGGTACCGCTTGGCCAGCGCGTCGATCTTGGCGACCACGGCGTTGACCTGGGCAACGGCCGCACCGGTGAACGACAGCGGCGCACCGACGATCCCGACGATCTGCTCCTCGGTCAGCCCGAGCCGGCCGTCCTCGCCGAGCCGGCGGAACAGGTCGTTCTCCGACGAGCCCTTGCGCAGGTCCAGCGCCATCGCGACGGCGTGCTCCTTGATCACCTCGTGCGCGGTCTCCCGGCCAACGCCGTTCTTCACCGCCGCCATCAGCACCTTCGTGGTGGTCAGGAACGGCAGGTAGCGCTCCAGCTCACGGGCGACCACGGCGGGGTAGACGCCGAACTCGTCCAGCACCGTGAGGAACGTTTCGAACAACCCGTCGAGGGCGAAGAACGCGTCCGGCAGCGCGACCCGGCGTACGACGGAACAGAAGACGTCGCCCTCGTTCCACTGGTTGCCGGCCAGCTCACCGGCCATCGACGCGTACCCGCGCAGGATCACCGCGAGACCGTTCACCCGCTCGCAGGACCGGGTGTTCATCTTGTGCGGCATCGCGGACGAGCCGACCTGGCCTTCCTTGAACCCCTCGGTGACGAGTTCGTGCCCGGCCATCAGCCGGATCGTGGTCGCCAGGCTCGACGGCCCCGCCGCCAGCTGGACGAGCGCGGTGACGACCTCGTAGTCGAGGGACCGCGGGTAGACCTGGCCGACGCTCGTGAGCACCCGGCGGAAACCGAGGTGCTGAGCGACCTCGCCCTCGAGCCCGGCGAGCTGCTTCTCCTGACCGCCGAACAGGTCGAGCATGTCCTGCGACGTACCGACCGGGCCCTTGATCCCGCGCAGCGGGTACCGCTCGATCAGCTCCTCCAGGCGCGCGATCGCGACCAGCAGCTCGTCGGCCGCCGACGCGAACCGCTTACCCAGCGTCGTCGCCTGCGCCGCCACGTTGTGGGACCGCCCGGTCATCACCAGCGCCGCGTGCTCGGCGGCCTTCTGCCCCAGCTGCACCGCGGTCGCCACCGCCCGGTCGCGCACGAGCTCGAGCCCGGCGCGGATCTGCAACTGCTCGACGTTCTCGGTGAGATCCCGGCTGGTCAGGCCCTTGTGCACGTGCTCGTGACCCGCGAGCGCGTTGAACTCCTCGATCCGCGCCTTCACGTCGTGCCGGGTGACCCGCTCGCGGGCCGCGATCGACTCCAGGTCGACCTGGTCCAGCACCCGCTCGTAGTCCTCGATCACCCCGTCCGGCACCGCCACGCCGAAGTCCTTCTGAGCGCTCAGCACCGCCAGCCACAACTGCCGCTCGAGCACGATCTTGTGCTCCGGTGACCACAACTCAGCCATCGACAAACTGGCATAACGCGCAGCAAGAACATTAGGAATCCGGGGCTTACTGGAGGCAGGCACCCGTCCATTCTCCCCCGCGTCCTGCCAGCCCCGGTACCACGGGTCTCCGGTCACGGGATCCTGGTCGGCCCCAGGGCGGGCTGGTCCTGCGGCAGGGCCTTGCCGGCGGCGTCGTACGCCCGGTAGGCGGCGGGGAACAGCGCATTGGGTCCGGCAGCCCAGATCAGGGCGAAGTAGCCGTCATTGACGGGCACAGAAATCTTGTGGCCGTTCTTGGCATCGATCTCGAGCCGCACAGCGCGGACCGGCAACCGGCTGCCGTCGAGAAACATCATGCCCTTGCAGGGTGTGCCTGCCGCACAGGTCGACCCTTGGCCCATCAGGTTCGGATCCATCTTCCCGGGCGCGGCGGTCACAGTGCCGACTCGGGTGTAGGAACTCGCCCCCAGGCCCGAGGGCACCGTCGACACGTACAGGTCGCAGTACGCCACCTGCTTGTTCGACGGAGAGACCGCCACGAGCGCCGTACCGATCTTCGGCTGGATCGAGCGTGCCATCACTCGCCAGCCGGTGAGATCCACGGCCGACGGGCGGCTTGCCTTCGCTGGGTCGCGATGGGCCCGGTCATTCAGCTTGGCCGCGCAAGCCTCCAAGAGCGCGGCCTGGTCGAACTTCGGGTTGTCCACCGTGCGACCCGACGCGTCGACGTTGCGCTGGTAGTCCTTCTGAACCTTCACGATCTTGGTCTTTTCCAAGGTGGGCGAGGGGCTGGTGCCGGCTACGCCCGGTCGGCCCGAGGTCGTGCCGAGATCGGGCAGGTAGGCCGCGGCTGCCGCGATCACTGCCACCCCAGCGACCACCCCGCCGATCGAGGCCGCCCTGCGACGCTTCCGCCCGCGCCGGCCGCGTTCGAGCAGGGCTGCCGAGTCGATCGGGTCCAGCGGGTCGTCGTCCGCCAGGCGGTGGAGTTCGGCGCCGAGTTCCTGGAGGTCTTTCATCTCGTACTCCTTCATGATGCGTGGCCGATCTGCCGCGCCCGGTTCATCGCCTGCCGGAGGGTTTCGAGGGCGCGGGAGGACTGGCTCTTGACGGTGCCGGTGGTGCAGCCGAGGATCTCGGCGGTCTGGTCGACCGACAGGTCCTCGTAGTACCGGAGCACCACGCAAGCTCGTTGTCGCGGTGAGAGGACGGCGAGCGCAGTACGGAGCTCGTCCTGGTCCGCCTGGGTGCCGGCTGGATCGCCGCCGTACTGCGTCAGGTCCGGCGCTCTGTCGGTCGGCACCTCCCGGCGCCAGGGGCGGCGACCGCTGTCCAGGGCCGCGTTCACCACGACGCGGCGGGCATACGCCAGCGGGTTCCCGCTGCGATCCACCTTCGACCAAGCCAGGTACAGCTTGTAGAGCGCGTCCTGGACCACGTCGTCCGCCCGATGCCAGTCGCCGCAGACCAGGTACGCCGTCCGCCGCAACGACGAACTCGCCGCCTCGACGAACTCCACATACTCCCGGTCCCGGTCACCCATCGCGCCTCCCACTCTCCGCTGTCCCCCTCAATACGGAAACGCCTGCCTGGGAGGTTGCTCGCACTGCGAGAGTCACGCCGGGAGCAAGGATCTCCGGCCTTTGGCGAGGAGCCAGAGCATCAAGAGGGCCTCACCGACGAAGGTGACTCCGCTGATCTGGAGCGAGTAGCCGACGCTGAGGAAAGCGCCGAAGCTGTCGACGAGGTAGCCCAGGCCGGCGATCACGACCAGAATGCCGATCAACCGCGGGACCCGCCCGGAGCGGTAAGCCAGGTAGCCGATCAGCAGCAGGTGTGCGCCGAAGAGGACCAGACCGGCGGTCCAGATGTCGTGGAAGGCATCGACCTTCAACATCACCTCGGTGTGCAACTGGTCGGTGCTGTAGGACCTCAGATACTGCCCGTCACCCGACAGCCGCAGTACGCCGATCAACTGGCCGACCGCGACCGCGAAGACGGCCGCATAGCCGACGCGCAACCAGGCTGCCAGCATCGAGAGCTCACGGTGCACCCCCTGGAAGAACTCCTGCAGCGCCCAGGCGACGATCACATCCAGCAGGACCACCAGCATCAGCGCGGCGATTCCCCACCGGAACAAGCTCTCCGACGCCGAGATGTCCAGCGCTGTCCTGGTTGCGTCGTCCTCGGTGACAAGTCGTTCGACAACGCCGAAGTTGGCCAGGGCCGCGAGAACGGCCAGCACCAGGAGGCCGACGCCCGCGACCAGTCCTGGAGCGGGCATCGTCAGCCGAGACCGCGGCGCAGGCAGCACGGCGGTCATGAGGCAACCGGGATGACCGCCAGCTTCCCGCGGATCGCACCCGCTTCCAGGCGACGGAGCGCATCCGGTACTTCGGACAGCGAGCAAGTGCTGTCGATGGCCGGGACGAGCGACCCCGCTTCGAAGAAGGTCTTCAGGACTTCGAGATCGGCGGCGTTCTCCTTGCAGATAAAGGGAACCAGGCGTTGACCGACGAAGACGGACAGCAGCATCGCCCGCAGTTGGCGATCCATGCCGCCGGTCAGGTCACCGCCCTCCTCGCCGCCGGCGATGACCGCAGTACCGCGCGGCGTCAGCGCTCGACGGAGCCGGGTCGGCGAAGGGTTCCCACCGAGATCGATGATGAGGTCGTAGCGATGCGCGCCGTCGGCGAAGTCTTCCGCCGTGTAGTCGATGACCTCGTCCGCTCCGAGCTTGCGGACGAGATCGACCTTCGACGTACTGCAGACTCCCGTGACCTCCGCCCCGAAGGCCTTGGCCAGCTGTACGGCGTACGTCCCGACGCCTCCGGAAGCGCCGTTGATCAGCACCTTCTGGCCCGCTTGGATCTTGCCCGCGTCGCGAAGGGCCTGCAGGGCGGTCAGGGCGGAGATCGCGACCACCGACGCCTGCTCGAAGCTGAGTCCGGTCGGCTTGAGCGCGAGCTTGTCCTCGCGCGCCACGGCGTACTCGGCGAAGGTGCCGATGCCGATCCCGAACACCTCGTCACCCACCGAGAACCTGGTCACGCCCGCACCGACCTCGGCGACCGTCCCCGCGACCTCACTGCCCCGCACCCGGAGCTTCGGTCCCCGCAGACCGAAAACCAGCCGGAGCAGATACGGCCGGCCGACCATCAGGTGCCAGACGCTCTTGTCGAGGCCGGCGGCCCGGACCCGCAGCAGCACCTGCCCCGGCGCGACCCGCGGCCGGGCGATCTCCTCGATCCGGAGGACGTCGGCCGATCCGTACCGGTCCTGCAGTACCGCTTCCATCATGGTTCCCCCATCGCGCGTCAGCCTTACTAAGTAAGGTGAACGTATCGTACTAAGTACGAAAGTGCTACGGTTCGACCGATGCCCAGACCAGCGAAGGCTCCGGACCGCACCCCGCTCAGCCGCGAACGCGTACTGCGAAGCGCGATCGCCATCGCCGACGGGGGCGGGATCGCGGCGCTGACGATCCGGTCGCTGGCCGAGGAACTGGGCGTCAAGCCGATGTCGGTGTACCACCACGTGGCCGGCAAGGCAGAGATCCTCGACAACATCGTCGACCTGGTCTTCGCCGAGATCGACCTGCCGTCACCAGGCGGCGACTGGAAGGTGGAAATCAGGCGCCGGGCGCACTCGGCCCGCCAGGTACTCCGCCGGCACCCGTGGGCGATCGGCCTGATGGAGTCCAGGACGAGTCCCGGTCCCGCGACTCTCAGGCACCACGACGCGAACATCGGCACGCTGCGCGCGGCAGGTTTCTCGGTCGCGATGACCGCGCACGCCTATGCGTTGATCGACAGCTACGTGTACGGCTTCGCGCTCCAGGAGGCGGCCCTGCCGTTCGAAGGGCCGGACACCGTCGCCGAGGTGGCCGCGCCGATGATGCAACTGTTCACCACCGGGCAGTACCCGCACCTGGTCGAACTGACGACCGAGCACGTCCTGCAGCCCGGCTACGACTTCGGCGACGAGTTCGAGTTCGGCCTCACCCTGATCCTCGACGGCCTGGCGAGCTCCCTGCCTAGCTGACCAGGTGAATGTCGCCGCGGGCCGCCTTGAGCGCGATGTCGGTGCGGTGCTGGGAGCCCTTGATCCGGATCTGCCCGACCCCGGCGTACGCGCGCTGGCGGGCCTCGTCGAGGTCCTTGCCCGTCGCGCTGACCGCCAGCACCCGGCCGCCGGCCGTGACGACCTCGCCGTCCTCGATCGCGGTCCCGGCATGGAAGACGCGGACACCACCGGCCTCGGCCTGCTCGATCCCGCTGATCACGTCGCCACTGCGCGGCTTGGCCGGGTACTTCTTCGCCGCCATCACCACGGCGACCGACGCGCCCGACTTCCAGGCCAGCGGCTCGAGGTCGGCCAGCTTGCCCGTCGCCGCGGCGTACAGCAGACCGCCGAGCGGAGTCTTGAGCAGCGGCAGCAGCGCCTGGGTCTCCGGGTCGCCGAAGCGGCAGTTGAACTCGATCACGCGGACGCCGCGCGAGGTGAGCGCGAGGCCGGCGTACAGCAGGCCGCTGAACGGCGTACCGCGGCGGCGCATCTCGTCGACGGTCGGCTGGAGCACCTTCTCGGTGATCTCCTCGACCAGTTTTTCCGGTGCCCAGGGCAACGGAGTGTAGGCGCCCATGCCCCCGGTGTTGGGGCCTTCGTCGTTGTCACCGAGCCGCTTGAAGTCCTGCGCCGGCTGCATCGGCAGCACCGTGGTGCCGTCGGTGATCGCGAACAGCGAGACCTCGGGGCCGTCCAGGAACTCCTCGATCAGTACCTGGCCGCACTCCGCCGCATGGGCGAGCGCCTCCTCGCGATCCGAGGTCACGACGACTCCCTTGCCGGCGGCAAGCGCATCGTCCTTGACAACGTAAGGAGGCCCGAAGGCATCGATCGCCTCGGCGGCCTGCTCTGCCGTCGTACAGACGTAGGCCCGGCCGGTCGGTACGCTCGCCGCGGCCATCACGTCCTTGGCGAAAGCCTTCGAACCCTCGAGCTGGGCGGCGTCCTTGGACGGGCCGAAGACGGCGATGCCGGCCGCGCGGAGCGGATCGGCCAACCCGGCGACCAGCGGCGCCTCGGGACCGACCACGGCCAGGTCCGTGCCCAGCTCGGTCGCGAGCGCGAGCACCGCGTCGTGGTCCGAGATGTCCACCGGACGGCAAACGATCGTTTGCCCGTCGTACGCCGGTTGCAACGCGGCGATGCCAGGGTTGCCCGGGGCCGCGACGACCTGCTCGACGTCGGGATCCTGGCTCAAGGCCCAGACCAGTGCGTGTTCACGGCCGCCTGAGCCGATGACAAGAACCTTCACGGGCCACGAGCCTAGTGCACTCGCCCCCGGTGCAGAGACTTCGCTGGGCGCGTGATCAGTTGGTCCGGCCCTGGGCGGTGTAAGACTGCGCCATACTGGAGGTACTCGATTGACTACTAGCTCAGCGCCGGCGCGCGCCAGCCGCCGGCCAACCCCTGCTTCACTGGCGTCCTGGCTGATGCTGGTCCCCTGCCTGCTCGTCTTCGCGCTGTTCATCATCTGGCCGCTGGGGAAGTCCGTGTCGCTGTCGCTGCACGGCTCCGACCTGTTCGGCCGCCCGGACGCGTTCGTCGGGTTGCAGCACTACCGCGACATGCTCAGCTCGCCGGAGTTCCGGCACATCCTGTGGGTGACGTTCGCGTTCGTGTTGCTGACCGTGATCCCCGGCGTACTGGGCGGACTCGCGATCGTGTTGCTACTGGAGCAGCACATCAAGGCCATCCGGGTGTTCCGGACCGCCTTCGCGCTGCCGTTCGCGTTCTCGGTCGCCAGCGCGTCGGTGATCTTCGCGACCATCTACAACCCGGCGATCGGACTGGCCAACGGCATGCTCGGCCGGTTGGGCGTCGACCGCGTCGGCTGGCTGACCGATCCGTCCTGGGCGCTGATCAGCGTCGCGATCACCACGGTCTGGATGAGCATCGGGTACAACGTCCTGGTGCTGTCCGCGGGAATCGGCGCGATCCCCGCCGAGATCAACGAGGCGGCCACGCTGGACGGCGCCGGTGGCTGGCGCGCGGCCCGGTTCATCACCGTGCCGATGCTCGGCCCGCAACTGTTCTTCCTGATCGTGATCTCGACGATCCAGTCGCTGCAGGGCTTCGGCCAGATCAAGATCCTCACGCCCGAGGGCGGCCCGGAACAGTCCACGAAGACGCTCGTCTACTCGATCTATCACACCGCCTTCGCGAACAACGCCAGCGACTTCGGCGCCGCCTCCGCCCAGGCGATCGTGCTGCTGGTGATCCTGCTGGCCTGTACCGCGATCCAGTTCGGCGTCCTCGAGAGGCGGGTGCACTACAAGTGAGGAACCTGACCGTCGGCCGGGTGATCACGTACGCCGTACTGATCATCGCCGCGATCGCTGTGATCTTCCCCGTGTACTACGTGATCGCGGGCTCGATCATGTCGCCCGGGCAGATCTCGTCGTACCCGCCCGACCTGTTCCCGCACGGGCTCTTCACCGGCAACTACCAGGGCGCCACCTCCACCACGGCGATCGGCCGGCAGTACCTGAACTCGGTGCTGCAGACCTCGGTGATCACGCTCAGCCAGCTGATCACCAGCGTGCTGGCGGCGTACGCGTTCGTCTTCATGAAGATGTGGGGCCGGACCGTGCTGTTCGGACTGTTCCTCGGCACGCTGATGGTGCCGTGGGAATCGATCGTGCTGCCGAACTACCTGACCATCACCGGCTGGTCGGTCGGCGGCGAACGGCTCACCGCGTCGTACGCCGGAACGATGGTCGCCCTCGTCCTCCCGTTCCTGGCCAACGCGTTCGGGGTGTTCCTGCTGCGGCAGTCGTTCCTGCAGTTCCCGACCGAGTTGCGCGACGCCGCGACCATCGACGGCTGCGGGCACTGGCGGTTCATCCGGCAGATCCTGCTCCCGCTGAACAAACCGGCCCTGATGGCTGTCGGCCTGTACGTCTTCCTGGCAGCGTGGAACCAGTTCTTCTGGCCGCTGCTGATCGGCGACAACGCCAGCCGGCGAACGCTGCAGATCGGCATCAGCCAGCTCAACGATGTCGAGGCGGCCGACCCGGGGCTGATCCTGGCCGGCGTCACCTTGTCCATCCTCCCGACCCTGGCCATCGTCATCTTCGGTCAGCGTTTCATCGTCCGCGGCCTGACCGCGGGCGCGATCCGGTAATGCAGAAGAAAGGCACAGCGATGCGATCTGTCCGACAACGGCGTACGGCGACCGTGGCCGCGCTGCTGGCAGTGGTGGCGCTCGTCGCCGCCGGCTGCGGCGGTAGTGACAACTCCGGCGACAAGTCGACCGGCGGCCAGGACGCGCCCGGCGCCGACGCGCTGGACAAGGCCAGCGGCGTCACCAAGGTGACGTTCTGGCACGGCATGAAGGGCGCCAACGGCGAGGCCGTCGACAAACTGGTGAAGGCGTTCAACGCGGCCAACGCCGGCAAGATCGAGGTCACCGCCGTCTACCAGGGCGACTACGACGACACGATCACGAAGTACAAGACGTCGGTGCAGCAGGGCAACACGCCCTCCGTCGTACAGATCTACGACATCGGCTCGCGGTTCATGATCGACTCCAAGCAGACCGTGCCGGTGCAGAGCTTCGCCGACAAGGACGGCTACACGCTGGACTCGATCGAGCCGAACATCGCCAACTACTACTCGATCGACGGCAAACTCAACTCGATGCCGTTCAACACGTCGATGCCGTTGCTGTACATCAACAAGGAAGCCTTCGTGAAGGCGGGTCTCGACCCCAACAAGCCGCCGACGAATCTCGACGAGATCATGGCGGCCGCGAAGAAGCTGACCGTCAAGCAGGGTGGCAAGACCGTCCAGTACGGCTTCAACGCCGCGATCTACGGCTGGTTCATGGAGCAGCTGATCGCCCAGTCCGGTACGACGTACTGTGACAACGAGAACGGCCGCAAGGACCTCGCCACCAAGGTGAACTTCGACGGCGAGCAGGGCGTCAAGATCGCGACCTGGTACCAGCAGATGGTCAAGGACGGCTACATGCCGAACACCGGCAAGAAGACCGACGACGCGCAGGCCGTCTTCAAGTCCGGCACGTCGGCGATGCACCTGGAGTCGACCGGCTCGCTGCGCGGCTACATCAACGCGGCCAAGGGCAAGTTCACCGTGCTGACGGCGCCGTTCCCGAAGCTCAGCGCGGCCGACACCGGCGGCCCGATCATCGGTGGCGCGTCGCTGTGGGTCGACGGACCGGGCCACTCCGACGCGGAGAAGCGCGCGTCGTGGGAATTCGTGAAGTTCGCCTCGTCACCGGAGCAGCAGGCCGCCTGGCACACCGGGACCGGCTACTTCCCGATCAACTCCAAGGCCCTCGACCTGCCGGCCGACAAGGCCTGGGTGGCGCAGTACCCGCAGTTCACCACCGCGATCACCCAACTCCACAACACCAAGCCGTCGAACGCTTCCTCCGGCTGCATCCTCGGCGTCATGCCCCAAGCCCGCAAGGCCGCCGAAGACGGCCTCGAGAAGGCAGTCCTGGGCAGCGACCCCCAGAAGGCGATGACCGACGCCGCCGCGTCGATCAAGCCCCAGATCGACCAGTACAACAAGACAGTCAAGAAGTAGTACTGCGCGAGGTGCGGCCGGTCTCCCGGCCGCACCTGCCCCACGCACCTTCCGCTGTCGCTCCTCCGTCACTCCCGCTCCAGGCGCTCCCACCCACCCCAGGTCGCGGCTCCTCCGTCGCCGCTCAGAGATGCTTCTCGCGCACCAGATTCCACAAACTGAGCCCTCGTCGGCACACCCCGCTCATCGCCACACCCGCCCGCTGCGCGTACCGCCAACACTCTCAAGGTTTTTCAAGATCAGTAATGCCAGTAATAGCGGCCGGTGGCGTTCCAGTTCACTGGGGCTGTGGTGTGGTTGGTGAAGGCGGGGCCTTTGCCTCGGGCGATCTCCAAGGTGCGGGAGAGTTGGAGGGAGTAGGCGTGGTTGTTGTCGTCCCACCATTGTTCGAATTGTGTGATGCAGGTCTGGCCGGAGAAGTAGGTGTTGGCGCAGTTGTGCGGCGGGGACCATTTCTGCAGGTGCCGGAAGTTGACCGTGGTGGAGCCGTTCGGGGGCTTGATGGTGCCGACCGCGTCGAGGCAGTAACCGGTCGCCGGGATCGTCCACTTCACGTAGTGCTGTTTGCCGCCTTCGGACGGGATCGGGGTCATCGCGCCGCAGGTGGCGTCGCCGAGCTTTTCCGAGGTGACGCGCTGGAGCTGGGTCAGCGGGCGGCCGGCGCCGTCGTTGTAGCCGTCGAGGAGGACCCAGTCGCCGGAGTGGATGAAGTGTTCGGCCGATTTCGGCGGCCAGGTCTTCGGGTCGCCCCAGGAGATGTCCGACTCGGTCGCCGAGAGTGGCGTCCACGCCCACTGGCCCGCGGCCGATCCACCGGCCCAGTACTGCCCGGCCGACCGCTCGAACATCAGCGAGTACTGCCCATAGTTTTCGGCAGCTGTACTGGCGTCCGACGCGCGCGACGTGGCCACTGCGCCCACAGCGGCCAGGACAGCGGCGGTCGTGGCCAGCAGGGCAAGCTTCTTCCGCATGAGTGTCGACGGTAACCCCCTGGGGGTGCATGAATAGGGTCCAAGCAATCACTACTCGAGGAGCTTTCATGCCGGATCCCGTCACCGCCACCATCGACGTACCAGGCGCCGTTCTGACGTACGACGTCCGCGGCGACCTCCAGAACCGCCCGGTGCTGCTGATGATCGGCTCCCCGATGGCGGCGAGCGGATTCCCCACCTTGGCGTCGAATTTCACCGACCGGACCGTGGTGACCTACGACCCACGCGGGGTCGAGCGCAGCTCGCGGACCGACGACAGCGGCGAGCTGTCACCCGACGACCACGCCGCCGACCTGGCCGCGCTGACGCCGGCCCGGTCGACCTCTTCGCGAGCAGCGGCGGCGCGGTGAACGCACTCGCTCTGATGGCGCGGAGGCCGGAGCTCGTACGCCGGTTGGTGGCCCACGAGCCGCCGCTGGCCGCCCTCGTCCCGGACTCCGAGGCGGCGCTCAAGGTCGTCGAGGACATGTACCAGACCTACCAGCGCGACGGGATGGGCGCCGGGATGGCCAAGTTCATCGCCTTTGTCAGCTACGCCGGGGAGATCCCGGGCGACTACACCGAGCAACCGGCGCCCGACCCGGCGATGTTCGGCCTGCCGACGGACGACGACGGGTCCCGCGACGACGCTCTGCTCGGTCAGAACCTGCGCGGCTGTACGTCGTACCAGCCGGACGTCGACGCGCTCGCCGAGGTGAAGGACAAGATCGTCATCGGGATCGGCGAGGAGTCGGAGGGCCAGCTCGCCCGCCGCGGCGGCGAGGCGATCGCCGCGCGGCTCGGCCTCACGCCGGTGACCTTCCCGAGCAATCACGGCGGCTTCCTCGGCGACGAGTACGGCCAGCCCGGCAAGCCGACCGAATTCGCCGCGACCCTGCGTGAGTCGCTGGCGAACTGACTGCGACGTGCGGTCGCCCGGTGTGCCCGCGCTCAGGCGGCGGGCGCACCGGAGTACAGGGCTGTGGAGTGCCCTGTTGAGGGGATCTGGTTAGCTTGAGGTATGACTGACAAGCCTGAGATCGACTTTCCGGACGGCCCGCCGCCGGCGGATCTGGAGATCACCGACATCACCGAGGGCGACGGCGCGGAGGCCAAGGCCGGGTCCCAGGTGAGCGTGCACTACGTGGGCGTCGCCCACTCCACCGGCGAGGAGTTCGACGCCTCGTACAACCGCGGCGCTCCGCTGGACTTCCAGCTCGGCGTCGGCCGGGTCATCAAGGGCTGGGACACCGGCGTCCAGGGCATGAAGGTCGGCGGCCGGCGCAAGCTGGTCATCCCGCCGCACCTGGCGTACGGCGACCGTGGCGCGGGCGGCGCGATCAAGCCCGGCGAGACCCTGATCTTCGTGGTCGACCTGGTCAGCGTCGGCTGACGTCCTCCAACCAAGAAGCCCCCGGCTGCGTCACAATGACGCAGACCGGGGGCTTTTCAGTAGATCTACTCATCCGCAGGCGGACCCGGGCAGGTTCACTGGAGGTATGACGACGATGGTTGCCAGGACCGTCCCTTCCATCACCGGGCCCGCAGTACTCCGGTACGCCGCGCTGGCGGCCAAGGTCGCCCTCTTCGCTTTGTTGCTCTCGGCCCTCATCTGGCCGGACCTGAGCGGTATCAAGGGCAAGGCCTCGACCGCCCGGCTGATCGTCTACCCGATCGGCGCTTTGGTCCTGCCGCTGTGGTGGTTCGCTTACGGCCGGGCGAGGAGCAAGCTCCACAAGGTGTTCCCATGGTCCGCGGACCTGCTGATGACGCTCCCCTGGCTGGTCGACCTGATCGGCAACCGGCTGAACCTGTTCGACACCATCAGCTGGTGGGACGACGCCATGCACTTCGTCTTGTGGGCGCTCCTCACGGCCGGCGTCCTGACTGCCTTCGCGCCGCGATCATTGACCCGCGCGTTGACCGTGTTCGTCGCGCTCGGATTCGGCGCCACCGCGGCCGTGATCTGGGAGCTCGGCGAGTACGTCGCCTTCGTCCGGCACTCGCCCGAGCTCCAGACCGCCTACACCGACACGCTCGGCGACCTCACCCTCGGCACCCTCGGCGCACTCCTCGCCGGTCTGATCGTCCACCAGGTACGGAAGGCCTGATCATCCGTACGCCGGGCTGCTCGCGTCGGGGATGAGCAGGACCGGCGTACCGCCCCCGTTGGCCGGCACCGACCAGACATCCGAGGCGTCGCCGTCCCGGCGCAGCCCGTACAGGATCGTCGCGTCGTCCCGCCACAACGGCTGGTCGTCGACGCTGCGGGTCTCGGCCAGCCGGGTCACTCGCTTCGTCGCCAGGTCGGCGACCGCGAGGCGCCATACCCCGTCGGAAACCTTTTGCTTGTAGGCGATTCGCTTTCCGTCCGGTGACAGCGAAGGGCACTCCACGTTCTCGAGGATCGCGTCGCCCCGGTACTTCCGGTAGTCGGCCTCGACCAGGTACGTCTTCCCCTTGCTGCTCAGTGTCGCGTAGAACCGGTTGCCGTCGGCACCAAAGGTGATCCCCCAGTAGTTGACGTCCGAGGCGAAGTACCGCCGGCCGCCGACGAACACCGGAAGCTCCTCGATGGTCTTCACCAACCGCCCCGTCTGCACCTCGTACAGCCCGCTGCGGGTGGAGAACCCGGTCGCCGAATACGAATCACCGGTGACGAACAGCGTCCAGTAGACGAGCCGCCCGTCCGGGGAAACCCGGGCCCGGCTCGGCGTACCGGGCAACGTCTCCTGATGCCGGACCGACAGATCGGCCCCGAGCACGAGCAGGTCGGTCACCGGCGGCAACGACCCCTGCCGGACTCGAAGGCAGATCCCCGTACCGCGAGCGGCCGCGAAGCGGTCGCAGCGGAGATCTCCGACCTTTCGCGGCTCGGTCGGCGCTGTTCTCGGCACCGCCGCCAACTTGCCGAAGTCCGGGCCTTGGGCAACATTCCGGAAGAACAAGGTGTGGCCGTCCAACGGCAGCGGCTGCCCGGTGACCACCGCGACCGCGTTGACCGCCGGCTCGTCTCCGCGCGCGGAGACGACGTACGCGACCGCTGCCCCGGCGAAGACGGCAAACCCGACGACTCCGATCAGTAGCTTCTTCATCCCTTTGCCTCCCAGGGTTTGACGACAGCGGCGGCGACCGTGATCGCCAGTAGGAGGCCCGCCGTCACGAGCAACGACGGACCCAGGTCCCACAGCGTCCACGCGAGGCCGAAGAGCACGGCCGACGCCATTCGCGCCAGCGCCTGCCCGGTCTGAAGCAGTGCCAAGCCACTGGCTCGAAGACCTTCCGGCAGCAACGGACCCGCGGCCGCGGGAAGCACGCCGTCCGTCGCGGCGTAGAACGTCCCGTGCAACGCCAGAGCGCCGACGGCCGGCCACGGGCCGCCGACCGGTCCGCAGACCAGGAGCAGGCAGACCACCAACGCGAGGTGACCGCCGACGAACACCTTCCAGCGACCGACCTTGTCCGCCAACCGGCCGAGCGGCACGGCGAGCAGCAGAAAGACTCCCGTAGTACCGAGCGGCAACAACGGAAACAAGGTGCTGCTGATCTCCCACCGTCGCTGCAAAGCCAAGTACACAAAGGAATCCGTGATTGTCACCAGGCCAAGAAGCGCGGCCCAGCCGCACATCCGGCGGAAACTATTCCGTCCCAGCAAGGCAAACATCGCCCGCAACGGAATACCGGCGGCACGATGTTTCCGGACCCGGTCGCGAACTGCCACGACCAGCAGCAGCACGCCGAACCCGGCGATGCAGAAACTGGTCACGAAGACGGATCCGTAGTCGCCGAGGCTCACCCACAGCACGCCCATAGCGACCAGCGGACCGAGGAACGCACCGGCCGTGTCCAGCGCACGGTGTACGCCGAACGAGCGGCCGAGCGCCTCCGGCTTGCTGCTCAGCGAGATCAGGGCATCCCGAGGGGCGGTCCGGATGCCCTTGCCCGCACGATCCACAGCAAGTACCGCACCGATCCCCGCCACCGACGAGCCGGCCAGGATCAGGCCCAGCTTGCAGATCGCCGAGAGTCCGTAGCCGATCCCGGCCACCGCCTTGAGGCGATGCCAGCGATCCGCGGCGTACCCGCCGACGATCCGCAGTACGGCGGTCGCACCGGCGTACAGGCCGTCGAGGAGACCGAACTGCAACGGGTTGAGGCCGAGACCGAGAACCAGGTAGAGAGGAAGGACTGCCGTCACCATCTCCGAGGAGATGTCGGTGACGAGGCTGACCAGACCGAGGGCGACGACGTTGCCGGACACTCGGCGCCAGCGGAGCGCGGTGTTACCGGTGGCCGGGCCGCCGTTGTCGGCGGCCCGGCTGGTGGCGAGGTACATGTCAGTGGCAGGTGTAGGTCGGGCTGCTGTCCAGCACCGTGTTGTCGACCCCGATCAACTGCTCGGTGAACGTGTTGTCGGTCATCGAGAGCTTCAGGACACCGTTCTTGTCGTGGATCAGCTTGGCCGTGGCGGCGTGCGCCGCGTGCACCGGGTAGAACGACGCGCCGCCGGTGCCGCCGATGATCTGGACCGGACCGTTCGGGTCCTTCTGGCCGTCGACGTTCTGCGGGTAGAACCGCTCGTAGTGGTGATCGTGACCGTTCAGGACCAGGTCGACCTTGGCGCCGACCAGCGTTTGCCAGAGCAGGGCACTGTCCGGGTTGTCGCCGTGGTCACCCGAGCTGAACCGCGGGTGGTGGTAGTAGGCCGCGATGCAACCCTTGGTGTTGCTGGCCAGGTCCTGCTTCAGCCAGGTGAGCTGCGCCGGCTCGGCCAGGTTGTCGTGGGTGACGAAGTCGTTCGAGTCGAGCGCGATGAAGTGCCAGTTGCCGCGATCCCAGCTGTAGTAGTTCTTGCCCTGCGGCGTCGCGATCGATCCGAAGTACTTGTGGTAGCCGTCGAACGGCGTGTCGTCGTACGTCTCGTGGTTCCCGGGGATCGGCTTGGTGATCGCCTTGAACTTGCCCCAGGTCTTGTCGTAGTAGTTCTGGAAGTCCGACAGATGCGCGTCGTCGTACTGGTTGTCGCCCATCGTGATGACGTTGGCCGGGTTCATCGCCTGGACCAGGGCCGCGGTCTTGGGGTGCGCGCAGCTCGAACTCGAGGCGGTGCACTGCTCCGCGATATCGCCCGCTGCCGCGATGACGAACTGCCCGCCGCCGCCTGCCGGTGTCTGCACGGCGAGGGCAGCGCTGGCCGCCGAGACATTGCCGGCCAGGTCCCGAGCCTTCACGGTGTAGCTGTACGCCGTACTCGCGCTCAAGCCGGTGTCGTTGTACGGCGGCTGGGCAACGTTGGCGATCACGGCACCATTGCGCAGTACGTCGTACGAGCTCACGCCCACGTTGTCTGTCGAGGGCGTCCAGTTCAGCGTCGCGGTGGTGGCGGTGACGCCGGTGGCCGCCAGCCCGGTCGGGACTGTGGGTGCTTGGGTGTCACCGGTGGAATCCGTGCTGCCGTAGACCTCCAGCTCCCACAGGGAGTAGCCATAGCTGGTGCCGCGCTTGGTGCCGACCACACGGACATAGCGGCCGTGGCCTGTGAGCCCGGTCAGGTCGTCGGTAGCACCGTTGCCGCCGACAACGTCCTTGATGGTGGTGAAGGTGGTTCCGTCGTCGGAGACCTCCACGCGGTAGTCCTTGCCGTACGCCACTTCCCAGGTCAGCTTGACCCGATGGACCGTGGCAGCCTGACCGAGATCGACCCGGATCCACTGCGGGTCAACGCCTTCCGCGCTGGCCCACCGGGTGCTGAGACTCCCGTCGACGGCGAGGCTGCCGCCGTACGAGCTGGTCTCCACACTCGAGGTCAGCACCGGTTTACGCTGTGACAGCAGCGAATCGGCAGCTGTCTGGGCACTCGCACTCAACCCGACCCCGGCCACCAGCGCGGCAACCAGGAACGGTGGTAACACTTTGACCGACACACGACTTCGCGACATGAGAACTCCAGCGGGGCGATCGGGAGTGTTTCTCTAACTGTCAGGAAAGTTAACTAACAATTACCCAACCCGTCAATGGCTCACCCGTAGGTCGCGCCCGCATCGCGCCCTCCTCCCGTCGGCCGCTCGACCCACCCACCCCAAAACGCCGCTCCTCCGTCGCGGCTAGTGCGGCGGGTGCGGGTGGCCTGTGGTGCCCGCCCGCGGGAAACGCTCCTAGCGCCGAACCCAGACCCTGGGCGCGACGCTCCCGGGTCGGCTCGCGAGCACGATCGTTGCCCGCTGTCGGCCGGTTCGGGACGAACCCTCGCGGCATTGGCGGTGCTCCACCCCGCCCGGCCAGTTGCGCCAACGGCGGTCGCATCACCGCAGTTCGTCTCCGCTCGGCGGCTGGTCACCGTACCTTTCTGGGCTCGAAGCCGCGGCCCCCACCGCAATCCGTGGCGGGCGAAGCTGCTCGGCACCATGACCGATCAGTCGAACTAGCAGCAGGCACGGCCGAGTTCGCCGGCGAAGATCCGCTCCGCCGGCTCCTATGGGCCGTGCTCGCGAGCGCTGTCCGACTGCGGGTTCACCCGAACCCCGACCCACCAACCATGTGCACCCGCGGGCTGAGCCGCGACGGAGGAGCGGCGTCCTGGGGGCGGGTGGGTCGAGCGCCCGACGAAGGAGCGGCGGGAAGCGGGTACTAGCGCTTGGTTGGGGTGCAGATTCCGTGGGCGGCTGCGGAGGCGGCGAGGGCCTTGGCGGCCGGGGTGGTGGAGTCGGGGGTTGGGGGTGTGTGGCGGCCGAGGGGGACGACCATCGGCGTACCGGCGACCGGGTCGGGGATGACCTTGACGGGGAGGCCGAAGACGTCCTGGACGAGGTGTTCGGTGATCACGTCGGCCGGGTTGCCTTCGGCGACGATTGCGCCGTTCTTCATCGCGATCAGGTGGTCGCCGAATCGGCACGCCTGGTTCAGGTCGTGCAGGACCAGGACGATGGTTCGCTGGTCGCGCTTGTTCAGGTCGACCAGCAGTTCCAGGACGTCGATCTGGTGGGTCAGGTCGAGGAACGTGGTCGGTTCGTCGAGCAGCAGGATGCCGGTCTCCTGCGCCAGCGCCATCGCGATCCAGACGCGCTGCCTCTGACCGCCGGAGAGCTCGTCGATCGGCCGGTCGGCGATCTCCAGCACGTCGGTCGACAGCATCGCGTCGGCGATCGCCTCGTCGTCGGCCGAGGTCCACTGCCGGATCCAGCCCTGTCTCGGATAGCGCCCCCGGCCGACCAGGTCCGCCACCGTGATGCCTTCCGGCGCAGTCGGTGCCTGAGGCAACAGTCCGAGTCTGGTGGCGACCTCGCGGGTCGGGATCTGCTGGATGCTCCTGCCGTCCAGCAGCACGGATCCCCTGCTGGGCTTGAGCAACCGGGCCAGCGTCTTCAGCAGCGTGGACTTGCCGCACGCGTTGGCGCCGACGATCACGCTGATCTTGCCGGCCGGGATCCGCACCGACAGGTCGTGGATGATCTCGCGCTGGTCGTAGCCGACGGCAAGGTTCTCGGCGGACAGGCTGTGTTCCATCAGAGTCTCCATCTCAGCCACCACTCCCTACCCGGTTGGCCCGGGCCAGCAGGAACATCAGGTACGGCGCGCCGACGACACCGGTGATCACACCGACCGGCAACTGGGTGTGCCCCAGCCCGTGCTGCGCGATCAGGTCGGACAGCGACACCACGAACGCACCGATCAGCGCCGACGGGACCAGAGCCGGCCCGGGCGAACGAGTCAGCCACCGCGCGATCGGCGGCGCGACGAACGCGACGAACCCGATCGGCCCCGCCGCGGCCGTCGCCATCGCGGCCAGCAGCACACCGACCACGATCAACCCGAGCCGCGACAGCTCGACCCGCAACCCCAACCCGTACGCCGTTTCGTCGCCGAGCTGCAGGATGCGCAGCCGGTGCACCAGCAACACCAGTACCGGCGAAAGCACCGCCAGGGTGATCGCCATCGAGCGGACCTGTGACCAGTCCCGTCCGTTCAGACTGCCGGTCAACCAGATCAGCGCCTGCTGGGCGATCTCGACGCGCGCCTTGGTCAGCAGGTACGACGTGAAGCTGGTCGCCATCGCACCGATCCCGATTCCGACCAGGATCAAGCGGTAGCTGGAAACCCCGCGTCGCCAGGCCAGCAGATACATGATGATCGCCGTCAGCAACGCCCCCGCGATCGCGAGGCCCGCCACGGCGGCACCGGTCAGGCCGAGGGTGACGATGGCGAGTACCGCGAACGCGCTCGCGCCGTACGTGACACCGATGATGTCCGGGCTGGCCAGCGGATTGCGGGCGATGCTCTGGAAGATCGCACCGGACAGACCGAGCGCGAGACCGACCAGTACGCCGGTCAGCGCGCGCGGCAACCGGAGTTTGTTCACGATGAACTCGGTGGCCCGGTCGCCGCCGCCGAACAGTGTCTTCACCACGTCGACGACCGGGATCTTGAAGTCGCCGAGGGACAGCGAGACGCAGAAGATCACGAACACCACGGCGGCCAGGACGGCGATCACGACCAGCGACCGGGCCCGCCGGGCGGACCGGGCCCGCGAGATCACCTGGGCGGGCGAATACCCCGCCGCGCTCGCCGTCACAGGTCCGCCAGCTTGCGTCGGCGTACGAGCGCGATGAAGAAGGGAGCGCCGACCACGGCGGTGACGATGCCGACCTGGAGTTCGCCGGGCTGCGCGACGAGCCGGCCGATGACGTCGGATCCGAGCAGCAAGATCGGTGCCAACAGCATCGAATACGGCAGGATCCAGCGGTAGTCGGGCCCGGTCACCAAGCGCGCCACGTGTGGGATGGTCAGCCCCACAAAACCGATCGGTCCCGCCGCGGCGGTGGCGGCTCCGCAGAGCAGGACGACGATGACCGCCGTGAAGATCCGGGCCACTCCGACTCGCTGGCCCAGCGATCGCGCCACGTCGTCACCCAGTGAGAGCGCGTTGAGCACCCGGCCCGAGAAGAGGGCGAGCACGATGCCGATCAGGATGAAGGGCGCCACCTGGCCGACGATGTCGAAGCCACGGCCCGCCAGCGAGCCGACCGCCCAGAACCGGAACTGGTCGAACGTGTTGACGTCACCGATCAGCAGCGCGGTGGTGAGCGAGCCGAGCATGGCCGTCAACGCGGCCCCGGCCAGAGCAAGCTTCACCGGCGTCGCACCTTCGTGGCCGAGTGAGCCGAGCGCGTACACCGCGACCGAGGCGGCCGCCGCTCCCGCGAAGGCCAGCCACACGTACGCCGTCAGGCTCGTCAGCCCGAACCAGTAGATGCCCGCGACGACGAAGAGCGCGGCGCCGCCGTTGACGCCGAGGATGCCCGGATCGGCCAGCGGATTCCGTGTCACCCCTTGCATCAGCGCTCCCGACAGCCCGAGCGCGGCGCCGACGAGCAGGCCGACCAGAGTTCGCGGTACCCGCAGCGAGTGAACGATGACCTGATCGGTATCGCTTGCGTCGTAGTGGCGCAAGGCATCGAACACCGTCGACAACGGGATCTGTTTCGAGCCGACGGCGACGCTGAGCCAGGACACCGCCACCAGCAACGCCACGCAGCCGGCCAGACCGAGGAACAAGGTGGCGCGGCGGGTGCGCGAACCACGCTGAGGCGCAGCGACGGTCTCCGGCCGGGTGGCAGCGGCTGCGGACGGCGGGGGCATTGGATTTAGATATCCTCTTAGGTAAGGCTAACCTCTACTTGCCTCAGGATAGCCCGCCCGCCGCGGGCCGCCCCCCCGAGCACCCCTGCCTTGTCAGTACTTTCATCGGAGAACCGGTATGACGACGTTGCTCGAGCGCCCGATCGCGTTCGACTCGGTCCTCGCCACCGTGGCGTCGATCGGGGACCTCAGTCCGCACCTGCGCCGGGTCACGTTCGTGGCGCCGAGGCTCGCCGAGGTGGTGACCGCCGGTCCCGACCAGCGGATCAAGGTCCTTCTCTCCCCACCCAACGGCGGTGTACTACGTCTGCCGGCCGGCCCCGACTGGTACGCCGAGTGGTGCTCCATGCCGGTCGGGGAACGCTTCGTCATGCGCACCTACACCGTCCGCGCACTGCGTCCCGAGGTCGCGGAATTGGATATCGAATTCGTCCTGCACGGCGTGAACGGCCCGGCGTCGGCCTGGGTGAGCGATACTCAGCCGGGTGACGAAGTCGGCCTGATCGTGCCGTTCTCCGTCGACACCACCAGCACGAAAGGATTGCTGAACTCGGGCGTCGACTATGTTCCGCCCGCGACCAGCACGAGCCGCATCCTGGTGGCCGACGAAACCGCATTACCGGCGGTGGCGGCAATCCTGGAGAACCTGCAGGCCGGCGTACGGGCGACCGTCTTCGTCGAGGTTCCCGATGCCCGCGACATCCGCCCGCTGCCGAGTCCGGGCGAGGTGGACGTCACCTGGATCACGCGCGGCAACGGATCGTTGCCTGAGGCCCTCAAAGCCGCGGACCTGCCGTACGACGCCGACTATGCCTGGGTCGCGGGAGAGTCCGGCATGATCAAGCAGGTCCGCCGCCATCTCGTCAACACCGTCGGCCTATCGAAGCCGGCGGTTTCCTTCCAGGGGTACTGGAAGCGCGGCGAGCCGCAGATCTGAGCCGTACGGCGACCGCATCCGGAGAGCCGGGCAGGACTCTCCGGATGCGGATCGATCAGCTGGGATTCTCCGCATGGGTGAGGGTTTCCCAAGCCACGAACAGGTTGTTCGAACCCGCCGGGCGCTTGGACTCGGTCAGAGCCTGGGTGTTGGTCATCGCGATACCAAGCCGGGTGTGCAGGGCGTTGAAGCCGACCTCGGTGATCGGACCGAGTCCGCGGTTGACGCTGCCGCCGCAGAGCCAGGACGGCACCGGCTCGAGGTTGCGCTCCCAGCGGGACTGGAAGCCGAGCGCCTGACGCAACCGCTCACCGAACTCGGGATACAGGTCGATGCCCTGGATCCGGGACGTCTCCAGGACGTGGGAGATCGAGGAGATCCCGTAGCCGGTGTGGGTGAAGTCGCGGCAGGTCTCCTGCGTCAGGCCGTCGACGAAGGTGCTCTGGCCCTGCCAGTACGCGATGATCTTGTCGCGGGTGTCGAGGTTCTGGCTCGGCTTGGTCTTCGGCAGCGCGCCGTCCGAGGACAGGTAGACATAGGCGGGGACGCGGACGCGGAAGAGGGAGATCGCCTTGTCGTACACGGTCTGGTCGTCGAGGAAGACGCCGATGCCCTGGATCGCCTCGATCATGCTCAACTCCCAGTTGCCGTTGGAGTTCGAGCCGTTGATGATCTCGGGCAGGTAGACGGTGCGCAACATGGTGGCGAACCGGCCGGCGTTCGGCCAGTTGCCGTAGACGTGCTTGATGATCTCGGCCGCCTTGGGCCACGACGACGCGGCCCACGCCGTCTGCAGCGGCGCGTTGCTGTTGGTGTGGTCGGTGATCGTGTTCGACCAGGCGTCCATCAGCTGGATCGCCTTCTGCGCATAGCGATCGTCGCGGGTGTAGTACCAGATGAGAGCATCGGTGTACGCCGCGATCGCGTCCTCGCGTTCGTTCGTGCAGCCGTAGTTCGGGTTGGAGTACGGCCCGCATTCGACCACCGAGCGCGGCGTCGGCGTACGGCTCAAGGACGCGTAGTTGCTGCCCTTCGCCTGGTTGAAGGCGGTGGTCCACGGCTGGGCGCCGACCTGCACTTTGCCGCGGACGAAGTCCAGTTGCGCGCGACTGACGCCGACGCCAGGGTGGGCGAACGCGGCCGGCGCGTTCACGGCAGCCGACTGCTGGGCCGCGGTGGCCGGCTGCTGGGCCGCGGTGGCCGGACTGCTCAGAGCGCCGGCGACAACAGCCGCGCAGGCAGCAGCCACCAGGGGTATCAATGCTTTCTTTCGCATGGGCGGATGTCCTGTTCTCGGGGCGGTGGACTCCGCGATTCCCCCCGCATACCGCAGAGTCTTTTCGGAAGTTTGACGACGCAACCCCCGGCCGTCAATATCCCAGCGCACGAGAAATCTTCTGGAACAAAGTAATGATTTGTCCCGCCCGCAATGGAACAAAAAGCGCCTTTGTCCCACCCAATAGGGAAGCCAATTCCCCACGGAAAGTGCGGGCCGCGCTCAGTGCCGGCGAGCGTCGCCGGCGAGCGCCTCTTCCTTGACACCCGCGGCGTCGAGCAGCGCCGCCGCCGTGGCGACCCCGACCCCACTGAGCGCCTGCGCCCGTACGACGGCCCGGGCGCTCGCGCCGTCGAAGACCATCGTCAACTGGACAGCCAGCAGGTCCGGGTCCTCAACACCCGCCGCGATCAACTCGGACCGGAAGAAGTCCGTCAGTCGCTGCTTGAAGTGCCGCGCCACCACGCTGCCCGGGTGCTCCGGGTTCTTCAGCTCGACCGCCGTACTCACGAACGGGCAGCCGAAGAACTCGCCGCTCGCGGCGAGCCGGTCCTGCTTCTCGAACACGACGAGGATCCGCTCCCGCGGCGTCGACCCGTCGTCGAGCCCCGGCTCCAACGCCTGCTGGTACGACGGTCCGACGCTGGCCAGACTCTCGGCGATCAGCTCGTCCTTGGACCGGAACAACTGGTACATCGACTTCTTCGAGACCCCGGCGGCCTTGCAGAGCGCATCGACGCCGATGTTCACGCCGTCGCGGTAGAAGAGTTCGCCCGCCGCGTCCAGCAGCCGCTCGCGGGGTGTCGCCTGGGTGCTCATGAAGCGAGCGTACCGGCTCGGCTTGTGTTTGAAAACCGATCGGTTTACGCTGTGGAAACAGATCGGTTTCCAACTCTCCCAGGAGCTAGCAATGACCACCCTCGAAGGCGCCGTCGTCCTTGTCACCGGCGGCAGCCGCGGTATCGGCAAGGCGATCGTCGACGACCTGCTCACCCGTGGCGTGGCGAAGGTCTACGCCACGGCCCGCAACCCCCAGCCGAGCACCGACGACCGGCTCGTGAACGTGCGGCTGGAGGTCACCGACCCCGCCTCGATCGAAGCCCTCGCGGCGGCGGCACCCGACGTCACGGTGCTGATCAACAACGCCGGGATCACCGGCGGCCGCAGCCTGCTCGACTCACCGGTCGAGGAGATCCGGGAGGTCTTCGAGGCCAACTTCTTCGGGCCGCTCAACGTGACCCGGGCCTTCGTTCCCGTGATCGAACGCAACGGCGGCGGCCACATCCTGAACATGCACTCCGTGCTGTCCTGGATCAGCATCGGCGGCGCCTATCCGGCCAGCAAGGCCGCCCTCTGGTCCCAGACCAACGCCCTGCGTCTCGAACTGCTCGACCGGGGCATCGGCGTCACCGGCCTGCACGTCGGTTACGTGGACACCGACATGGCCGCGCACGTCACCGACCCGAAATCCCGGCCGGAGGACATCGCCAAGCAGGCCGTGGACGCGATCGAGACCGGCGCCCACGAGGTCGTGGCCGACGAGCTCAGCCGTAACGTCAAGGCCGGCCTCTCCGCCGAGCTCACCGCCCTCTACCCCCAGCTGAAGAACTAAGCAGGCTTGGGGTTCCAGGCGGTCAGCGTGATCTTGCCGGTGGTACCGATGTCGATGTACTCCGGCCAGATCACCGGCGCCGCCCCCTTGCGCCAGGAGATCGCGAAGTACGCCCCGTTCTGGTTGTCGCCGTAGGTCACGGTGTTGCTCCAGGCAACTGACGCCAGGACCGACCGGCCGCTCGCGAGCCGGATCCTGGTGGGCCCTGGATCCGTCGCCATATAGGACGATCCGTGCGCGACGGTGAGCTTGAACTTCTCCCGCCGCGCATTCAGGACGGCGACCTCGGGATAGCCGTCGACGGTGAGCGTTTTCGCGCCGCAGTTGGTCAGTTTGACGGTCACGGCCCGATGACCGAGCGCGGGGTCCACCGGCCCGACCGTGATGGCGCCACCCGAAGGCGGGCACTTCGCCGGCGGGAGCGTCGGCTTCGGGGTCGGCGTGACGACGGTGGCGTCAGCGTCCGGCGTACGGCGTGGTGCCGCGTCCGTCGCCGCCTCGGTCCCGCATCCACCCACGAGCAACAGCACAGCCACGAGCCACCCCAGCCTGATCACCCGTCGAACCTATGCGCCGGGGGGTCGACCGGTCGGCTCGCCTACAGAGGGTCGTTTCGGCGACACGCCGTCATCGCATTTCCGTAGAGACTTTGCATAAACTCCTCCGAGGGGGTGCCGTTGGCGGGGCGGCCGGCGGCACTCCCGACCTGCTACCGGCCCAGGCCGGCTTCCGCCAGCAGCATCGCGCCGGTGCACACCGAGGCCATCCAGGACAGTCGCGCATGGGACCAGCCAATAGTGCTTGTGCGCGACTCACCAGCAGCCTGCGAGACGCTGATCGTCAGATTCCGGCCGGGCTGCTTGAGATCGGCTGAATGCTCTCGGTGACGAAAGGCCTTGGTGGGCTTGCGCCGACGTACCGTAGATTCCATGTCAGTGACAGGGGGCCGTCCTACCGCACCGGTAGACGTGGATGCTGCCACCGTGATGGACGAGCAGATCGGGCCGTACAAGCTGCTGCGCCGGCTCGGCCAGGGCGGCATGGGGGTCGTGTATCTCGCCGAAGGGCCTGTGCACAAAGAGGTGGCACTCAAGGTACTGCGGCCGCACGTGGCCCACGATCCGACCGCGCGAGCTCGGCTGGAGCGCGAGGCCACCACACTGCAGAAGGTCAACCACCCCGGCGTCGCCGGCATCCTCGACCACGACCTGCGCGGCGACCGGCCGTACCTGGTCACCCGCTTCATCCCCGGCCGCCCACTGGACGAGCAGGTGGACGAGCGCGGTCCACTGACACCACAGCGCTGGCTGCCGCTGGCCGGCTGCCTCGCCGAGTCGCTACAGGCGATCCACCAGGCAGGGGTGATCCACCGGGACCTCAAGCCCGGCAACGTGATGATGTTCAACGGCAAGCCGGTGATGATCGACTTCGGCATCGCCCAGGCCGCCGACGACCTCCGCCTCACCCAGACCGGCCTGGTGATCGGTACGCCGGGCTACCTCGCGCCGGAGCTGATCGAAGGCGAGATGGTGTCGGAGTCCGCCGACTGGTGGGGCTGGGCCGCCACCGTTGCGTACGCGGCCACTGGACGACGCCCGTTCGGCAAGGGGCCGTTCGAGGTCGTCCTGCATCGCGTCCACACCGGCAAGGCCGACCTGGAAGGACTGGACCCGCGCCTGAAGCCTCTGCTGGCCGCGGCGTTGTCACCTGATCGCCGGGACCGGCCGACCCAGCTCGAGATCATGACCGGCCTCAACCGGTACGCCGAGGGTAGGGACGCCCTCATCCCCGACCCGACGGTCGAGGCGGCGGCCCAAGAGGCGGCCGAGGTCAACCCACCCACTGCGGTGATGACTCGCGTGATGCCGGAGGACGCAGTCGCGGCGACCGCAGTTGCCGGCCACGACCCGGCGGAGGTCGCGAGCCTGGTGCCTTCGGTCATTCCGCCGCTGTCCGCCTTCACACCACTGCGGGACAAGCTGCGGGATGTGGCTGCTCAACAGAAGGCGAAGGCGGCCACTCCGGCGCCGATCCACCCTGCGACTTACAGCCCGGCGCCGGTGGCAGCGGCTCCGCCCGCGCTACCGCTGGGCGCCCAGGGGCCTGCTTACGGTGGCTACCCAGGGCAGGGGGTTGCGCCGTACCAGCCGGCGTACCCGCAAACGTCGTACCAGCCGCAGCCTCAGTTCTACCAACCGCAGCCAGAGCCGCAGTACCAGCCGGAGCCCTACCGCGGTCACCAGCCGCCGGGCCAGAGCGTGGTGCCGAAGCAACCTGCAGGGGACGCCGCTGCACCTGCCAACCAGCAGGTGGCGCGCACTGTGCTACTGGCGGCTCTCATGCTCGCGCTGTCCGGTCTGATGGCGCTCTATCCCGGCTTGGGCCTCCTGGTGACGACGCTGCTGCTGGTGTTCGCCAGGACGGTCGACCGCGGGAGTACTGCACTGATGCGCCGCCGTCAGGTTCGCGGTGGACGCGGCAAGTCGGACGGCGTCATCGCGATCGCGGCCAGCCCGGTGCACCTGATGGCAGCCTCACTGATCACACTGTTCTGCCTGATCCTGCCGGTCATCGTGGGCTTCATAGTCGGCGGCATCGTGACCGCCGGTGCGGCCAACTCGCACGGCACTGGATGGGAGCCCTTGTCGGCAGTCGGCTTCGGCACTGGCGGCGTCGCGGGACTGCTCGCCGCCTGGTGGGGACCTGGCGGTAGTTCGTTACGCCGAGGCGCCAAGATCACCTTGCGCTCGGCCGTTCGCCCAGCGTGGCTGAGCCTGCTGGTCGCAGTACTGCTGGTCGTCGCTGCTGTCGCGGCATTCAGTGGCGCATCCAACGGCTCCGGCTCCCGATGGGCCCGTACTGCGATCCACGTCCCCTCAGCGTCACAGCTCACCGACGTCCGCGGCTATCCCCTGATCCGCGACCTCCCCATCATCGGCAACAACCGCTGAGCCCACCCCCCAGCTGCAGGGGTGGGCTCAGGGGTCAGATTCAGATCCGGTTGTCGAGGATCACCATCTGGGAGCGCTCCGGGCCGACGCCGACCGCGGAGATCGGCGCGCCGCTGATCGCCTCGACCGCCTTGACGTAGGTCTGCGCGTTCTTCGGCAGATCCTCGAACGTCCGGCAGCCGGTGATGTCCTCGGACCAGCCGTCGAACTCCTCGTAGACCGGCGTCGCGTGGTGGAAGTCGGTCTGCGTCATCGGCATCTCGTCGTGCCGGACCCCGTTCACGTCGTACGCGACGCAGACCGGGATCTTCTCCCGCCCGGTCAACGTGTCCAGCTTGGTGAGCACGAAGTCGGTGACGCCGTTGACGCGAGCGGCGTACCGGGCGATCACCGCGTCGTACCAGCCGCAGCGACGCGGCCGGCCGGTCGTCGTACCGAACTCGAAGCCCTGCTGGCGCAGCCACTCACCGTCCGCGTCGAGCAGTTCGGTCGGGAACGGACCCTCGCCGACGCGGGTCGTGTACGCCTTGACGACCGCCATCACGCGGTCGATCCGGGTCGGCGGGATGCCGGAGCCGGTGCAGGCGCCCGCCGAGATCGCGTTCGACGAGGTGACGAACGGGTAGGTGCCGTGGTCGACGTCCAGCAGGGTCGCCTGGCCGGCCTCCATCAGCACGGTCTTGCCCGCGTCCAGGGCCTGGCCGAGCAGCAGGCTCGTGTCGGCGACCATGGGACGCAGGCGTTCGGCGTACCCGAGCAGTTCGTCCATCACCTCGGCGATCTCGACCGCGCGGCGGTTGTAGACCTTCACCAGCAGCTGGTTCTTCTGCTCCAGCGCGCCGGTGACCTTCTGCTCCAGGATCTTCTCGTCGTAGAGGTCCTGGACCCGGATGCCGATCCGGTTCATCTTGTCCGCGTACGTCGGGCCGATGCCGCGCCCGGTGGTGCCGATCTTGCGGCTCCCCAGGAACCGCTCGGCCACCTTGTCCAGGGTCCGGTTGTACGGCGGGATCAGGTGCGCGTTCGCGCTGACCACCAGCCGGCTCGTGTCGACCCCACGGGCGTTCAGCGCGTCCAGCTCCTCGAACAGCACGCTGAGATCGACCACCACCCCGTTGCCGATCACCGGGGTCACCCCGGGGGTCAGGATCCCGCTCGGCAGCAGGTGCAGCGCGTACTTCTCGGTGCCGATCACCACCGTGTGGCCGGCGTTGTTACCGCCGTTGAACTTCACCACGTAGTCGATCTCGGCCCCGGTGTTGCCGAGCAGGTCGGTCGCCTTGCCTTTGCCCTCATCGCCCCACTGGGCGCCGACGAGCACGATTGCGGGCATCTCAGCCCTCCTCTTGGCCGTGTCAGTCTTGGCCGCATAAGAAAACGGTGAAGCCCGGACGCGTTCACCGAGAGTTCACTCGGTGAGGCTTCCAGGCTCTTGCGACAGGAGTCTACCGGACCTGCGCATTACCACGCTGAGGCCGTGCGTGACGGGCAACACGTGACATCGTGCGTTTAATTCACTACGACGGGTTGCGGTTTACCGTGATCACGTGCACACTCTTAGTCAGCGGCCCGCCGAAACTGCCGCAGGGGACGGTTCCGGCGGGCCGCTTTCTTCGTGCCCGCTCAGTCGAGGCCCTCGGGGTTCGAGGCCAGCCACTCCTTCACCCGGCGGTCGGCTTCTTCCGGCGAGACGTCCTCGACCTTGGTGAGGATCGCCCAGCGGTGGCCGAACGGGTCGATCACCGTGCCGAACCGGTCGCCGGTCATGAACGTCTGGACCGCCTCCACCTGCCGCGCCCCGGCCTCGATCGCCCGGGCGAAGGTGGCGTCCACGTCCTCGGTGTAGTGCACCAGCGACGAGTGCACCCACTCGCCGTTCGGCGCCCGCAGTCCGATCTGCGGCATCTCGTCACTCAGCTGCAGCATCGAGTTGCCGATCTTCAGCTCCGCCTGGCCGACCCGGCCGTCGGGCATGTCCTGCCGGCTGATCACCTCGGCTCCGAACACCTGCTGGTAGAACTCGATCGCCTTCGGGCCGTCGTTGACCGCGAGGTACGGGGTGAGCGAGTGGTAGCCGGCCGGGATGGGGTTCACCTTGTTCGTCGTCATGCCCTCAGTCTTCGCGACAGGCCCCCGGTGGGTCTTGTAAGAACGCGACAGGCCGGGACTGGGCTGATCAGGCGACGCGGCGTGGCTTGAACTGCATCGGCGGGTCGGCGTACGCGTCCTGTGACTCGACGAGCTGCAACTCGCGCTCACCCGACTCGTGCGTGCGCGTGAGCAGCTCGAACACGCTCGAGGTCGTCCGGGCGAGTGCCTCCGCAAGGTCGCCCGTACGACGGTAGTGGGCCGTGAAGAGCGCGGCCGTCACGTCGCCCGAACCGTTCGCCTTCATCGGGATGTACGGCGTCTGCACGAGCCACGCGCCGCTGTCGTCGACGGCGAGCATCTCGATCGTGCCGTCCTCGCGGTCGGGTCGCTCGACGCTGGTGACGAGCACCGTGCGCGGCCCGGTCGCGCGCACCAGCTCCACCGAGGCCAGCGTGGACTCGAGAGTGTCCGGCTCGGTGCCGGTCAGGAAACCCAGCTCGAACTGGTTGGGCGTGATGATGTCGGCCGCCGGCACCACCCGATCGCGCAGCAGCACAGGGATGGCCGGAGCAACGAAGCACCCGCTCTTCGCGTTCCCCATCACCGGATCGCAGGAGTACACCGCCGCGGGATTCGCGGCCTTGACCCGCTGCACCGTTTCGAGGATGACGTCGGCGATCCCCTCGCCACCTTGGTAGCCGGAGAGAATCACGTCGATCTGCGGAAGGACTCCACGGTCCTCGATGCCCAGCAGCACCTCGCGGACGTCGTCCGGGCTGATCATCGGTCCGCGCCACGCTCCGTAGCCGGTGTGGTTCGAGAAGTTGACCGTGTACACGGGCAGCACCTCGACACCGATGCGCTGGAGCGGAAAGACGGCCGCCGAATTGCCCACGTGCCCGAAGGCGACCGCGGACTGGATCGAGAGAATCTTCACCGCCCGATCATCGCACTGCCGCCTCGGCGGCAGACCGGAGGTTGTCGGTGCGCTGTCGTAGGTTTGGCCTGTGCCGAGCGAGCCGACCCACAGCGAGAAGGGCATCCTGCATCCACGGGAGCAGGCCCGGCACCGAAACCTGTCCAGGCTCGCCGCCGGGCCGGGCATCGACCGGTTCGTCGAGTGGTACTGGATCGTCGAGTGGGACCTGCCCGAGCCGTACGTCGCGGAGGTGCTGCCCTTCCCGAGCGTGAACCTCACCTTCGAGGAGCCCGGTGGCGCGTTCGTGAACGGTGTCTGCACGACCAAGTTCGAGCGTGAGCTGGTCGGCCGCGGCCGGTGCTTCGGAGTGAAGTTCTGGGCCGGCGGGTTCGGTGCGGTGACGGGGCTCGACGTCGGCTCGTTCCGCGACCAGGTGCTGCCGCTGCGCGAGGTCTTCGACGACGCCGACCGGCTGGCCGACCTGGTCTTCGCCGAGGATTCCGACGTACGCCGGCGTGCGGTGGTCGAGGCGTTCCTGTCCGATCATCTGGTGGTGGAAGACCCGCAGTACGAGCTGGTCCGGGCCGTCATCGCGGCGATGAGTGTGGACCGCACGCTGACCCGGGTCGACCAGGTGACCGAGCGGTTCGACCTGCCGATCCGCAAACTGCAGCGCCTCTTCCGCCGCTACGTCGGCGTGGGTCCGAAGTGGGTGCTCCGCCGGTACCGCCTGCACGACGGCGCAGACCTGCTCGCCCGCGGTGAGTCCGCGGAGCTGGCCGACCTCGCCATCGCGCTCGGCTACTTCGACCAGGCCCACTTCTCCCACGAGTTCAAGGAACAGATCGGCCTGACCCCGGCGGACTACGCCGCCCGGGCCCAGGCCGAACGCCAGATCACCTACCGGTAGTTCTCCGAACGACCACGGCCATCGCGGTGGCGAAGAGGGTTGCCGCCAGGGCTTGCGCGAAGCCCAGATGCGGGCCGTGGGTGTCGACGGCTCGTCCGGCGATGGCAGCGCCGAGAGCGATGCCTGCGGCACTACCGGAGTTGAGCCAGGTAAAGGCCTGGGTGAGTACTGCGGGCTCTACCTCAGCTTCCGTCAGTACTGCGGAGAGCACCTGGATCGGAGCGAGTGCGAGACCGGGAAGGGCCAGCGCCAAGGCGAGAGCGAGTGGACTGTTCACAGCCAGCAAGGGCACGCAGGTGACGGCCAGGATCGTCATGGCGAGGACGAGTTGGGTCGGCGCAGGGAGCCGCCATCGCCTTGCTCCGTAGGCGACACCGGCGATCAGGCTGATCAGACTGGTGATGCTGTAGAGCGGTCCCGCCAGAGACGCGGACCCTCTGTCGACAGCGAACGCCGTGACCGAGACCTGCATGCTCCCGAAGAACAGACCGACGCCGACGTTCGTACCGACCATGGCGAGGAATCCCTTGCGCAGCAGGCGTTCCGAGCTCGCTTGAGAATCCGCTGCGGCCGACGGCGGCGCAGTACTGCGTTGTGCGGCGAGCGCGAAGCCACCGGCCAGCACCAACCCTGTAGCCAGCACAGAGCCTGCCACTGGAGATACCAAAGCACTGACCGTTCCGATCAGTGCTGGGCCGACCAGGAAGGCCATACCGGTTCCCAGTGATTCCAGCGCGAACGCCGATGAGATGACTGGATCACCGCGCAGTGCATGGGACCAACGGGCTGCTGTCTGCGCACCGATCTGCGGCAACGACCCGCCTGCCAGTACTCCGGCCAGCACGAGCATCCACAGTGGGGCAGCGGACAGAGTCAGCAGAATCAACAGCGCGACGGCAGATGCGTGCAGCAACAAGGTGACCGGCAGCATCCGGCTCTGGCCGTACCGGTCGATCAGCCGGGCCACCTGCGGCCCACCGATTGCTTCGGCCACGGCAAAGCCGCCCGTCACGGTACCGGCGACGGCGTACGAGCCGGTTGAACCGTGGACGAGCCAGACGATGCCGAGGCCGGTCATGGCGATGCCGATGCGCGCGGGCGCAGCGGCTAGATAGAACTTCCACGCTCCGGGCGTCTGCAGGGCTGCGCTGTAGCCGCTCTGCTGCCTTTCGGGCGTGCGGATCCGTCCGGAGACAACCGGCACGGTAGGACCTTCCGCTGCCCGGCGGGGCGGTGATCTGACCGTGGGCGTCCTGCTCTGCCGGTCCGTCGATGCCGCCTACAACCGTCCATTTTCGGTAGGAAGCGGGGACGCACGCCGCCTACCGGCTCTATCACCGGGCAGTACCTCTAGGTTTCTGGTGACGAGCTCAGTCTACTCGGAACACGCCATCGCGCAGTACCGGCACGGACAGACTGGCGCCGACCTCACCCGCGATCCCGACGTCTTCGGCGAATCCGTACGCCGTGAGCTCCCGTCCGCCGGCGCTCTCGTACAGCAGGCCCGGTAGCTCAGCGGCGACCTCTCTGTACGCGGCCGCGGCCGCTCTTGCCTCCGGAGATAGCGGACCAACGCGGCTGTCAGCCAGTGCGGACAGGAATGCCCCTGCACCCCAAAGGTCTTCCACTGCAGGACGCAGCGAACCGTCCGTCCATCTCTCCCCCGCGGCGATGGCGACGGCTGTCAGCGATGAGTTTCTCGCCAGTTCGGTCGCGACGTACGCCGCCGCGGCTGCCGCGTTGCGGAGAGAGACGGCGAGCACGGTCGATCCGCTGTCCGAGAGTTGCTGAGAGATCGTCGAGCCGTTGGGGGACGGCAGTACGAGCCGCCGGACGTTCTCGGCCCGCCGGATCGTCACCGGCGACAGGCTGATGCCGTCGGCACCCGCCTGCCCCCGGCCGACCGCCAGGGCAGCTCGGTGCTCCTTGGCGAAGGTTGCGGCCGATTCATCCCGCCAGCGATAAGGCAGCACCTGAATGCCTTTGTCCGCAGCAACCGTCACCGCAGTGGTGAACGACAGAACGTCCACCACTGCGACCAGGTCACCGCGGACCGTGGCCGCCCCGACCGGACCCCAGTCGAAGCCGACGCGATACCCGTACTGCGAATAGGGGCTGGTCACCGACGGATCATCGCCCGCCGGCGCCGGCCCCGCCAAGTTCTTTCAGCTCAGCCTCTGGTTGTGGCGGTCAGCTGAGGACGTCCGCGGCGGTCGGGGACGAGTCGCGCAGGAAGGTGGCGCAACGCTCGGCCTCGTCCTTCTCGTCGATGACGGCGGCCGCCTTGCCCAGAACGGCCAGGCAGCGCAGGAAGCCGCGGTTCGGCTCGTGCTCCCAGGGGACCGGCCCGTGACCCTTCCAGCCGTTGCGCCGGAGCAGGTCGAGGCCACGGTGGTAGCCGGTGCGTGCGTAGGCATACGCCTCGATGGTGCGGCCGTCCTCGAACGCCGCCTCGGCCAGCACCGACCAGGCCAGCGAAGAGGTCGGGAACTTGGCGGCGATGTCCACCGCAGCGGCCCCGGCGGCGAGTTCCGCCGCGGCCGGGTCTACGGGGAGTAGTGTCTCGGGTGGACCTGAGAGCAGATTGTTCAATTCCATAGGCACATCTTCGCCGATCACGCAGCCGATGCGGCATGTGACCGTCTGGCGAAATCCGTTGACCGTTCACCGGACGGCCACGGATGCTTGAGACCCTGCGTCGAGACCGCCGTGGTTCCCAGCTACGGCCGGAAGGGAGGCATCGGATGAGTGTCATCGTCCTGAACGCGTCTTACGAGCCGCTGCACACCGTGTCGATCCAGCACGCCATCCGGATGCTGGTCCGCGAGGTCGCGGTGGTCGAAGAGGCGCACGGCGAACGGACCATCGGCCCCTTTCCAGTGCCTCGCGTGCTCCGCCTGGTCCGGTACGTGGTCACCCATTGGCGGTATGCGGCCGGCCGGATGAAGTACAGCAAGCACGGCGTACTGAGGCGGGACAGGTTCCGCTGTGCCTATTGCGGCCTGGACAACGCCGACACCATGGATCATGTCCAACCCAGATCCAGGGGTGGCCGGACCGAATGGCTGAACGCAGTGGCCGCCCATGCCTCGTGCAACGAGCGCAAAGGCAACCGGACCCCGTCCGAGGCCAACATGCCGCTCCTCTGGCAACCTTGGGTACCGACCCGCGCCGAGCTCGTCATACAGACATGACGGGCTTTTTTCATGCCCTCTTGTCCACAGCTTTGAAGTAGCGGCGACGATCCGGGGCCGATCGCTGCATCTTCTCCGGTGTGAACCCACAACTCAGCGTGATGACCCTCATCCGTGGCGGGGTGTTCACCCGTGCCGATGCGCGCGCGTGTGGCTACCCCGACCCGGACATCGACTCCCTGCTGGAGACCGGCAACTGGCGCCGGATCCGGCCGGGCACCTACGCGCCGTACCAGGTGCTCACCGTGGTGGACGAGCGAATGGTCCACCTCCGACGGGCCTACCGCCTCCTCCGGTACGGCGAGGCCGGGCTGACCGCCAGCCACCAGTCGGCCGCGGCCCTGCACGGCCTCCCCACCTGGGGTCTCGACCTCAGCCGGGTCCACGTGACCGCACGCGACGGCCGGCCGGGCCGTCACGCGGGCGGCGTGCACCGGCACGTTCGTGACCCGGTCGGCCCACAGGTCCTGACCTGGAACAAGTTGCGCATGGCATCGCCGGCCCGAGCCGTCGCCGAGGTCGCCGCCGTCGCCGATCGAGCACCCGCCGTCGCCCTGGCCGAAGCCGCCCTGTACGCCGGGTTGGCGAGTCCTGTTGGTCTGCGGCGCGCGACAACCCAGTTGGTGCGGGGCTTTCAGCGAGCCCATCGGGTGATCGAGCTCGCCGGGACGGAGTCTGCCTCGGTGGCCGAGTCTCGGCTACGCCTCATCCTGTCCGAGGCGGGACTGCCGGCGCCGTTGTCTTGTCCACCGCCACTCGACCCGTCGGCCGCCGATCCCTCGCTCACCGAGTCCTCGTCCGTCGGCGAAGGTGGGGAGACCGCTGCCCTCTGGTTTCCGGACGAGCGGACGGTGATCGAGTTCGAGCCCCGTTTTCCCTTTCCCTGTTGCGTTTCCGATGACGACACCGAGGAGCTGACCGACCATGCGACCTCAGCCCACGAACCGGGCCCTCCCGACTACGAGTCCTACCCCGAGCCCCTCGAGTACTGCTGGATCTCCTGGCCCGACCTCGACAATCCCGCCGAGGTCGTGGACCGCATCCGCACCACCTTCACCCGAGCCACCCGCCGTACCGGCATCCGCCTCTTCGACCCCACCCGCCGGAAGCCAGGCGTCCGCAGACACTGGCCCGGCCGACTCGTCACTCCGACTCAAGAGGATCTCCCAAGCTGACAGCCGTAGGCCTGACGATCCCGCCGTTCAACTGAGCGCGGTCGACGGAGGAGAGGTTGCGTTTGCCGAGGGCAGCGAGGAATGGCTTGGCAAGGATCCATTCGCCGAAGCGGTAGTCATCGCCGCGGACCACGCGGTCGGCCAGGTCGGGGCGCAGTCGGCGCAGGTAGGCGCGCGCCTTCTCGGCATGGAGGGAATGAGAGACGATCTTGATCCGGGTCGCGTCCTCGATCAACGGGATCGCGTTCTGAACGTTCTCCCAGGTGCTCCGGCTGGTCGTGTCCAGCGCAAGCTCGCCCTGGTAACCGCGTACTTCTCTCGCATAACAAGCCATCAACTCAGCCTCGGATACTGCGCCGCCGATCGGCCCTCCGCACACCACCAGCCGAGTCGGTCCATCCGCCCGCTGAGACCGAAGACCCACCCGCACCCGCCACCGATTCACCGCATTGATCCGCGCCCCAGCATTCCGAAACCCCAACACCACAACAGCCTCGACCCCGCGGCCAGACCCAGCCACTCCGACATCGGCGGAGCGCAGGCGGCGATGAGAGGCGCGCCAGTGTTCGTATTCGCCCCAGAGCAGGAGCAGGATCGTTCCACCCACACCGCAGGCGGTCGCTCGCCGGACACCCATCTGGCAACTCTAGATATCCGCAGGTGTCACCTCATGCCGGCCCGCAACCGACTGGCGCTCTCCGGAGAAGGGGCCGTCGGCAACTACTGCCGCGACCTCCGAGCGACGGATGTTGTCTTGGTCGAACTCGGTCAGACACCAGGTCGCGCCCTCGGCAGCAAAGGGCCGCGGGTCCGTGCCCGGCGGCAGCGCGACCACCACGTCGTACGGCGCGGTGCGGTCCTCACGAAACTCTTGAACGCCTTCCACCGCCTCTGCGAGTTGATCCGGTTGCGTGAGGTTGACCGGGAAGAACCCGTCGTACCGCGCCGCCCGGCGCCGGGGCCGGACCTTCCCCGGGAAGCCCGCGATCCAGATCGGCACCCCGCCGTCCTGCGCCGGCCTGGGCAGGAACTCGACGTCGTCGACGATGTAGTTGTCGGTGCGATGACGGACGGTCTCCCCCGACCACGCCGCCTGCAGGATGCTGAGGGACTCATCGGTCAGTTCGGCGCGTTTGCGGTCGTCGACCTCGTCGCCGAAGCGGCTGAACTCCGCACCGAACCGGTCACTGCCGATGCCGACGCCGAGGGTCAGCCGCCCTCCACTCAGTACGTCGAGGGTCGCGGTCTGCCGGCCGACGACGGCAGGTCGCCGCCGCGCCAGTGGCGTCACCATCGGCCCGAGCCGCAAGGTCTCGGTCGCCATCGCGGCGGCGGTGAGCGCGACCCACGGGTCGGCGACCGCGCGCACCGGCTCCCGCCAGCGCACGTGGTCCCACACGAACAGCCCGTCCCACCCCGCTTCCTCAGCACTCGCGGCCAACTCGGCGACCACGCGCGCATCGGCCAATTCGTCGAACAACGGAATCCAGACAGCAGACTTCAAAGACGCCATGCCCTGACGATAGGAGAGCGACCCCTTCTCTGCCGGCGCTCCGCACCCGACCCACACCCAACCCACAGGCCCCAGCGCTCGCCACCCGTCGCTCCCAAGCGGGTGAGGGCACCGCGACCTGCGCGGGCAACAAAGTGCCCGCCACACAAGGTGACGGGCACTCTCGATGGAGCCGTTGTAACCGCGAGCGGCTGAGATTCTGCTCGCGCAGGTGCTGAGTTCGCGCGGGTGCTGCGTTACAGGCAGCCCGTCCACCGATGAGTAGGTGGACGAGGCTGCCGGGTGGGGTGGGTCAGGCGAGGAGGGAGGTGCCGGTGGAGCGGAGGTTCTCGCAGGCCTCGGCTACGCGCTTGGCCATGCCCGCCTCGGCGGCCTTGCCCCAGGCGCGCGGGTCGTAGGCCTTCTTGTTGCCGACCTCGCCGTCGATCTTCAGCACACCGTCGTAGTTGGTGAACATGTGCCCGGCGACCGGACGAGAGAACGCGTACTGCGTGTCGGTGTCGACGTTCATCTTGATCACGCCGTGGTCGACCGCTGCCCGGATCTCTTCCAGCGTCGAGCCGGAGCCACCGTGGAAGACGAGGTCGAACGGACGCTCCTTGCCGACCTTGGCGCCGACCTGGTCCTGGATCTGCTTGAGGATCTCCGGCCGCAGCTTCACCGAGCCCGGCTTGTAGACGCCGTGCACGTTGCCGAAGGTCAGCGCGGTCAGGTAGCGGCCGTGCTCGCCGGTGCCGAGCGCCTCGACCGTGGCCAGGCCGTCCTCGACGGTGGTGTAGAGCTTCTCGTTGATCTCGTTCGCGACGCCGTCCTCCTCACCACCGACGACGCCCACCTCGATCTCGAGCACGATCTTGGCCGCGGCGGCCTTGGCCAGCAGCTCCTTGGCGATCTCGAGGTTCTCCTCCAGCGGCACCGCGGAACCGTCCCACATGTGCGACTGGAACAGCGGGTTCTCGCCGCGGGCGACCCGCTCGGCGGAGATCTCCAGCAGCGGCCGGACGAAGCCGTCCAGCTTGTCCTTGGGGCAGTGGTCGGTGTGCAGCGCGATGTTCACGTTGTAGTTCTTCGCGACCTCGTGCGCGTACGCCGCCAGCGCGACCGAACCGGTGACCATGTTCTTCACGGTCGAGCCGGACAGGTACTCCGCGCCGCCGGTGGAGACCTGGACGATGCCGTCCGAGCCCGCCTCGGCGAAACCGCGGATCGCGGCGGTCAGCGTCTGCGACGAGCTGACGTTGATGGCCGGGTAGGCGAAGCTGTTCTGCTTGGCCTTGTCCAGCATCTCGGCGTAGACCTCAGGGGTGGCAATAGGCATGTCTCGCGGTACTCCTCACAGCAAAAGAACGTGTGGGTCGAGCTCCAGTATCACCGTCGCGTACGTCGTCGTACGCGGCGGCCTCCTTGCCGGGCCGGCCAGGTAGCCGGGGAGCGAACAGCTGGCTGAGAGACCAGTTCATGAAGAGGACTGATCCAGTTCGTTGCGGCGCCGGGTCGGCTCTGTTGCGTCACCGGCACCGGGGAATCAGGCCGATCCGGTCCGCGGGCCACGCGGTGTCAGGGCCATGTGCAGGCGATAACGGTCGGCCCGGTAGGCCGACCAGGACAGTTCGACGACCTTACGGCCGGCGAAGGTGGTGCGCTCGAGGACCAGCAGGGGTGCCCGCCTGGCCACACCGAGGACCCGGGCGACATGACCGTCGGCGTTGTCCGCCCGGACGGTCTGCTCACCCGAGGTGACGACGACGTCGTACTCGCTGGCGAAGACGTCGTACAGGGTGCCGAGCTCGCGGCCGAGCAGGCCGGGGAAGAGCGCGGACGGGTAGTAGCCGATCTCGTACGCCATCGGCGAGGCGTCGGCGGTGCGCAGCCGCTCGACCCGGATCACCTTGGTGCCCTTCGGAACGCGCAGGCCCTTGGCCGTCTCGTCGGAGGCCTCGATCTCGGTCGCCGACAGCACCACCGTGCCCGGCTCGAGCCCGCGGGCCCGCATCTCCCGGGAGAACGAGGTGAGGTGCAGCTGCGAGTCGACCTGAGGACCGGTGACGAAGGTGCCCTTGCCGTGCACGCGCTCCAGCGCGCCGGACTCGACCAGGTCACTGATCGCCTGCCGGACGGTGACCCGGGAGACGTTCAGTTTGTCCACCAGGGCACGCTCGGAGGGGATCGGGTCACCCGGGTGCAGCTCGACGTCGATCAGCCGTTCGAGCACCGATCGGACCTGGGCCCGCTTGGTAGCCACCATCGAATCTCGATCCTCCAGACCTGGGCGGCCACACAGGGGGTGCCCCGGTACGCCGCGCACTGCTATCGTGCGCATCATACCTGTTAAGACCAGATAGGACCAGTGATCGTTGTGGTGTCAACGCCCGTCCCCGCCCCGGCAACCCAGATGGCCCGCGAGATCGCCGAACAGCCCGCGGCGCTGGCCGCGACCTTCGATTCTCTGCTGCCGTTGCGCCACGACGTCACCCGGCTGGCCGCGGGGCGCCGGAACGTGATCTTCGTGGCCCGCGGATCGTCCGACAACGCGGGCGTCTACGGGCGCTACCTGACCGAGATCCACGCCGGCCGGCAGGCGTCCCTGGCGGCACCGTCGGTCGCCACCCTGTACGGCGCCAACCTCGACCTGTCGAACTCCCTGGTCGTCGCGGTCAGCCAGTCCGGTGCCACCCAGGAGATCGTCGACACGGCCGAGTGGGCCAAGCGCAACGGCGCGGCCGTCGTCGGCATCACCAACGACGGCGACAGCCCGCTGGCCTCGACCGCCGACGTCGCGCTGATCACCCAGGCCGGCAAGGAACTCGCGGTCCCGGCGACCAAGACCTACACCACGCAGCTGGCCGCGATCACTGTCGCCGTCGACGCGCTGGCGCAGAAGCCGGGCACGCTCGACGCCGACATCGCCCGGGTTCCGGACGCAGCCGCGAAGATGCTCGAGGGCTCGGTCGAGGCCGCCGCCGACCTGCTCGCCGGTGCGCACGACGTACTGTCCAGCGGTCGCGGCCTCACCTTCGGTACGACGCTCGAGGTGGCCCTCAAGCTCGAGGAGACCTGCCTGCAGCCGGTCCGCGGACTCTCGTACGCCGACCTCAAGCACGGCCCGATCGCCGTCGTCGACGCGGACCTGGTCACCATCCTCGTCGCGGCCGCCGACGGGCCCGCACTGCCAGGGATGACCGAGCTGGCCGCGATCGTGCGCGAGAAGGGCAGCAAGATCCTCGGTATCGGCGGCGACGCGACCTTCGCCTCCCGCTGCGACGTGAACCTACCCGGCCCGGACCTGCCGGAGACGCTGTCCCCGCTCGCCCTGGTGATCCCCGCCCAACGCGCCATCGAGGCCCTGGCCCGCAAGCTCGGCCTCGACCCCGACGCCCCCCGCGGCCTCCGCAAGGTCACCCAGACCGACTGACGTCGGCACGCGTCGCTGCGGTCAGATCCGGCCGCGGCGGCGTAGCGCGGTGCTGATGCTTTCCGCGCACTCCTGTAGAGGGTGCAGTACGTCGGAACGGAGGGCTGCTCGTGACGTTCGGGATGCGTGGGCCGAGACGTTCAGTGCGGCCACCGGTCGGCCACGGGAGTCTCTGATCGGTACTGCGATCGACCGCAGTCCCAGCTCCAGCTCCTGATCCACCAGCGCATACCCGTCGACCCCGGCGCGGGCCACCACCTCCCGCAGCTCGTCTGCCGACGTCACCGTGTGCTCCGTATGCGCCTCAGCCTCCAGTGACTCCAGGTACGCGGACAGCTCCTCCTCCGGCAGCCCCGCGAGCAGCACTCGCCCCATAGAAGTCGCGTACGCCGGGAGGCGCGCCCCCACGCCCAGCGCGACCGTCATGATCCGGCTGGTGGGCACCCGGGCGACGTAGACGATGTCGGGCAGGTCCAGCGTCGCTATCGAGCACGACTCCCGCGTCTTGGCGCTCAGCTCCTCCATGAACGGGCCGGCGATGTCGCCGAGGTCCAGGGATGACAGGTACGCCCAGCCCAGCGCCAGCACCCGCGGCGTCAGCGAGAACCGCCGCCCGTCGCTGCGCACATAGCCGAGCTCTTCCAGCGTCAGCAAGATCCGCCGGGCAGTGGCCGGAGTGATGCCCACATCTCTGGCCACTTCGCTCAGCGTCAGCGACGGCGCATCCGCCGAGAACGCCCGGATCACCGCCAGCCCACGCTCGAGCCCCTGCAGGAAAGTCCCCATAGACGCCTCAGCAGCCATCAGCTACGCTCTTTTCGTTGAAAGAAAAACTTTTCGCTGAGCGAAATCTACTCAGACGGTAACCGAGAACAGGGAGCCGCGTCCAGCTATGACAGTTCCGCTGGCTGATGCCATTGCCGAGCACGTGCACGACGGCGACACCGTCGCGCTCGAAGGCTTCACGCACCTGATCCCGTTCGCCGCAGCCCACGAGATCGCGCGGCAGGGGCGGCGGCAGCTGACCCTGGTGCGGATGACGCCGGACCTGGTGTACGACCAGCTGATCGGTCTGGGCGTCGCTGACAAGCTGGTGTTCTCCTACGGCGGCAACCCGGGCGTCGGCTCGCTCCACCGGCTTCGCGACGCGGTGGAGAACCACTGGCCGCACCGACTCGCAGTACAGGAGCACAGCCACGCAGGGCTCGCCAATGCGTACTCCGCCGGAGCCGCCCGCCTGCCCTTCGCCGTACTGCGCGGCTACCGCGGCACGGATCTCGAGGAGCAGCGCGACATCATCTCCCGGGTCACCTGCCCGTTCACCGGAGAGGAGCTGGCCGCCGTACGCGCTGTGAACCCGGACGTCACGGTGATCCACGCACAGCTCGCGGACCGCGATGGCAACGTGATGCTCTGGGGTATCACCGGCGTGCAGCGAGAAGCGGCGTTGGCGGCCAAGCGCGCGATCGTCACGGTGGAGGAAGTGGTCGACAACTTCCCAGAGCACACCGGCGCGGTGATTCTGCCGAACTGGGTGCTGGCAGCTGTTTGCGTGGTACCGAACGGCGCCTGGCCTTCGTATGCGGCCGGCTACTCGGTGCGCGACAACGACTTCTATCTGGAGTGGGACAAGATCTCCCGCGATCGCGAGGCCTTCCTGGACTGGGCTGCCGCCAACGGGCTTCCCGCGGGGAAAGAGGACACGCATGTCTGACTGGGACAGCGCCGACATGATGAATGTCGCCGCGGCACGTGAGCTGAAGAACGGCGACGTCTGTCTGGTCGGGGTCGGACCACCCAACCTGGCGGCGAATCTGGCCCGGCGGACACACGCGCCGAACTGCCGGCTGGTCTACGAGTCGGGCGCGATCGACGCGAAGCCCAGGCGGCTGCCGCTGTCGATCGGGGACGACGATCTGGCCGCGACCGCGATCGCGGTGGTGTCCGTCCCCGAGATGTTCAATTTCTGGGTGGGCGCCGGGCGGATCGACGTCGGGTTCCTGGGGGCCGCGCAGATCGACCGGTTCGGCAACATCAACACGACCGTCATCGGAAGCCACGCCCATCCGACCACCAGGCTGCCCGGTGCGGGTGGCGCGCCGGAGATAGCGGCCGCGGCGGGCCGGGTGATCGTGATCGTGAAGCAGTCGCCACGGACGTTCGTCGAACAGGTCGACTTCGTCTCCTCGGTCGGCTACGGCCCGACCGGCCGAGAGCGTCGCACCCCCAACGGCGATGACCGGATCGCCGGTCCAGCCGGCACCGGGCCAACCGCCGCCAGTCCGATGGGCGCCGGGCCGATGGGTGCCGGGCCAACGGGCGCCGGGCCGATGGGTACCGGGCCAACGGGCGCCGGGCCGATGGGTACCGGGCTAACGGGCGCCGGGCCGATGGGTGCTGGGCTAACGGGTGCCGGGCTAACGGGTGACGGGCCGAGGGGTGCTGGGCCGACCTTGGTGATCACCGATTACGGCGTACTGGAGCCGGATCCGGAGACCAACGAGTTGACGATGACGCGCCTGCATCAAGGCGTGACCGTCGAGGCTGCTCGCGAAGCGACCGGCTGGCAGCTGAAGGTTGCCGACGGCATCCAAGACGTCCCTCCCCCGACCGAGACCGAACTGGCCGCCCTGCGCAGCCTCCGCAACCGGGAGACCGCCGATGCCTGAGCCCTTCGTACACGTCGGACTGCCGAGCCGGATCGTGCTCGGCCCTGGCGCGTTGGACAATGTCCCGAACGAGGTGGACCTGCTCAAGATCGCCAAAGTGCTGTTGATCGCCACGAAATCGGTGCGCAACGAGGCGGATCTGCTCGAACTTGCATTGCAGGACCGGTTCGCCGGCCGCATCGACGGAGTGAAGCAGCACGTCCCGGCGGAGCGAGCGGAGGCTGCTCGCGCCAAAGCCAGAGAGGTTGATGCAACGGGCATCATCGCGATCGGCGGCGGTTCGGCGATCGGCCTGGCGAAGGCGATCGCGCTGACCTCCCAGCTGCCGATCATCGCGATCCCGACCACCTACGCCGGTTCTGAGATGACACCGGTGTGGGGCGAGACGGCAGACGGCGACAAGACGACGGGCACCGACCTCGCAGTACTGCCGAAGACCGTTGTCTACGATCCGTTGCTGAGTCGGCGACTCCCCCTCGACATCACCGCTGCCAGCGTCGCCAACGCGTTGGCCCACTGTGTCGAAGCGACCTGGACTGCCAAGGCCGACCCGATCACCGAAGTCACCGCGGTAGAAGGAGTCCGGGCTCTCCGCGAAGGCCTGCAAGCCGTCCTCACCATGCCGACGGATTTAGATGCCCGCAGCAACCTTCTGTACGGCGCCTCGCTGGCCGGCTCGGCTTTGGCTAGTGCGGGGACCGGGATCCACCACAAGCTCTGCCACCTGCTCGGGGGCGCCTACAACCTGCCCCACGCCGAGACGCATGCCGCTGTCCTTCCGCAGGTCGCGCGACACAAGGCGATCGGACGGGCGAAGCAAAGACTCGAAGCCGCACTCAAGGCCGAGGACCTGGCCGCTGGACTCTTCGACCTGTTCACCGAGGCGCGGGTGCCGACCAGCCTGAAAGAGCTCGGATTGACCGAGGACCAGGCTCGCGACGCAGCCGACAGGTTCGCGGCAGCCCATCCCGAGGAGGACAAGAAGGTCATCACCGACATCCTCCTGCGCGCTTGGTCGGGTACCAGACCTGAAGGAGGCACCCGATGAAATCCGCCTACCTGCTGGACGCCGTGCGGACGCCTGTCGGGAAGCTTGGGGGCGCGTTGTCCGGGGGGCGGCCGGACGACCTGGCGGCCGTGACGTTGCAGGAGCTCCTCCTCCGCAACCCCGGGCTCGACCCTGCGACGGTCGAGGACATCTTCCTCGGCAACGCCAACGGCGCCGGTGAAGAGAATCGCGATGTCGCCCGGATGGCGGCCCTGCTGGCCGGCTTCCCGACGAGCACTCCCGGTACGACGGTCAACCGGCTCTGCGGCTCCGGACTGGAGGCAGCGATCCAGGCGGCCCGCGCGATCGAGACCGGCGACGCGAAGCTGGTGATCGCCGGCGGCGTGGAGTCGATGAGCCGGGCACCGTGGGTCCTACCCAAGCCGGACAGGGCGTTCCCGCACGGAAGCGTCACCGCGGAGTCGACCTCACTCGGCTGGCGACTGATCAACCCGCGGATGCCGACGGAGTGGACGATCTCCCTCGGCGAGGCGACCGAACTACTGGCCGAGCGCTATCACGTCGAGCGCGAGGCGCAGGACCTCTTCGCGCTGGAGAGCCACGAGAAGGCCGGAAAGGCTTGGGCAGCCGGCAGATTCGAGGACGAGGTCGTTCCGTGGGAGCACCTGGCGCCCATCCTCCCCCGAGGAGCCGGCGCCCTGGAACGGGACGAGTCGATCCGCGACGGCGGCACCCCTGAGGTGATGGCGAAGCTCAGGCCGGCCTTCAAAGAGGGCGGCACGGTGACGGCCGGAAACTCGTCGACACTGAACGACGGAGCTTCCGCAGTACTGATTGCCGATGAGGCGACAGCGCAGGGGCTCGGGATCGCGCCGCTGGCGCGGATCGTCAGCCGGGCGGTGCACGGGGTCGAACCCCAGTACTTCGGGATCGGTCCGGTCGAGGCGTCGCGCAAGGCACTGGCCAAGGCCGGGATCGGCTGGGACGACCTGACGCTCGTCGAACTCAACGAGGCGTATGCGGCGCAAAGCCTTGCCTGCTTGGGGGAATGGCCCGAGCTGGACCGCGAGAAGGTGAACGTGAACGGCGGAGCGATCGCGCTGGGGCATCCCCTCGGCAGCTCCGGTACCAGGATTCTGACCACGCTCGCGCACGAGTTGCGCCGGCGTGGTGGCGGCTACGGCCTGGCGACGCTGTGCATCGGCGTCGGCCAAGGCCTCGCGATGGTCATCGAGGCATGAGGAGCAACTGGATGGACCTGGAAGGCAAAGACCTGACCGACGCGGTGGTGGCGAGCTTCGACGGCAGCCCCGATGACCGCACCAAGGTCGTGATGGGCGCGCTGGTCCGGCACCTGCACGCGTTCGCCCGGGAAGTCGATCTGACCGAGGAGGAATGGTTCAAGGGCATCGACTTCCTCACCCGAACCGGACACAAGTCGACCGGCACCCGGCAGGAATTCGTCCTGCTGTCCGACGTGCTGGGCCTGTCGATGCTGACCGTCGGACTCGCCAACCGGACTCCGCCGGGCGTCACCGAGTCGACCGTCTTCGGGCCCTTCTTCGTCGAGGGATCGCCGGAGATCGAACTCGGCGGCGATTTGTCCAACGGGGCTCCCGGACAGCCGTGCCTGGTGAGCGGGCGGGTCCTGGACACCGAGGGCCGGCCGATCGCGGGTGCACTGGTGGAGACCTGGCAGGCCGACGAAGACGGCTTCTACGACGTACAGAAGGACACCGACGGCCCGCAGAACCGTGGGCATCTGACAACGGATGCCGCGGGCAACTATTCGTTCTGGGCGGTCCGCCCGGTCGCCTACCCGATCCCCGACGACGGACCCGTCGGCGAGTTGCTCCGGGCCGGCGGTCGCGGACCGATGCGGCCTGCGCACATCCACTTCATGGTGACCGCGCCTGGGTTCTCCCGGCTGATCACACATGTGTTCGCGGCCGGGGACGAGCATCTGCACGACGACGCCGTGTTCGGCGTGAAGGACTCGCTGATCGCCGAGTTCACCGAGCATCCGGCCGGGACCGCTCCGGACGGCCGTGAGCTCCAGCAGCCTTTCAGCACGGTCCGGTACGACCTCGTGGTCGCCACCACCGAGGAGACTCACGCGCTATGACCGAAGGATTCGAGACCGATGTCCTGATCATCGGAAGTGGCCCGGCGGGTGGGGCCGCCTCGCTGTTCCTGTCCAGCTACGGCATCGACAACGTCGTCCTGACTCGCTACCGCTGGACTGCGAACACCCCGCGCGCCCACATCACCAACCAGCGCACGGTCGAACTGATGCGCGACATGGGCATCGAGGACGAGATCACCGGCAAGGGGACCTCGCACGAACTGATGGGCCAGACGGCCTTCTGCACCAGCCTCGCCGGTGAGGAGATCGGCCGGATCCGTACCTGGGGCACGCATCCGCAGCGGCTCGCGGACTACACCGAGGCGTCGCCGACGTTGCCGTGCGACCTGCCGCAGACGTTGTTCGAGCCGATCCTGGTCAGTACCGCGGCCGCCCGCGGTGCCCGGATCCGCTTCGACACGGAGTACTTGTCGCTGACGCAGGACGCGGACGGCGTCACCGCGAGAGTGCGGGACCGGCTGAGCGGTTCGGAGTACGAGATCCGGGCGAAGTACCTGATCGGCGCGGACGGCGGCCGGAGCAAGGTTGCCCAGGACATCGGGTTGCCGATGGCGGGCGCGATGGATCTCGAAGGCTCGATGAACATCGTCTTCGAGGCCGACCTGTCGAAGTACGTCGCGCACCGGCCGAGCGTGCTCTACTGGGTGCTCCAGCCGGGTGCCCAGATCGGCGGGATCGGCGCCGGCCTGGTCAGGATGGTCCGGCCGTGGAACGAGTGGCTGGTCGTCTGGGGCTACGACATCAGCCAGCCCGCGCCCGTGGTCGACGAGGCGATGGCGACCGAGATCGTGCACAACCTGGTCGGCGACGACACCATCGACGTCAAGCTCAAGGGCACGTCGGTCTGGAGCGTCAATCACATGTACGCCGAGCAGACGTCGGTAGGCCGGGTGTTCTGCATGGGCGACGCGATCCACCGGCACCCACCGAGCAACGGCCTCGGCTCGAACACCTCGATCCAGGACGCCTACAACCTGGCCTGGAAGCTGGCGCTCGTCCTCAAAGGCCAGGCCTCGCCTCGATTGCTCGACACGTACGACGCGGAGCGCGCGCCGATCGCCAAGCAGATCGTCGATCGGGCGAACAAGAGTCGCACCCAGTTCGGTCAGATCTTCCGCGCGCTCGGGATGACGCCGGACGCCCCGGCCGGGCGGACGATCGACTCGCGCAAGGACGACACGGCCGAAGGCGCCGCCCAGCGGGAGGAACTGCGGGAGGCGATCAAGCTCAAGGACTACGAGTTCAACGCGCACGGGGTGGAGCTCGGGCAGCGCTACCAGTCGGCGGCGGTGATTCCGGACGGTACGCCGGAACCCTTGTACGATAAGGATCCTGAGCTCTACTACCACCCGACGACCTGGCCCGGCGCACGCATCCCGCACTGCTGGCTGACCCGCGGGACCGAGACCGTGAGCACGCTCGACGTGGTCGGCAAGGGTCGTTTCACCTTGCTCACAGGCATCGGCGGTGACGCCTGGATCAAGGCCGCCGAGGTCGTCTCCGAACAGCTCGGAGTGGAGCTCGAGCCGTTCGTGATCGGTCCCGGCCGCGACCTGGAGGACCTGTACGGCGACTGGGCCCGGCTTCGCGAGATCACGGACACCGGCTGCCTCGTAGTACGGCCCGATGCTCACATCGCCTACCGGGCAAGCACTGTCGATGCGGACCCGACCACTGCACTGACCGAGGCCTTCGAAGGACTGCTAGGGCGACGTCAGGATCCGCCAGCTGTGCGGAGCGACCAGTAGCGGCTCCTCCGGTAGCGGCGAATGGTCTGGTTGAGCAGCGATGACGAGGCCCGCCACTTCGACCGGGAAGTGGTAGGCCTCGTCGCCGACGTTCAGGAGCAGCAGTAGCTGGCCGCGTGCGTCACCAGATCGCAGGGCGAGCGCCTTGTTCGTCAGGTGGACGACCTTCGTCCGCGACCGCGTCAGCCACGCGTTGCGACGCCGTACGCCGATCAGCCGCTGGTGCAGCCGGTAGGTCGTCCAGTCGGCGTCCGCGAGCTGGTCCGGCTTCTCCGGGAACTCGGGCCGGACGGCGTCGTCACCACCGACCCGGTCCTCCTTGAGTCCGGTCATCGCCTGCTCGTCGCCGTAGTAGACGCTCGGGATCCCGGCGACACCGAACAGGATCGCGAGCGCGTGCCCGAGATGCCGGTCGTCGTCGAGCTTCGTGGCGATCCGGGTGACGTCGTGGTTGCCGACGAACGTCTGCGGCACCATCGGGTCGACCACGGCCTGGTGGCGCTCCAGCGCGTAGGCGAGCTCGAAGAAGTTGCCGTCGTTCAGCGAACTCCAGATCGCCTTCCACAGCTCGTACTGCGTGACCGAGTCGAGCGTGCTCGTCGCGGCATAGCCGGCGTAGTCGCCGTGGATCAGCTCACCGACGAACCAGGCCTCGGGGTAACGTTCGCGCACCTGCGCCAGCACGCCCGCCCAGAACTCCGGCGCCACCGCGTACGCCGCGTCGAGCCGCCAGCCGTCGATGCCGCGCTCGAGCCAATGGCACATCACGTCCACCACGTACTCGCGGATCTCAGGCAGCTCGTGGTTGAGGACCAGCAGGTGCTCATGGCCCTCGAAGAAGACCTGTGCGCCGTCGGGGTGGCGGCGGAACCACTCCGGCTTCGCCGCGAACGATCTCGCGACGTGGTTGAACACGCCGTCCAGGACTATGCGCAGGCCGCGCGCCTTGGCTGCCGCGACGAGCCGGTCGAAGTCCGCGTAATCACCCAGCCGGGGATCGATCTGAAAGTGGTCGACCGTGTCGTACCCGTGCGTCTCCGACTCGAAGACCGGGCCGAGGAGCAGGCCGGAGCAACCCAACTCGATCGCGTAGTCGAGCCAGTTCTCCAGGCGCGGCAGGCGATGCACGACCCGCCGACCCGCCGGCGCGGTCGCCTCGGCGCCGGTGAACCCCAACGGATACACATGCCACCAGATCGCATGATCAGCCCACAGCGGCATCCCAGCTCCTCCCGAACGAGAACACCACAGTAGTCACCCACCCACGCAACTCCTGCGTCACTGCTCCCCACCCCCAGCCACGGCGCTCCTCCGTCGCACCTTCCGCTGCCTTGCTCAAGCGTTTCCCGTGAGGCACCAGGTTGTAGTTCACCCGTGGGAGAGCTATCCGTTGCAGCCGCTGGGATCGGCTGGTGCTCGTTTGCGGCAATCGCACATCCACCAGCGCCGACCCGAGCAAACCTCGCAGGAGGGCAAGCGTCAGCTGGCGGCGTTGAGGAAGTTGGGGCGGGCCTCCTCTACCAGGGCGGCCATTTCGGCGGTTTCGGCTTCCAGGAGTTTCAGGTAGGCGAGTCGGGACTCGTCGGTGCGGGCCGTGGCGGCGGCGGTGGAGATGGCCTGGACGGTGGCGACCTCGTGGACGAGTGCGCCCCAGATCTCCTGTAGTTGCTCGATGGACGCCGGGCGCGCGTAGGCGACCTGCGGGATCTCGTCGAATTCCGACGCACGGCGGACATGCAGATTCGAACTCATGGATTGCCCCCATTGGGAATAGTTGCCTCAACTGCCTCACAGCTCGAAGAACTCCCCAATCCTTCGTACCTAGCTGCTCCAACGGCGCTCGGCACCTCGGAGTTACGGCCCCTGAGCCGGCAACTTTCTCGGCACCGACTGCAACAAGACCGCGCACCGCGGACTCTTACCCCTTCGACAGCAGTTCGGCGACGGAAGGGTGATCGTGAGTGCCGATCTCGAAGAGTTCAGCGAATTCGCCGCCGCACGCGGTACGCAACTGTTCCGGATGGCGTATCTACTGGCCGGTGACCGGCATGCGGCCGAGGACCTGACCCAGACCACGCTCGGCAAGCTGTACGCCTCCTGGTCAAGGGTCCGCCGCGCCGACAACCCGGTCGCCTACAGCCGCACGGTGATGGTCCGCACCTACGTCGCCTCCCAGCGCAGGACAAGGCTGGAGCGACCGACCGCCGAAGTACCGGACAGCGGCCGGCACGGCGAGGACACCGCGCTGCGACTGACCCTGTTCAGCGCGCTGGCCGAGCTGCCGGGCCGCGACCGGGCGATCGTCGTACTGCGCTATTGGGAGGACCACAGCGTCGAGGACACCGCCACGATCCTCGGCGTCAGCTCCGGCACGGTCCGAACCAGGAGTCAGCGAGCCCTCGGCAAGTTGCGGCAGCGGCTCGGCACCGAAATCAGCGAATTGAGCGGGCGATGAGCCCGGGACCGGAAGGACCTCTGATGGGTTTCGAGACCGAACTCAGCGAGCGGCTGCACGCCGAGACCGATGACGCCGTCGTCGATCTCGATCAACTCCTGACCGGAAGCGTTGCCTATGGCACCAAGCTCGTACGCCGGCGGCGGGTGACCCGGATCGTCGCGGGTGCGGCCTGTGTCGCCGCGCTGGGCGGAGCCTTCGCCTACGCCGGGACGCTGAACAATCCTGCCGGCGGCAAGATCCCTCCGGCCGCAACGGTCACCGCGACCCGCCCCGAGAAGCAGGTGCCGATCACTCCGCAGGCGGCGCTCGCGGTACTGCTCGAGTTGTTGCCCAACTCCGACCTCGCCGTCAACCGGCGCGGGGGCTTCGACGGCATGGGCACGGTCCGTGGGATCTATGCGACGGCCGACTACGGCACCGCCGTACTGCGGCTTGAGATCGTCAAGAACACGGTCCCGTACTCGTGTGCCGCGTACGAAGCCGGCTGCAAGGTGGTTCGCCTTCGGGACGGATCGAAGCTTCGCCTGCTCACCGCGATCGTGGGCGGTGGTCAAGGCGAGAAGGACATCCAGCAACTGCAGGCCAATCTGAGCCGCGAGGACGGGTTCAGCCTCGACCTGATCGCCTACAACAACGCACCGGCCCAACCGGCAATCACGCTTGTTCAGTTGCAGGCGATCGCGACCAGCACGCGCTGGCAACCCCGTCTGGACCAGTCTTTCGTTGCCAAGAGCGAGCACCTGTTCCGGCCACGCCTGGTCACCGAACCGTCCATACCGCAGTCCATCAACTCCCCTGGAGCCAACTGATGAAGCTCGCCCTGACCGTCGGCTTGTCCGCCACCGCGTTGGTCCTCACCACCGGCCCTGCGATCGCGGCAGCCAGCGACTGGCATGAAACACCGACCGGAGTGGACGCGCTGCTCCCCTACAGCATCTCGGCCGGCGGCGGCGCCCTCTGGACCGTGGGCGCGATCGACACCAGGGACGACTTCCAGCCAGTCGCAGCACGCTGGGTGAACGGGAAATGGCAGACAACCCCTCAGCCGGCCGGCCACGGTCGACTGAGCGATGTCGCCGTCAGGACAGCCGACGATGCCTGGGCGGTAGGCGCCCGGTGGGCTCCAGGCGAGCTGTGGTCACAGCTACTCGTCCAGCACTGGAACGGGAAGGCGTGGAAGCAGGTCCCCGGTCCCACCCTCGCCAGGGAGGGCGGCAGCGAGTTCTACACCGTCGCGACCCAGGGCGGTCAGGTGTGGGCGGCCGGCAGCGCGCCAGGGCCGACAGAGGGCTCCAGCGACGGCATCGTCTACCGGTACGACGGGAAGCGGTGGATGGGCGTCAACGACGCGATCAGCGCCGCATCGCTGTTCATCTACGACATCGCCCCGCTCAGCCGCACCGACGTCTGGATCGCTGCCGAGAACGGGATCAAGCACTACGACGGGCAAGGCTGGAAGGACGCTGCGCTGCCCGGTGGTCCGTCCCCCGCGGTACATCTGCGCGGTCTCGCAGCGGTCAGCCCGTCCGACATCTGGGCGGTCGGCCATCGAGAAGATCCCGTGTTGCGGAGGCGTCCGCTCGTCTACCACTTCAACGGCAAAGTGTGGTCCGAGGTGCCGACACCTGCTGATTCGGGCGAACTCTGGTCGGTCAACCTGGTGAAAGGCCAACCGGTGGCCGTCGGTGAGAGCCCGCACGGACCGTACTTGTTGCGGATGACCGGGACGGGATTCGTCCGGCAGCCTGACCCGGCCGGAGCAGGGCTGCTCTTCAGCTCGACCGTCACCGGCGGGCGGCTCTGGATTGCCGGCAAGGCAGCCGACAACAATGCCGCCTACGTCGGCTTCAGCAGGTTGGGTGTGCCTGCGGCTCTGGCGACGGGGCGTTAGGGCTTTTGGCCGAAGGCGTGGCGGCGGATCCACGCGTGCATCGCGATGGCCGCCGCCGCGCTGGCGTTGATCGAGCGGGTGGAGCCGAACTGCGCGATCGACAGGACGTCGGTGCAGATCGCGTGCGCCGCCTCGGTCAGCCCGGGGCCCTCCTGGCCGAACAGAAGGACGCAGGACGACGGCAGTTCGTACGTCTCCAGCGGGACCGAACCGGGCAGGTTGTCGATCCCGATCACCGGCAGCTCGCGCTCTTCGGCGTACGCCGCGAGGCCGGCCAGTTCGGGATGGTGCCGCACGTGTTGGTAGCGGTCCGTCACCATCGCGCCCCGGCGGTTCCACTTCCGGTTGCCGACGATGTGCACCTCCTCGGCGAGGAAGGCGTTCGCAGTACGGACAACCGAGCCGATGTTCAGATCGTGCTGCCAGTTCTCGATCGCGACGTGGAACGGGTGCCGGTGCGCGTCGAGATCCTCGACGATCGCCTCCAGCCGCCAGTACCGGTATTTGTCCACCACGTTGCGCCGATCGCCGGTCGCGAGCAGTTCGGGATCGAGGCGTGGATCGTCCGGCAGCTCACCCTGCCAAGGGCCCACCCCGACCTCCGGCGCGGCGACCAGATCGGTTCCGATCAGGTCGCGGGCTTTTTCGCGATTGGCTTCCTGCATGGGTCGGGACGCTACCCTGTGCCCGTGCTCTTACAGATCGCGATGCTGATGCCGAACTGGATGGACCCGGAATACCTGCTGAACTGGCTGGGTGACTGGTCACTCTGGGGCACGGCCGCGGTCGTCTTCATCGAATGCGGGCTGCTGTTCCCGATCCTGCCCGGCGACTCGCTGCTGTTCGCCGTCGGGCTGTTCATCGCGCGCGACGCGATCAGCGTGCCGCTCTGGCTGGCCTGCGTCATCCTCACCGTCGCCGCGTTCCTGGGCAACGTGTCCGGCTACTACATCGGCCGGGCGCTCGGTACGTCGTTGTTCCGGAACCCGGACGCGAAGTTCCTGAAACCGAAGTACATCGAGCAGACGCACGACTTCTTCGAGCGGTACGGGCCGCGGGCGCTGGTGCTGGCCCGGTTCGTGCCGATCGTGCGCACGTTCATCACGATCGTGGCCGGCGCCGGCCGGATGGACCCGCGCAAGTTCTTCCTCTGGACCGGGATCGGCGCCGTCCTGTGGGCCACCGGCATCACGCTGCTCGGGCACGCCCTCGGCAAGGTGAAGTTCATCCACGACCACCTCGAGCCGGCCCTGGTCCTGCTGGTGCTGATCTCGCTGGTGCCGATGCTGATCGAGTACCTGCTGGCCCGCCGCCGCGGGCGGAACTCAATGGGCGAACGGGAAGTGGGCGTCTGACCAGACGTAGTCGGTGCTGAGCTCGCTCAGTTCCGCTACGCCGACCTGACCACTCGGTAGCGGGCCGACGACCTGGCCGGACCCGAGTGAACACGCCACCCGGATCCGGTCCGCCGCCTGGTACCAGACCAGTGCCCCCCGTGGCACCGCCCCTTCGTGCAGCAGGGCGTGATGGTCGAGCCAGCGCAGTGCGTCGGCCGGATCGTGCCAGCCGCTGTCCTGCGCGTATCCGAACGCCATTCGCTGGAACTTCAGCGACCAGTCCTGCCAGGCCGCCGACCCCACCCGCTCCAGCTGCCAGCTCAACGCGGACTCCGTGTCCCGCGGGTTCGAGACCCACTCGACAGTCCGGCGCTCCACCGCGATCTCCCCCATGGCCGTGCTCCCCCATCCGCCGGCCGTTGCCGAGGCATGCAGAATCTTCACCCGCGCGCATACACCGCCGATACATTCCAACCATCACCACACGAAGAGCTGTGGTGGATCAGCCGGTGGCCTGGTTGGCGGAGGTGAGGGCCGCGAGGGCGTGGCGGGATTCGGTGAGTTTGGTGTCGTTGCCCACCTGTTGCCAGGCACGGACCGCGCGGCTGAGGTAGCGGCGGGCGAAGTCTTCGTTGCCGGTGCTCGCGTGCAGCCGGCCGAGGTGCAGCGCCGCGGCACCCTCGACACTGCGATCGCCGAGCCGGGTGCCGATCTCGATCGCGTCCAGCAGCATCCGGCGCGCTGCTGCTCCTTCGCCGACCAGGATGAGGGCGTGCCCCAGTTCGGCCCGCGTGTACGCCGCGCAGTGGTCGTCACCGAGTCCGTTGAAGATCGCCAGCGACGCCTGCAACTGACGGACCGCCTGCGCGGGGTTGCCCTGCTGCACCCGGAGCCCCGCGATCCCGCGGCGTACCTTGGCGACCCGGTGCACATCGCCTCGGCGTACGCCGATCAGGTACGCCTCGGCCAGATACCGCCCGGCCATCGCCAGGTCGCCGCGCGCCCGCCAGATCGACGCCGCGGCCGTCCGGGCGACCGCCTCGCCGTTGGCGTTCTGCACCTCGACAAAGGCGTCAAAAGCCCGCTCGTACTGCGCAAGCGCTTCGTCCGGCCGACCCCGTTCGCGCAACCACGTCCCGAGCCCGACGGCGCTGACGCCCGTACCCAGTCGGTCGCCGACCTCGGCGAAGATCGTCGCCGCCTCGTTCAGGTGGTACCAGGCGGGCTCCCAGTCGTCGCGGTAGAGCGCGAGCTGGCCGAGGTTGCGGTGCATGATCGCCTCGCCGTGCCGGTTCCCGGACTCGATCGCGCTGGCCAGCCCGGCCTGGTGCGACTCGTTCCAGTCGTCGAAGCCGGCCCGCATGTCGAGGTACGGCCCCCAGCCGGCCGCGATGCGCCAGGCGTACTCGTGCAGCCCGTTCTGCGCCGCGGCCCGGATCGCCGGGACGAACGTGCTCCGATCACTGTCGAACCAGGCGATCGCGTCCGCGTCCGTGAAGGGCGCAGGACCTGGTGACGGCGCCGGACCGGGTTGATCGAGCACCCCGAAGTACACGACCGGCAAGGCGGCGCCGGCCCGCCTGACCTTGTGCAGCAGGGCATCCAGGACCGTCGTGAGGTCCTTGACCGCCTGCGCCTTCTGCTCGTCGTCGCCGACCCCGATCGCGTGCAGCCGGAGCAGATCGTGCACCCTGTACCGCGCTTTGCCGCTGTCGTCGACCGAGCTGATCTGGACCAGGTTCACCTCGATCAGGCGATCCAGACTTCGGCGTACCGAAGCCGGCGAGGCGACCGGTTCGAGCACGCGAGCGGAGAAGACGCCGACCGCGAACCGCCCGATCAGCCGGTAGAGCCGGGCCTCCTCGGCGCTGAGCGAGCCGTAGCTCAGGTCCGCACTGGTCCGTACTGCGAGTTCCCCGATGCTCAGCTCGTCCAGCCGCTGGGTCTCGTCCCGCAACCGCCGGGCGAGCTCAGTCGGGCTCAGGTCGGGGCGCTGCGCCAAGCGCGAGGCAACGATCCGGATCGCCAGCGGCAGGTTCCCGCAGGCCGACAGGATCTCCTCGGCCGCCAGGGACTTGGTGTCGACGCGACCGCTGCCGGCGACGCGCTCCAGCAGCTCGGACGCCTCGCTGTCGTTGAAGGTGTCCAGCGGCATGCTGTCCGCCCCGGCGAGGTCGATCAAGCGGTTGCGACTGGTGACGACCACCGCCGAGGCACCGGTTCCCGGCATCAGTGGCGCGACCTGGCTGGCTGAAGCCACGTCGTCGAGGATGATCAGCACCCGGCGGCTGGCCAGCTCCGACCGCAGCATCGCCGACCGCCGATCCGGGTCGGTCGGTACGGCGTAGTCCGGCATGTTCAGGCTGAGCAGCAGGTCCGTCAACGCACCACCGGCGTCGCGGGGCTGGGTGGCACCGCGCATGTCCAGGTAGATCTGCCCGTCCGGGAACGAGTCCCTGACCAGGTGACCGAGCCGGACGGCCAGCGAGGTCTTGCCGGTCCCGGGCGCTCCCGAGATCACCGCGACCGGCGGACGGACCGGATCACGTCCACAGACCAGATCCCGCAACTGCTCGAGCTTCTGCTTCCGGCCGCTGAAGTCGGGCAGGTCGAGCGGCAACTGACTCGGCGGCCGCTGCGGATCCGAGAGCACCGGCGCTGCCATCGGACCCGGTACTACGTCCTCGCCCGGCGACGGGCGGTTCGCCGTACGGGCTGCTGGGATGCCTGGGTCGGGCCAGTTCGCCGACCGGCCGCTCTCGGCGCGGGCGCCGGCGGCCTGGAGCTCGGGCCCTGGTTCGATGTTCAGCTCGTCCGCGAGGGTCTGGACGGCTTTGCGGTACGCCGCCCGCGCTTCACCGGTCCGGCCGGCTGCCACCAGCGCGTCGACGAGCCGCCGCCAGAGCTGTTCGTCGTACGGGTCCTCGGTGAGGCGCCCACTGAGCAGCACGGCCGCGCCGGTCGCGTCGCCGTACTCGAGCCGCAGGTCCAGCAACCCGTCGACCAGTCCGCGGTACTGCGCTTCGAGCCGGGCGATCGAGCCTTCCCAGGCCGCCGACGTCGTCAGGTCCTCCAGCGGATGACCTCGCCACAGCGTGTAGGCGTGGGACAGCACCTCCATGGCCTGGCGACCCTCACCGACGTCGCGGAGGTGCCCGCCTTCGGCCAGCAGGGACTCGAACCGGCTGGAATCCAGCTCGTCGACACCGACCTCGATGCTGTACCCGGCGGCGGAGGTGTCGATCGGCGCCGGCAACCCGGCTTCCTGCAGGACACCGCGCAGGGCCCGGACGTAGGTGCGGATGTTCGCCGTCGCCGAGCGGGGCGGGCTGCCCTCCCAGAGCGCGTCCGCGATCAGGTCCGTGGAGACGAACCGGTTCGGGTGCAGCAGCAGGGTGGCGAGCAACTGGCGGGGTTTGCTGGCCTTGAGAGGTTCGCCTTTGACCTGACTGAGGCGCAGCGGACCGAGAATCTGGTACTTCAGATTCTCCACTTGGCGACCCTCTCCGACGGTGAACGGCCCCATCGTCACATCCCGGCCCACCCGCCGTGAAGCGCCCGGCGCTGCGATGTACGTCGCGATGTACGGCGGATGTATCCGGCCCCGGCACTGTTGTCCTCGGTACCGGGGGGAGGGCAGGCCCGGGAGTGACGAACGACCATCGTCGCACCCGGGCCTGGAAATGACCTGGGTTCACTGAGCTTCGGCCGCGGGGGCGGGGCCGGGGGGAGTTCGCGAGAGCGGTTCGGGGGACGGCGAAAGGGCCGGAACCGCGCCTTGCGACACGATCCCGGCCGAAGCTCAGGGAATCCGGAAAAACACCGGTGGCAGTGCGGGGGTGTTACTGCCCACCGGTGAACGGCGGTTGGCCGTCCTGCGGTCCGGGGGCACCCGCGGGCGGCCCACCCACCGGCGGCTGACCGGCGTACGGCGACTGGCCCTGCGGCGGGAACTGCGGCTGACCCTGTTGGGGGTAGCCGCCCTGCTCGGTACCGGGCATCTGCGGCTGGATCTGGCCCGACGACTGGTGGCCCGGCTGCATCTGCGGCGGCGCCTGCTCGCCCGCGACCGACCCGATGGTGCCGAACGAGACCTGCGGGACCGAGCGGACCGACTCGTCCTTGACCTCGAAGTAGCCGGCCTTCTCGAACTTGAAGCCGCCCGCGATCAGGTTCGACGGGAACGATTCGACCCGGGTGTTGTAGTCGCCCACGTTCGCGTTGTAGAACCGGCGGCCGGCCGCGATCCGGTCCTCGGTGTCGGTCAGCTCGCGCTGCAGGTTGAGGAAGTTCTGGTTCGACTGGATCTGCGGGTAGGCCTCGACCGAGATCATCATCTGCCGCAGCGCGCCCGACAGCTGCCCTTCGGCGGCCGCCCGCTGCTCCGGCGACGCGCCTTCCGCGCTGACCGCCTGGGTGCGCAGCCGGGCGACCTCCTCGAAAACGTGCCGCTCGTGCGCGGCGAACGCCCGGACGGTCTCGACCAGGTTCGGGATCAGGTCGTAGCGGCGGTGCAGCTCGACGTCGATCTGCCGCCAGGACTCCTGGATCAGGTTCCGCTGCTTGACGAACCGGTTGTACGAAACGATCAGCGCGATCGCCACGATCACCACGATCGCGACAACCACCACGATGACAAGCGTCATTCCCTGCTCCCGAGTCTCGATGATGCTCCCGCGACTCTAACGCCGCCCCGGGTCCGCGTCAGTCAGCTGAACCCCGGGGATCGGTGTTCGAGTAGTCGCGCCAGACGAAGGGTGGGATGAGGTCGGCGATCTGGGTGAGCAGGGTCAGGCGGCGCTCGAGGCCCGCGGGGGTGTGGCTGCCGGCGTACCAGCCGAGCAGGTGTTCGTCGGTGATCCGCCAGCCGATCTCGCCGCGGTCGAGCAGCAGTTCCATCAGGCGCGGATGGATCACCGCGCGGGCGTACCGCTCGTCGGTCGAGGTGATCCGGAAGGTCCGGTTGAAGAGCTCGCTCTCGAACCGGATGTCGTGGCGTGCCTCGACGGGGTTGACGATCAGGTTCTCGTGTTCGACCTCCAGCCACGGCAACGCACCCGGCAGTTGCATGGCGATCACCCCGAACCGGCGCGGCGGTTGGCCCGACCGAACGCTGAACGGCTGGTAGCTGTAGTCGAACGCGATGAACTTGTGGCCGCCCCGCGACCCACGCAGTACGTTCCTGGCCGACTGGTCCTCACCACGGCCGAACGGCTCACCGGGCCATTTGCCGACCAGGCCCGGCTCGTTGGCGTTGAAGGACCACCCTTTGGCCGCCGCCAACTCGCTCACCAGACTCGCCCGGGCCTGGGCGGCGCGCCAACGCCGTACGAGGAACGCGCCGGCGACAACCATCACCAGCAGCGAGAGCAGCGTCGTACCGTCCATCGCTGCAGGCTAACGACTCCGTGGGTCCACCCCGGCGTAGTCGCGCCAGACGTACGGCGGGATGTTGGCGATCACCGATTGCAGGAGCTGGAGGCGGTTCATCACCTCGGTCGGGGTGTGCGGTCCGGCATCCCAGCCGACCAGGGAGTTGCCCTCGATCCGCCAGGCGATCTCGCCGCGGGCGAGCAGGAGTTCCATCATCTGCGGATGGATCACCGCGTGCCCGAAGCGCTGGTCCGCCGCGGTCACCCGGAAGGCCCGGTTGAACTGCTCGCTCTCGAACCGGATGTCACCGAAGCCGAGCGCCTTCGCGACCGCGCCGCCGAAGATGCCTTCGTGGCCGACCTCCAGGTTCGGCAGCGGCGCCGGCAGCTGCATCACCACGACGCCGAACTTGTGCGTCGTGGTGCGACGCTGGCCTTTCCCGTTCGTCGTGTGGGTCTGATAGCTGTAGTCGAAGGCAACCATCGGGTGCCCCTGGAACTGCCCGTTCAGCACGTTCCGCACCCGCCAGTGATCACCGGTCCGGAACGGCGTACCGCCCCACTGGTTCGCCAGCGCGTCGTTCTCCGGCAGGTACGAGAAGCCTTGCTGCGCGGCGAACGCGGCGAAGGCCTCGCGGCGCTTCTTCGCGTTCACGTAGTTGACGTACGCAACGAGCCCGCCGATCGCCAGACCGGCGACGACGACGAGGGCGATCTCCATCAGTCGAGGCCCAGCTCCTCGAGCCCGAACACCGTGCGGTACTCCAGGCCTTCCGACTCCACCTTCTCCCGCGCCCCGGTGGACCGGTCGACGATCACCGCGACGGCGACCACCTCGGCACCCGCCTCGCGCAACGCCTCGACCGCGGTCAGCACCGACCCGCCGGTGGTCGAGGTGTCCTCGACCGCGAGCACCCGGCGGCCCTTGACGTCCGGCCCCTCGATCCGCCGCTGCAGCCCGTGCGTCTTCTCGGTCTTCCGTACGACGAACGCGTCCAGCTTGCGCCCCTGCTGAGCCGCCGCGTGCAGCATCGACATCGCCACCGGGTCGGCACCCAGCGTGAGCCCGCCGACCGCGTCGTACTCCAGGTCAGCGGTGAGCTCCAGCATCGCCGGCCCGATCAGCGGAGCCGCCTCGGCATCCAGCGTGATCCTGCGCAGGTCGACGTAGTAGTCCGCTTCCTTGCCCGAGGCCAACGTCACCCGCCCGTGCACGATCGCCTTGGACTTGACCTGCTCCAGCAACCCATCCCGATCAAAGCTCATGAGCGTCGAGCATACGGGTCAGCTCTTCCTGGTCACCTTGGTGAGGTGGGCGAAAGCGACCGATCGGTCCGGGGAGCGGAAGAGGTCCTGGCAGGTGGTGAGGGTGAGGACCGAGGCGGTCGGTACTTCGGTGGGCTCGCCGGGCACCGGGTCGAGGACCCAGGTGTCGGCCGGCTTGACGGTCAGGTCGCGCGGCGAGGCGTCCAGTTCGTAGGTGTAGACGGCGTCTGCGGTCTCGACGATCACCTCGTCCCCCTTGACCAGGTCGAGCAGCTTCCCGAACGGCGATCCGTGGGTGATTCGGTGCCCCGCGAGCGCGAAGTTGCCGGGCTCCCCCGGCAGTTGGGTGCCCGGGTAGTGGCCGATTCCCTTCGCGAGGTCGTCCTTGCCGACGCCTTCGACGACCGGCTTCTCCCACCCCTTGCCGAACTTGGGGATCCGGAGCAGCACTTCCGGCGTACCGGCTGGTCTTGGTGCCTTGTCAGGGACTTCGGCGGCCCAGCGGTCGCGGAGGTCCCGCTTGCCTTGGTCCATCGTGTGGTTGGCGGTGACGGCCGTTCCGAAGTACTGCCAGCCGACCCAGCCGAGCAGCCCGATGCCGGTCACGAGCAAGGCAGTGCCCAGCCCCCGTACTACGCCCCGTGCCATGCCGCCCAGTATCCCTGCGAGCCCCCGCGACCTTTCGTGCAGGGGAACTGCAAAGCCTGTGTACGACGTGTCGATGGACGCCGGTGGTTGCTCGGGATAACGATGTGGAAGGCAATCTCCTGAGGAGGTACGCGGTGAAAGCGCTGGTCAAGGCCGAGAGCAGGCCGGGACTGTGGTTGCAGGACGTCCCGGAGCCGCGGATCGAGGCGGACGAGGTGCTGATCAAGGTCCTCCGGACGGGGCTGTGCGGGACCGATCTGCACATCCAGAGCTGGGACCCGTGGGCGCAGAAGAACGTGCCGGTGCCGATGGTGACCGGGCACGAGTTCTGCGGCGAGGTGGTGGAGATCGGCGCCGGCGTACGGGATGTCGCCGTCGGTGACATCGTCAGCGGCGAGGGGCACCTGATCTGCGGGCGGTGCCGGAACTGCCGTGCGGGCCGCCGGCACCTGTGCATCAAGACGCGCGGGCTCGGCGTGCACGTGCCGGGCGCGTTCGCGGAGTACGTGAGTCTGCCGGCTCTCAACGTCTGGGTGCACCGGGACCCGCTCGACCTGGATGTCGCCGCGATCTTCGATCCTTTCGGCAACGCCGTGCACACCGCGCTGTCGTTCCCGGTCGTCGGCGAGGACGTGCTGATCACGGGAGCGGGCCCGATCGGGATCATGGCCGCCGCGGTCGCCCTGCACGCGGGAGCGCGGAACGTGGTGATCACGGACCTGTCCGACTTCCGGCTGGAACTGGCCCGCAAGATCGGCGTCACGCACGCGGTGAACGTCGGCGAGCAGAGCATCGCCGACGCGCAGCGCTCACTGGGGATGCGTGAGGGTTTCGATGTCGGGATGGAGATGTCGGGGCAGCCGGCCGCGCTGCGCGACATGCTGGCGAACATGAACCACGGCGGCAAGATCGCGATGCTCGGGCTGCCCGCCGACGAGATCGCGATCGACTGGGGCACGGTCGTACTGAACATGCTGACGATCAAGGGCATCTACGGCCGCGAGATGTTCGAGACGTGGTACTCGATGTCGGTGATGCTGGAGCGCGGGCTGGATCTCGCCCCGGTGATCACGCACCGGTTCGGGTACGCCGACTTCGAGGCCGCCTTCGACGTGGCGCGGCAAGGGCACTGCGGCAAGGTGATCCTGGACTGGACCAAGGCTAGCTTCGAGGGGAATGTCTGATGTTCGGCAAGATGCGCGAAGACCTGGCAGGCACGATCGGTGAGATCCGCGACGCGGGGCTGTACAAGTCCGAGCGGGTGATCACGTCACCGCAGAACGCCGGCATCACTGTTGCCTCAGGCAACGTGCTGAACTTCTGCGCGAACAACTACCTCGGCCTGGCCGACCACCCCGACGTCATCGCGGCCGCGCGGGAAGCCTTGGATCGTTGGGGTTTCGGGATGGCGTCGGTGCGCTTCATCTGCGGCACCCAGCAGATCCACAAGGACCTGGAAGAGGCCTTGAGCAACTTCCTCGGCGCCGAGGACACCATCCTGTACAGCTCCTGCTTCGACGCGAACGGCGGCCTCTTCGAGACGCTGCTCGGCGCCGAGGACGCGGTGATCTCCGACGAGCTGAACCACGCCAGCATCATCGACGGCATCCGGCTGTCCAAGGCGCGCCGCTACCGGTACAAGAACCGCGACATGGCCGACCTGGAAGCGCAGTTGAAGGACGCCGCGGACGCGCGGTACCGGCTGATCGCCACCGACGGCGTGTTCTCGATGGACGGCTACGTCGCGCCCCTGGACGAGATCTGCGACCTCGCCGACCGGTACGACGCGCTCGTGATGGTGGACGACTCGCACGCGGTCGGCTTCGTCGGCCCGGACGGAGCCGGTACGCCGTCACTGTTCGGCGTGAAGGACCGGGTGGACATCCTCACCGGCACCCTCGGCAAGGCACTCGGCGGCGCCTCGGGTGGGTACGTCGCTGCCCGGCGGGAGATCGTCGAACTCCTCCGCCAGCGCTCCCGCCCCTACCTGTTCTCCAACTCGCTGGCCCCCTCGGTCACGGCAGCTTCCCTGAAGGCGCTCGAACTCATCGGCTCCACCAGCGACCTGCGCGACAAACTCGCCGCCAACACCAAACTCTTCCGCACCAAGATGACCGAGGCCGGCTTCGAAATCCTCCCCGGCGACCACCCCATCTCCCCGGTGATGATCGGCGACGCCGCCCAGGCCGCCCGCCTCGCCGACAAACTCCTCGACCTCGGCGTCTACGTCATCGGCTTCTCCTACCCGGTGGTCCCGCACGGCAAAGCCAGAATCCGCACCCAACTCTCCGCCGCCCACTCCACCGAAGACGTAGAACACGCCATAGCCGCCTTCATCCAGGCCCGAGCCGCCCTCAGCTGAGCGGTGCCACCTGCGGTACCAGAAGTGGTACCGTGGGCGGTATGGCCGTGAACCTGAGACTCACCCCGGAAATGGCGTCGGCGCTCCAGGCGGAGGCCGAGCGCACAGGACAGTCGCAGCAGGAGATCCTCCGGGAGGCGGTCAGCCGGCATCTCCACCTGGTTGAGGAAGACCAGTCGGCCGGCGATCGCGATCAGGCGAGGGCGGCTCACGTCGTACGGCCGGCCAGGGTGCCCTATCGCAAGGTGAAACCGCGCCTTCGCCTGCCGGAGGGGACGGACAGTCTGGACCTGTTGGATCGGGACGACCGGTTCTGATGCGCGTCTACCTGGACAGCAGCGCACTGATCAAGCGTGTGATCGACGAGCAGGAGTCCGAAGCACTGGTGACGTTTCTCGATACCCACTACGAGCAGGCGGATCTGCTGGCGTCGTCCTCGTTGGCATGGGTCGAGGTTTCGCGTGCGGTGCTTGCGCGGGCGAGGTCGGCCACCGCAGGACAGCTGATCGAGGATGCGATGTCTGGTGTCGACGAACGGTCGATGTCGGCCGACGTCGTCAGCGTCGCCCGCCGGGTCGAGCCACTCGTGCGGACCCTCGACGCGATCCACCTCGCGACCGCCGTGCTGATCGACGCCGATCTGGTCGTCACCTACGACGATCGCCTGGCCGACGCCTGCCGCCGCAACGCGCTCCCAGTAACAATGCCCGGCCGTGACTGAAGCCCGGCACCTCGCCTGACAGTTGTCGGTGGGTGGTGTCAGGATGCGGGCATGGCGACGTTGAGCGGGCGAGCGGTCAATCGGGCGACGCTTGCTCGGCAGATGTTGTTGGAGCGTTCTGCTGTCGGGGTTGTGGGGACGGTCGAGCGGTTGGTGGGGATGCAGGGGCAGGAGGCCAAGCATCCGTTTGTGGGGTTGTGGAGTCGGGTCGAGGGGTTCAGCGATGAGCAGCTGACCGTGGCGGTGGGGAAGCGGGAGGTTGTGCGGGCGACCCTGTTTCGGGGGACGTTGCATGTGGTGGTGGCGGGGGATTATCTGCGGTTCCGGAGCACGATGGGGCCGATTCTCGAGGGTGGGTTGAAGATGCTCGGGGAGCGGGCCGAGGGGCTGGATGTCGGCAAGGTGGTGGCGGCTGCGAAGAAGCTGCTGGCGAAGGAGCCATTGACGTTCACCGAGGTGCGCGACGGGTTGCAGGAGCAGTTTCCCGAGGTGAACGACCGCGCCCTCGGGTTCTGCACGCGGATGATGGTGCCGCTGGTGATGTACCCGACCGACACCCGCTGGGGCTGGCCGGCCAACGCCCGGTTCACCCCCGCCGAGGAGTGGCTGAAGCACAAGATCCACCCCACCGCAGTACCGGAGGAGCTTGTCCTGCGGTATCTCGCCGCGTTCGGGCCGGCGACCCCGGCCGACTTCCAGACCTGGTCCGGGCTCCCGAAGGCGAAGCCGTTGTTCGACGGGCTCGACCTCGAGCAGTTCAAGGACGACAACGGCAGGACCCTGTACGACGTACCGGATGCGCCGCGCCCCGATCCGGACACACCGGCACCCGTCCGGTTCCTGCCGGAGTTCGACAACCTTCTGCTCGCCCACGCGAAACGCGAGCGGATCATCGCCGACGAGCACCGCCCCGCCGTCTTCACCAAGAACCTGCGGGTGAAGTCGACCTACACGGTCGACGGCATCGTCGCGGGCCTGTGGACGACCGAGAAGAAGCGTGGTGTGGCCACTCTCACGCTCACCCCGTTCGGCCGGACGACGAAGAAGACAGCGGCCGAGCTGGAGCGGGAAGGGAGCGCGTTGCTGCGGTTCCTGGAGCCGGATGCGAAGACCTACGAGGTGGTTACGGGCAGTTGATGAGGTTGTTGTCACACGTCGGATGACTGGGCTACGACCGCCGGTACCAGTGGAATAGACAGATGAGCACAGTCCCCACCATCACTCTGGACAACGGCGTCGAGATCCCGCAGCTGGGCCTGGGGGTCTGGCAGATCGAGGACGACGTCGTCACCGGCGTCGTCGAGTCGGCCTTCGAGGCCGGCTACCGGCACGTCGACACCGCCGCGATCTACGGCAACGAGAAGGGCGTCGGCCGCGCGATCGCCGCCGCCGGCCTGCCCCGCGACGAGCTCTTCGTCACCACCAAGGTGTGGAACAGCGAGCAGGGGTACGACTCCACCCTCAAGGCGTTCGACGAGAGCCTCGCGCGTCTCGGCCTGGACCACGTCGACCTGTACCTGATCCACTGGCAGGCGTTGAAGAAGGACAAGTACGTCGAGACCTGGAAGGCGTTCGAGCAGTTGTACGCCGACAAGCGGGTGCGCTCGATCGGCGTCTCCAACTTCCACATCCCTGCCCTGCAACGGCTCTTCGACGAGACCGACGTACGCCCGATGGTGAACCAGATCGAGCTGCACCCGGCCCTGCCGCAGGACGAACTGCGCGCGTTCAACGCGGAGAACGACATCGTCACCCAGGCGTGGAGCCCGCTGGCGTCGGGTGAGCTGCTCGGCGACGCGACGCTGGCGAGGCTCGGCGAGAAGCACGGCAAGAGCCCGGCACAGGTGGTCATCCGCTGGCACCTGCAGCTCGGCAACGTGGTGATCCCGAAGTCGCAGACCCCGAGCCGGGTCGCGGAGAACATCGACGTCTTCGACTTCGCCCTGGACAACGAGGACATGGCCGCCATCGCCGACCTGGAGACCGGCGTCCGCACGGGCGGCGACCCGGACACCTTCGGCTGAGGCGGAGGCCTCGTACTGCGGGCGCCAGGTCGGCGGAGGGCCGGGCATCTGCCGCGGCTCAGCGCCGCCCGGCCGCAGTACGGGATCAATCGCCGCGGTTCAGACCAGCTGGAGGAAGCGCTCCAGGACCGGTGAATGGTTGTCCGGCGACCAGGCTACGGAGAGTTGCCAGGGCGGTAGGTCGTCGGACAACTTGCGGTAGACGACGGCTTCCGGGTCGATCGGCGGTGTCGGCGCGATCAGCAGCGACACCCCGAGCCCGGCGGCGACCAGCGCCACGATCGTCTGGACGTCGGCGCCCTCCTGCACGATCCGCGGCACGAACCCGGCGGCCCGGCAGTACCCGACGATCGTCTCGTGCACCGACGGCCCGCTCGCCTGGGTGTAGAGCACGAAGGTCTCCTCGGCCAGGTCGGCCAGGCCGATCCGCTTCCGCTTCGCGAGCCGATGTCCCGCGGGCAGCGCCACCACCAACGGATCGTGCGACACCACCCGCGACGAAAGCCCGGGCTCGGCCGCCGGCAACCGGAGCAGCCCGACATCGATCCGCCCGTCCCGCAAGGCATCCGCCTGGCGCAACGTCGTCATCGTCTCCAGATCGAGCACGACCTCCGGGTACGCCGCACGGAACGCCCCGAGCAACCGCGGCAGCGCCTCGAAGGTGGCCGACTGGACGAACCGCAACCGCAGCGTCCCCAACTCCCCGCGGTGGGTCCGTTGCGCAGTACGAACCGCTTCGTCCGCCCGCCGCAGCAACTCCTGCGCATCGGCGAGAAAGGCCGCACCGGCGGCAGTCAGTACGAAGCGCCGCTTCACCCGGGCGAACAGTTCGACACCCAGGTCGTGCTCGAGGGCCGCGATCTGCCGGCTCAGCGACGGCTGGGTGAGATGCAGCCGGATCGCGGCGCGTCCCACGTTCAGCTCCTCGGCAACCACGACGAACGACTTCAGCTGGCGAAGCTCCATAACCCTCATCATGCACCACATGCATCAACTCTGCTGAAAACTCTCATTGGACGTATCAACGGCGGCTCCGTAGCGTCGAAACCGACGAAAGGAACCGCAGATGTACGTCTTCCCGATCACCGTTATCGCCAAGGTCGCCAAGGAGTCCAGGTCGGGCTTCGCCGATGCCCCGGTCGTCCCCTACGACCCGCCCCGCCCGCGGTGGTTCAGCCGCCGGCTGCACCGCCGGCCGACGGCGGCGGTGTGCCAAGCTGAGCATCGTGATCGAAGTCCGAAGGTTGCGGGTGCTCCGCGCACTTGCTGATCACGGCACCGTGACGGCGGCCGCCGAGGTGCTGCACCTGACCCCGTCGGCCGTCTCCCAGCAACTGGCCGCGCTGGAGTCCGAGGTCGGCCAGGAGCTGCTGGAACGCCGCGGCCGCCGGGTCGCGATCACCTCGGCCGGACGCCTCCTGCTCAGCCACGCCGACACCATCCTCACCGACGTCGAACGGGCCGAGGACGCGATGCGCCTGTACGCCGAGGGCGCTACCGGCGAGCTCCGGATCGCCGCCTTCGCGACCGCGATCAACCTCCTGGTCGCCCCGTCGCTGGCCCGGCTCCGGACGACCACGCCCGGCCTGCGCCTCGTAGTACGCGATGCCGAAGGCCATCAGGGCATCACCCAATTGCTCGACGGCGAGGTGGAGCTGGCCGTCGCCGTCGAGCACCGCGGTTCGCTCCGCTCCGACGACCACCGGCTGACCCGGATCCCCTTGTACGCCGAGCCTTTCGTGGCCCTGCTTCCGGCCGGGCATCCGGCCGCCGCGGACGCCGCGGTCGACCTCGCGAAGCTGGCCGACGACGACTGGATCATGACCTCGATCGGCAACCCGATCCGCGACGTCGTCCTGCTCGCCTGCGAACAGGCGGGCTTCGCGCCCCGCATCGCCCACCACTCCGACGACTTCAGCGCCGTGGCCGCGTTGGCAGCCGCGGGCGCGGGCGTCTCGCTTGTCCCCCAACTGGCCCTCCCCCACCCCGGCACCGCCGTACTGCGTCCGCTCGCGCCACCCACTCCCACTCGGCGCGTCTACGCCGCAACCCGCACCGGCCGCGCCGACCATCCGTTGATCAAGGCAACCATCAGCGCCCTGTCCGAGACGGCCACCGCGCTCCCGCTGCCCACCACGAGGTGACCCACGTCACACAACGCATCCAGCGGGTGCGGTGGTCAGTGGGTTGTGAGCGTTCAGTTGAGTGTCGTCGTCCCCGCGCGTGACGGGGACGCGCGGTTGCCGGCGACCTTGCGCGGCCTCTTGAGCCACTTGCAGCAGCAGGAGCAGGCCTGGGAGGTCCTCGTCGTCGACGCCGGCTCGTCCGATCAGGTCGCCCGCGCGGTGGCGGTGCTCGGGGACGACCGCGTGCGGCTGATCCGGCGGCCGGTCAGCCGCGGCAAGGGGCACGCGGCGCGGGTCGGAGTACTGGCTTCTCGCGGTGCACGAGTGCTGATGTGTGACGCGGGTAGCCCGACGCCTCTCGAGGAGTTGCCGCGGTTGCACGATGCGCTCGAAGGTGGCGCGAGTGTCGCGATCGGGTCGCGTCAGCCGCCTTCGCCGGTGCGGAAGCATCCACTGCGCGAGTGGTGCGGCCGAATCGGAACCGGCCTGATCCAGCTCGTCACGCTGCCGGGCATCCAGGACGCCAGCACCGGATTCAAGCTGTACGACGGTCCGCGGGCCCGGCTGGTCTTCCAGCGGGCCAGACTGGACGGCAGTTCGGACGCCGAAGTACTCCACCTGTTCCGCCGGCTCGGGCTGCAGGTCGTCGAGGTCCCGGTGCGCTGGTCCGATCACCTCGGCTCGAACTGAGAGGGGGTGGGTCGTGCGGGCGCAGGACGAGCGGCACTACGTCGAGTACGTGACCGCGCGACTGCCTGAGCTGCGCCGCCTCGCCGGGTCGCTCTGCAAGGACGCGCACCGGGCCGACGACGTCGTACAGAACGCGATCACCAAGCTCTACGTGCATTGGCATCGCGCCCGGACTGCCGACAACCTCGACGCCTACGTACGAACCATCGTCGTCCGCACGTTCCTCAACGACCAGCGACTGCGCTGGTCGCGGGTCCGGCTCACCGAGGAGCTCACCGAGCTGCCCGCGCAGCAGCCACGCGAGGTCGAGACCCGCCTGGTGATCGCGGAAGCCCTTCGCCGGCTGCCTCCGAAGCTGCGCGCGGTACTGGTACTGCGCTTTCTCTACGACCTGTCCGTCCGCGACGCCGCCACCACCCTCGGCTGTTCGGAGAACACCGTGAAGAGCCAGACCGCCCGAGGCCTCGCCGTACTGCGGCAGTCGCTCGGCGATCGCGTAGACCTCAAACCTCAAGCAGGGAAGGGAGTAGCACAGTGAACACCGAGGAGGACTACACCGGCCTGCTGCAGGCACTCCGTGAAGACAACGCTCCGGACACCGACGGCATCAGCATCGACCGCGCGATCCAGGACGGCCGCCGGACCGTACGCCGGCGCCGCGTCGCCGGCGGTGCGGCGGTCATCGCGGTGATCGCCGCCGTGTCCACTGCTCCCCTGCTCCTGAACGGGATCGGCAACCCGGACGACGGGGTCGCCGTCGCGCCGTCGCCCGGATCCGTGCAGTTCTTCGGTGTCTGGTCCCAGGCCTTCGAGGCCGGGTCGGCGGGAGGCTTCACGCCGTACCGCTACAAGACTGGCAGGTACTGGCAGGACATCGCCCTGCGGCCCGTCACGGCCGGCTTGGGCAAAGAGGCGTGGGCCGGTGTGACCATGCTGGCGCAAGGGATCGAGCCCGGGACGAGCGACAACAGTTGGGCCGAGAAGAGCCCGATCGCGAACATCGAGGGCCGGCCGGCCTTCCTTCTCGATCAGGCCAAGGCCGGCGTCAGGATCGCCTGGCAGTACGCCGACAACAGCTGGGGAATTGTCACGGTGACCGGCTCCTCGGCCGCTCAGGTGGATCGGGCGCGGCAGATCGCCGAGAGCGTGCATCGCGGTGCCGGGCGGCCGGTGACCGTTCCGTTCACCGTCAGTCGCGCGGCGATCGGCTCCGAACTGGAGGTGACCAGCGTCTCGGCCCCCATCGGGACCGGCACGCCCGATGCGACGCCCACGGAGTACCTGCTCGGGCTCGACGTCGGGGCCGGGACCGAGAGCGGGTCCGTGATCGAATCGGTGGGCTCGGGGCCGGTGCCGCCGGCCGAACGGCAGCCACAGCTCACCGTCGGCATCACCACGCCGCCACCCGCCTTCACGCCCACGACGACCGTGAACGGACGACCGGCCGAGGTCCATGCCGACGACAACTACACCCGGTTCAGCCTGACGAAGGGCTATCTCGCCATCGCCGAGCAGTCGCCGCTCTCGTCGTACCTGACGAACTTCACCGCCATCGCGGCCTCGATCAAGCTGACCGGCGCGAACGGTGACCCGGTGCGATGAGTCAGGCCTTGGCTTCGTCGTACGCGACGCGGGCGGCCTGCACCTCGGGGACCCTGTGCTCGACCCAGCGGGCGAGGCTGGAGACCTGCTCGGCGGCTTCTCGGCCCAGCGGCGTCAGGGAGTAGTCGACGCGGGGCGGGATGACCGGCTTGGCGTCCCGTAGTACGAAACCGTCCCGCTCCAGGGCCTGGAGGGTCTGGGCGAGCATCTTCTCGCTCACGCCCCCGACGTGACGGCGGAGCTCGCTGAACCGGTACGAGCGCTCGCCGAGGGCCGCGAGGACCAGGACACCCCAGCGGCTGGTGACGTGCTCGAGGATCGCGCGCGACGGGCAGTTGACGCGATTCACGTCGGGGATCAGCAGCTCGGTCATCGTCGGTCTCCTCTTGCTCACCTGAGAACCAGTACCTTACTTCAAAGTGGGTACTTCTGTGAAGGTAGTACCCACCCTACAGTTAGTGTCACAACTCAGCGACCTACCTCTCAGGAGTTTTTTTGATGAGCATCGTCATCACCGGCGCGACCGGACACCTCGGCCGCCTCGTCATCGCCGACCTGCTGGCCGCCGGCGTCCCCGCCGACGAGATCACGGCCGTTGCCCGGAGCAAGGAAAAGGCAGCGGACCTGGCCGAGCAGGGCATTCACGTGCTCGAGGCCGACTACGACCGGCCGGAGACGTTCGAGGGCGCGTTCGACGCCGCGGACCGGGTGCTGCTGATCTCCGCGAGCGAGGCCGGCCGGCGAGTTCCCCAGCACCAGGCCGTGATCGACGCGGCGAAGGCGGCGGGTGTCGCGCAACTCGCGTACACGGGGATCTTCGGCGGCCCGAAGGCCGACTTCCTGCTGGCGGCGGACCACCGGACGACCGAGCAGCTGATCCTCGACTCCGGTCTGCCCTACACGTTCCTGCGCAACAACTGGTACACCGAGATGCTGACCGGCGGGCTCGCCGGCGTCGTCGAGCATGGCGCGGTCGTCAATGGCGTCGCACCGGACAGCACCCTCGCGACGGCGACACGGGCCGACTACGCGGCAGCGGCGGCCGTTGCCGTGAGCACCGATGGTCATCTGAACAAGGCTTACGAGCTCAGTGGCGACACGGCCTGGACCTTCGGCGATTTCGTCGCCGAGGTCACCCGGCAGACCGGCAAGCCGGTCGTGCACCAGACGATCAGCCACGACGAGAACCTCGCCCGCCTGGTCGGCTACGGCATCCCCGAGGGCTTCGCGGAGATCCTCGCAGACGTGGACGACGCCATCAGCCGCGGCGCCCTGTCCGGTACGCCGGGCGACCTGTCCCGCCTGATCGGCCGCCCGACGACCCCGCTGGCCGACACCATCGCCGCCGAGCTCGCCGCGAGCTGACCCGGCGTACGGACGTTATGGGAGGTGGGCAGCGGCGAGGCGGGCGAACTTCTCGAAGTTGGCCGGCTTGACGCCCTTGCCCATCTCGCGGAAGGCGATCACGCTCACGACGCTGCCCTTGAGCGTCACGGCGTACGGGAACCCGCCGTCCTCGCTGCCCGGATCGGACGGCAACGGATAGTCGTACCAGCGCAGGATCGAGGTCGCGTCACCCACCGCCGGTGTCCGGTTCTCGGTCAGCTTCCGCGCGTGCGTCGGCGCCGGCCTCGCCGCCTTGCAGGACTTGACCGTCTTCACGATCGACTCGTACGCCGCCTTCGCCGCGGCCGGCGTCTTGTAGCGGGTGAGCCACTGCCCACCGGAGGCATCCAACCCGTTGGCGTAGTTGCGATTCAGACTCCCCGCAACCCCGTCCCCTCGCGTCGACCCACGCCCACACACCGGCGTACTGGCATTCCCGGACGTCTCCGCCCAGTGCCGATTCGGATCCGCCTTGGCCACCTCGACCCCAGCAAGCAGCATCGAGGCATCAAGCCTGACCGGCTGACTCGGCGAGGAAGTAGGCGTGGGCCCACCAGGAGTCCGACTCGGCCCACCACCAGGCGTCGCAGTACCAGGCTTCGACGGCAGACTGGACGGCGTCACACTCGGCGTACCAACCGTCTCACTCGGCACCGAAGTCGGAGTATCACTCGGCGTCCCCGCCCCACCTGCCGGCTTCTGATCGTTGCCGCAAGCCCCCACCAACAACCCCACCGCAGCAACCGCAGCCACGAGCCGCCCACGCGCCGATCCCCGTACAACCATCCCCAACCAACCTTCCCGCGTGACCACCGCCTACCTAACCGACGCTAGCGAGTGCACTTTGGTTGGAACGTCTTCCCACGCCGTCCGTCATCATCAACTTCCCCCACCGAGCAAGCCACGCACTTCAGCCGCCTTCGGATCGGCCACCCGCTCATACAACAGCAACGCCCGCTCCCACGCTTCCACGGCTTCGAGGTGTTTCCCCAACCGCTCCAGCGCACCCCCGAGCTGATGCAGCAGCCCAGCCTCCTTCTGCTCAGCCGGAAACTGCGCCGCCACCTCCGCCCCATCCACAAACGCCTGGACCGCCCTTTCCCAATCCGTCACTGCAGCGAAGCTCCGACCTAGCTCGTAGAGAAGGTCCGCTTCGATGGCTACCGTCTTGCCCTCCCGGGACCGGGCCAGAGCATCGGCGAGAACGGCTGCAGCCTCAGCACTTTGCCCACTGTCGAGGAAGGATTGGGCGATCGTGTACAGGTGGATGATCACCACACTGGGTGAGTACCGAGTCGGGAGCAGCTCGACTACCCGCTTGAAGACCTGCCGTTGCAGCTCGAGTTCGCCCGCAACGCCAGCCAGAGTTCCGACGGCGATGTCAGCGGCAACCTCGAGCCACTCGAGACCCGACTCGATCACAGGCTCTCTCGCTTCCTCGATGAGGAGCGTTGCCTCAGCTGCCTGTCCCACCCGGACCAAGCAGTAATTCAGGTCGAGGAGCGTCGCGGCCAGTTGATACGGCTCATTGATCCGGCGAGCCATAGTCAGCGCGGAGCGCAGCCATTCGATTCCTTCCGCTTCGAACCCAAGGTCCGCCCGCAGGTGTCCCGTCCAGTAGTGGAGACCCTGTTCGTAACGGACATCCATCTCGATCGAGGAAGTCGCCACCGCCGTCAACGCCTCAGAAGCCTCCGCAAAACGTAGTAGCCTCCCCGCCAGGTGGGGCATGCCGAGAGCCAATTGCACGGCGAGAAGTTGTTCGTCGTCGCCTCCCTTCACCGCGGCACGGATCAGGCGTACCAAGTTCTGTAGTTCTGCATCCAGCCACGTAAGGATGCGGGGGTGGTCCGAGAGTTCGGCAGCATCGGCTGACCACGACGGAGTGGCGAAGGCCTGGTACGGATCGAGCTTGCTGGTCAGTTCCGCGTACCGCCACAACATGCCGAGATAGCAACGCAGTTCGCGCAGTCGCAGATCGGACAACTCAGGTTCGGTGAGTTCGGCGTGGGCCATTGAGCGGCCGAGGTCTCGGACCAAGTCGTGGAACTTGTATTGGCGGGGTGCCGGAGTCTGCAGGAGGTTGACGTCGACCAGGCGTTCCAGCAGCGTCTCAGCGGTAGCCAGGGAGGTGTTCAGGACCTTTGCTGCTGCGCGGTGCGGGAAGTGGTCGCCCTCAAACAGAGTCAGCATCGGGAAAGCCTTGGCGGCTGCGATGTCCAGCCCGTTGCTGGCGGCAAGTGCAGTCAGAGAAAGACTCAGGCTGCGGTGGACGTCGGTCAACGCCGCGAGGCGGTCGTCGGCAAGCCGGTGGGCCAGGTCCCGGAGCCCTGCTGGGGTTCGTCGGCATTGGCCGCCGGCGATGCGGATGGCGAGCGGCAGACAGCCGCAGTGTTGCACCACCTTGCGAGCGGCGACACGATCACCCGTTATCAGGCCCGGTCCAACGACAGCGCCGAGCAGGCGGAGAGCCTCATCCTCCGTGAGTACTCCGAGATCCAGGTGCTGAACACCCGGCAGAACCGACAATCGCTGGCGGCTGGTGATGACGACCGCGACGCCGGCGGCTCCGGGGAGCAGAGGCTCAACCTGACTGACTCCCGCGGCGTCGTCCAGGACGATCAGTGCCCGCCGACCGGCCAGAGCCGTTCGGAATCGCCGTGCCAGCACCTGAACGTCGTCGGTGTCGCCGCCGGGCCGCACGCCCAGCGATCGCAGTAGCTGACCAAGCGCATCCCGCGGATGGAGCGGCTGACCCGTACCGCCGCGAAGGTTGACATAGAGCTGACCGTCCGGAAATTCGTCGGCGGCCAATCGACCGGCCTGGACGGCGAGAGTCGTCTTGCCGATCCCACCCATCCCTGACACAGCCGATACAACGATGCTCGGAGCAACGACGTACGGGTCTCGTAAGAGTCGCAGCAGTTCGTCGAGTTGCCGGTCACGTCCGGTGAAATCGGCGATGGCGGCTGGGAGTTCGCGTGGTACGCCGTTCTGATCGGCCACCAGGGGCCGGCGCGCAGCGAGTTCCAGCAACCGGCCCTCGGTGTCCGAAAGGTGGAGGGCATTGGTCAGAGCCGTGATCGTCTCGGGTCGGGGAGATCGTCGGCGGCCCCCTTCTAGGGTGCGGATCGCTGCGACGCTCAAGCCCGAGACCTCGGCCAGCGCCTCTTGTGAGAGGCCGGACCGGACCCGGAAGCGGCGTAGCAGCCCCGCGACATCCGCCACTGGTGCATCCTGGATCGAATCTGTCCCGGCGGGTGCTGGTTCGCCCGCGACAGTGCCGGCCGAAGGTTCTTTTCTGCTCATCTGGGGCGGATGGCGGCTTCAGGCTCGGCGGCGGCCGTCCAGGCCGACGGTGGAGAGGCGGGCTATCAGGGTTCGGGGGGTGTAGCGGGCGGCGGCGGCGATGAGTTTGTAGCGGCGGCTGGGGATGGAGATCGCCTTGCCGCGCATCAGGTCGGACCAGGCCTCGTCGACCAGGTCGGTCGCGTCCAGCCACAGGAAGGACGGGATGATCGTCTTGTCCATTCCCATCCGCTCGTGGAACTCGGTGTGGACGAAGCCGGGGCAGAGCGCCATCACGGCGACGCCCTTGGAGTGCAGCTCGATCGCCAACCCGGCGGTGAAGTTCGTAACCCACGACTTGTGCGCGCTGTAGCTGCCACGCTGGAGGAAGCCCGCGACCGACGACACGTTGATCACCGCACCGGAGCCGCGTTCGATCATCGGCAGTACGGCGGCGTGGGTGAGCCGCAGTACCACGCGGACCAGGAGATCGAGCTGCTTCTCCTCGACCTCGATCGGGTTCGCCCAGAACGGCTTCTTCTGCCCGAAGCCGGCGTTGTTCACCAGTACTTCGATCGGCCCGGTGCCGAACCGCTGCTCGACGCGGGCGAGTTGCTCGGGCTCCGTCAGATCCGCCGCCAGCACCTCACAAGTCACCCCGTGCAACTGGGTGAGCTCCGTGGCGACCTCCTTCAGCCGCGCCTCGTCCCGCGCGACCAGGACCAGGTCGTACCCCTCAGCCGCCAACTTGTCCGCAAAGGCCCGGCCGATTCCCGCAGTAGGTCCAGTGATGAGCGCTGTCGCCACAGCTCATTCCTCCCGTCGATGACCCAGCCAGTCTGTCACTAGTTGGCGCTCTCAGCTGCGTGGTCGGGGGCCAGGGTGGCGGCCAGTTGAAGGGTTGCGTCCTCCAGTGGTGCGGAGCCTTCTGCGTTGTAGGCGGTGAGGATGCAGTGTTCGACGGTGGCGACGGTCAGGCCGGGGAGTTCTGTCGACAAGGAGCCGACCGAGGCTGCGTCGAAAGGGAGGTCGAGGCGGTGGTAGATGTCGGTCAGGAGGGGGCGGAGGAGGTCGTCGCCGCCGACCACAACGAGAGTGCTGAAGAGCCAGGCGTTGCGTACCACGCGTTGGCCGGTGCCGACGAGCTTGACGACGCCGCGGGCGTTGACGCTGTGGGCGCCCGGGCAGTATTCACCCGGTACTGCGCCGACTCGTGCGTGGATGCCGAGCTCTCGCAGGACATCGGCATACAGCGAACCGTAGTACTGGAAGCGCGTTTCGAGGCCGTCGGGCGCCAGCGGCTCGTGTTTGACGTGGTCGACCACCAGCGCCTCGGACGTGTAGGCGACCGGACGCCCACCGACCGCTCGCACCAGCGGCTCGAAACCCGCTGAACGAGCAGCCCGTACTGCGGCTTGGAAGCCGGGGAGCCGTGTGTCCCGTCGGCCGAAGACGACCACGGGCGCGGCCGGCCGATAGATGCGCAACGCCTCCGTCAGCTCACCGCTCGAGGCGCGCCGGACCAGCGCATGCGCCACAGCCAGCTGCATCGCTTCGTCGCCGCCGGCCGACCCGCCCGAGTAGAGCCGTACCCCGGTCACAACTCTGGTCCTCCCGTCGACGCCGGCCTCAGTCTGTCACTCCTTCACGGCGCCGGCGGTGAGGCCTTCGACGATGTAGCGACTGGCGAAGGCGAACAGGACCATGGTGGGGACGATGGACAGGACCGCGGCCGCCGACATCGAACCCCAGTCGATGTTGTAGCTGCTGATGAAGCCGTTCAGGGCGGCCGGGATCGTCTTGTTGTTGTCGCTGTTCAGCAGGGTGACCGACAGGAACAGTTCGTTCCAGCAGTTCACGAAGTTGAAGATGTACGACGCGGCCAAACCCGGCGTCATCACCGGGACCAGCACCCGGAACAGCGCCGACAGCCGCGAGCAGCCGTCCACCATCGCGGCCTCCTCCAGCGAGGCCGGCACGTTCTCGAAGAACCCGCGCAACATCACCGTGCAGAGCGGGATCGAGACCGCGACGTAGACGAGCACCAGACCCCACCTGCTGTCGACCAGGTACAGCTTCGTCATCAGGATGTAGAGCGACCCCAGGGCGATGAAACCAGGGATCATCTGGGTGACCAGGAACGCGCCCATGACCGCGCCCTTGGAGACGAACTCGAACCGCGCCAGCACGTACGCCGAGAGCAACGAGATCACTGTCGACAGTGCCGCCGCCACCGTCGAGACGATCAGGCTGTTGACCAGGAAGACCGCGAAGTTCGACTGGCTGAAGAGCCCGCGGTAGTTGTCCAGTGAGAAGTCACCCGGCCAGTACTTCAGCGGGTAGGCGAAGATCGTGCCCGGAGCCTTGAACGACGTGACCAGGATCCAGTAGAGCGGGAACACGGTGAACAGCAGGCAGATCCCGAGGCCGCCGAACCTCGCGATCCGGCCGGCCAGGGTTTCGGAGCGGATCATCCGGCCACCTTTCGTGCCGTAGTACGGGGTGTTCTGGGCCGGATCGCGAGCAGGTAGAAGATCGCGAACAGGATCAGCACGAACACCACCATCACCCCCATCGCCGAGGCGCGGCCGTAGTCGCCCTCCTGGGTGACCTGGATCATGTACGACGTGACCGTATGGGTCGCGTTCGCCGGGCCACCACCGGTCATCCCGAAGATCAACTCGGGCGAGTTGAAGATCCAGATCACCCGGAGCAGGACCGTCAGGGCGAGCGTGGTCCGGATCGACGGGATGGTGATACCGAACAGGGTGCGCACCTTGCCCGCGCCGTCGATCGCGGCCGCCTCGTACAGCTCGTCCGGCACCGACTGGAGCGCGGCCAGGATCATGATCGCGAAGAACGTCACGCCGTACCAGACGTTCGCGACGATCACCGCGACCATCGCGTACTTCGCGTCGGCCAGCCACGGCACCGGGGTGTCGATCAGGTGCGCCTTCATCAGCAGGTCGTTGACCACGCCGAACTCACCGTTGAACATCCAGCGGAACAGGATGCCGATCAGGAAGCCGGAGACCGCCCAGGGAAAGAACACCAGTGCCTGGTAGGTGCCGCGGAACCTGAACTTGCGCCGCAACCAGAGCGCCATCGCGAAGCCGATCAGGAACTGCGGCACCAGCGAACCGACCACCCAGACGACCGAGTTCTTCACCGTGCCGCGGAACATGTCGTCGTGCAGCAAGGTGCGGAAGTTCTTCAGGCCCACCCAGGAGGTGTCCGACAGGTCGTTCAGGTTGTAGTTGCGGAACGCCATCTGGATGCCGTTCAGCAACGGGTAGTAGGTGAACAGCGCCACGAACACGATCGCGGGCAGCATGAAGGCGAGCAGGACCAACGCAGTACGGCCGGTGAACTGCCGTCGGTGACTTGTCCGGGCGGGCGGCCGGCGGACCGGCCGCTCTGTTTGGAGGACAGCCATCAGCTCACTTCCCGGCCCACTTCTGGGTCCAGTAGTCGTCCCAGCCCTTCAGGATCTCCGCCGGCTGCGCCTTGCCGGTGATCAGCTTCTGTACGTCGGCGTCGGACTTGTTGCCCCATTCGGTCGACCACGGCACCCCGCGCGGCTGCGTCACCACGATGTAGGTGTCCGGGGACGAGTTCATCGCGACGTACGACGCCCAGGGGCCGTCCTTGAAGTACGGGTCGTCCGCCGCGCTCTTCAGGATCGGGACCAGGCTGTTCTCCTTCGAGAACGTCATCGCCGCGTCGCCGGAGGTGAGGAACTTGACCAGCTTCACCGCCTCGGCCTTGTGTTCACTGCCCTGGGCAACGCCCCAGCCCGCGTTGGCCAGTGGCTGCGCGGCCTTGCCGGTGGGACCGACCGGAAGCGGCGCGGTACCCCACTGGTCTTCCTTGATCGTCTTGGATTCCTTGACCGTTGCGATCACCTCCGGGTCCTGGAGCAGGAAGCCGGTGGTGCCGGAGGTGAAGCCCTGCACCATTTCGGGATAGCCCCAGCTGACCGAGGACTTCGGCGAGGCGTTCTTGAACAGATCGAGGTACAGGTTGAGCGCGTCGACGGCCTTCGGCGAGGAGAAGATGGTCTTGCCGTCGGTCAGCTTGAACGCGTTGTCGTGGTTGAGCTCGTCGATCACGTAACCCGAGATGATCGCGACCGCGTTGCCGCCCGCGCCGAGTCCCCCGCGGAACGAGTACCCGTACCGGTTCTTCGCCGGGTCGTTGATCTTCTTCGCCTGCTCGACCAGCTCGGCCCAGCTCTTCGGCGGGCCGCTGAATCCGGCCTGCTGCACGAGGTCCTTGCGGTAGAAAAGCGACAGTCCGTAGAAGCCGTACGGCACCATGTAGGACTTGCCGCCTTGCTGGGTCACCTTGAGCGCGTTCTCGGTCAGCGCGCTCAGGCCGTCCCAGCCCTTCAGTTCGGGGGCCATGTCGTAGATCCACTTGTTGGTGGAGAACGGGCCGACGGTGGTGTCGCGGACCTCCAGCACGTCGACGCCCTTGCCGGACTGGAGCATCTGCTGGATCTTCTGGTCCGCCTGGTTGGTCGGCGGCGAGATGAGCTGCACCTTGATGCCGCTGTTCTTCGCCTCGAAGTCGGCGATCAGCTTCTTCAGCAGCGCGGTCCTGGTCGGGTTGGTCAGACTCTCGACCATCTGCAGCTTGACCTCACCGTTCGCCTTATCGGCCGGGCCGGGGCCGCAGGCCGCCACCGCCGCGACCACGGCGGCCGCGGCGATCGATGCGAACATCTGTCGGTAGCGCATGGCGCTTCTCCTCAGGGGATGTGGGCCAGGGGTGCCAGAGTTCTGCCCAAACTTTGCTCTGACATCTGATGACTCGGTCAACCGATCCCTGAACCTTGCCAGACTTACGCTTGCTCGACAAGCACTTGCGGACAGCCTGGCCGCAAGTGCTCTGAGGACTTATCCTCAGCACATACTCTGGGCGACCGAAGGGGAGGTGCCGATGGCAGCCACGGACAAGGCGCTGGCCGGACTGCGGCAGATGATCGCATCCGGGACCCTCGGCCCCGGACAGAAGTTCCCGCCGGAGCCGGAACTCTGCGATCGCCTGGGCGTGTCCCGCAGCTCGCTCCGGGAGGCGACCCGCTCGCTCGCCGCGCTCGGCGTGATCGAGTCCCGGCACGGTTCGGGCACCTACGTCTCCGCCCTCGACCCGGCCGAGATCATCAGCCGCTTCTCCCTGTCGGTCGAGCTGATCCCGCTCGAAGGAGTGCTCGAACTCCTCGAAGTACGCCGGGTCCTCGAAGCTCATGCCACCGCGGCGGCCGCCGCCCGGCAGGACGACGACCTCGAGACCCGCCTCGGCGACATCCTCGACCGCCTCGAGGCCACCACCGACGCCGCGGAGATCCAAGCCCTCGACGCCGAGTTCCACGACGCCATCTGTACTGCGGGCGGCAACCCGACCGTGACCGCGCTGACCGGGGTGATCCGCGGCCGCGGCGGCCACTACCGGATCTTCGAACCGGGCGCCGACTTCGACGCGATCAAGCAGACCAGCGACCGCGGCCACCGCGCCATCCTCGCCGCGATCGCCGGCCGCGATCCGGCGGCCGCGGCCACTGCCGCCTCCGCCCACATCGCCCAGACAGAACTCTGGCTCCGAGCCCTCAGACCAGTACCGCAGATCTGACAGACGCGGGAAATTACTTCCCGTTGTCGAGATCTTGCAGCCAATCGTCGGGATGCGTATCGTCCGGGCCCAAGCGGTGACGCCTGTCGTACCTCGATGAGCAGGTGCGGCCGTTCAGTTGAGGGGGATGTCGCCCGTGTCCCACAAGCCCTTGTCCCGACGCCGGCTCGCACTGACCAGCCTGGCGATCGGGGCCTTGCTCTCCACCGCCGCCTTGTCCGCCGCGGCCATGCCGACTGTCGCACCCGCCTCCAGCGCTGCCGCCGCCGCGAGCAGTCAGGGCGCGCTCCCGAAGATCACCAGGGCAGGCCTCGATTCCGCATTGGTGAAGGGCCGTGGCGCCAGCGTCCGGTTCGTCGAGCAGGAGGCGGAGAACGCGTTCACCACCGGCGAGAAACTCGGTCCCGGACGCGAGGCCTACACCTTGCCGGCCGAGGCTTCCGGGCGTACCGCAGTACGGCTGACCACGCCTGGGCAGTACGTCGAGTTCACCCTGTCGCAGCCTGCGAACGCGTTGACCCTGCGCTACAGCATCCCCGACACAGCGTCCGGCGGCGGTCTGCGCGCGCCCTTGGACGTGACCGTCAACGGCAGGCACAAGCAGACGATGACGCTGACGTCGGAGTACGCGTGGCTCTACGGCATGTATCCGTTCTCCAACGACCCGAACGTCGACCCGACCCCCGGCTGGTGGAAGCCTGAGCCCGACCCGGTCGCGAAGCCGTTCCGGCCGAACCACTTCTACGACGAGCAGCGCCTGCTCCTCGGCAGGACCTACCGGGCCGGCGACAAGGTCCGCTTCCAGCTACCCGCCAACTCCCCGGCTGCTTGGACGGTGCTCGACGTCGCCGACTTCGAGCAGGTCGCCGCACCGATCAAGCAGCCCCCGAAGTCCTTGTCCGTAAGGCTTTTCGGCGCCGACCCGACCGGCCGGTACGACGCGGCGCCGGCGATCGACCGAACCATCGCGGTCGCGAAGAAGCTCGGCCGGACCGTCTACATCCCGCCGGGCACATACCAGGTGAACCGGCACATCGTCGTCGACGACGTCACCGTCCGAGGCGCCGGGAACTGGTGGACGATCATCAAGGGCAAGGTGCTCCCGCTCGCCGAGCCCGCGCCGGACAAGTCGGTGCACAGCGCGCCCGGCTTCTACGGCAAGTACGCAACTGACGGCGGCAGCACCAACGTGCACCTCGAGGACTTCGCGATCGAGAGCGACGTCCGGGAGCGGATCGACACGGACCAGGTGAACGGGATCGGCGGCGCGATCGGCGGCGGTTCGACGATCGAGAACCTCTATCTGCACCACACCAAGGTCGGCATCTGGCTGGACGGCCCGCTGGACGGACTGCTGATCCGCAACAACATCGTCACCGACGCCGTCGCCGACGGGATGAACCTGCACCTGGGTGTCTCGCACGTCCGCGCGACCAACAACTTCGTCCGCAACAGCGGCGACGACGGACTCGCGATGTGGTCCGAGGCCAACCCTGACGGACTGGCCAACCACGACAACGTCTACGACCACAACACCGTGCAGACTCCCGTCCTGGCGAACGACATCGCCATCTACGGCGGCAAGGACAACGCGGTCACGGACAACCTGGTCGCCGACCCGATCCGCGAGGGCAGCACCTTGCACGCGGGCTCGCGGTTCAACTCGACGCCGTTCGAAGGAACGTTGTCGTTCGCCCGGAACACCACCGTCCGAGGCGGCCCGCGGGATCTCAACTGGGACCTCGGCCTCGGTTCGATCTGGCTGTACGCCCTGCAGTCCGACATGTCCGGCACGATCGAGGTGACCGACAGTTCGTTCCTCGACTCGACCTACAACGCGATCATGTTCGTGGTCGACTGGCCGGTCAAGGACACCTACTCGCTGACGAACGTTGCCTTCCGCAACATCAAGGTGGACGGCACCGGGACCAACGTGGTCAACGCCCGGGTCGGCGGCTTCGCCAGTTTCGAGAACGTCGACGCGCGGAACGTCGGCGCGCCTTTCGTCAACAACTGCGGCACTTTCCACTTCACGGGCACGCCGGAGTTCGACGTACGGCTGATCGGTAGCAGCAACGACGGTGGCTGGACGGCCGATGCCGGTGCACCCGGTCACTGCGAGGACCGGCCGCCGGTGATGCCGCCGCCACCACCCAGTCCTTGGCCGTAATCCCTTGCAGTGCGGTGGGTTCGCCTCCCAACCCACCGCACTGCCCGGTCAGCCTTCGACAGTGGCCGGCTCCAGCGTCGCGGGTTCGTCGACCGCCGTACTGCGTCGCGCTCGGAAGGCGACGATGATCACGATCGCGCCGACCAGAGCACAGACGGCGGCCGTCGCGGCGGCGACGTGCATCGAGTGGATGAAGGCGTCGTTGGCCGCGTGGACCAACTCGGGCCGGCCGAGCGCAACCGCCGTACGCCGAGTTGCTTCGGCCGAGTCCGCCGCGGTTTCGCGTGTTCCAGCAGGAAGAACGGCCAGTGATGACGCGATCGAGTGCTGGTAGACGTTCGAGAGGATCGTACCGAGGACGGCGACACCGAGAACGCTCGCGACCTGGCGGATCGCGTTGTTCACGGCCGATCCGGCACCGATCCGGTCGACCGGAAGGGCCGCCAGGATCGCCGCCGACGTCGGCGCGACGGCCGCGCCGATCGCAGTACCGGCGACGAAACCGACCAGGCAGAACCAGATCAGCGGGGTGTCGATCACGTAGGTCAGGTTCATCGCGTGGCAGAACGCGAAGACGGCCAGCGCAGTGCCGGAGACCGCCGCGATGCTGAAGCGGCGAGCCAACCGCGCTCCGAGCGGGGCGCCGATGACGACACCGAGAGCGCCGGGCAGCGAGAGGAGACCGGCATGCAAGGCGGTCATACCGCGGGCGCCCTGCAAGTAGAAGGTGACATACAGACTCTGCCCGGTGATGGTCAGGAAGAGGGCCGCGAGCGCGAAGTTGCCGGCCGCGAACCGCCGATTGCGGAACAGCCGCGGATCGAAGCTCGGCTGCTTCTCCTTCCACTCCGAGAAGAGGAACGCGGCGATCAGTACGACGCCGGCCGCGATGCTGCCCCAGACCTGCCAGCGACCCCAGCCGCCGCGTTGACCGCCTTCGATCAAGCCGTACGCGACCCCGAGCAGGCCGAGGGTGGACAGGCCGAGCCCGAGCGGATCCAGCCGGCGCCGCTGCGGACTGCGTGGGTTGGGTACGACGAGCGCCGCACCGATCAGGCCAGCGGCAACCAGCGGCAGGTTGATGAGGAAGACCGAACCCCACCAGAAGTGATCGATCAGCAGGCCGCCGAGCACAGGCCCGGTGGCGACCCCGACGCCGGCCGAGGACGACCAGGCCGCGATGGCGCCGGCGCGACGCTCGGGCGGGAAAGTGGCGCCGATGATGGCCATCGACGTCGGCATGATCATCGCGCCGCCGATGCCCATCAGCGCGCGGGCGAGGATCAGCGAGACCGGCCCGGGCGACCAGGCGGCCCAGGCGGACGACGCGCCGAAGACGGCCATCCCGATCATCAGCACGGTCCGGTGGCCGTAGCGATCGCCGAGGGCGCCGGCGGCGAACAGGGCGGTGGCGAAGAAGAGCGAGTAGATCCCGAGGGCCCATTGCAGCTGGTTCGGGGTGGCGCCGAGTCCGTGGACCGGGTCGGCAAGGCGTTCCAGCGCGATGCCGAGCACGGTCGAGTCGATCCAGATCAGGATCGCCGACACGACGAGGATGGAAAGGATCCGGCGTTGCCGCCGGTGATCGACAAGGTCCATGCCGACTCCCTATGATTGACAGGTTCCTGACGCGATGAGCGTGACATGATCGTCAGGAACCTGTCAATCATCTTTTCTGGTCATTGCCGAGCCCGGGCAGAATGGCGGCATGAGCTACGTCGACGAGAACAGTTGCGTCACCTTCTTGGTGCGGCACGCCTGGCTGAGCATGCGGTCGGCCGTCGCGGCCGCGCTCGCGGAGCACGAGCTGTCCGTCCCGCAGTACGGAACGCTGCTGATCCTGAGCGACCAGCCGGGCTGCACGATCGCCGAGATCGGCCGCAAGGTCGGCACCGCTCGGCAGTCGGCCAACGAGCTGATCACCGGGATGGAACGCGCCGGCCTGATCGAACGCCAGGCCAACCCGAACGACCGCCGCTCCCAGCTCGTCCACCTGACCGCGGGCGGCAAATCCCGGCTCGCCGCCGCGAGGCCCGCCGTACGGGCGGTCGAGCAGGAACTCGAAGCCGACTTCAGCGCCGCCGACCGCGAAGCCGCCCGCGCCTGGCTCCAACGCATGGTCAACACCGAAGTCCCCATCGACGAAGCGTGAGGAGCGGTTAGGGTCGGAGGTATGCGCGATCACGCTCAGCGGTTGCAGGGGCTCGGGACGACGATCTTCGCCGAGATGTCGGCGCTCGCGGTCCGGACCAATTCGGTGAACCTCGGCCAGGGGTTCCCCGATACCGACGGACCGGACTCGCTGCTGGAGGCCGCGATCGCCGCGATCCGGGCCGGCGCCAACCAGTACCCGCCCGGCCGCGGCATCCCCGCACTCCGGCAGGCGATCGTCGACCATCAGCAGCGCTTCTACGGACTGTCGTACGAACCCGACACCGAGGTGCTCGTCACGACCGGCGCGACCGAGGCGATCGCCGCCTCACTACTCGCGTACGTCGAGCCCGGCGACGAGGTGATCGCCCTCGAGCCGTACTACGACTCGTACGCCGCCTGCATCGCTATGGCCGGCGGGCATCGGGTGCCGGTCACCTTGCGCGCGCCTGACTTCCGGCTCGATCTCGACGAACTCCGGGCCGCCGTATCGTCGAAGTCGAAGGTGCTGCTGATCAACTCGCCGCACAACCCGACCGGTACCGTCCTCGACGACACCGAACTCCGCGGGATCGCTTCTATCGCGGTCGAGCACGACCTGGTGGTGATCACCGACGAGGTCTACGAACACCTCGTCTTCGACGGCCTCCAGCACCACCCGCTCACGGCGTACGACGGAATGGCCGAGCGCACCGTCTCGATCGGCAGTGCGGGCAAGACGTTCTCGGTCACCGGCTGGAAGATCGGCTGGGTCACCGGCAGCCCGTCCGTCGTCACCGCGGTGAACACGGCCAAGCAGTTCCTCACCTACGTCTCGGGCGCCCCTTTTCAACCCGCCGTCGCCGGAGCGCTTGCTCTGGGCAACGAGTACTTCGATTCGCTGCGCACGACCATGCAGGCGAAGCGCGACCTTCTGTGCGACGGCCTGGCGTCCCTCGGCTTCGGCGTCCACCGCCCCCAGGGCACCTACTTCGTCACCACCGACGTCCGCCCCCTCGGCTACACCGACGGCGTCGACTTCTGCCGCATGCTCCCGGAGAAAACCGGCGTCGTAGCCATCCCCCACCAGGTCTTCTACGACAACGTAGAAGCCGGTCGCCCCTTGGTCCGCTGGGCCTTCTGCAAACAAACCCACGTCCTGGAAGAGGCTTTGTCCCGCCTCACCAAACTCTGAGGGCATCCGGGGGCATCCTGGGGCAGATCCCGTTACGGACTGACATGCCCGCAGGCGTTGTGCAAGACTTGAGCCAGCTCCCTAGGGCTCCTTGTGGAGAAGTGAGGCTGGGAACCCCTCCGGACGGTGGGACCCAGCCTTCGCGCTGTCTACCGAACCTCGATGTCGTGCCGCTCGAGAATCTCGGACAGAACCAGTAACCACCGTGGCTCCCCCAACTCGGCCGCCGTCACTGCGCCGGCGACAGCATCCGGAATCCACAACATCGGCTCCGCCTTGGGCCGACCGAAGCGCACCCGCTGACCCGTGAGGATCAATCCCTTCCGCCGCGCACTGTCGACGAGCTTGATGTCTCGCCGATCCGGTGTAGCCGACCGCGACTCCAGCCAAACCTCGGTCACCCCACATCTGCCCAGCTCGTACAACAGTCGTTCCAAACAGCACCGCCGCGCCCTCTCCTGCTTCGGCCCGACCATCGGTGAGCCGACCACCACGACAGCAGCGATATCGATCGTCGTGAGAAACTCCGCGATGGCATCGCGGAGTTTCGGTGATTCGTGAGCCCAATGGAGCCGCTCGGCGCGGCTCGGCGTCAGCGAGCGCAGCCCAGCGCGGATGTCATCGCAGGTGGTGGGGTCGGCGACTGCCGCAGCCAGGGTGTAGCTGCCCTGGCTTGTTGTGCGGTCGACGATGATCGACTCGTCGACCCAGGCGGTAAGGCTGAAATCGGACGGCGTGGTGGCACTCACCGGAGGATTCTTGAGGAATCCGCAGCGCTTTCAGAGGCCAAACGCCAGGGCTTTGCGGGGCAGCTTGGGGCAGATCGCGAGGCCTTGTTTTCAAGGGGTGTTGAGGACCGTGGCCAGGGTTTCTGGGTCTCGGGCTACTACTGCGGTGTTGTCGTCGGTGGTAATGATGGGGCGTTGGATGAGGATGGGGTTTGCCGCCATCAGGGCGATCCAGTCTCCACGGTGGGCCTCGTCGCGCGGGAGGTGGGCGACCAGGGTGGCCTCGGGTTCGTTCAGGCGGGCCAGGTGCCAGGGGTCCAGGTTGAGGCGGGTCAGGACTTCGGAGAGTTCCTCGAGGGTGGGCGGGTCGTCCAGGTAGCGGCGGACTGTGTAGGAGACGCCTGCCTCGTCGAGCGCCGCGGTGGCGGTTCGGCATTTCGAGCAGGCGGGGTTGATCCAGATCTCCATCAGCGTCGCGCTTCCTGGAACCAGAGCTTGGTGGGGGTCTGCAGCATCAGCACGAGCAGGGCGACGTGCAATCCGAGGCCGAGCAGGCCGCCGGGGAGGGCGGTGATGCTGCCGGCGATGCCGAAGACGGCGACGACGATCAGCATCGTCCGGGCCCAAGGGCGCTGTTTGCGGACGAAGATCGCCGGCAGGATGTAGAGGGCGCTGCAGATCACGGCCGCGACCAGAACCACGTTCTGCGCGTCTTCGTCCCCGGTCAGCGTCTGCGTGATCGGCCGCCCGGCCGAGGTCAACGCGAACAGGCCGAGCAGAATGGTGAGCACCCCGAGCGCGAGTGAGATCACCGACGCGATGGTCACCTGCTTCGGCGGCCCCGCGTGCACCTGCGAGTACGGATTGGGCCGCTGCAAGCCGGGTTGCGCCGGAGACGGACCCCCGAAGACACCGCCGTACGGGCCGGGTCGATCCGGGTCGCGCGGCGGCGGTTGCTCGCCGTACTGGTCGCTCATTGCCTGGAGTTCCTTCCGCCGGCGCGCCGACCGCGCCGCTTGCCCCGATCCTCCCAGATCGCCCCAACCACACCCGCGCAGAACGGCCGGGATCCCGGCAAACAGGATCCCGGCCGTCGATGCGTCAGGCCGAGGTGACCTCGAGCGCGTCCTTGGCTTCGTTCAGCCGCACGTGCACGGTGTCGCCGTCGCGGATGGCTCCGGAGAGCAGGCCGCGGGCGAGCTCGTCGCCGATCGCGGACTGCACCAGCCGGCGCAGCGGACGCGCGCCGTAGACCGGGTCGTACCCCGTCATGGCCAGCCACTCCATCGCGTCGTCACCGACGTCGAGCGTGATCCGCCGGTCGGTCAGCCGCTTCTGCAGTCCGACGATCTGCAGCCCGACGATCTTGGTCAGCTCCTCGCTGCCGAGCGCGTCGAACAGCACGATCTCGTCCAGCCGGTTGATGAACTCCGGCTTGAACGACTGCCGGACCACGTTCATCACCTGGTCGCGCTTGAGCGCGTCGTCGATCGACATGTCCGCCAGGTACGCCGAACCCAGGTTGCTGGTGAGCACCAGGATCACGTTGCGGAAGTCGACCGTACGCCCCTGGCCGTCGGTCAGCCGGCCGTCGTCGAGCACCTGCAGCAGGATGTCGAAGACCTCGGGGTGCGCCTTTTCCACCTCGTCCAGCAGGATCACGGAGTACGGACGGCGCCGGACGGCCTCGGTCAGCTGACCGCCCTCCTCGTAGCCGACGTACCCCGGAGGGGCGCCGACCAGCCGCGAGACGCTGTGCTTCTCGCCGTACTCCGACATGTCGATCCGGACCATCGCCCGCTCGTCGTCGAACAGGAAGTCCGCGAGCGCCTTCGCCAGCTCGGTCTTGCCGACACCGGTCGGGCCGAGGAACAGGAACGACCCGGTCGGCCGGTCGGGATCCGAGATGCCGGCGCGAGCCCGGCGTACGGCGTCGCTCACGGCCTTCACCGCTTCGCGCTGGCCGATCAGCCGGCGGCCCAGCTCGTCCTCCATCCGGAGCAGCTTGCCGGTCTCGCCCTCGAGCAGCCGCCCGGTCGGGATCCCGGTCCACATCGCGATCACCTCGGCGATCTCGGTGGGCCCGACCTCCTCGTTCACCATCGCGTCGGCGGTCTCGGCCGCCGTCGGCTCCTCCGAGGCCTCCTCGAGCTCCTTGGTGAGCTCGGGGATGTCGCCGTACAGGATCTTCGACGCGGTCTCGAAGTCGCCTTCGCGCTGGGCCCGCTCGGCCTGGCCGCGGAGTTCGTCGATCCGCTCCTTGATCTCACCGATCCGGTTCAGGCCGGACTTCTCCTTCTCCCAGCGGGCTTCGAGCGCGCGCAGTTCCTCCTCGCGGTCGGCGAGGTCGGCGCGCAGCCGGGCCAGCCGCTCCTGCGACGAGGCGTCCTCCTCGCGGGACAGCGCGAGCTCCTCCATCTTCAGCCGGTCGACCGTACGGCGAAGTGAGTCGATCTCGACCGGGGACGAGTCGATCTCCATCCGCAGCCGGGACGCGGCCTCGTCGACCAGGTCGATCGCCTTGTCGGGCAGCTGCCGACCGGAAATGTACCGGTTGGACAGCGTCGCCGCGGCGACCAGCGCGGAGTCGGAGATGGCGACCTTGTGGTGCGCCTCGTAGCGCTCCTTGAGGCCGCGCAGGATCGCGATCGAGTCCTCGACCGACGGCTCGCCGACGAACACCTGCTGGAAGCGTCGCTCCAGCGCCGGGTCCTTCTCGATGCGCGTCCGGTACTCGTCCAGCGTGGTGGCACCGATCATCCGGAGCTCGCCACGGGCCAGCATCGGCTTCAGCATGTTGCCCGCGTCCATCGCGCCCTCGCCGGACGCACCGGCGCCGACGACGGTGTGCAGCTCGTCGATGAAGGTGATGACCTGGCCGCCGGACTCCTTGATCTCGGTCAGCACGGCCTTCAGCCGCTCTTCGAACTCACCGCGGTACTTCGCGCCGGCGACCATCGCGCCGAGGTCGAGGCTGATCAGCCGGCGCCCACGCAGGGACTCCGGCACGTCACCGGCCACGATCCGCTGCGCGAGGCCCTCGACGACGGCGGTCTTGCCGACGCCGGGCTCACCGATCAGCACCGGGTTGTTCTTGGTACGCCGGGACAGCACCTGGACCACCCGGCGGATCTCCGAGTCACGGCCGATCACCGGGTCGAGCTTGCCCTCGCGGGCCCGCTCGGTCAGGTCGACGCCGTACTTCTCCAGCGTCTTGGTCGTCCCCTCGGCCTCCGGCGAGGTGATCCGCCGGTTGCCGCGCGCGGCGTCGAACGCCTGCAACAGCGCCTCCGGCGTCACGTCGAGGGCCGACTTCGCGACGCCCTCGACGGTGGCCAGCGAGATCAGCAGGTGCTCGGTGGAGACGAACTCGTCCCCGAGCCCCAGCGCCCGCTGCTCCGCCTGGTTGAGCACGTCGCTCGTCTTCTGGGACAGGCTGGGTGCCTGCACACTGCCACCGCTGGCCTTGGGCAGCCGGGTCAGCTGCTCCGCCGTACGGCGGCGTACCGCGTCGAGGTCGGCTCCGGCGGCCTCGAGCAGACCGATCGTGGTCCCCTCGGGCTGCGCGAGCAACGCCGACAGCAGGTGAATCGGTTCCACGGTCGGATTGCCCGCCGCGGAGGTCTGACGGATCGCGACCGACAGGGTTTCCCGGGCCAGCGTCGTCAACCGCTGAACGTCCATCTGGTTCCAGCCTTTCACTCAAAAACAGCGATCACCAGATACAACGTACCCAAGGTTGAGTCCATTCCACTCAACTTTGCCGAACCTGGGGGAGATCTCAGGGTCAGAGCCCCCATTTCGAAGGGATTCGAAAAGCGAACCTTCCGAGGTGGTGACGCCGTCCTTCGAGGCAAGTGCTGTTTCCGCCTGCCTGGAGGACATCTTGCCGTCCAAACGCTGGATCCCACCGGTGGTGAGTCTCGGCCTGGTGCTGAGTGCTGCCACCACCCCCGCCCTCGGGGCGCCGCCCCGGCCACCGTCCCCCGCCGATCCGACCCCCGGCGGCACCCGCGTCACGCTGATCACCGGCGACCGGGTCCGGGTCACCCCACGTCCCGGCCGGCCCGCACAGGTCGTCTTCGAGCCGACCAAGGGCAGCCGATCGGACGCGGCCACCATTACCTACACGAGCGGCCACACGTACGTCGTACCGTCGGCAGCGGTCGCCGACGTCGCCTCCGGCCGCCTCGACCGCACGCTGTTCGACGTCACCACGCTGATCGCCGAGCACCGCGACGACGACCACTCCAAGACGATGCCGGTGATCATCCGGTACGCCGGTGACGGGGCCGGCGCACGAGCCAGGCAGACCGCGATCCCGGGCGCGGCCTCGACCCGGGTAGTCCCCAGCATCGGCGCCAAGGCCGCCAAGGTCACGAAGACCGCCGCAACCGACTTCTGGCGCTCGCTCACCCCCGGCACGTCCAGTCGCGTCGCCGGCACCGTCCAGCGCGTCTCGCTCGATCGTCAGGTGAAGGCCAGCCTCGATCAGTCGGTACCCCAGATCGGCGCCCCGGCCGCCTGGCAGCGCGGCCTGACCGGCAAGGGCGTCAAGGTCGCCATCCTCGACACCGGCATCGACCCGACGCACCCCGACGTGGCCGGCCGGATCGGCGCGACGGAGAACTTCTCCGGTACGCCGGACGCGGTCGACCACAAGGGCCACGGCACCCATGTCGCGAGCATCACGGCCGGCAACGGCGCGGCCTCGGGCGGCAAGTACAAGGGTGTCGCCCCCGAGGCCACGCTGCTGAACGGCAAGGTCCTCGACGACGACGGCTTCGGTGACTCCTCCGGCATCATCGCCGGGATGGAATGGGCCGCCGCCCAGGGCGCCTCGGTGATCAACCTGAGCCTCGGCGGCGACGCCAGCGACGGCACCGACGAGCTGTCCCAGGCGGTCAACCGGATCAGCCGGGACAGCGGCGTACTCTTTGTCATTGCTGCGGGCAACTGTTTCTTCCCGGAACCGCAGACCGTCTCGAGTCCCGCCGCGGCCGACGATGCCCTTGCCGTGGGCAACCTTCAGCGCGACGGATCGCTGAACGACTCGTCCTGCCGCGGCCCGCGCAAGGGTGACGGCGCCCTGAAGCCGGAGATCTCCGCTCCCGGCACGGGCATCGTCGCCGCTCGCGCCGCCGGCACCAGCCTCGGCGACCCGGTCGACGACAACTACACCACCCTCACGGGTACGTCGATGGCAACACCCCACGTCGCCGGAACGGCCGCGCTGGTCGCACAGGCTCACCCGGACTGGAAGGCCGCCCAGCTCAAAGCGCGCCTGATCTCGACGGCCGACCCGCAGCCCGGCAGCAAGGTCGACGGGCAAGGCGCCGGCCGCGTCGACGCCGACCAGGCCACCGACGACAGCGTCACCGTCGACACCAGCGAGCTCGAACTCGGCGTACTGCGCTGGCCGTACCCCGCCTCCGACAAGGTCAGCCGCGAACTGACCTACCGCAACCCAGGCAGTACTGGGGTGACGCTGGACCTCGCAGCTTCGGCAGATCCGGTCGCTGCGACTCCCGAGCTCAGCAGCAGCCAACTCGTAGTACCGGCTGGTGGTGAGGCCAAGGTGACCGTGACTGCCGACCGTGCGGCCGCCGGAACCGGCTTCTTCTCGGGACGCGTGACCGCCACCGCGGCAGGCGCCGACCCGATCGTGACGACCTTCGGCTGGTATGCCGAACCGGAGCTGCACAACCTGACGGTCAAGGGCATCAATCGCGACGGCAGCCCGGCCACAGCGAGCCTGGCGGTCAGTCGTCTGGACGGAGCTCCGCTCGACCTGGGTCCGTTCGGCGTACGGATGGTGAACGGTACGGCGACGATCCGGATCCCACCCGGCAAGTACCAGGCGATGTCCACCTTCTTCACCGCCGCGACCGACAGCGAACTGGAGAAGATCGACGTCGTCACGGGCCCGGAGACGACGCTCACCAAGGACATCACAGTGACGCTCGACGCCCGGCGGGCCAAACCTGTCCCGACCAGCGTGCAGGGCCACTCCGAGCTGACCGCACGCCAGCGCTCCATCGTCTACTCCCGGAAGAACACCGACGGGATGATCACCGGCGCGGTCGGGGTCGAGGTGACCGGCGCGGCCCGGATCCTCGGCGCCACGCCGACCGCGAAGCCGGTCACCGGGACCAGTGAGTTCGCGGTCTCGGCCCGGTTGGAGATTCCGCCGTTCCGGGCGAAGGTGCTCGGCGGTTCCGCGTTCACCGTGCTCGACTTCTATTTCGGCCCGCGACTCACGGGGACGAAGACGCTCGGCCTGGCCGATGCGGGCGCTGCGAACCCGGGCGAACTGGATGGCGTCCGCGGCAAGCTGGCACTGATCCGCTACGTCGACAGCGATCCTCGCCCCGTCGGCGAACTGGTCAAGGCGGCGGAGCACGCCGGCGCCGGCGCGGCCCTGATCTACAACCCCGATCGTGCCGGTCAAGGTGGCGTCGGTGCCTACTGGGCGTACGGCGACGCACCGGATGCGACCCTCCCGGCCGCGCGGACGACTCGGATCGCCGCGCAGAAACTGCTCGAGAAATTGGCGACCGGGCCGGTCACCGTGCGGCTCACCGGCGTCGCCTCGACTCCGGTGGTCTACGACCTGGCGAAGGCGTGGCCGAACCAGCTCCCGGCCACGGTCGGCGTCAACGCCCGGCAGGACCAGTTCGCGCGAGTGGACGAGGTCTTCGGCGCACACACCGCCGGAACGCCTACGTCGGAAGCCCGGACGGCCCGGACGCCGGGCGGCGCCGACTTCAGCGGCTGGCTGGCGCCGGTCATCAGCGCTCCGTTCCACCGCACGTCGTACGTGCTGGGGAACCGGCTCCCGTGGTCGAGTCTGGTCATCCTCGACAACGGCGGTGAGAACGCGGCCGTCACCGCACCGCCGCACACCTATCGTGCCGGGGAGCGGACCAGCATGCGGTGGGTCGCACCGGTCGAGAACAGCGGCCTACCCGCGAAGCAGACCGAGGCGGCCGGGGTCGGCCGCGCCTACGACGGCCTGAGTATCTCGATCAGCCCGTTCCGGCACGGACCCGACGAGTTCAGCGACGTGTTCGGCATCAACGGGGAGTACAGCTCCTCGCTCGAGCGCAACGGCGTGAAGGTGGCGACGTCCGAGGAGGCCGGACTGTGGGCCGACGTGCCGGCCGACGCAGCGGAGTACAAGTTCACGCTGGATGCGAAGCGGGAGGCCGACTTCTGGCAGTACTCCACGCAGATCCACTCCACTTGGATGTTCGAGGCGCGCGGCGGCGAGGACGAGGTGATGCCGGTGGTGATCGCCGATCTCGACGTACCGCAGACCGATGATCTGAACCGGGTGCCGACCGGCCGGCCGATCACGCTCACGCTGGGGCTACGGCACCAGGCGGGATCGGCGTCGACCGCGAAGTTCACCACGGCCGGGTTGGAACTGTCCTACGACGACACCAACTGGACCAAGCTCCCGCTGACGAAGACAGCCGACGGTCACTACACCACGACGGTGACTCATCCGCCGGCCCAGGCCGGACACGCACCGTCGCTGCGGGTGACCGCAGTCGATGCCGACGGCAACAAGTTGAACCAGCAGATAACTAAGGCCTACGGCCTGAAGTAGTAGCTAAGAGAGGGGTGGAGCCGTCCCCCGGCTTCACCCCTCTCAGTACTGATAGGTTCGGCCCGAGAGCGAACTGGCACACGCCGCCGGAGTACACGCTGCGGTTCACCCAGCATCCGGGGCCAGCGGTCGAATAGGGTTTCCGACGTGAGCAGTGGGAGTGGACAACCAACTGAGGTACGAGGCGGCGAGCCGGCGGTGATTCGCTGGCAGCACAGTTCGGGTGGTTCCGCCTACTGCCTCGGTCGCCTCGCCCGGTCCGCCCCCGAACGCCCGGTCGTCGTGCTCTCGGAGCTCGCCGGGAACCCGGACGCCGTCGGTCTGGTGAGCGACTATGCCGGCGCCGCGACGGCGGCCGCTGCACTGTTCGGGGTAGACCCGACGTCGGTCCGCTGGCTGGCCCACCACGGCGACTTCTCGTCGTACGACGCAGCCGGCGCGCCAGAGACCTTCACCGAAGTACAACTCCACTCCGACGGCAGCCGCCTACACAGCGACCTGACCGACCAACGCCTCCTGTCCCCCGCCGAATCAGAAACACTCAGCCGCTCATTGGGGCCCATTACCGAGAGCTGAGTTGTCAGCTGGGTTGGCCGGCTGAGACGAGGCCGGTGTTGTAGGCGAGGATGACTGCCTGGACGCGGTCGCGGAGGCCGGTTTTGGTGAGCATGCGGCTGACGTGGGTTTTCACGGTGTGCTCGGTGAGGTGCAGGGCGGCGGCGATCTCGGCGTTCGAGTTGCCTTTGGCAACCAGGACGAGAACCTCGCGTTCGCGGGCGGTGAGGACGTCCAGCCGGGCCACCATCGAGGGATCGAGCTGGTTGTCGGCGAAGCGGTCGATCAGCCGCCGGGTCACCGGTGGCGCCAGCAGGGCGTCGCCGTCGGCGATCACCCGGACCGCGTTGATCAGCTCGTCCCGCGAGGACCGTTTCAGCAGGAAGCCGCTCGCACCGGCCCGGAGCGCGTCGTACACGTACTCGTCCAGATCGAAGGTGGTCAGGATCAGCACCCGGGGCGCGTTCGGCCGCCCGACCAGCCGCCGGGTGGCCTCGATCCCGTCCATCACCGGCATCCGGACGTCCATCAGGACCACGCCGAGATCCAGTACGGCGGAAGCCTGGTGCAGCGCGTCGGCGCCGTCGACCGCCTGCGCGACCACCTCGATGTCCGGCTGCCCGTCGAGGATCATCGAGATCCCGTCCCGGACCAGGTCCTGGTCGTCGACCACCATCACCTTGATCACTCGGTCTCCTTCGTCGTCACCGGGATCCACGCGCTCACGGTCATCGCGCACCCACCGGCAGCCACGCGCTGACCGTAGTACCGGATCCCGGGCTGGAGCTGATGCTCAATGTGCCGTCGTGGATGCGGACGCGCTCCTGCATACCGGTCAGGCCGTGCCGTCCGTCCGGGCGGCGGCCCGGATCGAACCCCTGCCCGTCGTCGATCACCCGGACCGCGACACCCGCCTCGTTGCGCTCGACCAGGATCCTGGCGCTGCGTGCCTTCGCGTGCTTGGCCACATTGGTCATCGCCTCCTGAACCAGCCGGTACGCCGTGAGCTGGATCCCCGCCGGAACGCCGTCGGTCTCACCCCGCACCTCCAGCTCGACCGGCAGACCCTGGTCCGACAGGCTCTTCACCAGCTGGCCGAGGTCCGCGAGGCCGGGCTGCGGGGTCAACGCCGGGTCGGGCACACCCTCGGCGTCGCGCAGCGCCGACAGCATCCGGTCCAGTTCGCCCAACGCACGGCGGCCGGCGTCCCCGATCCGCTGAAAGCCCGCCAGCGCGTCGTCGTCTCCCCGTTTCAGCAGGTCGGGCCCGGTCTCCGCCTGGATGACCATCAGGTTCACAGCGTGCGCCACCACGTCGTGCAGATCCCGGGCGATGTGCGACCGCTCGGTCAGCACCACCTGGGCAGCGTCCTGCTCCACCGCCCGCTGCTCAAGCTCCGCCTCCCGCGCCGCGGCAGACCGGTTCCGCCGGTAGAGCCGGGCCAGAACACCGGCACACAGCGGCAGAACGAGGATCAGCGACAACGTGATCGGCCACTGCCGGTCCACAATCCCTTCGTAGACGACGTTGTGGATCCTGTTGTCCGGTGGATTGTGCATGTCACCGAACGTCTGCGGCTGATGCTCGAGCGCGGGAAAGATCAGCACCATCTGCGGGTAGCGAACGAAGGCCGCGATCACCGGCAGCGCAGTCAGCACCACGGCGGCCACCGGCATCGAGTACCTCACTCGCCGCACGGACGCCATCGTGAAGAGGGCGATCGACAGCGCGACGAGGACGCTCCAGCTCGTGCTGGTCTGCCAGTAGGCCAGCAAGGCGCCGATGGCGAGCACCACGACCGGAACGGCCGGCCACTTGCGCCGTTGGACCAGCGTGAGGGCGGAGAAGGCAATGACGTACGGCATCCAGCCAGGCGCACTCCACCAGTTGCCCCTGGCAATGTCCCGGCCCAGGTCCGCCAGCATCAGCGAGGTGGTCACCATCGCCAGCACGGCATCGAGCGCGGCCGTGGTCAGCAGAAAGGTACGGAGGTCCTCGATACGTTCCCAAACGGTCCGCTCGACGACCGCGGTCCGGCGGAGGCGTCGGTAGAGCAGGGAGAGCAGACAGACCGCGAACAGCACGACTGACAGCCACCACGGCCATCTCGACGCCATCGCGCGGTTGTAGTCCTCTAGGGAGGGTCCCCCACTCGCGGCCGCGTCCCACAGTGGGTCGTTTGCCACCTGGCGGTAGATCGACGGAAAGAGCGCGGACTCGAACACTCCCCAGCGGACTCTGGCGACCACCGGGACGGCCGTGATCACCGCCCCGGCCACCAGGACCGTGCGCACACGGCAGCGCGAGGCCAGCGACCACAGGGCGAGCGCGCCGCCGATCAGCAGGACGTAGTCGAAGTCCCCTCGGTTCACCAGCACCGACAGATATGCGCCGATGACCAGTCCCGCCGACGCCAGCACCGGATCCACTCGCCGGATCGCGAGTAGTGCTGGGGCGGCGGCAAGGAACACCTGGACCGGCAGGGCCGCGTCGGGCCAGCCGCCGGGTTGCCTGACCAACTGCACCTGAGTGATCGCCAGCCCGATCACCGCGAGCACGATGTCGAAGTTGCCGCTCGCAACGAGGGCGCGGACGCGGATCATGCGCCCGCCTGCTCCGCCGTACGGCGCGATCTCTCCGCTCACCCCTTCATTCTGCTGCCCAGTCCGGCCCAGGCCGTCACTCTTTGGAGTGACAGGCGTTCGTGCCGCGTCATTCGATCCAGTGACCACAGTGGGCACCTGACGGCGATGTGGCGACCCGGGTCCGGCAGCGAGGGTCGGAACCATGACCACAAGTCCAGTTCTCCCAGCGGTGAAGACCCGGAACCTGCTGCCCTGGTTCGCCCTCGCCGGAGCGGCCGTCATCGTTGTCTGCGTGGCGCTCTGGCCGCCGTCGTCCTCGATGTCGGACCTGCGCGTGTACTTCGCCGGCGCCAGAGGTTTCGTCGACGGTGACGACATCTACACCGTGAACCAGAAGTACCCCGGCATGGGCCTCGGCTTCACCTATCCGCCGTTCGCGGCCATGATCATGGCGCCGCTGGCGATCGGCGAGCACTTCGCCAGGCTGCTGATGACGTTGCTGTCGGGCGTGTCGCTGCTGGCCGTCGGCGCGGTCACGGCCCGTGCGCTGCGGCCGCAGTGGTCCAGGGACCGGTTGATCGGAGCTGGGCTGTTCTGCTCCGCGGCGGGACTGCTCCTCGAGCCCGTGTCGTCCACGTTCGGGATGGGGCAGATCAACCTGGTCCTGCTGGCCCTGTTGATGGTGGACCTGCTCGGTCACACGCCTCGCCGGTTCCGCGGCCTGCTGGTCGGCGTTGCCACCGGCATCAAACTGACGCCGGGAATCTTCATCGTCTTCCTGCTGGTGACCCGGCGCTTCCGCGAGGCGGCCGTCGCCACTGCGGCGACCGCGGGCACCCTGCTGCTGGGCTGGCTCGTCATGCCCGGTCCGACAGTGGACTTCTGGACCCGCTACATCTTCGATCCCAGCCGTCCCGGGCCGGCCCACTACATCAGCAACCAGTCGCTGCGCGGCACGATCGCCCGACTCACCGAGAACTCCGGGGCCACCGGCCCGCTTTGGTTGCTCTCAGCCACTATCGTCGGCGCCGGCGGCCTCGCCGTCGCCCGCCGCCTGTACGCCGCCGGACGCTCGCTCGACGCGCTCGTGGTGACCGGCTTCACCGGACTGCTCGTCTCGCCGATCTCCTGGTCCAATCACTGGGTCTGGGCCTTGCCCGCCACGGCTGTCGTGTGGTCCTGGGTCGGCCGTGGCACCGCGATGAAGGTCTTCGCTACCGCCTGGACGCTCGTGTTCGCCCTCGGCCTGCCGTGGTGGGCCCCCTGGGCGGACGACAAGGAGTTCCATCACAACTTCCCGCAGGCACTGATGGGCAACTCGTACCTGATCGCCGGGATCGCCTTGCTGGTCACGAGTGTGATCACGGTAGTAGCCAGACCGAATGCGACGGCCCTTCAATCCGACCCGGTCCAGGCCGTCCGGTGAGCGCGGTCGTCGATTGGCTGGAGCGCAGACATTTCCAGCTCCTCGTGCTGGCGGTGGGCCTCACACCGTTGCTCTACTTCTGGTGGTCGGGTAACGTCGACCTCAACGTCTACCGGACCGGTGGATTCGCCGTACTCCACCACGTCAGCCTGTACTCCGAAGGCTTCGGCCAACTTGTCCCCTGGATCGCACTCCCGTTCACCTACCCACCCCTCGCCGCGGTGCTGTTCGTGCCCTTGCACCTCCTGCCGATGCCGCTGGCCGATCTCGCGATGTGCGTTGCGAGTACAGCGGCGTTGACCGCGACCATGCTCGTGGTCCTCCAGCGCCTGCTCGGCTGGAACAGGCGGGCCCTCGCGATCGGTCTGCTCGGTGCGGTCTCCGCGTTCGCGTTCGAACCGGTCCGGTCGACGATCGGCTTCGGTCAGATCAATCTCATCCTGATGGGCCTGGTCGCCGTCGACTGTCTGTTGCCCCGCACCCGCTGGCCCCGGGGCATCCTGGTCGGCCTGGCCGCCGCGATCAAGCTGACCCCCGCCGTGTTCGTCGTCTACTTCCTCGTACGCCGGCAGTACCGCGAGGCGGCCGTCGCGTTCGGGACCTTCGTCGGGTTGGCCCTGGTCGGGTTCGCGCTCGCGCCGGCCGACTCCACGAAGTACTGGTTCGGTGTGTTGTTCGACCCGGATCGGATCGGCGGCGCGACGTATGCGTACAACCAGTGCTTTCAGGCCGTGCTGCATCGGGTGATGGGCGACGGGGCGGCGAGGACCCTTGTGTGGCTCGGGTTGGTGCTTGCGACCGGCGTACTGGCGGGCGTTGCTGCCTATCGAGCACGGGGCGCTGGCAACGACGTACTGGCGTTGCTGGTGATCGCGGTCTGGGGGCTGCTCGCGTCGCCGGTCAGCTGGTCGCATCACTGGGTGTGGATCGCGCCTGCTTCGCTGTTGCTGGTCAAGTACGCGTGGCACAGCAAGTGGATGCTTGTAGCAACGATTGTGGTTCTCGCAGACTTCGCGATCGGGCCGCACGGATACCTGAACCCGGAGGGGCGCACGTGGTCGGTGCCCGAGCATCTCCTGGGCTCGGGCTACGTCCTGATCGGGGCGGCCTTCCTGGTGGTTCAGGGTTTGAAGTCGGCCGCGCGGATCCGGTACACCTGCAGGTTGAGGTCGTAGTACTTGTCGGTCTCGCCGACCCACTCCATCCCGAGCCGCCGGGCGGTGCCGATCGCGCGCTTGTTGTTCGGCCGGGCGACGGCGAACAGCTCGTCGACATCGCCGCTGGAGAAGGCCCAGCCCATCAGCGCCTTGCTCGCCTCGCTGGCGTAGCCGTTGCCCCAGACCGACGGCCGGAACTGCCAGCCGATCTCCAGGTCCTCCTCGTACGGCGGCAGCAGGCGGATCAGCAAGCCGCCGATCACCACGTCGTCCTCCTTGCGGACCACGACCCAGCGCCCGGCGGGTACGACGAAGTTCGGCTGGGCCTCGATCCAGGCCTGCAGGATGGCGCGCATCGTTGCCTCGTCGGTGACCTGCTCGATCGCCGGCGACAACCACTGCGCCACATCGGCCGAGCCGTAGATCTCCTGCGCGGCCTCGGCGTCGTCTTCTTCCCACTCCCGGATCAGCAACCGGTCCGTCTGCAAGGTGAGGGTCACCTCGCCAGCGTAAGCGGCCGGTCAATGGCGCAACAGGTCCATCGCCCACCGCGAGGTGATCAGAAGATGAACTCCATGAGGAAGCCCCCGGACCCGGGGGAAGGTCCGAGGGCACAACCGAAGGCATCCGTGGGGGATGGATTGCCTCCGGCCCTCCGAAGGCGCCGCAAGAAGCGACACCTCCGCTCCACCGGAGCGGTCCTCGGGAGTCGGACCCACTCCGGTCCACCGGAGCTGTCCTGGGTGGACTCACTCCGGGCCCGATACGAGGAAGCCCTCGGACCCGGGGGAAGGTCCGAGGGCACAACCGAAGGCATCCGTGGGGGATGGATTGCCTCCGGCCCTCCGAAGGCGCCGCAAGAAACGACACCTCCGCTCCACCGGAGCTGTCCTGGGTGGACTCGCTCCGGGCCCGATACGAGGAAGCCCTCGGACCCGGGGGAAGGTCCGAGGGCACAACCGAAGGCATCCGTGGGGGATGGACCGCCTCCGGCCCTCCGAAGGCGCCGCAAGAAGCGACAACCTTCGGTCTACCGGAGCGGTCCTCGGGGGGGTGGACTCGCTCCGGTTTCGGTGGCGCCTGGGGAGGCGCTCCGGCCCGGACGCACCTGGGGGGATGGGGTGCGTCCGGGGGAACCGGAAACCCTTTGGGAGAAGGGGTTCCGGAGGTCAGTGCCGCCCTAGTTCGAGCGGCTGGGTTCGGATCCAGCGGGTGGTGGTCTGCTGGCGGCCCATCGCGATCACGTCGCCGGCGGGACCGGCCGAGAAGACCCGGCTGTTGGTGTGCTGACGCGACGCCCCGACACCGCGCTGTACTTCGGCCAGCAACTGGTTGACCCGCCTGCGCAGGCCCTCCACCTCCGACTGCAGCTCGAGGATGTGCCGGATCCCGGCGAGGTTGACACCCTCCTCCTGCGACAGGTGCTGGACGTACCGCAACTTCGCCACGTCGTACGCCGAGTAGCGCCGGCCGCGGCCGGACGCCCGGCTGGGCGTGACAAGCCCCAGCCGGTCGTACTGGCGCAACGTCTGCGGGTGCATGCCGGCCAGCTGGGCCGCCACCGAGATCACGTAGATCGGGGTGCGGTCGTCCCAGGTCGGCACCTGGTTGAACGGAACGCCCATCACGAACTCCCGAACAACCCGGAGCGCAGGTCGGGCTGGGCCGAGGCGGTGCTGAACTCCTGCAGCTTCTCGCGCTGCTCGTCGGTCAACTCGTGCGGCACCTGCACCTCGATGGTGAGCAGCAGGTCGCCCTTGGTGCCGTCCCGCCGCACCGATCCCTTGCCCCGAACGCGCAGCTTGCTGCCGTTCGCAGTACCGGCGGGGATCCGCACGGTGACGGGAAGCCCGTCCAGGGTCGGCACCTTGATCTCGGCACCCAGCGCGGCCTCGGTGAAGCTCACCGGCACGGTCAGCGTCAGATGCTCGCCCTGCCGGCCGAAGATCCGGTGCGGCTTCACGTGCACGCTGACGTAGAGGTCGCCCGCGGGGCCACCCCGCTCGCCGGCCGCGCCCTTGCCCTTCAGCCGGATCCGCTGGTTGTCCTGCACACCCGCCGGGATCCGGACCTGCATGGTCTTGCTCGACTGACCGCGGCCGGAGCCGTGGCAGGTCTCACAAGGCTGGTCCACGACCAGGCCGCGCCCCTTGCACTCCGTGCACGGCTCGGTCATCGCGAAGACACCGCCCTGGACCGAGGTCTGCATCCCCGTGCCTTCGCACTTGAGGCAGACCTTCGGCACAGTCCCGTACTTCGCGCCGGTGCCGCGGCACGTCTTGCAGGGTTCGTCGCTGGTCATCCGGAGCGCGACGGTGACACCGTTGACGGCCTCGGCGAACTCGATCGTCGCCTCGGTCTCGATGTCGGCACCGCGCCGCGGCCGGGCCGTCGACGTGGTGGTCGTGGTCCGGCCGGCGCCGCCGCCGAACATGCCGCCCAGGATGTCGCCGAGGCCGCCGCCACCGGTCGAGCCCGACCGGTTGAACAGGTCGCCGACGTCGAAGCCGAAACCGCCCTGTCCACCAGCCGTGCCGCCGCCCGGCATCCGGAAGCCGCCACTGCCGAACAGCCGGCGGGCCTCGTCGTACTCCTTGCGCTTCTTGGCGTCCCCGACGACGTCGTACGCCTCGGAGACCTCCTTGAACTTGGCCTCCGCCGACGCGTCCCCGGCATTGGAGTCCGGGTGGTATTTGCGCGCCAGCTTGCGGTAGGCCTTCTTGATCTCGTCCGGCTCCGCGGTCTTGGAGACGCCGAGAACCTTGTAGAAGTCCTTCTCCAACCAGTCTTTCGTACTCATCGACGCCTCACCTCCTCACCGATCGGCTTACTCAGCGGGCTTTTCACTGTCGCCGGACTCGTCGGGCTTGGGCTCCGGCAGCTGCTCGGTCGGCTCCGAGACGGCCACCCGGGCCGCCCGCAGGATCCGCTCGCCGAGGCGGTACCCCGGCTGCATCACCAGCGTCGCGGTCGGGCCGTCCACCTCGTCGGAGTAGTTGTGCAGCAGGGCCTCGTGGATCCGCGGGTCGAAGCGGTCGCCCACCTCGCCGAACTTCACCAGGCCGAGCTTCTCGGTGACCCGCTCGACCGATTCGGCCACCGCCTTGAACGCACCCTCGAGCTCACCCGCTTCGCGGGCCCGCCCGATGTCGTCCAGGGTCTGCAGCAACTCCGTCAGCACCGAACCGATGACGACCTCGCGGTTCGCCTCCCGGTCGCGGTCCACCCGGCGCTTGTAGTTCACGTACTCCGCCTGCAACCGCTGCAGGTCGGCGGTCCGTTCCGCCAGGGCCTCGGTCAGCAGGGCTTCCTGCGCCGACGGCCCGATCAGGTCCGAGGGATCCCGCGGCGGCTGGGCGCCCGGCGTACCGGGTGCGGCCGGCGGGGCACCCGCGGGAGCCTCGGCAGGCTCCCGCAGGTTCCCGGTGTCCGGGTCGATCCGGCGCTTGTCGCGGACGACGGGCTCGCCGTCGCCGAACTCGCTGCCAGAATTGGGGCGATCGGTCACTTGGTGTCCTCAGGCTTGGAGTCCTGCGGGCGGTCCTCGTCCACGATCTCCGCGTCGACCACGTCGTCGTCGGCGTTGCCGGCGCTCTCACCGTCGGCCGAGGCGCTCTCGTCGGAGGTGCCGGCGGCCTGGGCGTTCGCGTACATCGCGGCGCCCATCTTCTGGCTGGACTGGGCGAGCTTCTCCGACGCGCTCTTGATCACGTCGGCGTCGTCACCCTCGAGCGCCTTCTTCAGCTCGCTGACGCCGTCCTTGACCTCGGTCTTGACGTCGTCGGGGATCTTGTCCTCGTTCTCGGTCAGGAACTTCTCGGTCTGGTAGACCAAGCCCTCCGCCTGGTTGCGGGACTCGACCGCCTCGCGGCGCTTGCGGTCCTCCTCGGCGTACTGCTCGGCGTCGCGGACCATCTTGTCGATGTCGTCCTTCGGCAGCGCGGAGCCACCGGTGACCGTCATCCGCTGCTCCTTGCCGGTGGCAAGGTCCTTGGCGTTCACGTGCACGATGCCGTTCGCGTCGATGTCGAAGGTGACCTCGATCTGCGGCACGTTCCGCGGCGCCGGCGGCAGGCCGGTCAGCTCGAAGTTGCCGAGCGACTTGTTGTCGCGGGCCATCTCGCGCTCGCCCTGGTAGACCTGGATCATCACCGACGGCTGGTTGTCCTCGGCCGTGGTGAAGATCTCCGAGCCCTTGGTCGGGATCGTGGTGTTGCGCTCGATGATCTTGGTGAACACGCCACCCTTGGTCTCGATGCCCAGGCTCAGCGGGGTCACGTCGAGCAGCAGGACGTCCTTGACCTCACCCTTCAGCACACCGGCCTGCAGGGAGGCGCCGACGGCGACGACCTCGTCCGGGTTCACACCCTTGTTCGGGTCCTTGCCACCGGTCAGCTCCTTGACCAGCTCGGCCACGGCGGGCATCCGGGTGGAGCCACCGACGAGGATGACGTGGTCGATCTTCGACACGTCGATGCCGGCGTCTTTGATGACGGCCTTGAACGGGGCGCGGGCGCGCTCGAGCAGGTCGTTGGTGAGCTTCTGGAACTCGGCCCGGGAGAGCTTCTCCTCCAGGTGCAGCGGGCCGGAGTCGGTCAGGCTCAGGTACGGCAGGTGGATCGAGGTCTCGGCAGCGCTGGACAGCTCGATCTTGGCCTTCTCGGCGGCCTCCTGCAGACGCTGCATGGCCATCTTGTCGCCGGACAGGTCGGTGCCGTTCTTGTTCTTGAACTGGGTCACCAGCCACTGCACGATGCGCTGGTCCCAGTCGTCACCACCGAGGTGGTTGTCACCGCTGGTGGCCTTCACCTCGAAGACGCCGTCGCCGATCTCCAGCAGCGACACGTCGAAGGTGCCACCACCGAGGTCGAAGACCAGGATGGTCTGCTCGGTGCCCTTGTCCAGCCCGTAGGCCAGCGCGGCCGCGGTCGGCTCGTTGACGATCCGGTGCACGTTCAGACCGGCGATCTCGCCGGCTTCCTTGGTCGCCTGGCGCTGCGCGTCGGAGAAGTAGGCCGGCACGGTGATGACCGCGTCGGTGACCTGCTCCCCGAGGTACGCCTCGGCGTCGCGCTTCAGCTTCTGCAGCACGAACGCGCTGATCTGCTGCGGCGTGAACTTCTTGCCGTCGATGCTGACGTTCCAGTCCTCGCCCATGTGGCGCTTGACGGAACGGATCGTGCGGTCGACGTTCGTGGTGGCCTGGCGCTTGGCCACCTCGCCGACCAGGACCTCGCCGTTCTTGGCGAAGGCCACGACCGAGGGCGTCGTACGCGCTCCCTCGGCGTTGGGGATGACGGTGGGCTCGCCACCTTCCAGTACGGCGATGACAGAGTTCGTCGTACCGAGATCGATACCGACCGCGCGGGCCATGTGCGTTACCTCCACGAAGTTGAGTGATGCAGACTCAATGTTGCCTCGCCGGGGATCCGGATTCAAATCGGATCGGCGACCGGATCGCCAGACTTGAGTTCACCTGGCTCAACATTGCCGCACCCCGGGGTCATTCCCAACCCCGGCCCCGGATTTTCGGGGCCGGATCGGGGAAGAGCCTGGTCAAGCCCTCACCACACCCCTGCCGCGGAAGGCACCCCGCGTGGGAGGGTGTGAGAGTGAAACTCCGCCCCATGACCTCTGCCGACGAGCCGGCCGTGCTCGCGCTGAACGCAGCCGCGGTCGAGCAGACGGACCCGCTGGGCCCCGACCGGCTGGACTGGCTCCGGCTGATCGCTGCCCACGCCGCCGTGGTGGAGATCGAGGACGAGGTCGCCGCCTTCGTGCTCACCTTCGCCCCCGGCTCCGCCCACGACAGCCTCGACTTCCAGTGGTTCAACGCGACGTACGCCGACCGGTTCCTGCACCTGGACCGGATCGTGGTCGCCGAGAAGCACCGCCGCCAAGGCATCGCCACCAGCGTCTACCGGGCCGTCGAACGCGCCGCCAAGCCCTTCGACCGGCTGGTCGCCCGGGTCCAGTCCGACCCACCCGACGAGGCCTCGCTCGCCTTCCACGCGGCCCGCGGCTTCGTCGAGGTCGGCAAACTCCGCCGCCCCAACCACACCACCAGCGCGATGCTCTCCAAGGAACTGGCCGACTAGAGATTCCGTACGTCGAGCAGGGCGCGCAGCGGCAGTTCGTGCCGGAAGCGGGCGTCGTCGAGCCCGTCGACGATGCACGCGGCACCGATCCACTGCGCGCCGCAGTCCTCGACCAGAGCGCGGACCACCCTGGCGGTCTCGCCGGTGGCAGCCCAGTCGTCGACCATCAACACCCGGTCGCCGGCCTGGATCAGGTTGCGCCGGAAGCCGAAGACGACGTGCCGATCCTGGTAATCCGGGCCGGTTGTTCGTAGTACCCACCGATCGCTGTCGGTGGCCTGTCCCGCGTTCTTGCGGACCTCGACGAACCCGACTCCCAGCGCGGCCGCAGTCAACGCCCCGACCAGGGCGCCGCGAGAGACCGGGCCGACGACGACGGTGGGGCGTACGTCGTACAGGCTGCCCAGGGCGGGGCCGAGTTCGCGGATCAGGTCGGCGTCGCGCCACCAGCCGGTGAGGTTGGCGTAGCCGGCGTACACGCCGCGGTCCCAGGTCCAGGTGAAGGCAGCCACCAGCCGCCGGCGGAGATCTCCGTCGACCCTCGCGACCGCGGTCCTGGACATACTCCAAGGGTGACGAGGGCGCGGCCGTGGCGCACCAGGTTTTCTCAGTCGAGAGCGGCGCGCGGCAGGAGTTCGCCGACGATCTCGCGGGTGAAGATGTCGTAGCTGAGGATCAGCAGGCGATCGCCGGGGAGTTCGACGACTGCCGGGTTCGACTGGTCCTGGGTGTCCCGGCCGGCGTCGATGACCAGGTGCACAGGGTCGAGGTCCCACCGGCCGAGCGGGTCCTTGACGATCGTCGCGACCGTCGGCCGACCGGGGTTGAAGCGCTTGGAGACATCGCCGTACGCAACCAGTACGGCGCCGTCGGACAAGGTCAGCGTGTCTGCCGAGGACGCGTACAACCCGCACGGCTCCGGCTCGGACCAGGTCAGCCCGTTGTCGTCCGACCTGGTCAGCTCGGCCTCCTGATCGGTCCGGAGCAACGCCACCACCTGGCCGCCGGGCAGGAGGGTCAGCACCGGTTCGACGTACTCGCGATCCGGGCGCCGCCCCAGCACCACCTCGCCCTCCGCCGGCCAGGTCCGCCCACCATCGGTCGACCTCACCACACTCGCCGAGTGGCGCGCGTCCCCGGGGAACACCCCGTAGACAGGCGCGAGGAGATCCCCGCCCGGCAACTCGAGGAGCTGTCCGTGCGCCACGATGTGCCCGGCCCGGAACCCGTGCCAGACCTCCTCGGTCTCCTGCACCATCCGCGACCCGACAGCCACCGGCTCTCCCCAGGTCGCCCCACCATCCGTCGATCGCGCGACCAGCACCCCCGGACACAGGTACGGCCGCACCGACCAGTCGATCTGGAACCAGCTCAGCAACAAGTCTCCGTCGGCAAGCTCCACGAGCATCGGATCCCGGTCGTCGTACACCCCGTCCACCACCACCCGAGGCTCCGACCACTCCACCCCGTCCGCACTCTCGGCAAGCACGATCCGCCCCACACTCCGCACATGCCCCCGCCCTTCCCGCCACACCACCAAGACCCGCCCGTCCCCCGTCCGCACCGCACTCGGAAAGTACGGAAGCTGACCCTGGATGGTGCGAGCGACAGCAATGCGCGACATGGCGGCAAAGGTAGCTGGACCGCCAACACTCACCAACGGCGGCTGAATCATCCGATCCACGCTCAGCTTGTGCTGTGCGAGGGACTCGACGAGGAGTTGGTGAGTGTTGGCGGTCCACGCCTGTGGACAACGCCCGCTCCGGTCCGCCGAACTCGGCAACGATGTAACGATGGGAGATGTCGTCGATGTGCTCGGCCGGCGAGGCGGAAGCGCCACCTTCGGCGAACTTCGCGCGCTGGTCCACTCGCGGGACATCAGGAAGGCGCTGACAGACGGAGACATCCAGCGGGTGGCGAAGGGCGTCTACGCATTACCGAAGGCGCCATCCGCATTGACTGCCGCGCGGAGCCATGGCGGAGTCGTGTCCTACCTCAGCGCCGCGGAGCACTGGGGAATGAAGGTCATCGTTGCGGCCCCTCTCCCGCACGTCACCCTGCGACCAGGGAAGGTTCGCCGGCGAACCGGCCGGCCATGCGTACTGCACTGGGCCTACGTGCCAGTTGACGGGGAGGTGACGACGCCAGTTCAAACCGTGCTCGACTGCATCCGGACCCTGCCGCTCACCGAAGCGCTCGCGGTCACGGACTCAGCTCTGCATCAAGGTTTGGTCGACCATGACGACCTGATGGTTGCGGCCGGCAAACTGCGCGGGCCCCACCGGCGGCGTGTCCAGCAAACGGTCTCGCTGGCGGACGGACGATCCGAATCGGTTCTGGAGTCCGCCCTGCGAGCCATTCTCATCGAGGCTGGTATCGAGGGGTTCGTCCCTCAGGTCGTGGTCCGCGATCGGGAGTTCTCAGCCCGCATCGATCTCGGGCATCCCGGTCTGCGGATCGCCTTGGAAGCTGATGGGTTCGAGCATCACGGCACTCGCCAGGCGCTGGTGAAGGACTGCCGCCGGCATGTTGCCCTGAGCGTCAGGGGCTGGACGCTGCTCAGGTTCAGCTGGGAGGACATCATGTACGACCCGGAGTGGGTGGTGACGGCAGTGCGGAGGGCGGTCGGACTTCCAACACTCACCAAGCAGGTCCTTCGAGCCGCCTGACGGTGTCACCGAGCGTGAGAACTGCACCGGCGAGCGGATTGATGAGTGTTGGCGGTTCAGACCGGGCGGCCGTTGAGGAAGGTTTGGGCTACTAGCGGCACGCCGGGGCGGTACGCGAGGTGGAGGTAGGAGGGGGCGTCGAGTACTGCGAGGTCGGCGGGGGCGCCGGGGGTGATGCGGCCGAGGTCGGGGCGTTGGAGGGAGGCGGCGCCGCCTGCGGTGGCGGACCATAGGGCCTCGGCGGGAGTCATGTGCATCTCGCGGACGGCGAGGGCGATGCAAAGCGGGATCGACGACGAGTAGCAGGAGCCCGGGTTGCAGTCGCTGGCGAGGGCGATGGTGACGCCGGCGGCGAGCAGGCGGCGGGCGTCCGGGTACGGCGAACGGGTGGAGAACTCGACGGCGGGCAGCAGACCCGCGACCACACCGGTTGAAGCCAGAGCATCCACATCGGCGTCGGACAGGTGCGTGCAGTGGTCCGCCGCAGCAGCGCCGAGCTCACAGGCAAGCTGTACGCCGGGGCCGAGGCCGAGCTGGTTCGCGTGGACTCGTAGCCCGAGCCCCTTCTTCGCACCGGCTGTCAGGATCGCCCGCGCCTGGTCCGCGTCGAAGGCGCCCTTCTCGACGAAGACGTCCACCCACTTCGCATGAGCAGCCGCCGAATCCAGCATCGGACCCGTCACCAGCGACACGTACGCCGCCGGGTCGTCCGCGTACTCAGGCGGCACCACATGCGCCCCCAGGTACGTCGTCTCGTCGGTGAACTCCGCCGCGATCGCCAAGCCCCGCGCCTCGTCCCCGACCGTCAGCCCGTACCCCGACTTGATCTCGACCGTCGTCGTGCCCTGCCGGCGCATCTCGGTCACCAGCCGGGCCACGTTCGCGGTCAGCTGCTCGTCGGTCGCGGCTCGCGTCGCGGCCACCGTCGTCCGGATACCGCCCGCACTGTACGGCGTACCGGTCATCCGGGCGGCGAACTCCTCCGCCCGGTCGCCCGCGAAGACCAAGTGGGAGTGCGAATCCACGAAGCCCGGGATCACCGCACGACCACCGAGATCCAGCGCGGAATCGGCCGCCGGAGCATCCGCGCGCCGGCCGACCCAGGCGAACTTGCCGCCCTCGATCACGATCGCCGCGTCCGTCACCTCACCGAGCGCAGCGACTCCGTCCGGACGCGCGCCCCCGGAGACCGCACCGCGTCCGGGGTCGTTGGTGACCAGCGACCCGATGCCTGTCAACACCACCGAGCTCATGAAGTCACCGCCGAGATCGAGGCCGCCAGCTCGGCCGCCACGTCCAGCTTCACATGATTGCCATCAGCAACAACCTGACGCCCCGAGACGACCACGTCGGCGACGTCGAGCGCGGAGGCGGCGAACACCAAGGTCTCCAAGGACGATCCTGTCCCGGCCGTCCGCACACTCGACGTCCGTACGGCGACCAGATCCGCTCGTGCGCCGACCTCGATCACCCCCGCGTCCTCGAACCCGAGCGACCGATGCCCGTCCACGGTCGCGGCCGCCAGCAACTCGGCAGCCGACCAGTGCCCGCGCTCCTGCGAGGCGAGTCGCTCGTCCAGCTCGACCGCGCGCATCTCCTCGAACAGATCGATCACCGCGTGACTGTCCGAGCCCAACGTCAGCCGCGATCCCGCGTCCCGCAACGCGACCGAGGGACCGATCCCGTCGGCCAGATCGCGTTCGGTCGTCGGGCAGAAACACGAGTACGTCGCGGAACTGCCGAGCAACCCGACATCCACCGGCGTCAGGTGCGTCGCGTGCACCGCGCTCGTCCGCGCATCCAGGAAGCCGGTCTCATCGAGCACCTGCGCCGGAGTACGCCCGTACGCCGCCAGGCAGGCCGCGTTCTCCGCGACCTGCTCCGACAAGTGGATGTGCAGCGGCGCAGTCGGCAGCGCCGAGGCCACCGCGCTGAGCTGGTCGACCGGCACCCCGCGCACCGAATGCGCGGCCGCGCCGATCACCACGTCGTCTCCGAGGCCCGGGGTCAGCGACAGCACCCGGGAGGCCCAAGCCGACGCATCGCCGTCACTGAACCGCACCTGCGCGTCCCTCAGCGGCTGGTCGATTCCGCCTGCTACATAACAGGTGTCGAGCAAGGTGATCCGCAGCCCGGCATCCCGCGCGGCCGCGATCAATGCCTGCCCCATCGCGTTCGGATCGTCGTACCGCTTGCCGCCGGGGGCGTGGTGGAGGTAGTGAAACTCCCCTACCGCGGTGATCCCGCTGAGCACCATCTCGCCGTACACGGCCCGCGCGAGCTGGTAGTAGCTGTCCGGTGTGAGCACCGACGCCACGCCGTACATCTGATCGCGCCAGGTCCAGAAGGTGCCGCGCTCGGTCTGCGTGCGACCGCGCAGCGCACGATGGAACGCGTGGCTGTGGCAGTTTGCCAAGCCAGGCAACACGATCCCGCTCAGGCGCACCGCGTCGCCAGGCAATGCGTCTGCTTCGACAGAAGCGAACCGTCCGTCCACCACCGTGACGAGCACGCCGGCAGCCAGCCCGGATGGCAGAAGCGCTTGCTCACACCAGTACGCCGTCACTTCGCGAGATCCTTCAGTACTGCGGCCAGCGCGTCCACCCCGGCCAGGCAGTCGTCCATCTCCGCGTGCTCGGCCGGCGAATGCGAGACGCCGGTGGGATTCCGTACGAACAGCATCGCGGTCGGGATCCCCGCGTCCGAGAACACCCCCGCGTCATGCCCGGCCCCGGTCGGCAACACCGGCGCATCATCCAGTACTGCGGCCAGCCGGTCACGCAGACCGGACGGGAACTCCACGATCGGCGAGACCGACTCGGGCGTCACCTCGACGCTGGTGCCGTCCCGCTCGGCGCGTTCGACCGCCTGCCTGGTAATTGCCGACAGCAACGACTGGAGCACCTCGTCGGTCGCCGCCCGGGCGTCCAGCCAGGCAGTCACCTGCGACGGCACGGCGTTCGTGCCGTTCGGCTCGACCGAGAGCCGGCCGAAGGTGGCCCGCGCACCGGCGAGCCGGGCCTGCTTGTTGGCGGCGAGCGCGGTCATCGCATACGTCAGCATCGGGTCGTGCCGGTCCTCCATCAACGTCGTACCGGCATGGTTCGCCTCGCCGGTGAAGGTGAACCGGAACCGCCCGTGCGGCCAGATCGCGCTCGCCACTCCTACGGGCGCGGTCAACGCGCGGCCTTGCTCCACATGTAACTCGACGAACGTCCCCATCCGCTCGAGCAACGGCGAGGGTCCCACGCCGGCCGGGTCGATCCCCAGCTCGGACAATGCGTCCGCCAACGGCACGCCGCTTCTGTCCTTCAAGCCAAGCGCCTTGTCAGCAGTCAGCACACCGGTCGCCACTCGAGACCCAAGACAAGGCATCCCGAACCGCGACCCTTCCTCCTCCACGAACGCCCCCACCCCGATCGGCACCGACGGCACGAACCCCTCCGCCCGCAACCGATCCACCGCGGCAAGCGCAGACACCACACCCAGCGGACCGTCAAAAGCCCCGCCGTCGATCACCGAGTCGAGATGACTTCCGGTCACCACACCAGGCACATCGGTAGAACCCCACCAGGCGACGAGGTTGCCGAGGCCGTCGGATTCCAGGGACAGGCCGCGGGTCGTGCACTGGGTGGTGAACCACTCGGTGCACGCCCGCTCGGTGGGGGTCCAGCCGCCTCGGTGGTACCCCCCGGAGGAGGGGTCCTTGCCGATGGCGGCCAGGTCCGCCCACATCGCCTCGAAGGATTCGGTCAAGACAGCGGGTTCTTCGACAGCCAGTCCTTGGCGACCGCGTCCGCGCTCTCCTTGCCGACGTCGAGGCGCTTGACCAGGTCGGTCAGCGCATCGGTCGTGAGCTTGGCGTCGACCGCGTTCAGCGTCGCGGCGATGTCGTCCGACTTGTGGTCGGTCCGGATCAGCGGAACGATGTTGTTCGGCGGCAGGATGTGCTCAGGGTCGTCCAGCTGGACCAGCCCCTGGTCCTTGATGACCGACTGGGTGGTGAACAGGTTCGTCACCTGGATCTGGTTGTCCGTCAACGCCTTGATGCTCAGCGGGCCACCGGCGTCCAGCGTCTTGTACTCCTTGAACTCGACGCCGTACTTCTCCTTCAGCCCCTTCAGACCGGCTGAGCGGACCTTGAACTCCGAGCTGCCACCCGCGACCAGGTCCTTGCCGACGGCCTTCAGGTCGCCGAGCGACTTCAGGCTGTACTTGTCCGCGGTCGCCTTGGTCACCACGATGGTGTCCTCGTCGGCGGCCGGTGACTTGTCCAGCACCTCGAGCCCGGGCGTCAGCGCCTTCTTCAGCGCGTCGTACGCCTTGTCCGGGTCGGTCTCGGTGGAGTTCTTGTCGAAGTACGCCAGTGCGGCACCGGTGTACTCCGGCACCAGGTCGACCGAGCCGTCCTTGATCGCGGCCATGTAGGTCTCGCGGTTGCCGATGTTGGGCTTCTTCTTCACCTCGATCCCCTTGGCGGCGAGCGCCTGGCCGTAGATCTCCGCGATCAGCTGGCTTTCGGAGAAGTCGGCCGAGCCGACGGTGATGCTCGACACCTTCGACGGAGCGGGCGAGTTGCCCGCGTTGTCGCTACCGAGCTGGTCCCCACCCCCACAACCAGCCAGGCCGAGCACCGCCACCCCGGCGATCGCAGTACGGATGAGTGTGGATCTCAACACGAGAGCCTCCAGAGTCTCGTAGCCACCGACGGGTGCCGATGGATGTTCCAGGTTCCCAAGTTCATCACCTACGTCGGACAGTTCAGCCGATCTTCAATCCTTTGGACACGGTGACCCGGCCGATCAGCGCGAAGATCGCGTCGAGCAGGATCGCCAGGAGGGCCACCAGCAGCGCGCCGCTGAACATCTGTGGGAAGTCACGGAGCTTCAGTCCGTCGACCACGTAGCGGCCGAGGCCGCCGAGCGATACCAGCGCCGCGATCGTCGCGGTCGAGACGATCTGCAGGGTGGCGCTGCGGACGCCGGAGATGATCAGCGGCAGCGCGATCGGGATCTCCACCTTGGTCAGGATCTCGCCACCGGTCATGCCCATCCCCCGCGCCGCGTCGATCGTGGCCGGATCGACACCGGACAGACCGGCGTACGTCGAGGCGAGGATCGGCGGGATCCCGAGGGCGACCAGCGCGATCAGCACCGGCAGGAAGCCGATCTGGTTGGTCAGCAGGACGGCGATCATCAGCAGGCCGAGACTGGGCAGGGCGCGGGCGGCGTTGCCGAGGTTGATCGCCAGGAACGCGCCCCGGCGGGTGTGCCCGATTCGCAGACCGATCGGCAGAGCGATCACCACGGACAGCCCGAGAGCGGCGAACGTGTACCAGAGGTGCTCCAGGATCCGGGCCCAGATGCCCTCGTTCCCGGACCAGTTGTACGAGTCGGTGAGGTACTCCCACATGTCAGGCCACCTCTCCCACCGGGGTCGCGACTCGCGCCCACGGGGTCAGGATCCGCTGCAACGTGACCAGGACCAGGTCGGCCAGCAGGGCCAGCAGCAACGACAGCACGACGCCCACCACCACCGGGGTGAGGAAGTCCTTCTGGAAGCCGAGCGTGAACAGCTCCCCCAGGCCGCCGATGCCGATCACGGCGCCGACGCTGACCATCGAGATGTTGGCCACCGTGACCACCCGCAGGCCGGTGAAGATCACCGGTACGGCGATCGGCAGGTCGACCGCGATCACCCGGTGCAACGTGCCGTACCCGACCGCGACCGCCGACTGGCGGACGTCGGGCGGCACGGAACGGAGTCCGTCGATCACGTTGCGGATCAGCAGCGAGACCGTGTAGATCGTCAGCGCGACGATGATGTTGATCGTGGACAGCACCTTGGTGCCGAGAATCGCCGGAATCACGATGAACAGGGCGATCGACGGCAAGGAGTACAGCACGCCGCCGAACGCGATCAGCGGGTTCGCCAGCCAGGAGTACCGGGTGGCGATGTAGCCCAGCGGCACCGAGATGATCAACCCGAGGAGCACCGGGAGGATCGCCAGATAGAGATGTTCGCGCAACTGTTCCCAGATCAGCCCGAGGTTGTCACCGATCCAGGTCATGGGCGCAGCGCCTCCGCGACGGTGCCCTGGTCGACGACCCCGATGGCACGGCCGTCGTCGTCGACGCAGACACCCAGCCCGCGCGGCGACGTGAGAACGCTGTCGAGCGCGGCACGCAGTGAATCGCCTTGCTTGAACACCGCCCCGACCGGCAGCAACTCCGCGGACGCACTGCCGTTGCGCCACCCGATCGGTACGCCGTCCTGCAAAGCGAGCTCCGGTGGCAACGGCTTCACCGGCAGCTCGTCCGGATGCACGAAGGTCAGGGCCCGGTAACCGCGGTCCTGTCCGACGAACCCGCGGACGAAGTCGTCGACCGGGTTGGCGAGCAGCTCGGCCGGCGGCGCGAACTGGGCCAGCTTGCCGCCGACCCGGAGGATCGCGACGTTGTCGCCGAGCTTGATCGCCTCGTCGATGTCGTGGGTGACGAAGACGATCGTCTTGCCGATGTCGCGCTGCAGCCGGAGCAGTTCCTCCTGCAACTGGTGGCGGACGATCGGGTCGACCGCACTGAACGGTTCGTCCATCAGCATGATGGGCGGGTCGGCGGCCAGCGCGCGGGCCACCCCGACCCGTTGCTGCTGGCCACCGGACAGCTGGGCCGGATACCGCTCGGCCAGCTTGAGGTCCAGACCGACCCGCTCCAGCAACTCCATCGCGACCGAGCGCGACTTCTTCTTGTCCCAGCCCAGCAGCTTCGGCACGGTGGCGACGTTGTCGACGACCGTCTTGTGCGGGAACAGCCCGGCATGCTGGATCACGTAGCCGATGCCGCGCCGCAGGGCGACCGGGTCCTTGTCGTTGATGTCCTCACCGTCGATCGAGATCCGGCCGCTGCTGCGCTCGATGGTCCGGTTGATCATCCGCAACGAGGTCGTCTTGCCACAGCCGGACGGCCCGACGAACACGGTGATCTCGTTGCTCGGGATCCGCAGGCTCAGCTGCTCGACGGCGACGGTGCCGTCCGGATACTGCTTGGTGACGTCTTCGAACTCGATCATGGCGCCCCTTCGCGCTCGTCGGAGATCGCCCGAACGATCCTAGTGTCACGAGAGCCCGGCACCACCCCCATTTGACCGAATCTCATTCGTGATGAATGTGCACCTTAGCGCTATGGATTGCCTCGGTCGCACAGTGCGAACTGTCAGCTTTCCCGCATCGGGATCCTGACTCCTTGCTCAGCAGCGACTTCTTCCGCCCGCTGGTACCCGGCATCCACATGCCGAATCACGCCCATCCCCGGGTCGTTGGTGAGCACCCGCTCCAGCTTCTGCCGGGCCAGCTCGGTGCCGTCGGCAACCGATACCTGACCGGCGTGGATCGACCGGCCCATCCCGACGCCACCACCGTGGTGGATCGAGACCCAGGAGGCACCGCTGGAGACGTTCACCATCGCGTTCAGCAGCGGCCAGTCCGCGATCGCGTCCGAGCCGTCCAGCATGCCTTCGGTCTCCCGGTACGGCGATGCCACGCTGCCCGTGTCCAGGTGGTCCCGGCCGATCACGATCGGCGCCTCGAGCTCGCCGGAGGCAACCATGTCGTTGAACCGCAGGCCGGCCTTGTCCCGTTCGCCCTGGCCCAGCCAGCAGATCCGGGCCGGCAGCCCCTGGAACGCGACCCGCTCCTGCGCCATCTTGATCCACCGGGTCAGATGCTCGTTCTCCGGGAACAACTCCAGGATCGCCTGGTCGGTCTTGGCGATATCGGCCGGGTTGCCCGACAACGCGGCCCACCGGAACGGGCCCTTCCCCTCACAGAACAAGGGCCGGATGTACGCCGGTACGAAGCCGGGGAACTCGAAAGCTCGTGCGTACCCGGCCTTGCGGGCCTCGTCGCGGATCGAGTTGCCGTAGTCGAACACCTCGGCACCCGCGTCCTGGAAGCCCACCATCGCCTCGACGTGCCGTGCCATCGATTCCTGGGCGCGCTCGGTGAAACCGGCCGGGTCCTTCTCGCGGGCCGTGGTCCAGTCCTCGAACTCCACTCCCACCGGCAGGTACATCAGCGGATCGTGCGCCGAGGTCTGGTCCGTCACGATGTCGATCGGCGCGCCGCGCCGCAGCAGGTCCGGCACGATCGACGCCGCGTTGCCCAGAACGCCGATGGACAACGGCTTGCGGGCCGCCTTGGCCTCCTCGGCCAGCCGGAGCGCCTCGTCGACCGAGGTCGCCTGCACATCGAGGTACCGGTGTTCGATCCGCCGCTTGATCCGGGAGTCGTCCACGTCGATGCAGATCGCGACGCCGTCGTTCATCGTCACCGCGAGCGGCTGCGCGCCACCCATGCCGCCGAGTCCGGCGGTCAGCGTGATCGTGCCGGCCAGCGAGCCGCCGAACTTCTTCGCCGCGACGGCGGCGAACGTCTCGTAGGTGCCCTGGAGGATCCCCTGGGTGCCGATGTAGATCCACGACCCGGCCGTCATCTGGCCGTACATCGTGAGCCCCATCGCCTCCAGCTTGCGGAACTCCTCCCAGTTGGCCCAGTCGCCGACCAGGTTGGAGTTCGCGATCAGCACCCGCGGCGCCCACTCGTGCGTCTGCATGACGCCGACCGGCCGGCCGGACTGCACCAGCATCGTCTCGTCGTCCTTCAGCGTGGTCAGCGTGCGCACCATCGCGTCGAACGAGTTCCAGTCGCGAGCAGCCTTGCCCGAGCCGCCGTACACGACGAGCTCGTCAGGGTGTTCCGCGACCTCGGGGTCGAGGTTGTTCTGCAGCATCCGCAGCGCGGCTTCCTGCTGCCAGCCGCGGGCGGTGAGGGTGGTACCGCGAGGGGCGCGAACGGGACGTGGTCCGGACATGGGTGATCCAGCCTCTCTTCAGAGATACAGCTCAGGACAGCGGGCCGGTGACGGCCTCGACAGCGGACAAGTAGGTGCCGTCGGCAACGAGCCGGACGGAGTGCGCGATCTCGGGCGCGAGGTGCCGATCGGTACCGGGGCCCTCGACATGCTCACGCAGTACAGCCCGTACTGCGGCTGTGGCGGGCGACGGCTCCAGCGGTGCCCGCATGTCGAGGGCGCGCGCCGCGGTCAGGATCTCCACGGCGATCACCTGCTGGAGACCGTCGATGCTCTTGCGGAGCTTGCGAGCGGCCGACCAGCCCATCGAGACGTGGTCTTCTTGCATCGCACTGCTCGGGATGGAATCGACGCTGGCCGGTACGGCGAGCCGCTTGAGCTCGGACACGATCGCGGCCTGCGTGTACTGCGCGATCATGTGCCCGCTGTCGACTCCGGGATCGTCCGCCAGGAAGGCGTTCAGCCCATGGTTGCGGGCGACATCGAGGAACCGGTCCGTCCGCCGTTCGCTGATGCTGGCCACGTCGGCGACGGCGATCGCGAGGAAGTCGAGCACGTAACCGACCGGCGCGCCGTGGAAGTTTCCGTTGGACTCGACGCGACCGTCTTCCAGAACCACAGGGTTGTCGATCGCCGCGGCCAGCTCACGGCCGGCCACAGTCGCCGCGTGCGCACAGGTGTCGCGGGCAGCACCGTGCACCTGCGGCGAACACCTCAAGGAATAGGCGTCTTGGACCCGGTTGCAGTCCGGCCCACGGTGACTGGTGACGATCGCACTGTCAGCCAGTACTGCGCGCAGGTTGGCGGCGGCCGCGCCCTGCCCCGGGTGCGGGCGGAGCGCCTGCAGGTCCGCGGCGAACACCCGGTCGGTGCCGAGCTGGCCTTCCACACTCATGGCGGCCGCGATGTCGGCGGTCTTGAGCAGGCGGTCGAGGTCGGCGAGCGCGAGCAGCAGCATGCCGAGCATGCCGTCGGTGCCGTTGATCAGCGCGAGACCTTCCTTCTCGGCGAGCACGACCGGCTTGAGCCCGGCGGCCTGGAGCGCTTCACCGGCATCGCGGAGGTTGCCGTCGGCATCGCGGACCTGGCCCTCCCCCATCACCGCGAGAGCAACGTGCGAGAGCGGAGCGAGGTCGCCCGAGCAACCGAGGCTGCCGTACTCGTGCACGACGGGAGTCAGCTGAGCGTTCAGCAGCCCGGCGTACGCCTGCGCTGTCTCGACCTTGACCCCGGTCCGGCCGGTCGCGAGCGTGGACAGGCGCAGTAGCGCGAGTGCTCGGACCACCTCGGTCTCGACCTCCGGCCCCGAACCGGCCGCGTGCGACCGGACCAGACTGCGCTGGAGCTGAGCCCGGAGTTCGGGCGCGATATGCCGCGTCGCCAACGCCCCGAAGCCGGTGGACACGCCGTAGTGCGGGGTCTCCGCATGGGCGAGCGCCTCGATCGCAGCCCGCGACTTCGCGATCTGCTCGAGCGCCTGATCATCGATCCGCACCGGCACGCCGTACCGCGCCACCGCCACGACGTCGCCCGCACTCAACGGCCCGACGCCCACAATCACCTCTGCTGTCTGCACCAGCCCATTGCACCGCGCCCCACCCCCGCCGGATAGCACCCCCACCCACTTCCTGTCTCAAACCCGAGACACCCCGCGCGAAAGTGCAGCGTGGTCAGCGGGCGAGTTCCAGGTCCGCGCCGACCTGCACGGCGCCGAACGAGGCGAGCAGGGTCAGAGAAGCGGTATTGGTCTCGTCCGCCTCGGCAGTGACCAGAGAGGCGCCGCGGTCGGCGAGCACAGTGAGCGCGGCGGAGACCAGCGCCCGTGCGAGACCGCGACGGCGGTGGTTCCGGAGTACACCGATCAGGCCGAGGCGGGGCAGCGGACGCGGCCCGTTCCAGATCCGGACCAATCCTGCGTAGGTGTTCTCCGGGTCTACAGCCACCAGGTAGGTGGCCGGATCGAAGTACGGCGAGTCGTAGGTCTGCTCGCGGAACGAGGCCTCGTCCGACTCCCATCCTTCAGCACCTGGCACGTCGGTCCGGAGCGCATCGTCCAGCGCCATCAAGTCCTGTACTCCGGTGTCGGCGGCGCTGATCAGCCGATATCCGGCCGGTACGTCGAAGCTCGCCCGGGTCACCGGAATCTCCAGCCGCACCTCTCGGCGTACGGGAGTGAACCCGAGCGCCCTCAACGCGTCGACCGTGGGCCGGTCTGCTTCGTCGACGGTGGTCAAGCACGGGCCGGTGACCTTGTCGATCAACGGCTCGTACGCCGCCGGCTCGGTGTCGCCGAAGAAGAGGCGGAGCTTGCGGTCCGGGGCCGGCCACGGGTGCAGTTCGCCGATCACGGCGCCGTCGCGGGAAGCGATCCAGCCTTCCTGGTCTTCCGAGCGCTTCACCGTGATGGTCATGGCGATGACGTTAAGGCCGGGGCACAGCGACGTTCCAACAGATATCGGCGACCCTTCGCGGTCGTAGGGTCGGGGGATGGGGTTTGAGATTCGGGCTGCGGTGCCCGGGGACGCGGTGGGGATCGCGGGGGTGTGGGCGGCGGCGATGCCGCATCTGGTGAAGACGGCGCGGGGGATCGAGGCCGAGCTGCGGACCAACACCTCGCGGGTCGTGCTGATCGCCGTCGAGGACGACGAGGTCGTTGGCTACGGCAACGTTTATCTGCCTGAGCAGGGAGCGGAATCACCGCGGTTGCGGATCACTGTGCAGGTTCCGCCGACCGAGCGGCGGCGTGGGATCGGGAGTGCCCTGGCCGAGGCGATCACGGAGGCAGCGGCGAAGGCGGGTGCCGGCGGGCTGCTCGTCGTGGTGTCGGACGACGACGATTCGAAGAGGTTCGCGATCGCGCGTGGGTTCACCCTCGCCCGGCGGATGAGTCACGCGAAGGCCGAGCTCAGCCAGGCACCGGCGCCGGCCGCAGTACCAGAGGGTCTGCGGTTGGTCACCTTCGACGAGGTCGATCCGCAGCGGCTCTGGGACGCCTGGGCCGCGGTGGCGGACGGCGATCCGAGCGGGCTGTCGCACACACCGGCGTACGACGAATGGCTCGCGGCCGACTGGAACCACCCGGATCTCCGGCGCGATCTGAGCATCGCCGTGCTGAGCGACGACCAGCAGGTGGTGTCGTTCGTGAGTACCACGGCCGACCCCGAGCGACGGGTGATCTGGTCGAACCTGACCGGCACGATCCCGTCGTACCGCGGCCGCGGGCTGGCCAAGGTGGTGAAGTCGGCCGCTCTCGCGCGCAGCCGCGACGCCGGGTTCGTCACCGCGTTCACCGGTAACGACAGCAACAACCTGCCGATGCTCGCGGTGAACCGCCGGCTCGGGTACGAAACGACAGCGTCGGCCTGGACCGCGGAGAAGAACCTCTAGACCATGACCAGATTCCTGATCGCGATCACCGTCTTCGCCGCTCTGGCCACCGGTGTCGGTTTCCTGCTGTCCGGCGAGGAGGACTTCGCCTGGGGTGTCGCGCTCGGCCTGTTCGGCCTGGCGTTGCTCGGCGAAGCCCTACGACTGTGGATCCGGCGGAAACGCCGGCCCGCGCTGGACACGGAGCCCCCGGCTCGCCAATCGGCCGAATTCTGACGGCTGGGCACTACGCTCGCAGTTGTGAGCGGCAACGTTCCCGCCTCGACCCGCACCTTGCGGGTACTGACGTTCCTGGCCACCCAGCCCGGTCCGGTACCGATGGAGCGCATCGCCTCCGCGGTCGGCCTGCCGCGCTCGTCCACCTATCACTTGCTCAAGGCAATGATCAGTGAGGGCTTCGTCGTCCACCTGCCGGAGGAGAAGCGGTACGGGCTCGGCGTCGCCGCGTTCGAGATCGGATCCGCTTATCTACGGCACGATCCGCTCGAACGACTGGCCCGGCCGCTGCTCGCCCAGCTCGTCGCCGACGTCGGCCAGACCGCCCACCTCGGCGTCCTGCACGGCCGCGAACTCGTGTACCTGTTGAAAGAACAGCCACCCCGCCCGGTCACGCTGGTCACCGACGTCGGCGTACGGCTGCCGGCCACGTTGACGGCATCCGGCCGCGCCCTCCTCGCCGAACTCCCCGCTCCGCAGGTGCGGGCCCTGTTCCCAACCCCGGAAAGCTTTGTACGGCGTACCGACGCCGGCCCGCAGACTCTGAGCCAGTTGCGGCGCCTCCTGGCGGACGAGCGGCGGCAGGGATACGCCATCGAGGAATCCCACATCACGCCGGGATTCGCCTCGGTGGCGACCGCCGCCGTCGATCATGTCGGCCACCCGGTCGCCGCGATCAGCGTCACGTTCCGGACCGAATCCGTCCCGCCCGAAGCGATCCCGGCGCTGGCCCGCCGGACGAAACAGGCAGCCGACGCGCTGACGCGCCGGCTGCACGGCTGAACTACCAGGACGACTTGGTGATCCCGGGGAGCTCACCCCGGTGCGCCATCGTGCGGAACCGGACCCGGGAGATCCCGGCCTTGCGGAGGAACCCACGGGGTCGGCCGTCAGCGACATCGCGGTTGCGGACCCTGATCGGGCTCGCGTCCCGCGGCAGCCTCTGCAGTTTCAGCTGCGCCTCGCCACGGGCGTCGAACGAACTGGCCGGATCGGCGATGATCCGCTTCAGCTCCGCCCGGCGCCCGGCGTACAGGGCCACTGTCTTCTTGCGCTGCTCGTTCTTGGCGATCTTGCTGGTCTTCGCCACGCCCGTTACCGCTCCTCGCGGAACTCGACGTGGTGGCGGACCTTCGGGTCGTACTTGCTGAGGGTCAGCCGATCGGGGTCGTTGCGCCGGTTCTTCCGGGTCACGTAGGTGAACCCGGTGCCCGCGGTGCTCCGCAGTTTGATGATCGGGCGAACTCCGTCGCGCTTGGCCATCTGACCTTTCCTTCCAGGCGTCGGGACGCCGTCGAATGCTTGGGTACGGTGAACACCGGGAGTGGAGTCCGGTATTCCCAGCCGTCCTGAGCAGTGTACGCTACTGGTAATCATTTTCAATAAGACGGGAGACGCCATGCTGCCGGTCACCCTGCTGACAGGGGTCGACGAGACCAGCCGGAACGCCGTCGCGACCACCCTGCTGACTTCCAGCGCAGTACTTGTCGAGTACGACGTGAGCGGTCTCGCCGGCGGCTCCGTCATCCGGATCGCGCGGAGCTCGGCCGGCGTGATCGACGAGGAGGTGATCCGGATGGGCCACCCCTGTGTCTCCTGCGCGATGCGCGGTTCGCTGGTCTCGCTTCTCCTGAGCATCGCCGCGACCGGCAAGTACGAAGCAGTGATCGTGTCGGTCCCCGGCGCAGGCGACACCCAGGCGCTGGCCGAGGAGATCGCCCGCGACGGCAGCGACGAGCTCCGGGTGGACGCCGTACTGACCGTTCTGGACACCGAGACGGTTGTCACCGACCTGACCGGGGAGGACCTGATTCACGACCGCGGCATCCCGACCGCCGCCGAGGACGGCCGCGCGATCGCCGAAGTGGTCGCCCGTCAGCTCGAGTACGCCAACGCGGTGATTCTGAGCAACCCCGACGAAACGGTCGCGGCGCTGGCCCGGGCGATCAACCCGCAGGCGCTGGTCCGGACCGACCCGGCCGGCCTGCTCGGCGTACGGCTGCATGATCCCGGCACGGCGGAGACCTGGGTCGAGCCCGGCACCATCACGGCACCACTGCAGGACGGCGGCCGGGTCCGCACGCTCGTCTGGCAGTCCACCCGGCCGTTCCACCCCGAACGCCTGTACGACGCCCTCGAGGACCTGGTCGCCGGGACGGCCCGCGGCAAGGGGACGGTCTGGCTCGCCTCGCGGCCGGACCTCCGGCTCGGCTGGGACAGCTTCGGTACGAACATCTCCCTCGGCGTACTGGGCCGCTGGCTGGCGGACCTGCCGGCGGACCGCTGGTCCGAGGTGGGCCGGACCCATCAGGCCCGCTCGGCACTGGAGTGGCACCCCGAGCACGGCGACCGGGCGTCGTACCTGTCCATCACCGGAATCGATCTGGACATCTGGGAATTAGAGCGCCGCCTGGATGGTTGTGTCCTTCGTGCGGATGAATCGGTAAGCCAGCTGACCGATCCGTTCGCCCCTTATCTGGAAGGAAGTGCAGCAGCATGAAGAAGGACGTCCACCCCGACTACCGCCGGGTCGTCTTCCGGGACAAGTCCGGCAACTTCAGCTTCCTCACCGGCTCGACACGCCAGAGCACCGAGACCATCGAGTGGCACGACGGGAACACCTACCCGGTCGTCGACGTCGAGATCTCGTCCGCCAGCCACCCGTTCTACACGGGCCAGCAGCGCGTGATGGACACCCAGGGCCGCGTGGAGAAGTTCAACAAGCGCTACGGCAAGGCTTCGTAACTCCGCAGGCTCCAAGGCCCGCCACTCCCCGCGAGTGGCGGGCTTTTGCGTCTCCGAAAACCCAGTTGGCGGCCGGCCCCGCGCGTTCTAGGTTCGGCGCCATGAGCATCGACGCGTACGACCTCCCGGGTGACTTCGTGAAGCCGGAGGGCATCACGATGGGCCCGGCCGGCGACTTCTTCTCCGGCAGCCGGACGGACGGCACCATCTACCGCTGCGAGCTGACCAGCGAGATCGCGGAGATCTGGTCGCCGGGCGGCACCGACGGCCGAACCGTCGTGCTCGGTTTCGCCCTGTACGCCGATGCGCAGCTGGTCGTCTGCGGCGCGGAAAGCGGCACCCTCTACTCCTACGACCTCGCCACCCGCGAACTCGTCTCCCGTCGCAGCGTCGAGGGCTATCTCAACGACGTCTGGGTGATCGGCGATCACGCCTATGCGACCGATTCGTCGCAGCCGGTGGTCTGGCGGTTCGATCTGGTGAACACCGAGGCGGCGCCGGAACCGATCCACCTGGAGGACACCGGGCCGAAGGTCTACCCCAACGGCATCGTCGCCTTCGACGACTCGGTCCTGCTGGTCGCCGATCCGGGTGAAGAGGTGCTGCTGCGGGTCGAGCTGGACGGTTCCACCCAGGTGCTCCGGACCGAGTGGGCCGCGGACGGGCTGCTCCTGCTGGGCGACCTGCTGATCGGCGTCTGCAATCGCGGCGACGTGCTCGAGACCGCGGAGTTCTTCCTCTCCGCTCTGAGGCTCAGCCCGGGCGCGACTTCGGCCACCCTGCTCCCGCAGTACGACGATCCGCGCTTCGACACCCCGACCACCGTGGCCTTCGACGGCGAGCGCCTGCTGGTCGTGAACGGCCAGTCCGCCAAGGGTGCCGCCGCAGCCGCACCTTTCCAGGTCATCGCCGTCCCGATCCCCTGGCAGCGCTGACCACCCCCGCCCTCGCACCTCCCACTGGTCAGGACCTCGGCGTCTCGGATTTCAGACGTCGGCGCGGTGCAGGTCCTTCGTGGCGCGGGTCACAGGTCGCACACTGAGCGAGTGGAGCCGATCGAGATTTCCGGGGTGGGGCTGACGCCGCTGGACGCGGTCTCGCTCGGGCAGCGGCGGACGCCGGTGCAGTTGGCCGAGACCGCCCGCAAGAAGATGGCCGACTCGGCCGCTGCCGTCGCGGAGATCGCTCTGCGTCGGCCGGTGTACGGACGGACGACCGGCGTCGGCGCCAACCGGGACGTGCTGACCAACGATCCCGAACACGGCGCCCGGCTGCTCGCCTCGCACTCGACCACCGGGACCACGTCGTACCCCAAGGAAGTCGTTCGCCTCGGCCTGCTGATCCGGGTCAACCAACTGGCCACCGGCGGCTCCGGGCTCGCACCGGAGGTCGCCGACGCGATCGTCGGCCTGCTCAACGACGACAACCTGCCCGACCTGCACCGCGGTGGCGCGATCGGCACCGGCGACCTCGGCCCGCTCGCGGAGCTCGGGCTCGCACTCGGCGACGTGATCGACGGGACCAGCGCACTCCCCCTGCTCTCCAGCAACGCACTCACGCTGGCCGACACCTGCCTCGCGTACGTCGAAGCGGCCACCCTGATCAACGTAGTACCGCTGGTGGGCGCTCTTTCCCACGTCGCGCTCCGCGGCAACGCCGAGGTGTACGACGTGCGGGTGCACGAGGCGCGCCCGCAACCAGGGCAGGTCCGGGTCGCCCGCCGGATGCGTGGGTTGCTGGACGAGCTACCGCTCCCGCCGGCCCGGATCCAGGATCCCTTCGGTCTGCGCGCCTTCGCTCAGGTGCTCGGACCCGCCGTCGACCATGTCGATGCCCTGGGCAACGCTTTGATGATCGACCTGAACGCCTCGGCCGAGAACCCGCTGGTCGCCGGCGACACCGTGCTGCACAACGGAAACTGGCACGCGATGCCGATCGCGCTCGCCCTGGACTCACTGCGGCTGAGCCTGCACAGCGTGGCGACGCTGTCCACCTCGCGCGTCGCGAACCTGGTCGATCCGGAGTTCACCGGACTGAGCCGGTTCCTGGCGAGCGGAGCCGAGGCGAGCTCCGGCGTGATGATGATCGAGTACGTCGCTCACGACGCGCTCGCCTCGGTCCGGTCCACCGCGCAACCGGCGACGCTGGGCACGGCGACCCTCAGCCGGGGCGCCGAACACCACGCAAGCTTCGCCCCGCAAGCCGCAGTACTCACTGCGCAGTTGCTGGACGCGCTCCGAGACGTCCTCTCCTGCGAACTCGTCACGGCGGTCCGCGCAGCCCGGCTGGCCGGCATCTCACCAGAACAACTCGCCCCGGCCGCGGTCGGGCCCTGGCTCGCAGACGCCTTGGCCGCGCTACCCGACGACCTCACCGACCGCTCGCTCCGCGACGACCTCGAGATCGCCCGCGGCCTCCTCACCCAATGGGGCGACCGCCAGGTGGAACACCCAGCCGAATCCGGCTAACCGACCAGGTTGAGGTCGAAGGCCTTGGCCATCGCGGTGAAGCCGACTGCGTTCGGGTGGAGGTGGTCGCCGGAGTCGTAAGCAGGCAGGAGCTGCAGCGGCGACTTGGGGTCGCGGAGCGCGGCCTCGAAGTCGACGACCCCGTCGTACTCACCCGAGGTCCGGATCCACTGGTTCACGGCCTGCCGCGCGATCTCGCCACCGACCGTGTACTGCGCGGAGGCCCAGTACGGCGTGAGCGTCGCACCGTACGCCTTCAAGCCGGCCGCATGCGCCCGTGCGATCAACTGCCGATGGGCCGCGATCACCTGGGTCGCCGAGATCGCGCCCCTGGTCAGCCGGATGTCGTTGATCCCTTCCAGCACCACGACAGCCTGTACGCCGGTACGCCGCACCACGTCGCGCTCGAACCGCCCGATCGCGGCCTCACCCGAAGACCCGGCGTTCGCGAGCAGCCGGTTCCCCGCGATCCCCGCGTTCAGGGCACCGACCCCGCGCAGGAGAAGCAGGTCGGCGAGCTGATCCGGATAGCGCAGGTTCCGGTCCATCGGCGACGCCGCCCCGTCGGTGATCGAGTCGCCGAACAGGACGAGCGCGCCCTTCGCCGAGCCACGCACATCCACCTCGGACACGACGAATCGGGCCATCCCCGGAATCTTCCGGTACTGCGCGCCGCCACCCGTGGTCTGCTCGCCGTACGCGCTGAAGGCGGTCGCATAGCCGGCCGGATGCTGCGTGAGCGGCCCGGTCGCCGACGGGAAGTAGGTGCTGATCACCAGGTCGCTGTCCTCCGCGACGGACAGCGAGACGGGGTCCGAGATCACGTCGGCACCGACCGGGATGGTGACGGCCGGCTTGCCCTTGAAGGTGAGCGGGAGGATCTGCAGGATCTCGACGGTCGGCGTCGCGCCGGCCGTGACCTTGCTGGGCACGACGGTGGTCCGGCCGACCACCAACGGCCGGGTCCCGAACCGGTTGGACAGCCGGATCCGCACCGAGTTGCCACCGACGGAAAGATGCACCACCTGCCGCAACGTCGTGTTGGCGACGCCGGTCGCGGACAGCCCCGTCCTGTCGGCCTGCGTGACCGCGGTCGCCCAGCTCCCGACCCAGTTCCCGGCCTTGCGGACCTGCGCGGGCGGCTGCCCGGCAATCGGCGTGGGTGGCACCATCGGCTGGGCGGCGGCCATCACAGCGGCGATCGCAGAGATCAGCGACTGCACCCAGGTGTCACCCATCAGCACGATCCGCCGGCCTCCTCACGACCGCCGATTCTGTCACAACCGCACGATCAGTCTGCCCGCCTCGTGCCGCGTTATGCCCGGGGTGCTCAGCTGGTCGGTAAGCGGTCGTAGGCCTGCAGGGTTCGGAGGGCGCGGACGGTCTCGACCCCCCGGTATTCGAGTTCGGCTGCGGGGCCAGGGGGTTCCCAGGTGATGGCCCAGCCGCCGTCGGATTGCTGGTCGGCGATCAGGCGATCGAGGTGCCCGGCGAGTTGTTCGTCGGTGAACAACGGTCGCCAGACGCTGTCCGGCGTCGGCGCGAGGTGCAGGGGCGTCACGCCGTACTGCGGGTCGTCGGCGTCGGCCCGGTAGTAGGAGACCTTGGCCAGGTGCGCACGGATCGGGTCCAGGTCGACTCCGCCGGGAGCGTGTTCGAGGTACTCCATCGCCTCGTGCAGCGCGTGGGCGTCACCGGGCAGACCGTTGGCGAGCGACTTCGCACACCAGGCCGCTGCTTGCTCCCGCCACGGGTGTTCGACGCCGAGCTTGTACAGCCGGCCGACCAGACCGGCGGTCGGGTTGAGATCCGGCTGGTAGGTCCAGTCGCTGATGTGCTCGGCGCGCGGGTAGTTCTCGATCGCAGGGGTGCACAGCGAGACCGCACCCTCAGGGGTTGCGACCGACGCCAGCCAGTCGCAGGCGCGGCGTACCAGGTCGTCGTCGCGGGCACCGGCCGCCAGCAGGATGTCGAACGCTGTCTCGACGTCGAGTCCCTGGCTGTCCGGACACCGCTTGTCCGGCTCCAGCGCATGACCGAAGCCGCCGTCGGCGTTCTGGTAGCCGCGCAGCGCGTCCACCACCCCGCCCGGATCGGCGCCTTCGAAAAGGGTCGCGAAGAGCCGGCGCTCGACCAGTCGGGCGTCGGTACGGACAAAGTCCCGGGCAGCAGTGAAAAGGTCCATGCCCCCCACCTTCCCGCACCCGCGGCGCTCAGTCTTGAACGAATCGGACACGTCACGACCCCGACGAGTTGGCATGATCGCGCCCATGACCGACGACCTGTACGCCGATGTGCTCGACGAGGACCTGATTCGCCCGGACGGCCGGCCCGTCGCCTGGACCCGAACCGGCTCCGGTACGCCGTTGCTGCGGCTGCCCGGTACGCCGGGGTCGCGCTGGAGCATCCGGGCGGATCGGTCGGCCTGGACCGACCGTGGCTTGCAGGTCATCACCACCGAGCGGCCCGGCTACGGGCGCTCCAGCAGGCTTCCCGGGCGGCGGTTTCGCGAGCACTCCGACGACCTGGCCGCGATTCTCGACCACCTCGGGCTGGACCGGGTCTACCTGACCGGTGGCAGCGGCGGCGGTCCGCACGTGCTCGCGTTCGCCGCGCACCACCCCGATCGGGTCGTCGCAGCCACGATCACGGTCGGGCTGCCGCCACTGGAGGACCACGAGTACGACGCGATGATCCCGCTCAACGCGGCCGCCTTCCGGGCCGCCCGGGCCGGCGACGAGGCCGGGGTACGCGAGGTACTCACTCCGTCGTACGAGGCCATGCAGGCAGGACCGCTGGCCGGGCTGGAGGCGGCGATGAAGACCGCGCCGGCGTCCGACCTGGAGGTGATGAGCGACCCGCGCTGGCGGCTCGCGCAGACCAAGGCGATCGAGGCGGCCTTCGCCCACGGCATGGACGGCTGGGTGGACGAGACCCTTGCGATGGGCGGCGACTGGGCCGACATCGATCTGACCGCGATCAAGACCAGTCTGACCTGGTGGCACGGCGTCGCCGATCGCAACTGCCCGTTCCCGGCCGCCCGGCGCCTGGTCGACAAGTTGCCCACAGCAACTTTGCGCGAACTCGGCGATCTCGGCCACTTCGAGCCCTACCGCCGCGAACCCGAAATCCTCGACGAACTCCTCAGCCGCGGCGCCTAGCGGATTCTCACGGCTCGAAGCGGTAGCCCATCCCGGGTTCGGTCAGCAGATGGGCCGGACGGGCCGGGTCGGCTTCGAGTTTGCGGCGGAGCTGGCCCATGTAGAAGCGTAGATTGCCGCCGGCCGACTCGTACCCCGGCCCCCACACCTCGGTCAGCAGTTGCCGCTGCGACAGGAGCTTGCCGGGATGCCGGACCAGTACCTCCAGCAGGTGCCATTCGGTCGGGGTCAGCCGGATGTCCTCGCCGCCGTCCAGCGTCACCCGCTTCGCCGACAGGTCGACGCGGGCACCGCCGACGACGACCACCGGCTGGTCCTGGGCCAGGTTGCTCCGGCGCAGTACCGCACGCATCCGGGCCAGCAACTCGTCGATGCCGAACGGCTTGGTCACGTAGTCGTCCGCGCCCGCGTCGAGCGCCTCGACCTTGTCGGTGCTGTCGGTCCGGCCGGACAGCACCAGGATCGGCGCCTCGGTCCAGCCACGGAGCCCGCGAATCACATCGACGCCGTCGAGGTCCGGCAACCCGAGGTCGAGAATCACCAGGTCGGGCGGGTACTGCCCGGCGACCTTGAGCGCGGCCGTCCCGCTGCCGGCGACGTGCACCTCGTACCGTCTGGCCTTCAGGTTGATCTGCAGCGCGCGGACGATCTGTGGTTCGTCGTCGACCACCAGGATCCTGGTCATCCCTGCACCTCCGGACCGGACGCGGACCGCTCACGACGGCCGGGGACCGGCGCGTCCCCGGGCCGCACAGTTGCCACCGGCAACGATACGACCATGGTCAGCCCACCGCCCGGTGTGTCCTCCGGCTGCAGCGAGCCGTTCATCGCCTCGGTCAGCCCACGCGCGAGCGCGAGGCCGAGACCGACCCCGGTGGCGTTGTCGGTGTCCCCGAGCCGCTGGAACGGCGCGAACACCCGGTCGCGGTCGACCCGCGGGATCCCCGGCCCGCGATCCACCACCCGGACCTCGACCTGGTCACCCAGCGAACTCCCGGTGACCAGCGGCGGCCGTCCCTGCGGCGAGTGCCGGACCGCGTTGGCCAGCAGATTCGCGATCACCCGCTCGAGCAGAGCCGCGTCCGCGTCGACCAACGGCAGCGTGTGCGGCAGATCGACGCTGACCGCAGCGGCGACAGCACCCACCTCGGCCAGTACGCCGGGCATGATCTCGTCCAGCGCCATCGGCCGGGTGAACACCGGCAGTACGCCGGCCTGCAGGCGGCTGAGGTCGAGCAGGTTGTCCACCAGCCGGGTGAGCCGGTCCAGTGATTCGTCTGCTGTTTCGAGCAACTCCTCCCGCTCCGCAGGAGTCCAGTCCACGTCGGAACTGCGAAGGCTGGTCACCGAGGCCTTGGCGGAGGCCAGCGGGGACCGAAGATCGTGGCCCACCGCACGAAGCAGCGCAGTACGGAGTTTGTCTGCTTCGGCCAACGGCTTCGCCTCGGCAGCGGCCTCGCTGAGCCGGGCCTTGTCCACCAACGCTGCTGCGTGGGCCGCGAAGGCACCGACCAGGCGGCGCTCGTCGGCGGCCAGCGACCGGCCTTGCAGGACCAGGACGAGGTCGTCCCGGCCCGGGATCTCGGCATCGCCGTCCTCCGGGCGCCGGCAGGTCGGCGTACCGGCTGAGGCGATGGGTCGCCAGGTCTCGGTCAGCTCGTCGGTCTCGAGTCGTTCCATCAGGCAGGCACCGGTCATCCCGAACGCCTCCCGGACCCGTTCGAGCAAGGCGGGCAAGGCGGTTTCGCCGCGGAGTACGGAGCCGGCCAGGGTCGCGAGTGTCTCGGACTCGGCTGCTGATCTGGCCGCCTGGCGGGTCCGGCGCGCCGCGCGGTCGACCACCGACGAGACCAGGCCGGCGATCAGCACGAAGATGCTGAGCGCGAGCACGTTGTTCGGCTCGGTGATCGTCAAGGAGTGCGCGGGCGGTGTGAAGAACCAGTTCAGTACGAACGTGCCCGCGACTGCCGTCAGGATCGCCGGCCAAAGTCCGCCGACCAGAGCGACGACAACGACCGCGAACAGGAAGGCGAGCGCGTTGCTGGTCAGATTGAGCGCATCGCCACCGATACCCAGCAGCACGGCCAGCAGTGGTGGCAGCAGCACCGCCAGCACGAACCCGTAGATCAGGCGGCGCTTGGAAAGGCTGCCCTGCGCCCGCGGCAGCCTGCCACGGCCCATCTCCGAGTGGGTGACGATGTGGACGTCGATGTCTCCCGCGTCCCGAAGCGAACTGGCGCCGATGCCGGGACCGGTGAACAGCGCGGCCAAGCGCGAGCGGCGACTGCCGCCGAGCACCAGTTGGGTGGCGTTCTCGGCTCGCGCGAAGGACAGCAGCGCTTCCGGGACGTTCTCGCCGACGACCTGGTGATAGGTGCCGCCCAGGCTCTCGACGAGCTGACGTTGCTGGGCCAGCTTGGCCGGGTTGGCGCCGGTCAGCCCGTCGGAGCGGGCGATGTGGACGGCGAGCAGGTCGCCGCCGGACGAGCGGGCGGCGATGCGGGCGGCACGCCGGATCAAGGTCTCGCCCTCGGGCCCGCCGGTGAGCGCGACCACGACGCGCTCGCGCGCTTCCCAGGTGGAGTCGATGTCGTGCTGGGCGCGGTACTGCTGCAGGCCGGCGTCGACGCGATCCGCCAGCCACAGCAGCGCCAGCTCGCGCAACGCGGACAGGTTGCCGACCCGGAAATAGTTGCCCAGGGCAGCGTCGATCTTGTCCGCCGCGTAGACGTTGCCGTGCGCCATCCGGCGGCGCAACGCCTCGGGCGTCATGTCGACCAATTCGATCTGGTCCGCGGCCCGGACCACCCGGTCGGGCACGGTCTCCTGCTGCGGTACGCCGGTGATCTTCTCGACCACGTCGTTGATCGACTCCAGATGCTGGATGTTCACCGCCGAGATCACGTCGATCCCGGCGATCAGCAACTCGTCGATGTCCTGCCAGCGCTTCGCGTTCCGGCTGCCCGGAACGTTGCTGTGGGCAAGCTCGTCGACCAGCACGACCTCGGGCCGGCGGGCCAGGACGGCGTCCAGGTCCAGCTCGGTGAAGCTCGCGCCGCGGTAGTCCAGGATCTTGCGCGGCACCACTTCGAGACCATCGAGCATCGCGGCGGTCTGTTCGCGGCCGTGCGTCTCGACCAGGCCGACCACGATGTCCGTCCCGCGTTCCCGCCGGCGCTGCGCCTCGCCCAGCATCTTGTAGGTCTTGCCGACGCCGGGCGCGGCACCGAGGTAGACCCTCAGGTGCCCACGGCCGCTGCTACTCATGTCCCCATCGTCTCAGCTCAGTGCGGCAAGGTCGGCGTTCAACGTGACCACGTTGACCGTAGGTTCCCCGAGGAAGCCCAAGGTGCGCCCCGACGTGTTCTCCTTCACCAACTGTCGCACCTCGGCGACGCCGAGTCCGCGCTCCCTCGCAACCCGGTTGATCTGCAACGCGGCGTACGCGGGGCTGATCTGCGGGTCGAGCCCGCTGCCGCTGGCGGTGAGCGCATCCGGCGGCACCTGGGCCGGATCGACCCCTTCCAGGTCGGCCACAGCCTTCCGGCGCTGCTGGATCGCGGCGAGCAGTTCGTCATTGTTGGGCCCGTACTGCGAGGCGCCGCTGCCCATCGCGTCGTAGTCCACCGCGGAGGGCCGGGTCTGGAACCACAGCGGGTCGGCAACCATCACCGGCTTGCCGTCGGCATCGACCTCGGGCTTGCCGTCCTTGGTCGCCTGCTCGGTGTACGCCTGGCCGATCAGGTCGGAGGCCACATCCTTGCCGTTCACCTGGATCACCGAGCCGTTGGCGTTGCCGTGGAACAGCACCTGCGCCACTCCTGTCATCGCCAGCGGGTAGATCACCCCCAGGCCGATCGTGAACACGATCAGCGCCCGGGTCGCCACCCCGATCTGCCGCATCGTCGCGGGGAGTCTGCTTGTCATGTCTGTTGCCCTTTCAGCTCGGCACAGTCAGCGGATACCCGGGATCAGCGAGATCACCAGATCGAGGAGTTTGATGCCGATGAACGGGGTGATCAGGCCGCCGACGCCGTAGATCAGCAGGTTGCGGCGCAGCATCGCGGACGCCGAGGACGGCTTGTACTGCACGCCTCGCAGCGCCAGCGGCACGAGCGCCACGATGACCAGCGCGTTGAACACGATGGCCGACACGATCGCCGACTCCGGCGAGTGCAGTTGCATGATGTTCAGTTCGTCCAGCCCCGGGTACGCCGCCGCGAACAGCGCGGGCAGGATCGCGAAGTACTTGGCGACGTCGTTGGCGATCGAGAAGGTCGTGAGCGCGCCCCGGGTGATCAGCAACTGCTTGCCGATCTCGACGATCTCGATCAGCTTGGTCGGATTGGAGTCCAGATCGACCATGTTGCCGGCTTCCTTGGCGGCCGACGTACCGCTGTTCATCGCCACCCCGACATCGGCCTGCGCGAGCGCGGGAGCGTCGTTGGTCCCGTCTCCCGTCATCGCGACCAGTCGGCCGCCTTCCTGCTCCTGCTTGATCAGCGCCAGCTTGTCCTCGGGCGTCGCCTCCGCCAGGAAGTCGTCGACCCCGGCCTCCTCGGCGATCGCCTTGGCGGTCAACTGGTTGTCACCGGTGATCATCACGGTCCGGATGCCCATCGCCCGCAGCTGGTCGAACCGCTCCCGCATGCCTTCCTTGACGACGTCCTTGAGATGGATCACGCCGAGCGGTCGGGCCACGCTTTCCTTGCTGATGGCAACCACCAGCGGGGTACCGCCGGAGGCCGAGATGCCGTCGACGATCTCCCCGAGCTCGGACACGACAGCGCCGCCCTGGTCGTCGATCCAGGAAGCGATCGCGCCGGCCGCACCCTTGCGGATCTGCCGGCCGTCCAGGTCCACCCCACTCATCCGGGTCTGCGCCGTGAACTCGACAAACGTTGCCTGCGGCAACTCACCGGTGTGCCGCGCCCGCAGCCCGTACCCCGTCTTCGCCAGGACCACGATCGAGCGGCCCTCCGGCGTTTCGTCGGCCAGGCTGGACAACTGTGCAGCGTCGGCCAGTTCGGTCTCGGTGATTCCGGCCAGCGGGATGAACTCGGCGGCCTGCCGGTTCCCCAGCGTGATCGTCCCGGTCTTGTCGAGCAGCAGGGTGTTCACGTCACCGGCGGCCTCGACCGCGCGTCCGGACATCGCCAGCACGTTGCGCTGGACCAGCCGATCCATCCCGGCGATCCCGATGGCCGACAGCAAGGCCCCGATGGTGGTCGGGATCAGGCAGACCAGCAGGGCCACCAGGATGACGAGGCTCAGGTCGGTGTGAGCGTAGGCCGCGAAGGTCGGCAGCGTCGCCGTCGCGATCAGGAACACGATGGTCAGGCTCGCCAACAGGATGTTCAAGGCGATCTCGTTCGGCGTCTTCTGCCGGGAGGCCCCTTCGACCAGGGCGATCATCCGGTCGATGAAGCTCTCGCCCGGCCTGGTGGTGATCCTGACGACGATCCGGTCCGAGAGCACCTTCGTGCCACCGGTGACCGCACTCCGGTCGCCGCCGGACTCGCGGATCACGGGCGCCGATTCGCCGGTGATGGCCGACTCGTCCACGCTGGCCACGCCTTCGACCACGTCACCGTCGCCGGGGATGATCTGACCTGCTTCGACCACCACCAGGTCGCCCAGCTGGAGCGACGCGGCCGGCACCTCCTGCTCGGTCAGCCGGTCCGCGGACAGTTTGCGGGCGGTTGTCTCGGTCTTGGCACGGCGCAGCGTCGCCGCCTGAGCCTTGCCGCGCCCTTCGGCGACGGCCTCGGCCAGATTGGCGAAGACGACGGTCAGCCAGAGCCAGACCACGATCCACCAGACGAACACGCTGGAGTCGGTGAAGGCGAGAACCGTCGACGCGACGGCACCCACCTCGACCACGAACATCACCGGGTTCTTCACCATCACCCGCGGATCGAGCTTGCGCAGGGCGTCCGGCAGCGAGGTGAGCAGCATCGTCGGGTCGAACAGGCCAGAGAGCGTCTTGGTCGCGACCTGCTCGGCCAGGGGCGGCGTTGCGGGGGTCTTCAGGGCGGTGGTCACAGTCCCTCCGCGAGGGGTCCGAGGGTGAGTGCTGGGAAGTAGGTGAGCCCGGTGACGATCAGGACGACGCCGATCAGCAGCGTCACGAACAGGGGCTTGTGGGTGGGCAGCGTGCCCTGAGTCACCGGCACCGGCGTCTGCTGCGCGAAGGAGCCGGCCAAGGCGAGCACGATGACGATCGGCACGAACCGGCCGATCAGCATCACGAGCCCGAGAGCCGTGTTGTAGAAGGGGATGTTCGCGCTGAGGCCACCGAACGCACTGCCGTTGTTGTTCCCGGCCGACGTGAAGGCATACAGCACTTCGGTGAACCCGTGCGGGCTGCCGGTGTTGAAGATCGACGCCCGCGCGCTCGCCAGTCCCATCGCCAGTGAGGCACCGACCAGTACGACGGTCGGCGTCGCCAGGATGTACAGCGAGACCAGCTTCATCTCGCGCACGGTGATCTTCTTCTTCAGGTACTCCGGGGTCCGGCCGACCATCAGGCCGGCCACGAACACCGTGAGGACAGCAAGGACCAGCATTCCGTACAGGCCCGTGCCCGTTCCGCCGGGGCTGACTTCACCGAGCATCATGTGGAACAGAGCAGTGCCGCCGCCGAGTGGGGTGAACGAGTCGTGGGCCGAGTTCACCGCGCCGGTCGACGTGCCGGTCGTCGAGGAGGCGAAGAGGGCCGAGGCCCACTCACCGAACCGGGTCTCCTTGCCCTCCATCGCGGCGCCGGCCGCTTGCGTCGCAGTACCGGCTCCCTGGGTTTCGAAGAAGGTGGCGGCGAAGGTGAAGGCCGCCCACAAGGTGCCCATCACGCCGAGGATCGCGTAGCCCTGCCGCTTGTCGTTGACCATCAGGGCGAAGGTGCGGGTCAGGGCTACTGGGATGAGTAGCAGGAGGAAGATCTCGAAGAGGTTCGACAGGCCGTTGGGGTTCTCGAAGGGGTGCGCCGAGTTGGCGTTGTAGAAGCCGCCGCCGTTCGTGCCGAGTTCTTTGATCACCTCCTGACTGGCGACCGGACCACCCGGGATCGTCTGGGTCTGGCCGATCACCGAGGTGACCTCATGACCGCCGGAGAAGTTCTGGACGACACCCATCGCGACCAGAGCGAGGCCTCCGACGACGGCGAGCGGCAGCAGGATTCGCAGTACGGTCCGGACCAGGTCGACCCAGAAGTTGCCGAGCCGGTCCGTTGTCGAGCGGGCGAAGCCGCGGATCACCGCGACCGCGACGACCATGCCGACGGCGGCGGAGAGGAAGTTCTGCACCGCGAGACCGGCGAACTGGGCCAGGTGGCCCAGCGTCGCCTCGGGTGAGTACGACTGCCAGTTCGTGTTCGAGACGAAGGAAGCGGCAGTGTTGAACGCCAGGCCGGACCCGACGTTCGGCAGCCCCAGGGACAGCGGTAGGTGTGCTTGCAGTCGCTGCAGCAGGTAGAGGAAGACGACCCCGACGACGGAGAAGGCGATCACCGACCGGGCGTAGACGGCCCAGGTCTGTTCCGCCTTCGCGTCGACACCGAGCAGCTTGTAGATGCCACGCTCGGTCCGGGAGTCCTTCTCGGTGGTGTAGACGTGGGCCAGATAGCCGCCCACCGGCCGATAGGCGGCGGCCAGGAGCGCGATCAGGAGGCCGACCTGGAGCAGGCCGGCGGCGGTGTCGGACATCAGAACCTCTCGGGAAAGACCAGGGCGGCAAGCAGGTACAGGACCAGGGCCGTGGCGACCACGAGGCCTGCGATGTTCTCGGCGCTCACTGGGTTTCCCGCTGGGCAGAAGTACTCATGCCTTCACTGCACACCGCTGATTGCTCGGTCAGCCGTCTTCTCGCAGGTCTCTCACACCGGCCGCGGCAGCTCTCACAGTCCTCTCATGCGGACAGTTCGTGGACTCGACTTCGGTCTCCGGCCGGAGTTGCGCATACTTACGCCTGGCAATGAGACGCCCTCGGATAGTTAGGGAATGACGCAGTGACTGAAGTGGATGAGCCGCAGTTCTCCGGGGACCAGTTCTTCTCGGAAGAGGGCCGCAAGGCTCTGGCCGAGGCAAGCCAGTTGCTGGCCGAGCGCCTCCAGGCCCACACCCAGGCCCTGCTGGCGATGAACGGCGGTCCGGACGAGCAGGACGCGCTGTACGAGCAGAACGTCGCGCTGGAGGAGCTCGTCGAGGGCTGGAACGACGCGGTCTTCGAGTACACCGGCACGGCACCGCTGCTGCTGGAGGAGGAGACCGGGGAGGCCGACGAGGAAGAGGAGCTGCAGGAGCAGGACCACGTGATCAGCGTGGTGTCGCGGTTCGACCTGCGGGTGGTCGACCTGGACGCGCTGCTCGACGCCGGCCGGGCTGCCCAGGAGCGGCACCCCGCCGAGCTGGAGCACTCCGGCGAGCCGGACCCGGTGGACACCGCCGAGCAGGCGATCTACGAGATCAGCCGCGAGATGGGCGAGGCGTGGTTCGAGCTCCCCGGGGTCGACCTGGTCGCCGGAGCACGCGCGTACGTCGTACCGGAATATCCGTTCGAGCCGCTGGAGGCCGACGCCGACGACGTCGCCACCGAGATCAGCGCCCCGAACGGCGTGGTCACCCACGCCGAGACCTGGGCCTAGTGCGGGGCACTAAACCAGCAGGTCGCCGTCCAGGACGGTGACCACGCGGCCGGTGAGGTAGACGCGGTCGCCGGCCGGGACGGCGCGGACGAGGCCGCCGCGGGCGGACGCCTGGTAACCGACCAGGTCGTCCCGCCCGAGGCGCTTCGCCCAGTACGGCGCCAGCGCGGTGTGCGCGCTCCCGGTCACCGGATCCTCGGGCAGCCCGTCCCCCGGCGAGAAGAACCGCGAGACGAAGTCGTACTCCGCTCCGTCGGCCGCGGGCGCAGTCGGTACGACGCCGCGCAGGTCCTCCCGCTCGGTCAGCTCGGTGAGCCCGTCGAAGTCCGGCGCCAACCCACGAACCGTCTGCTCGTCCGGCAGCACCACGAGCAGATCCCGCAGCCCACCGGTCCCCAAGACAGCCTCCGGTACTACGCCCAGCGCCGCGACCAGTCCGTCCGGCGCCGGCCTCTCGGTGAGCTCCGCGATCGGGAAGTCGAGCGTGATCCAGCCGTCCGCACCGACCTCCGCGATCAGGACTCCACTCCGGCTACTGAAACGCACCTTCCCGTCTTCACCCACCAGCCCCTCGGCGACCATCGAGTGGACGGTCGCGAGCGTCGCATGCCCGCAGAGGTTCTCCTCGACCACTGGCGTGAACCAGCGCAGATCCCAGTCGACGTCCGGCTGCTCGGACGGCCGGGCGAACGCGGTCTCGGAATGCCGCAGCTCCGCGGTCACCGCCCGCATCCAGGTCTCGTCCGGCCAGTCGCCGGCCGCCAGTAGGCACACGCCGGCCGGATTGCCCGCGAACGCCTGATCGGTAAACGCATCCACCACCCTGATCCGCATTCCCTGACGCTAAGTGGCGGCGAGCGCACGATCCATACCCAGTTCCGACCGACTGGCATTCCGTTGCGAAAGGGCTGAACCGGCGCCACGTTTCGTCCGTATAGGCGATGTTCCACTTCCCAACCGACAGGAAAGTGTCATGTCGCTACGTACCAAAGGCCGACCACTCGCCGTCGCCACCGCCTTGATCGGCGGACTGGCCCTGGTCGCACCGAGCACTGCCAGCGCGCACGAGTCCTACGGTCACCACCACGACCTCGCCGTACAGCAGGTCAACCTCGTGTCGGACCTGCCGGGCAAGGCAGCGTTGCAGGATCCCGATCTGGTCAACCCGTGGGGTCTCTCGCTCGGCGCGACCACGCCGATCTGGGCGTCGAACGAAGGCACCTCGTCCTCCACGCTGTACTCCTCGGCCGCGGGTTCGACCACCGCGACGAAGGTCCCCACCGTCCGCGTCGGCGTACCGCACCCGACCGGTCAGGTGAACAACTCGGGCACCGGCTTCGTGCTCACCAACGGCACGGTCAGTGCGCCGGCGCGGTTCATCTTCGCCACGCTGACCGGTCAGATCGCTGCCTGGGGCCCGCCGGTCAGCCCGCTGATCGGTGCCGCCGAGATCAAGGCGACCACGCCGGGCGCGGTCTACACCGGTCTCGCCATCGCCACCGCCAAGAAGGGCGACCAGCTGTACGCCGCGAACTTCGCGCAGCGCCGGATCGACGTCTTCGACAACGCCTTCCACCCGGTCAAGCAACCGTGGTGGGCGTTCCGGGACTTCTTCCTGCCGAAGGGCTACGCGCCCTTCAACGTGCAGACGCTCAACGGCCGGATCTTCGTCGCCTACGCCAAGGTGGACCCGAAGACCGGTGAGGAAGCCGCCGGTCGCGGCTTGGGATTCGTCGACGAGTACACCGTGGACGGTCACTTCGTCGACCGGATCGCCTCCCGGGGTTCGCTGAACGCACCGTGGGGCCTGGCGATCGCGCCTGCTTCGTGGGGCGAGCAGGCCGGCGCCCTCCTGATCGGCAACTTCGGCGACGGCCGCATCAACGTCGTCAAGGCCAAGTCCCACGGCCGCTTCGCCGGCAAGATCGCCGGCCAGGTCAAGGACACCCACGGCCACACCCTGGTGATCCCCGGACTCTGGGCCCTGCTGCCCGGTACGGCGACCACCGGTGGCACGGACGCCGTCTGGTTCTCCGCCGGCATCGACGACGAGACCCACGGGCTGCTGGGCGTGCTGCGGCACCCCTAGCTCTGGAGGCGTCGCGGCTGGCTGAGCAGTATCAGGGGACTACTCAGCCAGCCGCTTCTCGAACCAGTGATGCGCATACGGCTCGTCGTTGAAGGCTTCGACCTCCACATAGCCGGCCGCGCGATACAGAGCGATCGCCTCAGTCAGACTGCGGTTGGTTTCGAGCCGCAGTACTGCGGTACCTCGGGCCGACGCCTGCTTTTCGAGCTCTGTCAGCAACCGCCGGCCGAGGCCGAGACCGCGCACGTCCGGGGAGACCCACATCCGCTTCACCTCGGCCGGCTCGCCCGCGTGGAACTTCAACCCACCACACCCGACCGGCTCGGCATGCAGCGTCGCGACCAGGAGCAGCCCGGCGGGCAAGGTCAACTCGTCGACGTCGGCCGAGATGGTCCGCGCTTGGTCGAAGCCGCCGTCGAAGCGGGTGCCCAACTCCTCGAAGTACGACTGCACGCAGAACTTCGCCTCCGGGCGTCGCGGGTCGACGATGCCGATCTGGACGGTCGAGGCGATCAGCAACCGTTCGACCTCGCCCATCGCGGTGATCAGTCGTTGGCGCTGCCGCTCGCTGAGCGGATCGAGGATCGACTCCGCGAGTTCGTCCGACCGCTGATCGAGCACAGCCCGCTCGGTCCGGCCGTGCTCGGTCAGCCGGGCGATGCGGACCCGGCCGTCGTCACCGCTCTGCTTCACCTCGACCAGCCCGTCGTTCTCGAGCACGCGGAGGAGACGACTCAGATAGCCGGAGTCGAGATCGAGCCGCGCCCGCAACGCCCGGACGTCGCAGCCGTCCGGCCCGATCTCCCACAGCACCCGCGCCTGCCCGAGCGGCCGGTCGCGCGACATATACGCGTCGTTGAGCGCACCGATCCGCTGCGTCACGGTCCGGTTGAATCTCCGGACATCGGCGATCCCCATTTTCTGACTATAGTCAGAGAACCGTCAGGTCGGGAGGACGACATCGATCGGATCCCGGCGCTGGTACGGCCGCCACTTGGTGACGTGCGGATGAACCAGCCAGCGGATGCGCCCGGTGGCTTCGGTGGAGGTGCCAGGTGCCGGCACCCACTCACCCGGCCCGGAGCGCAGTACGCCGCCTGCCGCCGCGACCTTGGCGGCCGGCACCGAACCACCCACGACGAAGAACCACCAGTGTCGCCGAGCCGGCGCCATCGCTGTCGGACACGTTGCCTTGAGCAACTGGTTCAGCAACGCGCCGTACTGCGCCGGCACGTCGACCACGTCGTACGCGTCGGTGATCAACGCGATGTCCCACGGATGCTCGCTCCAGATCGCATCGGCCTGCCGGACGCTGCGGACGACCGACCCGGCCAGGTGCGGATCGACGCAGTCACCACGAATGCAGAGGCACACGCCGTCTCTCGGGACGACCAGCGGCGCCACGGTCCACCCGTTCTCGACGTACCGGACTGCACGTCGCCGGAGTCGCTCCCTAAGCACGCTGGCCGACGGCGAAGAGGAGCGAACTGGAAGCGATCAGTTCGGGGTACTGATCGGCCATCCGCGTGCAGGCCAGTGCGGTCTGCAACGGATCGGGGTCGCTCAGCGAGGCCGGCAACGGCTGATCCTTGAAGTGCGCGTCGATGGCGACGGTCAGCCAGCCGCCCGGCCCGGTGAGCCCGTGCACCGTGACGGCCCGCAACCCGGCGTTGGTCAACTCGGTCCGCAACTGCGTGACGGTGTGGTACGTCGTCTCGGCCATCCGCTCGTTGTCGGGACTGAACCCGCTCTCGAGAATCTCGCGGACGATCTTCTCCCGCTGCTGCAGTTTGTTCGCGAGCGTCGCCCCGATCAGGTTCGCCGCCCGGTTGATCGCGATCACCGCGATGAACCCGCCCGGCCGGATCACCCGGACCGCCTCCCGCAACGCCAGCCGCCGATCCGCGGCCTCGGGCAGGTGGTACATCGGCCCGGCCAGCAACACCGCGTCGAAGTACTCGTTCTCCCACGGCAACCGCCGCGCATCCCCTTGTACTGCGTCGATTCCGGCCGCCACTGCTTGGTCGACATGCCGCTGCACCGGATCCAGCAACTCGACGTCGTACCCCCTGCCCTGCAGCCAGCTCGCGTGGACGCCCGGGCCGCCTCCGATGTCCCCGACGACGGCCGGCGGCTCCGGCAGGTACCGCTCCAACAGGTCCCGCACCCGCGCGAGTTCCAACTGCCCCTTCAACGTCGAGCTCAGCCGGCTCCCCTCGTCATGCCGGCTCGTGTAGTGCGTCTCAAGATCAACAGAAGTCGTCATACCGCCGAGTCTCGAGGCGCCGGCTTCGACGCGGCAGGCCAGATCCCGGGGCACCTCAGGGCAACCCGGGGCAGATCAGTTCATCCGATCCGCCGGGAATCAGGCTTCTGGATCCACAGCTTCCGTTACCGGCCTTGTCGACGCGGGTCGCGCGCCAGCGGGCTCAGTGCGGCAGCAACCGCGGTCTTGAGCTGATCAGGCGACGCGCCGGCGCGGGAGCGGAGGTTGATGGCGTAGGCGAGGAGCGTGAGGTGTTCCGCTGTTGCGCTCAAGTCGAGGCCAGGACGAAGCTGCTTCAGCTCGGCGGCGGTTTCGAGGGCGGACTGCAGTGCGGCTTTCAGGCCGGCCTGGTGGTTGTCCAGGACTGTCTTTGCTTCACCGGAAGGGTTTTCGAGGTGGGCGTTCGACACGAGGCAGCCCCAACCGGCGAACTCGCCTCTGCAGCGCACCGAGACGAGCCGGCTGAAGAAGTCCTCGATGGCCGGGAGGCCCCGACGATCCTCTGCGAGTCGACTGAACATCGGCGTCGAGCGGTGCTCGACGTACCGCCGCAGAGCGCCGACGTACAAAGCGTCCTTGCCGCCGAAGGCGTTGTAGAGACTCGACCGGCTCAGGCCGGTCGCCGCCACCACGTCCTGGATCCCGGTCGCCGCAACGCCTTGCCGCCAGAACAGCAACTCGGCGACACCGAGGACTCCCTCCGGTTCGAAGTGTTTGACATCCGGCACCGCGCACCCCTTATCTTGGAACGACTGGTCCAAGTTTATGGAAGGGGTCGTGATGGCTGCAAGCCGCCCTGAGGTATTGGTACTTGATGTCAACGAGACGCTGTCAGATCTGACCCCGATGCGGCAGCGGTTCGAGGCCGCCGGACTGCCCGGCGACAGCCTCGACACCTGGTTCGCCGCCGTGCTCCGGGACGGGTTCGCGCTGACCGCTGTCGAGACGTCCGCGGACTTCGGCGCGATCGCCGCCGACATTCTCACCGGCCAGCTCGCCGCCGCCGGAGTGGACTCCGGCGACGATGCGGTCCGGAGTGTGCTGTCCGGGATGACCCAGCTGAAACTTCACCCCGACGTCGTACCGGGACTTCGGCGTCTGCACGAAGCGGGGGTCCGGCTCGTGACACTGACCAACGGCGCCGCGCGGATGTCGGAGCAGATGTTCACCGACGCGGGAGTGTTGCCGCTCCTCGAGCAGCGGCTGGACGTGACGAAGCCGGGTCGCTGGAAGCCGCACCGAGCGGCGTACGAGTATGCGGCCGAGGTGTGCAAAGTGCCGCTGGATCGAATGGCGCTGGCGGCCGTTCACCCGTGGGACATCGACGGCGCCAAGCGTGCCGGTCTCCAGGGGTGGTACATCGACCGGCGACGGACGCCGTACCCGAAGACGTTCACCGCGCCCGACCTCGTCGTGGCCGACTTCGAGGAGCTCGCGGCACAGCTCGCGGGATGACCTGCCGGGTCAGCGAAACCGCCCGGCTCCGGAGGGGAGACGGGCGGCTCGTGGACGGGTCAGTCGAGCGGGCGCAGTTCGTCGGCGTACGACACGGAGACCCGGCGCAGGACGTTGTCCCTGACGGAGTACTGGCCCATTCGCCACAGCGGTGGGCTGTAGGCGTGGACGGTCACGCTGCCCTTGTCGAGGCCGACGACGCGGTGGATGTGGTCGGGGCCGAAGCCGTACACGTCGCCGGCTTCGATCTCGGTCTCGACCGACTCGACGCCGATCGCCAGGTTGTGCTCGACGAGTTTGCCGCGCGCGACGGCGACCGCGCCCGAGGAGACGTCGTGGTCGTGCCAGCCGGTGTCGTTGACCGGAGTCCAGCAGATCAGCCAGACGTCCACGTTGGCGTCGCGGTGCAGCGAGGCGAAGACACGCTCCTCGTCGCTGTAGGCGACCTTGTCCTCCCACAGGTGCGGCTGGGCCGCGATCCCGCCGGCCAGCTCGGCCAGTTCACTGGGCTCGAGGTCTCGTCCCGGCAGGTTGTCCAATGACAGACAGCCATTGAGCTCCACGAGCCGGCTGGCCTGACGCGCGGGAACGACGGGTGCGTCGGAAACTTGCTGAACAGTCACTGCACTCCCCTCTCGGAGAAGACGCCGAACACTCGGCATGGTTGATAGTGGTTCCCCGTACGACGGAGCGCGGGGTCTCCGGCTCGACCGCGGCCGGAAAGTCTGTACTGGTTCATCTCTCCGCCGCCGCCGGGTCGACGCCGAACAGCAGGCGGTGCGGGTTGTTGTAGCGGATCACCGCGGTCGCGGCCGCTCCCTGGCGGAGCTCGACGGTGCCCGCGTACGGGCGATCGGTGCCGTGGACGACCTGGTCGATCCCGAGCACCCGGGCAACCGCGTCGATCCCCTGCGGTCCGTAGCTGGAGGTGTCGACGAAGAGATTCGGATCGATGGTCCCCAGGCGACCGCCGCGCGCAGCGAGCCGCTCGTGGTGAACGGGCGCCAGCCCTGCCGCGGCGGCGAAGCACAGCCGGAGCCGCGGGAAAGCCGTCCGGCCGGCGAAGGCATGCCACGCCCACCAAGCCGCCTGCAACTGCAGCGTGTAGTCGACCACCGGCGCCCACCACCCCGGCACAGCTCCAACTGGCGACGCGGCAGGACCCGGGTGGATGAGAATCGGCTTGTTCATCCGCTCGGCAACGGCCAGCAACTCGCCGGCCTCGGCCCAAGCGGCCGGCGTACCGAGCACGTGGGCGGGTAGCTGCAGACCGAGGAAACCCTTACCCAGCAGGGATTCCAGGCCGTCGAAGTCCGGCTCGAGAAGGTCGACAGCGGCCCAGGCCTTGAAAGGCTCGGGCAACGCGGCCGCGCCTTTGTGCCAAGCGTCGAGCAGTGCGCCATCGCCGAGCTGCTCGATCCCGAGCGGACTCGACAGCGACACCCCGGCCAGCGCCGTCGCGGCATCCTGCTCGATCGCGACCCGCTTGCCGAGCTCGTGCGCCGCGGGATCCACCTCGTACGCCGGTTCGCCGGCCGTGTGCAAGGTCCAGCCGTCCAAGTACGGCGGCTCGGTGCGGGCCCGCAGCCGGTCGACGAACTCAGCCGGCCACAGGTGCTGGTGGACATCGATCACGCCGGTCACCAGCACCCCTCCCACTCGATCTCGACTCGGTCCAACTTGGCAGTCCGCGCCGCTTTGAAGCGCTTCAAGCTAGTCACAGTGAAGCGCTTCAAAGCCTGCTTTGTCAACTTCGCCGCCGGCCCACGACCGGCACCGGCCAGCTTTTGTCCCAGCCTTGCCCTAGGGTCGATCCCATGTCCGGAACCAGCCGCCGACCGACTCTCAAGGACATCGCGGCGGAGACCGGCCTCTCGATGGCGGCCGTCTCGTATGCGCTGCGGGGTCTGCAAGGGACGCCGGAGACGCAGGCGCGCGTGCACAAGGCCGCCGAGCGGCTCGGCTACCAGGCGGACCCCGTCGCCCGCGCCCTCGCATCCGGCCGCAGCGGCTCGATCGGCGTCCTCTGCGCCTCGCTCGAGGACCTCTGGCAGCAACGGCTGGCGGCCGCTCTCGGCCGGGAGTTGCTCGCCCCGGACCGCAATGCCTGGATCATCGACTCGGCCGGTGACGCCGACCGTCAACTGGAGCTCGCCCAGCACCTGGTCGACCACCGCGCCGACGCGATCGTGGTGATTCCGATCGACCCGGGCGCCAAGGGCTGGGCCAGGATCGCCCAGCAGGCGGCCGTGATCGCGATCGGCGACGCACTGCCGGCCGCGAAGGCGAAGTCCGAGGTCCTGTTCGACAACGAGAGCGGCGTCAGTACGGCGCTCCGCCGGCTGGCCGAGGCCGGTCACCGCAGCGTCGCCGTCCTCAGCCCGTCCCGCCGGTTCGAGGTGGAGCGGCCGGCCGAGGAGATCGCCCAGCGGATCGCGTTCGGGCTGAAGCTCAAGATCCGCATCGTCCCGTGTCCGCACGATCTGGCCGGCGCGACCGACGTCGCCCGCACGATCCTGACCGCGCGCCCGCGACCGACCGGCATCCTGGCGCTGGCCGACTCGATGGCCTTCGGGGTGTACGCGGCCTGCGCCGAGCTCGGCATCCGGCTGCCCGACGACCTGTCCCTGCTCGGGTACGACGACCAGCCGATGTCCCAGCTGCTGACTCCGCCGCTGTCCACCTTCCACTGGCCGCTCGACGAGCTGGTCGCGGATGTCGTCGCCCGCGTCACCTCCGCCGTCGACACGAACCGCCGGGTCCGCCGCACCACCGTCGAGCCGACCCTGATCGAGCGCGGCTCGGTCGCCGCCCCACCCAGCCGGGCGTGACGACGACCTCCGGACCAGAGCATCCACCCGAGCTAAACTAGACTAATTCAGTCGACTTAAAGGACGCCGTCCACCATGCGGTCAGCTCTCGACGGCCAGCCGGTGCAGCCGGGCGCTCACCGCGGCCCGGCGGGAGTCGACCCCGGGCAGCACATCGGCCAGCGTCTCGAAGATCTCCAGGTCCTCGGCACCGACCGGGGTCTGAGCGAAGCGCCACAGCAGCTCGGCATCCTTCGATTCCAGGACCGCGCCGCGCAAGGTCGCGTCGAGCTCGTCGCGTTCCGCGCGGAGTGCGGGCGCATCGGAGCGCGCCAGCAGCGAACCGGAGTACAGCGTGATCGCTGTGGCCAGGTCACCGGTGCGGAGGGCGGCCTGGACATCGGTGACGTCGCCGGTCACTTCGGCAAGGAACCGATACGGCTTGGTGTCGAGGATGCCTTCGCCCAGCACGTTCCGAAGCCGGTGCATCTCGGCCCGGACCGTCGTCGGGTTGCCGTCGTCGCCGTACAACTGCAGCATCAACTGTTCGGCGGTGAGTCCTGCGGGGTGGAGCAGCAGCAACGCGAGGACTTCGGCGCGACGCAGTGTCAAAGCGATCTCCCGGCCGCCGATCGTCGCGCTCGGCCGGTCGGCGCCGAGCAACTTGAGCCGCAGCGACGCGCGCGTTCGGCGTACGACGCCTGGGATCCGTAACAGGTAACCCTCATCGAGTTGCTCGACCACGGCCTCGCGTCCGTCGCCGAGCTCGACCCGGTCCGCGCCGTCCGCGATCTCCAGCCGGTCGGGCAGCCACTCGAGAGGCTGTACGGCGAGCACCCGGCCGCTCGGCGTCAGCAACGCGCCGGGCGTATCGCCAAGGGCGATCAGGTGCCGCATGTTCCGCGCGCGGAGCTGTTCATCGGCCGCCGCCATCCGGACCCGCAACTGCCCTTCGGCCAACTGGGCGGCGGCCGTCACGAGCGCCATCATCGCGGGATGGACCGTGCGCAGCGGACCAGAGACGTCGACGGCGCCGATCAGCTTCCCGGTATCCGGGTCGTGCACGGGTGCGGCCGCACAGGTCCAGGCGTGGATCCTGCGGACCAGGTGCTCGGCCGAGTGGATCTGCACCGGCTGGTCAGCGGCGAGCGCCGTACCCATGCCGTTGGTCCCGATCGAGTCCTCGGACCAGCTCGCGCCCTCGGACAGCGCGATCCGGTCGGCCTGCCGGCGTACGTCGGCCGCGCCTTCACGCCACAGGATCAGGCCCTGCGCATCGGTGACGATCATGATGTGCGAAGCCTCGTCGGCGATCGTGGTCAGCGTCTGGCGCAGCAAGGGCAGGACGGCCCGCAACGGGTGCTTCTCCCGCAGCGACTCCAGCAGTTCGGTCGAGATGACCATCGGCGGCGAGTCCAACTCCGGGTCGACGGCCGCGGCCAGTGAACGTTCCCAGGATTCCGCGACCAGCGGGCGTGGCGCACCGGACACCCGGCCCGCGCCGAGCACCTCGTCGTACAGCTCGGTGAGCCGCCGGGCCTCTTCGCGTGGGTCCACGCTCCAGCGTCGCCCGGAAGCGTGCGGCGTACAAGAGCGAATTCATGCAACGTCGATGCAACGTCGTCAGCTCTACGTTGCGGACCTGGCACAACTCCGCAGGAGGACCGATGACGATCTATGCAGCCCCCGGCCAGGCCGGCAGCCCGGCCGAGTACAAATCCCGGTACGACCACTACATCGGCGGCGAGTGGGTGCCGCCCGTCAAAGGTCAGTACTTCGAGAACCCGACGCCGGTGACCGGTGAGAACTTCACCGAGATCGCCCGCGGCACGTCCGAGGATGTCGAGCGCGCCCTCGACGCGGCGCACGGCGCGGCCCCCGCCTGGGGCCGGACCTCGGCGAGTGAACGGGCGAACATCCTGACCAAGATCGCCGACCGGATCGAGGACAACCTCGAACTGCTCGCGGTCGCCGAGACCTGGGACAACGGCAAGGCGGTCCGCGAGACGCTGGCCGCGGACATGCCGCTGGCGATCGACCACTTCCGGTACTTCGCCGGCGCGCTGCGCGCGCAGGAAGGGGCGATCTCGCAGGTCGACGACGACACCGTGGCCTACCACTTCCACGAGCCGCTCGGCGTGGTCGCACAGATCATCCCGTGGAACTTCCCGATCCTGATGGCGACCTGGAAGCTGGCCCCGGCGCTGGCGGCCGGCAACGCCGTCGTCCTGAAGCCCGCCGAGCAGACGCCGGCGTCGATCCACGTGCTGATGGAGCTGGTCGGTGACCTGCTGCCACCCGGTGTCCTGAACATCGTCAACGGGTTCGGCGTCGAGGCCGGCAAACCGCTTGCCTCGAGCAACAGAGTGGCCAAGGTCGCGTTCACCGGTGAGACCACGACCGGCCGGCTCATCATGCAGTACGCGTCGGAGAACCTGATCCCGGTGACGCTGGAACTCGGCGGCAAGAGCCCGAACGTCTTCTTCGACGACGTCGCGACGGCCCGGGACGACTTCTACGACAAGGCGCTCGAGGGCTTCACGATGTTCGCGCTGAACCAGGGCGAGGTGTGCACCTGCCCGTCCCGGGCGCTGATCCAGGCCGGCATCTACGACTCGTTCCTGGCCGACGCGACGGCGCGGACCGAGGCGATCAAGCAGGGCAACCCGCTGGACACCGACACGATGATGGGCGCGCAGGCGAGCAACGACCAGTTCGAGAAGATCCTGTCCTACATCGACATCGGCAAGGCCGAGGGCGCGAAGGTGGTCACCGGCGGCGAGAAGGCCGACCTCGGCGGCGACCTGAGCGGCGGGTACTACATCCGGCCGACCATCTTCGAGGGCGACAACAAGATGCGGATCTTCCAGGAGGAGATCTTCGGCCCGGTCGTCTCGGTGACCAGGTTCGACGACTACGCCGACGCGATGAAGATCGCCAACGACACCCTGTACGGGCTCGGCGCGGGCGTCTGGTCGCGCGACATGAACACCGCGTACCGCGCGGGCCGCGAGATCCAGGCCGGCCGGGTCTGGACCAACTGCTACCACGCGTACCCCGCGCACGCCGCCTTCGGTGGCTACAAGGGCTCCGGGATCGGCCGCGAGAACCACAAGATGATGCTCGACCACTACCAGCAGACCAAGAACCTGCTGGTCAGCTACAGCCCGAACAAGCTCGGCTTCTTCTGATGACCGAGCGGGTGGCGCTGACCGAGGAGGCGGCGGACCTGCTCCGCCGCCTCACCGAGCTGCACGGCCCGTTGATGTTCCACCAGTCGGGTGGCTGCTGCGACGGCAGTTCGCCGATGTGTTACCCCGACGGCGAGTTCAAGACCGGCAACGCGGACATCCTGCTGGCCGAACTCGCCGTCGACGGGCTGGCCGGGCCGATCGGGTTCTGGATGTCGAGGAACCAGTTCGAGTACTGGAAGCACACGCACCTGACGGTCGACGTCGTGAAGGGCCGTGGCAGCGGCTTCTCGGTCGAGGCTCCCGAAGGCGTCCGCTTCCTGATCCGCTCCCGCCTGTTCACCGACGCCGAGACCGTCGCCCTCGGTCTGCTCTGAGGCCGGCCGCGCTGCCGCAAAGGGTGCGGTCCACAAAAGCAGGGGGAATCCTTCAATCTTCTCCGAGGGCACAATCTCGCCGGAATGAAAGGAAAAACCGGCATTGCCGGGCTGAAACCCATGACATTTGTCAGGGGCGGAACCGCTGGTACCACGGCGGCGCGCGGGCGGACGATTCCGAACACCAATCAACGCCGGTTCCGCCCCGACCGAGTTGTGCCGGAGCGGGCCAGCCCAGCTCGAGGAGTTCTGTTGAAGCAACGGATTCTCGTGTCCGCCCTGGGTGTCGGCGCACTAGCCGTCGCAGGTCTGACCAGCACCGGAGCCGCCATCGCGGCTCCCACCCCGTACACCGCCGGAAAGCACGCCGCCAAGGTCTGTGCGACCGCCACCTCGCCCCACACGGCCAGCTGCCATGCCTTCAAGCTGGTCGACGCCAAGGGGGTTTCGCCGGCGACGGCCACGCCACCGGCCACCGGTCTCACCCCGGCCGGACTGCGCGACGCCTACAAGCTCAACGGGCTGAGCGCGAACGGCCGCACGGTCGCCATCGTCGACGCCTACGGGTACCCGAACCTCGAGCGGGATCTCGGTGTCTACCGGAGCCAGTTCGGGCTGTCCGCCTGCACCGTCGCCAACGGCTGCCTGCGGATCATCAACCAGAACGGCGGCACCTCACTGCCGCGCTTCAACACCGGCTGGGCCGGCGAGCAGGCCCTCGACGTCGACGCGGTCTCCGCCGCGGCACCGGACGCCAAGATCGTGGTGGTCCAGGCCAACTCGGCCAGCTTCGCCGACCTCGGTACCGCGGTGGTCACCGCTGCCAAGCAGCCCGGCGTGGTCGCCATCTCGAACAGCTACGGCGGCGGCGACTCGGCCGACTCGACGTACGGCACGTACTACAACCACCCAGGGATCGCTGTCACCGCTTCGACCGGCGACAACGGCTACCAGGGCGGCAGCTACCCGGCGTCGTCGTCCTACGTCACCGCCGTCGGCGGAACCTCACTGGTTGCCGCCAGCAACACCCGCGGCTGGTCGGAGTCGGTCTGGAGCGGCGCCGGTTCGGGTTGCTCGACGGTCAACACCGCACTGAGCGCGGCGGCGAGCTTCGGCACCGGCTGCGCCAAGCGCGCGATGGCCGACGTCTCCGCCGCTGCCGATCCGGGCAAGGGCGGCATGGCGATCTACTACCCGACGAGCAAGACGGCCTCGACCTGGGCCCAGTTCGGCGGGACCAGTGAGGCCGCGCCGATCATCGCCTCGGTCTACGCACTGTCGGGCAACACCGCCGGCTACGCCAACGCCCTGCCGTACGCGCACAGCGGTTCACTGTTCGATGTCACCACCGGCTCCAACGGCAGTTGCCCCACCACCCAGTGGTGCAACGCCCGGACCGGCTGGGACGGCCCGACCGGCCTCGGTACGCCGAACGGCGCGGGCGCCTTCTAGACCAACCGATTCCACAACGTCCAGTAGCCGACGGCGAAGCAAAGGTAGTTGCCGTCGGCTACTGGCATGTCCGGAGAGCGACACTCTTCGCAGTTGATCGATCGCTCTATGCGACCCAATTGGTTGCTCGCAGTACAAGCGCATGCACGAAGGACAACCCTCGTCTGCGTGGGATTCCGGAAATAACTCTTCCGTGCACGGAAAAGCGGGCCTAAGGTCAGGCCGGACGGGTCGTGGAGGGCGATCCGCGAACACAACTTCATGGAGCGTTTAGCTGTGACCACATCACGCAGGGGGCGGGGGCTTCTGGCAGTCACCGCTGTCTCAGCCACCACTGTGCTGGCGATGACCGCCAGCGGTGCGCTGGCGGCACCATCCGCCAAGCCAGGTCCCGACTCGTCCAAGCAGACCAGTCAGTCGGACAAGAAGGCCGCCAAGGAGCGCAAGGGCAACTTCGACGCCCGGACGCCCAGCGACCGGGTCGACTACGCCAACGCCGCCCGCACCATGAGCAAGCAGGGTGCGGCACAGCAGAAGTTCCGCAACTCGCTCGGCAGCCAGGGCGTGGTCTCCGTCGACCAGGTGACCGGTACGCCGAAGCAGGTGGCGAAGCTGAACGGCTTCCTCACCGGCCCGAGCAACAAGCCCGCCGCCAAGGTCGCGCTGGACTACATCCGGGCGCACCCGGAGATCTTCCACCTGTCCGAGAAGGACCTGCAGACGCTCCGGCTCCGCAAGGACTACAAGGACATCGTCGGCACCCACCACGTCTCGTGGGAGCAGGTCGTCAACGGCGTCCCGCTGTTCGGCAACGGCCTGCAGGCCAACGTCACCAAGCGCGGCCAGCTGATCTCGATCCAGGGCTCGCCGGTGGCAGGCCTGAACGGGATGGCCGCGAGCCGCTCGGCCGGTCCGGCGGTCTCCGCCGACTCCGCCCGGGGCAAGGCTGCCTCCGACGTCGACGGCAAGGCCGCCGCCGTCAAGGGCACCGCCAAGGGCAACGTGAAGAACTGGACCAACGGCGACCAGGCCAAGCTGGTGTGGTTCTACACCGCGGACGGTCTGCGCAAGGGCTGGGCGACGTACACCCAGGCCGGCGACTCCCTCAACTACACGCACGTCATCGACGCCCAGTCCGGTGCCGTGCTGTATCGCCGCGACCTGACCGACGAGGCCAACGGCGACGCCCTGGTCCAGGAGAACTACCCCGGCGCTCCCCGCGGTGGTCAGCAGCACGTGGTCAACCTCTTCCAGCGCGGCTTCCTGCTGAAGGGCGCCACCACCCTCGACGGCACCTCCGTGCACGCCTTCGCCGACGTCAACGACGACAACGTCGCCAACCCCGGTGAGAGCGTCAAGGTGCCGGGCACCAAGCACGGCGCGGAGTACGTGCTGAAGTCGTTCAACAAGAACAACTCCAGCAAGCTGTGCTCGGCCGCCTTCATCTGCACCTGGGATCCGGCCAAGCCGGACTCCTGGAAGGTGAACAAGAACCAGGACGTCACCAACGCGTTCTACCTGGCCAGCAACTTCCACGACTGGCTGGAGACCAAGCCGATCGGCTTCACCCCGGCGGCCGGGAACTTCGAGGCCAAGGGCGGCGACCCGGTCAGCCTGAACGCGCTCGACGGCGCGGCCACGGACGCCAACGGCGGCCCGGACGTGAACCACCTCGACAACGCGAACATGAACACCCCGCCGGACGGCCTGTCGCCGACCATGCAGATGTACCTGTGGCACACGCCCGGCGCGGACGACGCCCAGGACGCGTTCGTCCCGAGCAGCGGCGCGAACGACGCCAGCATCCTGTACCACGAGTACACCCACGGTCTGTCCAACCGGCTGGTGGTCGACGCCTCCGGCAACTCGACGCTGAACAGCATCCAGGCCGGTTCGATGGGTGAGGCGTGGAGCGACTTCTACGCGATGGACTACCTGGTCGCGCACGGCCTCGAGAAGGACACCAGCAAGGACGGCGAGGTCCTCGAGGGCAAGTACGTCTCCTTCGGCGCACTGTTCCGCACCCAGGCGATGGACTGTTCGGTCGGCTCCGCCTCGGCGAACTGCGTCGGGATCGACGGCTCGCAGGGTGGCTACACCTACGGCGACTTCCCGACCATCGGCGGCGCACCCGAGGTGCACGCCTCCGGTGAGGTCTGGGCCCAGACGCTGTGGGACATCCGCAAGAAGCTGGGCCGCACGATGGCCCTGTCGGACATCACCCGCGGGATGGAGCTGTCCCCGGCCGACCCGTCGATGCTCGACATGCGCAACGCCATCCTGCAGGCCGACATGGTCGCCTTCGGCGGCGCGAACCAGAAGGCGCTGTGGAAGATCTTCGCCAACCGCGGCATGGGCTGGTTCGCCGGCGCCACCAACGCGGGCGACTCGCTGCCGGCCGAGGACTTCCACGTCCCGCCGACCGGCGCGACCGCGACGCTGTCCGGCACCGTGATCGACAAGGACACCAACGCGCCCGTCAACGGCGCCCTGGTCTTCATCGCCGGGCACGACTCGGGCTTCGGCGGCGACTACAGCGCCGTCACCAACGCCCAGGGCAAGTACACGATCTCAGGGGTCTTCCCGGGCACCTACCCGAAGTTCGTGGTCGCGGGTAAGGGCTACGAGATCCTGAACCAGTCGGTCACCGTGTCCGGCAGCGGCACCACGGCGAACTTCAGCCCGCGGCGCAACTGGGCCTCGGCCTCCGGCGGCGGCGCGGTGAAGGCCTTCAACGGTCCGGACTTCAGCCCGCAGTGTGGGCCGGGCTTCGCGATCGACAGCAGCCAGGGCACCGGCTGGGGCAGCACCACCGGCGACAACGCCGGTACGCCCACCAACGTGATGATCCCCAAGCACATCGACATCGCGCTGCCGGCGGCGGTGAACGTCACCAAGTTCTCGGTCGACCCGTCCAACACCTGTGGTGACCCGGGCAGCGCCTCGACCGGCGACTACCGGATCGAGACCTCGGTCGACGGCACCACCTGGGCCACTGCCCAGACCGGTACCTTCACCGCGGCCAACCGTGGCAAGTACACCGAGCTCACCCCGAGCGGCAACGCGACCGGCATCAAGTTCGTCCGGTTCGTGATGCTCAGCCCGCAGGTCCCCGACTTCCAGAACAACTGCCCCGCCGGCGCCTACGGCGGCTGCAAGTTCACCGACATGTCGGAGATCCAGGTCTTCGGTACCAAGTAACAGCCTGCAGCGACAGGAACGGCCGGCCGAGCAGAAGCTCGGCCGGCCGTCTTTGTGTCAGGACGAACTCAGCGATCCGTCCCCGAGCTTGGCCGGGGATTGGCCACTTTGTCACCGAAAGCCGCGTACCAGCGCTGGTCGAGCCGGGTGAGCGACAATGTCAACTCGCGACAGTCGGCCGGGCCCTGCGGAAGGCGGAAATCCGCCCGCGCAGCCTCCGGACCGTAGTCCGAACTGACAGTGACAGCGGCGCTTGCGAAGGCAGGGTTGCCGCACCTGTTGATCAACTGCCGGACCGCATCGGCACGATCGACGAAATTGGGATCCGCCACCGCGAGGAGACGGTCCTCGCTACGGTCCGCTACACCGTTCTGCACCGCCCTGATCAGGGCATCCCTGGACTCCGCCCCACCATGGTCCTGATTCTTCACCACAACGACCACGGTCACTGCTACGGCTGCGAGTACCGCCGCACCGCCGACCAGAACGGGCCGGCGAGCCAACTTAGGTGCGATAGGCATAGTACTTCGCTCCTCTGTTATCTCTGATGATCCAGGTCAGCGGCATATTGTGGACATTGTTCGTATGGTACGTGAGATAGATGTTCCCGGTCGTCTTCAAAGTGACGAACATGGCATGGTCGATGTGGTTGTCCCCGGTCCAGTCCGCCAGCAGCACATCAGAGGCGAGCAGATAATAGACACTGGACAGCCGCGCCGTTCGCTTCGGTGCGAAATGTGAGAAGTTCTCCGCAGCAGACCAGGTATACGTCTGATGGATGCTGTTGTACCACCAGTTGGATCCGCTGGTGTACCAGCCGTAGTCATAAGCCCAGCCGCCACTCTTCAGAGCCTGCGACACGAAATTCGTGCAGTCGGTGGCCCATTTCCGATAGTTGGGGTTGTAATTCTGCCAATACGTATTCGCATAGTTGACCATGCATGAGTAGCAGTAGCTGGCAGTGAGTTGCTGGGTCAGGCCGGAGCTCCCGTCAGTCTTCGGAGGCTCACTCGACGGCAGGCCGTCTTCGGGGGCGTCCGCCGGCAACAGCCCTGGATCCGGCTCCGGAGTTGCGTCCTCGGCCTGGTCAGCTGCTGACAATGTGCTGGTGCCGTAGTTGTACTCGGGAGTGCTGATGTTCGGGGACATGATCGTCGGCAGGGGATTCTGTGTCGGCGGGACGTCGTTGACTAACGTTCCCTGACCGTCAGCCACGGTCTTGACGATCTGCCACTGACCGCCGGCCTCGTCGAAGGTGAAGGTTCTGTCGACGGACTGCTCAGTCGCCGGCGGCGCCTCCGGATCCAGCTTGCGGTCGAATTCGAGCCGTGTGTACTCACGCACCTTTGCCACGATCGTGCCCGGCCCGGATCGCTCGAAGGAGATCGGCGTCACTGTCGTTTGGGAAGCGATCCAGCGCTGCCCATGCTTGGCCAGGTTGATCCGGTTGCTTTCGAGCACCCCATCAGTCCCCTGCACTTTCTGCCGGAGACTGACCGACAGACGATCCGACGACAGATTCTTTGACGCGACCGCACGCCCTCGACCATCCGAAACCACCCGCGACGTCCGGTCCGTCAGATAATTCTTTGCCAGCACCAGCAGTTCGGTTTTCTCCGTCGAGGTGACCGCTGCATCCAGGGTGCTAGGTGCTCTCTCGCCGGCTGCGGTCTGTACTCCCAAGCCGCTGACCACCATTGCAGCCGCGGACGCACCAACCAACATGGCCCGCCCCCTGCCTCCTATGATTCCTAATTTCATAGCCCCTCCTAATGGTCGCTCCCCCGAGCGACGTCGCGAAGCGACGCGAGGCAGGGAAGTTACCCATCTCTCGTTGCGGTCACCAGTGTGTGACGCTCCGATTCCGCTGCAGGTTCATGCAAATATGCTGGCCCGGAGCGAGTGCGTCTCGCAGCGCGTTGACGGCGCAGCGGATCTCGCCTTTGGGGGAGTGCACAGAGGCACCTCGACGACCGCATCGCGTCCAGCTTCGCCATCACCGCTTCCTTCTCCTTGCTTCGGGCAGCGGTTCGCGGGCTTCGGCATGGCGTAGTCCACCGACTTGGCGTGCGCTGCGCAGGCAGCCATGGACTACGGCGACAGCACTCACACGAGCCCTGCCCTCCTCCACGTAGGCAGAGTGAGACGGGACACGCTGGCGTGATGAGGCCCTCACCGACATGACTGACCGGTAACCAACCAATAACATCGCTGGTATGCAGATCCTCGCCATCGTCGTCTCGCTCGCGATCGCCGCTGTCGGCATCGCGCTGTTCGGCAAGACGATCGGGCACATGGTGTCCGTGATCAAGCTCGGTCAGCCGGCCCGCCGGACCGACAACCCGGGGCAGCGCACGGCCACCCTCGCCAAGGAGTCGCTGCTGCACACCCGGATGCTGCAGTGGAGCCACATCGGTGTCCTGCACTGGTTCGTGGCGTTCGGCTTCATCGGGCTGTTCCTCAGCCTGGTGACGGCGTTCGGGCAGTTGTTCTCCGCGCACTGGGTGCTGCCGGTGATCGGCCACTGGTTCGTCTTCGAGTGGGTCAGCGAGTTCCTCACCTGGACCGGTCTGGTCTCGATCGTCGGCCTGATCGCGATCCGGCTGCGCAACCTGCCGAAGGGCGAGAAGGGTCGCTACAGCCGCTTCTTCGGCTCGCGCGCCTGGCAGGCGTACTACGTGGAGTACACGATCCTCGGCGTACTGATCTGCATCCTGTTGCTGCGCGGGCTGGAGTACCAGCTCGGCGAGGCGTCGAAGTTCCACTTCCCGACCACGTTCTTCATCGGCACGTCGCTGTTCGGCGGGCTGTCCGAGCACGGTCTGGAGAACGCGATCTACCTGGTCGCGATGATCAAGATCCTGATCTCGTTCGCCTGGATGATCACGATCTCGCTGAACGCCACGATGGGCGTCGCGTGGCACCGGTTCACCGCCTGGCCGAACATCTGGTTCAAGCGCAAGGCCGACGGCGGTACGGCGCTGGGTGCGCTGCAGCCGATCATGGTCAAGGGCGAGCCGATCGACTTCGAGAACATCGAGGAACTCGACGAGGACGCTGCGCTCGGCGTCGGCAAGATCGAGGACTTCACCTGGAAGGGCCTGCTCGACTTCACCACCTGCACCGAGTGCGGCCGCTGCCAGTCGCAGTGCCCGGCCTGGAACACCGAGAAGCCGCTGTCACCGAAGCTGGTGATGATGAACCTGCGCGAGCACGCGTACGCCAAGGCGCCGTACCTGCTGGCCTCCTCGGACGAAGAACGCCAGTCGCTGCCCGACCTGGTGAAGGCCGAGGTGGAGCGTCCCCTGGTCGGCTCGCCCGATGTCGCCGTGATCGACGAAGAGGCACTGTGGGCCTGTACGTCGTGTGGCGCGTGCGTGCAGCAGTGTCCGGTCGACATCGAGCACGTGGACGCGATCATGGACATGCGCCGCTACCAGGTGCTGATCGAGTCGTCGTTCCCGTCCGAGCTCAACGGGCTGTTCAAGGGCCTGGAGAACAAGGGCAACCCGTGGAACATGAACCCGTCGGGGCGGATGGACTGGGCCAAGGACCTGCCGTTCGAGGTCAAGCAGGTCGGCACCGATGTCGAGACCCTGGCCGAGGTCGAGTACCTGTTCTGGGTCGGCTGCGCCGGTGCCTTCGAGGATCGCGCGAAGAAGACGACGCAGGCCGTCGCGGAGTTGCTGAACATCGCGGGTGTCTCGTTCGCAGTACTGGGCGATGGTGAGACGTGCACCGGTGATCCGGCCCGGCGGGCCGGCAACGAGTTCGTCTTCCAGCAGCTGGCGATGCAGAACGCCGAGGTGTTCAAGGAGACCGGCGCGAAGAAGGTCGTCTCCACCTGCGCGCACTGCTTCAACACCTTGAAGAACGAGTACTCCCAGCTCGGCGTCGAACTCGACGTCATCCACCACACCCAACTGCTGAACCGGCTGGTCCGCGAGGGCAAGCTCACCCCGGTCGCGCCGACCGACAGCGCGCTCAACGGCCAGAAGATCACGTACCACGACCCGTGCTACCTCGGTCGCCACAACCAGGTGTACGACGCCCCGCGTGAACTGCTCGACATCATCCCGGGCGCCGAGTTCGCCGAGATGCCGCGGAACCAGACGAAGTCGTTCTGCTGCGGCGCGGGTGGCGCCCGGATGTGGATGGAGGAGAAGACCGGCAGCCGGATCAACCTGAACCGGACCGACGAGGCCGTCGCGACCGGTGCGGACAAGATCGCCACCGGCTGCCCGTTCTGCCGGGTGATGCTGTCCGACGGCCTGACCGCGAAGCAGGCCGACGGCTCGGCCCGCGAGTCCGTCGAGGTCCAGGACGTCGCCCAGTTGCTGCTCACCTCGGTCAAGCGCGGCAGCTGACTTCCCCTACGGGCATTACTCGTTGCAGGTTGCTGCAAAAACCCTTCCTCTTGGACCGTCCGGGCCGTAGGATCCAGCGGCTCGGGGTCCACTAGGAGGGGTTTTGTCGTGAGGTTTCGTACTCGGGTGGCAGCTGCCGCCATCGCCGTGCCGCTCGCACTCGGCCTGGCTGCCTGCGGGGGCGCCGACAAGAAGGAAGCCACCGGCACGCTGCCGACACCGGTGACCAGCTCGTCGCCGACCGCGCCGGCCACCACCGCACCGCTGAAGGCCGCGCCGGTCGCCCATCTGAACAGGGTCACCTTCGTGCCGGCGATGAACGCGGCGTTCGGCAAGCAGAAGACCTGGCGGACGGTCGCCACGATGACCGCCGAAGGCCGGACGGTGATGACGATGAGCGGCTACCAGCAGGCCAAGCCGCTGGCTGCCTCGCTGGAGATGAGCGGCCTCGCGTTCCAGGGCAAGACCGCGAAGATGGTCGTGGTCGGCGGGATGCTCTACATGTCGATGCCCGGGGTCAGCCCGGCCGGAAAGTTCCTGAAGGTCGACCTCAAGAACACGCCGGGCGCGGAGAACTTCAGCGAGCTGCTGAACGGCGGCGACCCGACCAAGACCTTCGAAGCGTTCGGCAAGGGCCTGCAGACGGTGAAGTTCGTCCGGTCGGAGACCGTCGACGGCGTGAAGCTCGACCGCTACCAGGTGAGCGTCAACACCGCCGCGGTCCTCAAGCTCCAGGGCAAGAAGCTGCCCGCCGGCGCTCCGAAGACGCTGCCGTACACGGTGTGGATGGGCCCGGATCACCTCGTGCGCAAGATGACGTTCAACCTGCAGGGCGTCAGCATGGTGATGACCATGAGCGAGTACAACCACCCGGTCAGCATCAAGGCGCCGCCGGCGAGCAAGATCGTCAAGCGCTAGCGCAGGTACGAGGCGCCGTTGAAGTCGAGGACGGCGCCGCTGGACCAGGTGGCGGCCGGGGAGGCGAGCCAGACGATCGCGTCGGCGACCTCCTCGGCGGTCGCGACCCGGCCGTACGGGCTCTGCGCCCGGATCGCGTCGCCGCCTGGTCCCGCCAGCAACTGTTCGGTCATGTCGGTCGCGATGAAGCCGGGCGCGATTGACGTCACGGTGATGTCATGTGGCGCCAACGACACCGCCAGCGACTGCCCCAGGGCGTGCAGACCCGCCTTGGCCGCTCCGTACGCCGGTACGTCCGGCTCGCCGCGATAGGCGCCGCGAGACCCGACATTCACGATGGCACCCCTTTTGACGCCATCGGCCGGCGCTACGTCGAGCATCTGCCGGGCGACGCACCAGGTGAGGTGCGCGGCCCCTTCGAGGTTCACCGCCAGCGTCCTGCGCCAGGCCGCGACCCACTCGTCGTACGACGTGTCCGCGAGCGGGTGCCCGATCCGGCGGGACCCGGCGACGGGCTCCTCGACGTACAGGGCCGCATTGTTCACCAGGACGTCGATGCGGCCGAGCGATGTGGCCGATTCTTCAACCAGGGCAGGGATTCCGGCCGGATCGCCGACATCACCGGTGACGACGGAATGACCGTCGCCAGGCAGCTGAGCCAGTACTGCGCGGGCCTCGTCGACAGCGCTGCGGCAATGCAGCACGACCCGGTCTCCGGCCGCCGCGAAAGCCTTCGCCGTGGCCGCCCCGACTCCTCGCGACGCCCCGGTGACGAGCACTCCTCTGGACACACTCACAACGCACTCCTCGCCTCGGTGAACCCTCATTCTGCCGCACCCGGAACCCACCTTGACGGCACGATGGCGGCGTCATGACATCACAATGGGTTGACAGTGACGTCATCGTGACGTCAGTATTGCGTCATGGAACTTGACCACTACCTCGAGTCGGTCCGCCGTAGCGTGGAGAACGCCACCGCACTGGCCGACGACCAAACCCGCTCCGTGGCCCAGCGCCTCGGTGCCACGCTGGATGACGCGGGCCGCCTGGCCCTCATCTCAGCCCTGTCCGACGCCGCCGGTGAGATCAGCCGTGAGCTGTCGCCCGGTTCGGTCGAGCTCCGGATGGCCGGTGGCCGTCCCGAGTTCGTGGTCACGCCGGCTCCGAGCCAGCTGACCAGCTCCGACGACGACCTGGACGACGAGGCCGCCGACCGCGAGGCCGTCGCCGAGGAGATCGCCCCGGACGCCGACGAGCCGACCGCGCGGATCACGCTGCGCCTGCCGGTCTCGGTGAAGAACAAGGTGGACGAAGCCGCCGCGACCGAGGGCATCTCCTCGAACGCCTGGCTGATGCGCACCGTGATGACCGCGCTGACCGGCGATCGTGGCCGCCGCGGTGGCCCCCGGCCGCCCCGCCCGCCGCGCGCACCGCGAGGCGGCTTCTTCGGCCCCGACGGTCCGCTCGGACCGGACGGCCCGCTGGGACCCGACGGAGTCTTCGGCCCGGACGGTGTGTTCGGACCTGACGGCCCGTTCGGACCCGACGGCGTCTTCGGCGAGCGCGACAAGCGCGGCGACCGCGACCGGCGGCGCGACGGCCGCCGGGACAACCACGGACGCCGCGGTGGACGCGGTCCGGGCCAGCAGATGACGGGGTGGGCACAATGAGCGGCTTCCATTCGCAGGTGGTCGCCGAGCCGGGCGAGATCGACAGCGTCCGGATCGACATCGGCGCCGGCCTGGTGGAGATCCTCCCGGTCGACGGCGACAAGACCCTGGTGTCGGTGGACACCGACGAAGGCGACGAGGAGAGCGTCTGGTTCGAGGTCGTCAACAGCGAACTGGTCGTCGAGGCGCCCCGCAACGTCCGCCGCGGGCCGGAGATCCGGGTCCGGATCCAGACGCCGGAACAGTTGATCACCCGGATCAAGACCGGTTCGGGCGACATCATCGCCAGCACCACGCTGGGCGAGTCGCGGTTGTCGACCGGCTCCGGCGAGATCCAGCTCGACCGGGTCGAGGGCAGCCTCGGCGCGAACACCGGCAGCGGCGAGCTCCGGGTCCGGTACGCCGGTGGCCCGGTCCGCGCCAAGACCGGCTCCGGCGCGATCGACATCGGCGAGGCCGCCGACTCCCTCGGCCTGAGCACCGGATCGGGCGACATCCGGATCGGCGACGCGGCCGGTCCCACCACCGTCAAGGTCGGCTCCGGCGACATCACCATCGAGCGGATCCGGGACCACTCGGTCGCCACTTCCGGCTCCGGTGACGTCACGGTCGAGCTCGCCGACGGGCCGAGCGTCCGGGCCGAGACCGCCCGCGGCGACGTGCACATCGGCGTACCGGACGGCGTACCGACCTATCTGGACCTGAAGACGGTCACCGGTGAGATCCGGTGCGACCTGGAAGCCGGCGAGCGGCCGGCCGAGGGCGAGCGCTCGCTGATCCTGCGGGCCCGCACCGTCTCCGGCGACATCACCGTCGTCCGGGTCTGAACCACCCACCAGCAAACCTCTGTGAAGGAGAAACCGCCATGATCACCGAACACCAAGAGGTCGCCCGGCACCGGGTCGCCGAGCAGATCAGGACCGCCGAATTACGGGCCCTACGCAACGAACAGCGCGACGCGCTGCGCGCCGAGGGCGAGCCCGCCGGCCCGCGGCACGAGCTCGCCGGAGTACTGCGCCGGCTGGCCGACCGCCTCGAACCGCAGCCCCGCCACCGCCGTACCGGCCTGTCCGTGGTCCGGTGAGATCGATGACTTATCAGGCACTTTGCAGCTTGCTGCAACGCCTCGGCCTCCTCACCTCCCCGACCCGCTGACGCTGCTAGGTTTTGGCCGTCCTGTGGTTCAAGACTCTTGGGGAAGAGAGAGATCCGATGGTGTTGCGCTCGCTGGCCGCCGCCACCGCAGCAGTCGTCCTGCTGGCCGGTTGCAGTGGGGGTGACGACAAATCCGCAGACACCTCGAAGGACGGCGCGAGCCAGACTCCCGGTACGCCGAGTGCGCCGGCCCTCACGCCCTACGACCCGCCGAAGGCCTTCGAAGCCACCTACGCGTACTCCCTGCCCGAGGTGAAGGGGCACAGCTCGTTCAAGCCCGAGGTCGCCATGGTCGGCTCGACCGCCGTGGCGAACAGCCTCCGCGGTGTCGACGGCCAGAACGTCGCCGGGCCGGCCAAGCCCTGGCAGACCCTGGCCACCGACACCACCGACGGCAGCGTCGTGATCAACGACGCGTCGGTCCCGGTCGCCGTCCAACTCGACGGTAAGCCGGCCGTCGCGGTCGCCTACTACCAGCGGGTCAAGGGCGCCGGAACGGCGAAGCCAGGGGTCTCGGTGCTGTTCCGCTGGCTCGACCCGGCCGACGGCAAGCCGTTGTCGGAGGCAACCTTCGACGTGACGGCACTGCTCGGGGACAACGAGGTGAACAGCGGCCTGCCCGGCGGCTTCACCAATCTGACCTTCGATCCGGCCACCGGACAGGTGGCGGTCGGTGTCGCGCCGACCAGCATGATCGGCGCCAAGTCCGGCGTCGTCACCGTGATCGCCGACCCGGCCACCAAGAAGGCCGTCGGCCTGCCGTTCATGCGGCCGGCCGGGCTCAGCAAGGGCGTCCTGGTCGGTACGCAGGGCAAGGAGAACACGCGGCGCACGGTGGCCCTCGTCGACGCCGCCACCGGGCGCATCACCAAGTCGGGTCTGCTGCCCGGGCTGGAAGGGCTGACGCCGACCGGCGCCAACGGCGGCAGGTACGTCTACCTGTACGGCCAGAAGTACGACAAGAGCATCGGCTACGCCGGTGACTACATCGGCTACTTCTACGCCGTCGACCCGGCGACCGGCGCTGTCGTCCAGACCAGGACCGCCGTCAAGAAGACCCAGTACCTGCAGAACTACAGCTGCTTCGCCGACGGCCAGAAGACGGTCGTCTGCACGGCCGACCAGCCCGGAGCGGCGGAGCCGGAGATCGTCGGCTTCGACGACACCACAGGTAAGAAGATCTGGGGCTTCACCGGCGCGAGCGCGGGCCGGGTGGTGCCCGAGGTGACTGCGGCGTTCCACGGCGTCCTCTACGCCACCGCCGAAAGCAAGCCGGTGCTGGTGAACGCGTTGACCGGCCAGGACATCCCCACTCCGACGCCGACCGTCCCGACCGGCGCGGACACCGGCGGCCCGACCGGCACACCTGGCGAGACGCCGAGCGAGGACCCGACGCCGACCGATGGCAACACCGACTACAGCTCGCCCTCCGGCGACAGTTCCGGCGCCCCCGTTGCCGCCCAACCGGCCAACAAGCTCCAATCGCCACAGAGCGTCTCCGAGTACGGCGGCGTCTACCTCGCCGAGCCGGAGCTGAGCGACGACTTCAGCGGCACCCTGCAGATCCTGAAGGCGGTCGGCTGATGCCAGACCTGCGCGTACTGCGGCCGCTGATCACGGCGACTGTCGCACTCACCCTGCTGGCCGGCTGCGGCGGCGGTGACGACAACGACAAGGCCACCGACAAGCCGTCCGACGGCGGATCATCGGCGTCGGAGGATCCGTCCGGGCCGGCCTTGGCGACGTTCGACCAGCCCAAGGCGTTCGCACCGGTCGCGGCCTTGGCCAAGGGCGGTGTCGCCGGAATGCCGAATCTCTACTACACCGAGGCCGGCATGGTCGGTAAGACCGCGCTGTACGGGCTGCGCACCGGCCTGGCGGGCAACACCCTCGACGCGAACAGCTGGGAGGTTCCGTCCGCCAAGGACTCGACCACGAAGACCACCGACCTCACCGCGCCGATGGCCGTGCAGCTGGACGGCAAAGAGGTCGTTGCGATCGCGTACAAGCAGGTCGTCGAAGGCGGCGGGACGCAGAAGTCGCACGACCAGGTGAGCTTCCAGTGGATCGATCCGGCCGAAGGAGACGTCCTGGCCACCGCCGTCGCCGATCTGAGCACCCTGCTCGGGCCCGGCAACAGCAGCTCCGGCCTCGGCAATCCGGCCTACGACCCGGCGACCGGCCAGATCGTGGTCAGCCTCCAGGCCCAGTACGACGAAGCCGCACCGTCGAAGGTCCGCGACTTCTCTGTGTTCGCCGACCCGGCGACCAAGAAGGCCACCACGATCCCGGCGATCCGCGCGGCCGGCGTACTGAACGGCGTCGTCGTCGGCGTCAAGGGCAGCCAGCAGGAAGGCGCGAAGGACAACGCGATCGTCCAGGCCGACGGTGTCACCGGAGCCGTCAAGAAGACCGTGCCGGTGCCGGCGATGAACTACTTGACCCCGACCGGTTCGGGCGGCAAGCACGCCTACTTCGCGGGCACCGGATCCGTGGCCGGCGCCAAGGACGACGCCGATCATGCGAACGCGATCTACGCCGCCGACATCGCGACCGGGGAAGTGGTCGAGAACAAGTTGCCGCCCTCGGGGGACTCCAACGAGGCGACCTGCTTCTCCGACCATGTGGCTGCCGTGGTCTGCAACCGCTCGCTGGGTGATCAGAAGACTGCCATCTCCGGGTTCGACGATGCGACCGGGAAGCTGGCCTGGGGCTACGACTCGTCGTCGAACCGGCTGGTCCCGAAGATCACCACGATCTACAACGGGCTGGTCTACGGGCAGGCCGACAGCCAGCCGGCGATCCTGGACGCGAAGACCGGCCAGGACGTCGTCGTCCCGAGCGCAACACCCAGCGCGACTCCGACGGCCGGGACGACACCCGACGACACGTCGTCGTCCGGCATCGGGAACGTCGGCGGTTGGGGTGACACTTCACTGCTGTCCGGCAACCAACTGTCGCCGGTGATGGTCTCGAAGTACGGCAGCGTTTATCTGCAGGAGCCCGGCAACAAGGCGACTCTCACGACCGAGAAGATCCTGGTGGTCCAGAAGGCCATCGGCTGATCGTCGACGGCTGAGAGGGCCCGGTGCGGATCTCCGCGCCGGGCCTTCGGCGTACCGGCTCAGATGTCGGTGCGGTGGAAGTTCTTGTACGAGCGCGACGGCGTCGGGCCGCGTTGTCCCTGGTACCGCGAGCCGTACTTCTCCGAGCCGTACGGGTGCTCGGCGGGTGAGGACAGCCGGAAGAAACACAGCTGGCCGATCTTCATGCCGGGCCAGAGTTTGATCGGCAGCGTCGCCACGTTCGACAGTTCCAGCGTCACGTGCCCGGAGAAGCCGGGGTCGATGAAACCGGCGGTGGAGTGGGTGAGCAGGCCGAGCCGGCCGAGCGAGGACTTGCCCTCGAGCCGCGCCGCCACGTCGTCGGGCAGCGTGACCAGCTCGTACGTCGAGCCGAGCACGAACTCGCCGGGGTGCAGGATGAACGGTTCCTCACCCTCGGGCTCGACCATCCGGGTCAGGTCGGGCTGCTCCTCGGCCGGGTCGATGTGCGGGTACCGATGGTTCTCGAACACCCGGAAGAAGCGGTCCAGCCGTACGTCGACGCTCGACGGCTGCACCATCGCAGCATCGAACGGGTCCAGCTGGACCCGCTTCGCGTCGATCTCGGCCAAGATGTCACGGTCGGAGAGCAGCACAAACGCAACCTACCGCAGCAAGCCGTCGTTGCGCCCGCCCCCGTCCTGCCTGGCACGGTCACAGCCGCCACAGGCCCGAAGATGGCCCTCCGGAGCCCTCAGCTCCCCGGATCGCCCCAGCTACGGGCCTTTGGCAACGGATCAGCCGGACAGCTTGTTGAACTTCGACACCTGGCTGGCGAACGTCTTCACCTGGGCCGGCGACCAGTCCTTGAGCAGGTCCTCGATCACCTTGTGCCGCTTCTTCCGCGCGGCCGCCAGCTTGCGCTTGCCGTTGGCGGTCAGCGTCAGCAGAGTCGCGCGGGCGTCGGACTTGTCCGCGGCCCGCTTCAGCAGGCCTTCCTCCTCCAGTCGCGCGCAGGCCCGGCTGACCGGTCCCTTGTCCACCTCGAGTGCCGCCACCAGATCCGCCATCCGCACCGGCGCCAGGTCCTCGACGTGGTTCAGCAATGCGTACTGCGCCGGCTCCAGGTCCGGATGTGCCTCGTCGGACAGCGTCCGCTGCAGACCACGCAGCCGGCGCGCCAACGTGACGAGCTCCTTCTCCAGGTTCTCCAGCGCGTCGTTGGTCTCAGTTGCCACCTGTTCACCCCTTCTTTTCAGTTGCCCCGCAACCATCTTGTCCGGTCCCGGCAGGGACCGCATCCTCACGTTGCGTCGAATGTTGCCCCCGGCAACGCGTTCTAATCTGCCAGATGTTGACCCGCCTGCCCAGTCCTGGGCGAGCCCTTTGTGGAAAACTCCCCCAGAACCCCCCGTGCAAACCGCCCGCGGCCTCAGGTATGATCCTGCGGTCTGCTGGTTCACGGCCAGCTCGGCGGGTGTAGTTCAATGGCAGAACATCAGCTTCCCAAGCTGACAGTGCGAGTTCGATTCTCGTCACCCGCTCCACCAAAACCCCAGGTCAGGACCAACTCCCCGACCTGGGGTTTCGCCGTCTCCGGGCCACCGTCGCCCGAAACCTTCGACCGCCGACCTACCACTCCTTGGCGCCAGGTCCCCCGCGAAGGTGCCCCACAGGTTCTGACATTCCGGCGCCTAGCCACCGTCGAACTGCACCCGGTCGTCCGGCGTCTTCAGCAACACAACTGACACCAGAACGTTGACCCCCGCAACGGACAACCGCTGAACACGCGCACATCTGATTTCGATTCCACATGAAGCGCAAAACACGTCCGGATATCGTCCAGCACGATCTCGTTGCCGACACCGAGATCGTCGTGAACTTCTTGTTCTGCGTCCCCCAGGACGGATGCTGCCTCGAGGACGACGGGCGGCTGCGGACAGGCGGGCTGGGATTGGCGGTTGCCGTAAGTTAGTTTCGGCTGGTTGACTCGGGGGGTGAGGTTTTCCCTTTCGCCCGGGAGTGCCAGTGGAGATCACGCGTCGCCGCCTGTTGTCGTTCGTTCCCGCTGCCGCGCTGGTGAGCGCGGTTCGGCCTGGTGAGGCGATCGCCGCCGGTCTGGACGAGCCGCCAGGGGAAGCAAGGCTGCTCGACAATGCCATCGCGATCTTCGCCGGCACCGCGGAGTCGAACGCGCGGCCGGAGGTTGCCGCCAAGGTCGCGGCGATCGATCAGACGGCGCGCACCTGGCTCAGCGCGATGGACCGAGCCCAGTCGGGCGAGCTCTTCGCCGGCCTCCCCCTCGGCACCAGCGACCCCAACCTCAGCGCGTCGTACCAGCACCTCTACGAGATCGCGCTCGCCACCCGACGCCCCGGCCCGGCGTCGGAGCTGCAGGGCAACGCCGAGGTACGAACGCGGTTGCTCGACAAGCTCGCGTGGTTGCACACGAACTACTACGGCGACCAGACGAAGGGGTACTACGGCAACTGGTTCACCTGGGAGATCGGCATTTCGACGTACGTCGGTCGCACGCTCGCCCTGCTGGATGCGCCGCGCGACCTGATCACGACGTACGTCGCGTCGATGGACGCCTATCTGCGCAACGGGACGAACGGCGACGTGAATCTCGACTCCCGCTTCCACACCGGCGCGAACCTTGCCGACATCACCACCAACCGGGTGATCCAGGGCGCGCTGCTCGAGGACGACGCGCGGATCCGGAAGGCGTTGCAGGATCAGTTCACGGTCTTCGCGACCATCGACCCGTACGACCTGCAGCACGGCGTCACCGACGGGTACTACGCGGACGGCTCGTTCATTCAGCACGACTCGGTCGCGTACACCGGGTCGTACGGCAAGGGCCTGCTCAGCCGGGTCGTGCAGACGATCAAGATGCTCGACGGCACCGGCTACGCGCAGAGCGGCGACCTGGTCGGTATCGTCCAGGGCTGGGTGGTGAACGGCTTCGCGCCGTTGATCTTCGAGGGCTGGATGATGGAGATCGTCAAGGGCCGTGCGGTCAGCCGGACCACCACCGGGTACGACGACGTCGCGGTCGTGGTGGAGGCGATCGTCGACCTCTCCGACTACGCCGCGGCCGCGGATGCCGCGTTGCTCAAGGGCTACGTCAAGTTCACCGCCCGGCCGACGCTGAACCCGAACAGCTTCGTCTCCCCCGTCAGCGTGGCGCGCTTCGCCGACATCATCAGCGACCCCGCAGTACAGGCTGCTGATCTCAATCCAGCGGCCAGCAGTGTCGCCTTCAACGCTATGGATCGGACCGTGCACAGGCGACCCGGGTTCGCGTTCGCGTTGGCGCGCAGTTCGGACCGGATCAGCAAGTACGAGTACATGAGCGGCGAGAACCTGATGCCGTGGTTCCAGGGCGACGGCGCGCACTACCTCTACCTGTCGGGCCAGGACCAGACGAAGTCCTTCGGTGTCGACTACTTCACCACCGTCTCGCCCTACGCCCTCGGCGGCGTCACTGCACCAGTAGAAGAGCGCCGCACGATCCCGGAGCTCTGCGGCACGCAGTACTACGACAACCCGCCTGTCTTCACCGCTTCCTCCGAAGCGCAGAACACCTACGTCTACTTCCCACGCGGAACCAACCAGTACTCCGGTGGCGCGACCCTCGGTGCGTACGGGGCCGCCGGGTGGATCCAGTCCGACGACGTCGCGTACGCCGAGCGCGACTCGCTGCCGGACGACTTCGTGGTCTACCGCAACGCGCGGTCCACCAAGTCGTGGTTCATGCTCGACGAGGAGATCGTCGTACTCGCGGCCGGCATCGGTGACGACACCAGAGCCGTCACGACGTCCCTGGACGCTCGCATAGCAGCACCGACGGACCAGGTAGTAGTCACTCGCGACGCGAGGTGGCTGCGCTACGCCAACGTCACCGCAGGCACCTCTGTCGGCTACTACTTGCTTGCCCCCAGCGACGTGACCACAGACCTCACAGACGTCACCCGAAGCCGCCGCGTGATCCGTGCGACCAACCCGGACACCGCGGTGACGAAGAAGGTCTTCACCCTCACCTCTGCCAGTACTGCGCTCGCCTACGCCCTCGTCCCCAACGCAACCGAGGCGCGACTACGCACCTACGCGCACGGCAGGCTTCTGCTGCTCTCCAACACGAAACGGCTCCAGGCGATCCGCCACACCACCTTGAACCTCACTGCCGCCAACGCCTTTACACCAGGACGCCACGCCCTCCCAGGCCTCACCATCGACGGCCCGGCTTCGGTCCTGACCCAGCGACACCCGGACCGCAGCACCACGGTCGCCGTCTCCGACCCCACGATGAGGCGAGCCACCATCACCACAACACTCACCGGCCAATGGCTGCACAAGGTCTCCGGCGACGCCACGGTCACCCACACCGTCACCGGCACCCGCCTGACGTACAACACCAACCACACCTACGGCCGCACGCTCTCAACGATCCTGCGGTCCTGACACCGCGCGTCGACCCACGCGCGTGACATCGTGCGGCCATGACTGAGCAGGTTCAAGCGTCACCGGACTCGCGGGCGGCCTCAGCCCTCCGCTTCCTCACCGAGCTGATCGCCTGGACCGCGACACCCTGGGCTCTGGCGCCTCACTCGATTCCGCTGGCCATCGCATCGGTCGTAGTACTGATCGGTGTACCGAGCGTCTTCCAGACGCCGGGCGACAAGGCACGCACTGTCGTGCCGGTGCCCGGCTTCGTGACGATCCTCATCGTCCTACTGCAACTGGTAGCGGCCGTGGTGAGCTCGTGGCTCGCCTGGCCGCTGCCGGTCGCAGTACTGGTCAGCCTGCTGGCGCTTGCGTGTCTCTACACCGAACGGCCTCGCTGGCGCTGGCTGTTGTCTCAGCGCTGACTCACTCGCAACCAATGCCGTCGTGGTCGGCGTCGAGCCCATAGATGTCCGAGCCGATGACAGTGACCGGCCCCTGGACGTACTCCGGTCCGTTGCCGCTGCCGCCCGCACAGTCGACGTCACTGGCGATCGGGACACAGCCGGAGTAGTTCGGGTCGCAGCCACCGCCACCGGACGGCTCGTCGACCTTGGTGCCGACCGTGGTGATCTGCGTGACCGGCTGGGTCGCCACGACCTGCTTGACCAGCCGCTTGGCGGTCTGCACCCCGTCGACCAGCGTCACCTCGTACGTCAACCGCCGTACGCCGTTGACGCCTCGCTTGGTGATCGACTTCTGTCCCTTGGGCACCGACGAGTCGAGTGCGGTCCGCTTCTTGAACGGAATGGTCTTCGTCTCGACCACCGTCCGCTTCACCGTCACCGGCGCCGCTGACACCGGCGGCGCGGTCGGCTGCACCGGCGTACTGGCCTCTACCGGCGTCGGCGCGACTTCACTCGGCGTCACCTCGACCGACGGCGTCGTCTCCACAGTCGTCACCGGAGCAGCGACGGGCACTTGACCCGCTGCCTTCTCCTCCGCCCCGCATCCCGTCAGCAGTCCGGCGGAAAGCAACAGCACCGCAGTACACAGCAAACGTCCTGATCGCATACCCCACCCTTGTTCCCCCAATGCCGCGAGACCGATCCCCACCTGCCTCGCCGGCAACCGGCCTACAGCATCAACCCCTCATCGACCGCACACAACCCCCGATAACCAACCGTGATCAGGACCCGCCGGCGCCGACCAGTTGACCGTCCATGGACAGGACACGGATGCGGCCGTGGCCCTTGAGGGGGATGACGAGGGCGATCTGGTGCAGGTAGTCGCGGTGCAGGGTCTGGGTGTACTTGACCATCCTGCTGAAGGCGGTCACCTCGCCGCTGGTCCAGTAGGCGTTGGAACCCGGCTCGATCAGCTGCAGGTACTGCTCGGTGACGGTCAGGAAGACGAGCCCTTCGCCGGCCGAGGTGATGAAGGTGACCGGATCACCGGCCGGGTGGAACGTGTCGGTGGCGTTCGCGATGTAGCTCTGCGCCACGTCGGCGGTCCGTTCCTTCACCCGCTGGTTCAGCAGGTTGACCATGCCGGGCGACGGGGTGAAGAGCGCGGACTTGGGGGATCGCGCGCCGCCGGTGAGGTAGACCGCCAGATTGGCGGCGGCCGCCTGCGGCAAGGTGGACAACTTGTCCATGTCCGCCTGGGCCGGGATCCGCAGCCCCTCCAGTGGTGGCAGCGGCATCGTCGACGCCGGGTAGACCGAGTGCGTCAGCACCCACGGCGTACCGGCGTTCTGCCGTTGCCACACGCCGAGCTGGCGGCTGTTCGGATCGTTGGAGACGCCGGAGTCGACCACGAACCGCATCGGGTACGAGCTGAACTGCGGCGCGCCGATCTTCGGTTTGACGTAGGTGAACGGCTTGATCAGGTTCTTGCCGGCCGGGTCGGTGATGCGGCTGATCTGGTACCCCGCCCGGGTCATCGCCAGTGTCGGGTTGCCCTCGATCGCCTCCGACCGCTTCGGGTCGCGGGCCTGGTTGGCCTGGTTGTTCAGCTCGTTGTACCGCGCGACGACGGCCTGGCCATCGGCCACCGTGACCGCCGGACGGCTCGTCGACGCGCTGGTGTTCTTCACCGGCACCGCGACACAACCAGTTGCCACCAGCAACAACACCGCCGTACCGGCGACCCGGCGAGCCGGGCCCTTGTACGTCGGCGACTGGTACGCCGGCGCATGGTTCGAGGGCGCGTGGTTCGACGGCGAAGAGGGCCCCGACGAAGCGCTCGCCGTCACGAACTCGGGCAGCGGCTTGACCACCGCCACGGCGGGAAGCGGCACCGGGGGACGCCGCCGCCGGAAGAACAGCAGCATCAGCCCGACCACCAGCAGCACCAGCCCGGCCCCGAAGATCAGCAGGCAGGTCCCGAACAACCCGGCCAGCTGCACGCCGAGGGTCAGCCCGACCTCGGTCCCCGGCGTACCGTCGGCGTTCATCGCGACCACGTCGTACGCGCCGTCGGCGATCGGCCAGCTGATCGACTGCTTACCCGCACCGCTGGCCTTCACCGTCCACCAGTCCAGCCCGGCCGGCGGGGTGAGCGGGCGCAGGCCGCCCGTCATCTCCTGGGTCTCGAACTTCGGCGGCAGGCTCAGCCGGACCACCCGCGAGTACTGCGAGCTGGCGAGGTAGCTGGCCACGTCGAGGTCCTGGCCGATCCCGACGAAGACCGGCTTGGCCGACGTCGCCGTCACGTGCAGCGTCGGACCGTGCCGGTCGAGCAGGTCCGGCGCGGTCATCACCGCGAGACCTTTGCCGGTCAGCCGGTGTTCACCGGTGTCGACGGTGTCGTCCGGGCCGACCAGCCAGAAGGCGGCGACGGCACCGGCGATCGTGATCAGCAAGCCGGCCAGGGCCAGCAACAGGCCGAGGACGACGCGGGCGAAACGCATGGTGGAGCTCCCCGTTGGTACGACAAGTTCGGCCCGTGGCGGAGGGCCGACCGGAACAGACCTTAGCGAGGCGCACCTCGCCGTCCACCCGTCGTGAAGGAATAACTGATCGGACAAAGATCTGTTACTCTCGGCCGAGTTAACGAATGGCCGTTCACAAATCGGGAGTGGGGGTGCCGTGGCCAGACCCCGTCTGATCAGTGACGACGCGATCCTGGACGCGACCCGCCAGGTGCTGGCCGAGCTCGGCCCCGCCAAGCTCACCCTCGCGGCCGTCGGCGCGCGCGTCGGGCTCGCTCCACCGACCCTGATGCAGCGGTTCGGGTCCAAGCGCGGGCTCCTGCTGGCCTCGGCGGCGCGGTCGCCCCACGTGGTCCTGCGCGCGGTCCAGGAGGCCGAGGCCCGGAACACCTCACCACTGGCGGCTTTGCGCGACTTCGCCCTGTCCAGCGTTGCCCACATCAAGCATCGCGAGGAGCTCGGCAACGGACTCGGCTTCGTCCAGCTGGATGTCGCCGATCCCGAGTTCCGCAACCACGCCCTCGCACACTCGGCCGCGATCGTCGACAGCTCGACCCGGTTGCTGGCAGCCGCTCAGCAGGCGGGCGAGCTCAAGCCCGACGTGGACGTGCCGGCCCTGGCGCGGCTGACCCTGGTCTGTTTCAACGGCGCCCTGCAGGTCTGGGCCGTGAACGGCTGGGGCAGCCTCACCGACTTCCTGCGGGACCAGCTGGATCTGCTGCTCTCGCCATATCTACCGGAGTCGCCGCGATCCTGACTCACCGCGCTGTCCGTCCGTCCACGGCGTCGTGGGGCGGACCGCCGCGTCCTAGCGCCTGGGCGTCGGGTACAGGGCGCGGCGGAGGCGCAGTTCGTCTCTGAGCGTCGGCGGGATCGGGAGGTTGCGGTCCTCGAGCGCGTGCACGCAGGTCTCCAGGCTGACCAGGAGGCGGTCTGCGCGCGGGCCGCCCGCACTGCCCAGCCGTGGCGTACCGCGTTCGGCCTGGTTGGCGGCGCGCGCCGCGGTCAGTTCGGCGAAGATCACCGCCAAGGTGATGTCCGACGGCGTACGCCGGACCGGCTCACCCACTCCGGTCAGGCGCCCGGCGGCAACGGGGCCGTCCGGGCTCGCTGGGTTCCGCGAACGCGACAGGGGGCGGGACGACGGTAGGTACAGCGGAATCGACATCGATATCGCCTCGTCAGACCGGAGACTCCAAGGCGCTCGACAGTGAACGTCCACCCCTCCGATCCCCTCAAGGTACCCCTATCAGCTCAGATCACGGCAGTCCGAGCAGTTCGCAGCGTGGCCGAACAGGCCCCTGCTCCGGCCAGCCCAGCCGCACACAGCAGTACTGCGAGCCGCGGGCTGACCCCTGCAACCGCCCCGAGCAAGTTGTTGGACACGATCAGCGGAAGCGTCTGCATCAGCACCAGCACCGACTGCAGGCGACTCAGGTGCGAGCGCGGCGTACTCGCCACGAACAACGGCGACAGATGAGCACCGAAGAGTCCGACTCCCACGCCTTGCACCACCGCGGACCCGACCGCCAACGGCACCGAAGGCGCCACAGCCAGCCCACAGAGCCCCGCGGCGGCAACCAAGCATCCAGCAGCGGCACCCGCGCCCAGCGAGACGTACGTGCCGACTCGGGCTACCAGTAAGGCAACCGCCAAGCCGCCCGCCACTGTTGCTCCGACGATGACGCCGGCTTGCGAAGGGGCCCAGTGGTGAGCGCGCGCCAATAGCGGCACGCACAACGAAGTCACTGGCAGCACCGAGGCGCCGGCGAGCGCAACGGTCAGCAAGAGCGCCCGTAGTACGCGGTCCGACCAGGCGAGCCGCAGCCCGTCCATGGCCTCCGCCAGCACCGACCGCTGAGCCTGTGGTTCGGGAGGTTGGTTGGGCGGGCGGATCGCCAGCAGTACGGCGAAAGCGACCGCGAAGGTGAAGCCGTCGACGACCAGCGCGCCCACCAGGCCGGCGAAGGCGACCAACGCACCGCCTGCCGGTCCTGCGACTAGGGTGACCAACTGCTGGGTGGACGTTTTCAGCGCCATCGCTCGGGGCAGTTCGTCGTCACCGGCGAAGAGACGTGGGAACGAACCGGCTGCTGGGAGCGCGAAGGCGTCTACAGTGCCGATGATCGCTGCAGTCGCCAGGAGCAGCGCCACCGTAGTACCGGTGAGGTGGGTCGCGTAGGCAAGGGCGAAAGTCAGTACGGCGAGCAGGCAGTGGCTGGCCAATAGCACTTGGCGAGGGCCGTGGCGGTCACCGAGGACACCGCCGAGGATCAGCAGGACTGCGCGCGGCAAGGTGTACGCGGTCAGCACCAGGCCGGCGGCGTGCGGGCCGATGCCCGACGCCGCCCAGCCCAGTGCGAAGAACAACGCGGTGTCGCCAAAGGCCGAGAGCGACGCGCCTGCGAGCCAGCCGTAGTAGCCGCGCGTCACCCGTCGAGACGAGCAGGCATGACCAAGGTGGTGAAGGTGCCCTGGTCAGCTGAGCGGACGACGACGGGAGTGGCCGGCTCGGAGATCTCCAGCAGGACGTCCGGTCCGACGCTCACACTCAGCGCGGCCGCCAAGACTGCCGCCGTGAACCCGACCCGCACCTCTCCGACCCCGACCACCTCGAGCTCACCCGTGCTCGGCGCGATGGCTGCACCGTTCTCGCCGACCTCACCCACCGTCAACCGGCCGGGTTTGATGTCCAGGGCAACGATCTCGCCGGTCAGCAGCTCGAGCAGCCGCAGCCGGTCCACCACCACCCGGCAGACCGGCGTCGCCAGCCCGTCCAGAATCCCCTGGTACGCCGGGAAGTCGTCCTCGACCACCCCGACCTCCCGCGACTCTTCAGCGGTCCGCACGCTTGCCGACCCGCCAGGGCCCGCCTCGATCGTCACCTTCTCCGCCGCGGCCGCCCAACGCCCCAGCTCGACCAGCTCCGTCGCCTTCACCAGCAGGCTGCGGGCGTTGCCCCGGAAGCCGAGCGACTGCAGCTTGCGCACCGACAACCGGTACCGGTCGCTGGCGACCAGCGTGACCTCGTCCTCACCGAGTTCGACCAGTACGCAGGCCAGCGCCGGAATCTCATCGGTCGGTGCCGCGGCCGCGGAAACCTGCCGGATCGCACTGGCCAGCTCCGCTCCGCCCAACGTCACCGCGCATTCGTACGGCACCGCCGGCAGCATCGCCAGGATCCGCGCGCCCGCCCGCCGAGCCGTGTCCGCGCGACCCTCGACCGTCCGCAGATGCGCCCGCACCACGGCTGCCCCCTGCGCAGGCTCCTCGTCCAGGACGACGCGTACGTCGGCCAGTGGCAGGTCGATCTCTCGCAGATCCCGCAGCAACACAGCGCGCTGCTCCTGCTCCGGTGAGTAGTACCGGTAGCCGTTCTGGTCGTCCACCTCGGCCGGGCGAAGCAGTCCGCAGTCGTCGTAGAACCGCAGGGCGCTCGGCGTCAGCCCGACCCGCCGCGCGAAGGTACTGATGGTCAGCAGCTCGTCTGTCATGCCGCCGATCCTGAGACTTCGACCAAGTCGAAGGTCAACTCCCGAGCTGGAGCTGCCCGAGTCGCGGTCGGAGGTGAAAATAGGACCGTGTCGAGGTTGTTCGTGGTGACCGGAGCGCCCGGCGCGGGCAAGTCGACCGTCGTGCCCGAATTGCTGCGGCTGCGCCGGTCCACGTCCGTCGGCGAGGGCCAGCTGGTCGTGATGGACATGGACGAGCTGCTGGATGCCGAGGGCCGGGTGCTCGGCGTCGACATCGCCACCTCGGCCGCGGCGGCCAACTGGCCGGCGTACAACGCGCTCTGGTTGCGGATCACCGAACTGGTCCGGCGGTCCGGCACTCCCATGCTGCTGTTGACACCGGGCGTCCCGCGCCAGCTGCCCGAGGGCCGCTGGCTGCATTTGGACTGCCCGGACGCCGTACGCCGGCAGCGACTCGCTGCGCGCGGGTGGTCCGAGGAGCAGATCGCCGAGGCGCTCGCCGACGCCGCCGAGATCCGCAAGCTGGTCCCCCGCTCGGTCGCCGGCGACGGTACGCCGGAGGAATCGGCTCGCAAGATCCTTGCCTGGGTCAACGAGTAAGGAATCTCGAGGTCCAGTCGCGCAGGATCGCCGTGTAGTCGGCGCTGATCCCTTCCAGCGAGCGATCGGGTGACCCCGGCCAGTGCCCGACCCCGGGGATGCGGACGCTCTCGATCTGGGTGTTGCCCGACGCCGCCGCGGCCCGGCGCCAGACTTCCAGCGTCTCGGGGACGGGCAGGTTCGCCTCGTCTTCACCGTGGATCAGCAGCACGGGGCAGGTGACCGTCGCATAGAGGGGCTCGGAGGCGAAGTCGATCTCGTGCCACAGCGGCAGCTCGTCGCCCAGGTCCACGGGGATGCCGGCCAGGTCGAACCACGGCTGGTCCGCCTGCCGCCGCAGCAGCTCGTCCACCGGCGCGCGATCGATCTTGCCGCGCAGCAGGTCCGCCACCTGGTCGCGGATCTCCACGGCTCCGGCGACCGCGGCCTCGTCGTACCCGGCCCGCCGGACGGACTCGATCGTGGCGTGCCGCATCTGCTCGGCCGGGCTGACTCCGGAGCAGCCGAGCAGCAGCATGAACGCGGTTTCCGGCAGCCGTTGGGCCGCCAGCGCCGCGATCCACGTTCCCTGGCTCACTCCCCAGAAGCCGGTCGGCACGTCGTAGTACGACTTGAGCACCTGGTACGCCGCGACCGCGCCCGCCGCTTGGACGTCGTACGGGATGTCGACGTCGTCGCGCGGCCAGGGTTCCCGTTCGAAGCTGAGGACGGCAACCCCGAGCGGTGCGAGCGTGTTGGCGAGATGCTCGAAGATCACCTGCCGGTACGACGAGTTGCCGGACCCGTGCAGCGCGACGACCCCGGCTCGGACGGGCTCGTCGGTGGGGACTGTCAGCAGCGCGGGACGGCCGTCGACCTGGACTTCCTTGGCGGTGATCACCGCTGGATCGTCACATGCCGCTGGGTTCAGTTCAATCGCAACTTCACCGGTGCCACCGCGGGCGGCGACTGCAGCGGCATCGGGCCCACACCGGGCGTGATCGACCCGAGCAAACTCGCGTGCCGCGCGCCCGTGCAACTCGGCACGGTCCCGCCCAGCCCGTTCACCGTCAGAAACCCCAGTACTGCGAACGCGTACGCCTCCTTGGCGACCGAAGGCAACCCGAGTTCGTCCGTACTTCGGAGTGGAACGCCGTCACCCAACTCCTCCGCGAGCCGGTGCATCAGGGCCGGATTGCGGATCCCACCACCGGCTGCGATCACCTCCGTCCCGCCGTACGCGTGCACCGCATCGGCGACGGTCCGGGCGGTCAACGCGGTCACGGTGGCGACCAGATCGTCCGGCGCGATCTCGGGCAGGCCGTCCATCGCGTGCGCCAGGTAGCCGAGATGGAACAGCTCCTTGCCGGTGCTCTTGGGTGCCGGCCGGCCGTAGTACGGCTCGACCAGGAGTCGCTCGAACAACTCGGGGTGGATAGTGCCGCGGCCGGCCATGACTCCGTCCGCGTCGAAGCTCGCCCGGCCGCCCGTGAGTTCCTGGACGACAGCGTCGGCGAGCGCGTTGGCCGGCCCGGTGTCGAAGGCGATCGGCTCGTCGCGGATCACGGTGATGTTGGCGATCCCGCCGAGGTTGAGCGCGACCGGCGTCCCGGGGCGCCCGCGCAGCCAGAGGACGTCGATGATGCTGACCAGCGGTGCGCCCTGGCCACCGGCCGCGACGTCTCGCGAGCGCAGGTCCGAGACGACGGTGCTGCCCGTCGCTTCGGCGATCCAGGCCGGCTGGCCGAGTTGGAGCGTGCCGCGGACCTGGTCGCCGTCGACCCAGTGGAAGACGGTCTGGCCGTGGGAGACGATCAGATCGGCGTGACCGCCGCAGAGTTGCTCGACCGCTTGTCCGGCCGCCGCGGCGAAGGCCTGTCCAATGCCGGTGTCCAGCCGGCAGACCTGCTCCAGTGACGTGGTTGCTGGCGGCAACGACCCCGCCAGCTCCCGGCGCAGGTGGTCCGGATAGGGCCGGCTCAGCAAACCCAATGGGGTGAGGACGATCGTGTCGCCCTCCAACCGGAGATCTGCTGCTGCCGCGTCGATCGCGTCGTACGACGTCCCCGACATCAATCCGATGACGCGCATACCTCAGTCCCGCAGCTCTCGTCGATGGTCGTCGCCGCGCAGCGTGAGCAAGGCGAGCACGCTGACGGCAGAGGTGACCGCCACGTAGTACGCCGGAATGTCGACGTTGTGCGTCCGCTTGATCAACTCGGTGATGATCAGCCCGGCGCTGCCGGAGAAGACCGCGTTCGACAGCGAGTAGGCCAGCCCCAGGCCGGTGTAGCGCGCCCGGGTCGGGAACATCTCGGCCAGCATCGCCGGACCCGGTCCGGCCATCAGCCCGACGACCAGGCCGGCCACGAACACCGCGGCCCCCTTCGCCGCAGTCGAACTCCCCTTGTCCTGCAGGAGATTCATCAACGGGAACGCCAGTACCACGACCAGTGCGGCGCCGGTCACCATCACCGGGCGGCGACCGATCCGGTCGCTCAGCCAGCCCGCCGGCATGATCGACACCGCGAAGCCGAGGTTCGCCAGCACCGTCGCCACCAGCGCCTGCTGGAACGTCGCATGCAAGGTCGCCTGCAGGTAGGACGGCATCACCACCAAGAAGGTGTAGCCGGCCGCCGACCAGCCCATCAGCCGGCCGATCCCGAGCGCGATCGCCTTGGCCACCTCGGCCTTGTCGGCGGGCTCTCGTAGCTCTTCCTTGACCCGGTCGAAGTTGGGCGTCTCCGCCAACCGCAGGCGCAACCACAGCGCCACCAGGCCCAGCGGGAGCGCGAGCAGGAACGGCACGCGCCAACCCCAGTCGGAGAGCGCATCCTTGCTGAGGGTCGTCGCGAGGACGGCGGCCAGCCCGGCACCCGCGAGCAGCCCGAGCGCGACGGTGAAGGACTGCCAGGCGCCGTACAGGCCGCGTTTCGTCTTCGGGGCGAACTCGGTCATGATCGAGACCGCACCGCCGAACTCACCACCTGCGGACAGCCCTTGGAGCGCGCGGACCAGCGTGAGCAACCAGGGCGCCGCGGCACCGACGGTCGCGTACGTCGGGAGTACGCCGATGAGCGTGGTCGAGCCGGTCATCAGCAACAGGACGAGGATCAGGGTCGGCCGCCGGCCGATCCGGTCACCGAGGCGCCCGAAGACGGCCGCGCCGATCGGGCGGAAGAAGAAGGCCAGCGCGAACGAGGCGTAGGTCTTGATCAGGCTCTCGGCGTCACTGGTCGAAGTACTGCTGAAGAAGTTCGCCGCGATCACGGTCGCGAAGAAGCCGTAGGCGCCGAACTCGTACCACTCGACGAAGTTGCCGACCGTCCCGGCCACCAACGACCGCCGGTCCACCCGGACCTCAACCCGTGCGGTGCTGCTCATAGCTCTCCTCGGATCAGCCCCCGTAACTTTCCTCCCTCACCAGTTCTCATCTTGGTCTAAAACTTCCATCGCGGCGACCCGGCCGACGTTTTCAGACCTCGTACTCCCAGCCGGGCTGCCAGTCGAAGGGGGCGTCGACGAGGTCTTCGAGCGGGGTGCCGTGGAGGAGGTGCTGGAGGGACCAGCGGTTGGCCGAGTGGGCGACGACGAGGACCGTGCGACCGTCGTACAGGGTCTTGAGGTCGGAGACGAAGGACTGGGTGAGGGCGAGGACCTGGCGGTAGCTCTGGCCACCGCCGGGGAACGGGTGATCGACGTACCGGCGGCGTGGTTCGAGGCGTTCCCTCGGGGCGCCGTTGAGGTCGCCGTAGTTGCATTCGCGCAGGCGCCAGTCCTGGAAGCGCGGGACATCCCGTCCTTCGAAGGCGAGCTCGACGGTCTGTACCGCGCGGCGCAGGTCCGAGCTGAAGATCGCGTCGACGTCCGATCGCCGTTGCCCCAGCTCCACCGAATGACGTTTCCCCTCCTCCGACAACTCCCCCGGCAACCACCCGGTCGCCACGCCCCGCTCGTTGTCGACGGTCGTCGAGTGCGTCTCGTAGACGAGCTTCACAGTCATTGCCCCAGCCAACTCCCTTTGCGTCTGTTACTGGCGGGTATATACTTAAGTTACTCGTGAGTATATGCAGCGAAGAGGCAGGGGAAACCGCGTGAGCCACTACAAGTCGAATCTGCGGGACATCGAGTTCAATCTGCTCGAGGTCCTGGGCCGTGGCGAGGTGCTCGGACAGGGGCCGTACGCCGACATGGACGTCGACACCGCGCGTGAGGTGCTCGGCGAGATCGACCGGCTGGCGAAGAACGAGCTGGCCGCGTCCTTCGAGGACTCCGACCGCAACCCGCCGGTGTTCGACCCGGAGACGCACTCGGTGACCATGCCCGAGGCGTTCAAGAAGGGCTACCAGGCCTACATGGACGCCGAGTGGTACAAGCTCGAGCTGCCGCCGGAGCTCGGTGGCCAGCCGACCCCGCCGTCGCTGCGCTGGGCCGCCGCCGAGATGGTCCTGGGCGCGAACCCGGCCATCCACATCTACGCCGCCGGGCCGAACTTCGCCCATGTGCTGTGGCGCAACGGCACCGAGCGGGACAAGTTGATCGCCCAGCACATGATCGACCGCGGTTGGGGCGCGACGATGGTGCTGACCGAGCCGGACGCCGGCTCCGACGTCGGCGCGGGCCGGACCAAGGCCACCCTGCAGGACGACGGCACCTGGCACATCGAGGGCGTCAAGCGGTTCATCACCTCGGGCGACCACGACATGACCGAGAACATCGTGCACCTGGTGCTGGCCCGCCCGCAGGGCATCGAGGGCGTCGGCGGCCCCGGCACGAAGGGGCTCAGCCTGTTCGTCGTACCGAAGTACGACTTCGATCTGGAAACCGGCGAGCTGACCGGGGAGCGCAACGGCGCCTTCGTCACGAACGTCGAGAAGAAGATGGGCATCAAGGTGTCCACCACCTGCGAGATCACCTTCGGCGAGACGATCCCGGCCAAGGGCTACCTGCTCGGCGAGGTGCACGACGGCATCGCGCAGATGTTCCAGGTGATCGAGTACGCGCGGATGATGGTCGGCACGAAGGCGATCGCGACCCTGTCGACCGGCTACCTGAACGCACTCGAGTACGCCAAGGAGCGGGTCCAGGGCGCCGACCTGACCAACCCGGCGAAGGACGCCCCGCGCGTCACGATCACCCACCACCCCGACGTCCGCCGCTCGCTGATGACGCAGAAGTCGTACTCCGAGGCGCTGCGTGCCCTGGTGCTGTTCACCGCGACGTACCAGGATCGCGCCGAGCAGGCCCGGTACGCCGGGGAGCACGATCTCGAGGCAGAGCGGGTCAACGATCTGCTGCTCCCGCTGGTGAAGGGCTACGGCTCCGAGAAGTCGTGGACCCTGCTCGGCACCGAGTCGCTGCAGACCTTCGGCGGCTCGGGCTTCCTGCAGGACTACCCGATCGAGCAGTACGTCCGCGACGCCAAGATCGACACCCTGTACGAAGGCACCACGGCGATCCAGGGCCAGGACCTGTTCTTCCGCAAGATCATCAAGGACCAGGGCAAGGCGCTCGGCCACCTCGCCGAGCAGATCCAGGAGTTCGTCGCCTCCGAGGCCGGCAACGGCCGGCTGAAGGAGGAGCGCGGACTGCTCGCCAAGGGCCTGGAGGACACCCAGAAGATCCTCGGCGTGATGGGCCAGGCGCTGATGTCGAGCAACCCGCAGGCGGAGAACGGCGACCCGCGCAACGTCTACAAGGTCGGCCTGAACACCTCCCGGCTGCTGTACGTGCTCGGCGACGTGGTCTGCTCCTGGCTGATGCTGCGGCAGGCCGAGGTCGCACTGGAGAAGCTGGGCGGCGAACTGTCGCCCGCGGACCAGGACTTCTACGCCGGCAAGCTCGCGGCCGCGCAGTGGTTCGTCCGGTCCACGATGCCGACCGTCCGCGCCGAGCGGATCAAGGCCGAGCTGACCGACCTCGACGTGATGGACCTGCCCGAGTCCGCCTTCTGACCGGTCGCCGATGAAGCACCTCCGGCTCGGCCGCTTGCGCGGGCCGAGTCGGAGGCCCGGTAGCGGGGCAGCTGATCTGCCCCGCGATCTGCCCTGGTGAGCGCAGGGCAGATGAAGGAACGTTTCTGCCCGTGCGATGCGCGCCCCTGGCTTGGTCTCCCCTGTCCAGGCCAGGGCCGCGCTTCGTCCGGAACCCCGGCGACCGGGACAGCGTCAACGAAGGCGTGTCCCCTCGTCGTCGAACTCCGCAGGCAGCATCTCGTCCGGCTCCGCCGCGCCGTACGCTGACTCCGATGTCCGCCCGACTCCTGCGCCTGGTGCCACTGGCCGCGCTCGCCTTCTTCTTCCCCGTCCCCGCCGCGGCCGCTCCGCCGGAACTACCGGATCAGATCGCCGCGGCCTGGCGGACCGATCACCTCTACCTCTATCCGGCGATGCGGCCGAGCTTCCCGCAGGCCGAGCTGGACCGCATCCGCGCAGCGACCCGGACGGTGAACTTCCCGGTGTACGTCGCGCTGCTGCCGCGGACGCCCCTCACGAGGTCGGGTGATCTCGACCTGCCGACGTTGCTGCAGGCACGCGTCGGGCAGCCCGGGTTGTACCTGGTCTGGACGGTCACCGGCGACTACTGGTCGGGCGAGGAGACCTTGATCCGGCCGGGTGGACTGAAAGGGCGCAGCCTCACCCGGGTCCAGCTGGACGACAAGTGGGACCACAAGCTCGTCACCACCCGGCCCGCGCCGGGCATCGTCCGGACCATCCAGCAAGCGGCGACGGCGTACGACGGCCGCCCGCTGCCCGACGTACCGGCCGGTGACCTGGAACCGGCGGACGAGGACGACTCCGGCCCCTCGACCACGGACAAGGAAGATCTGTCCGTCTTCATCGGCATGGGAGCCGGTGGGCTGGCCGGCTTCCTGCTGGTGATCGGTCTGACATTGCGGCACCAACGACGGCGACCGTCCACGAAACGCCGGCCCAGGTCGACGCAGGCGAAGACCAGCTCGAGCAAGGCTGGAACGCCGGCCCGCATCACCTCGGTTCAGCTGCAGGCGGATCGATGGATTGCGAAGGCGGATCGCGCAGTACGAAGTCTGGAGGCTCGGATCACGGCGTCGGACCGGGCCCGGGCGAAGGTGAAGCTGCCTGAGCTGCTGGATCAGCGGGACGACGCTGCGGAGAGGTTGGCCGCCGCGCGGGCGCTTCGGAGTGCGGCCCCGGAGGATCTCGCGGCGACCGCAGGTGCGCTGGTACTCGCTCGGCAGGCTCAACAGGCTGCCGGTGGCAAGGAGGTCCAGCCGCCTTGCTTCTTCGACCCGACTCATCAGCCGGGCAGTGTCCAGGCCGCCTGGACCGAAGATACCGAAGTACCGACTTGTCCTGCCTGCGCCCGGATTCTGGCTCGGGGTGAGACCCCGCGCGGGTTCCGGTTGTGGAAGAAGTCCGGGTTGCTCGGGCTTGATCGCAAGGCCGTTCCGTACTGGACTCTCGATCCGAAACAAGAGCCGCTGCTGGCGACCGGATTCGGTGCACTCGAAGACGATCTGGCGGACCGCGTCGAGCGCGTCTACGGGGTCGGCCGATGAGGCGGCTCCTGCTGGCTCTGGCGGCCGGCCTGCTCGTCGTACTGACCACCACCACGCCTGCCCACGCCGACTTCCGGTCCGATCCGCGAGTGACGGCGGCCGTCGCTGCCTGGAAGACGAATCGGGTGTACGTCGATCCGTTGTTCGCCGGGTCGGAAGGGTTCGAGGCGGAGTCAGTGCGGCAGGTGGCGGCACTGATCGCGAGGGCGCCGGTCCCGGTGTACGCCGCGGCTCTGCCGACCGGCCCGTGGTTCCCGGAGAAGGAGGACGTCGTCCAACTCGCCGGCTGGCTCGCGGTGGCCAACGGCAAGCCCGGTCTCTACCTGGTCCTCGACCAGCACTCGACGAGCGGCGCGGCCCACCTGATCGCAGTACGCAGTCCGCGGACCACCTACGCCACCTCATCCAAGGCGACTGCTGCCGACGAGGTCGCCGCCTACCTGGAGGAGGTCGAGGTGGACGACAGTTACCAACCACGTGCGGCCCGCACGACACCGTTGCCAGACGAGCCGGAACCGACGTACGAACCGGAGCCGTTCACACCGGCCAAAGCGATCGGCAACGGACTCGGTGGATTCACCCTCGGCCTGCTGGGCGGAGCAATCCTCGCCCTGCCGGTCCTAGGCCTGGCGGCCCTGGTCGCCCGACGACGCGAAGGACAGTCATGAAGCCCCGCCTCGGCCTCGTTGCCGGCATGCTCCTCCTCGGTGCCCTCGCTCTGCCTGCCCCGGCGCTGGCGACCCCCGTCGATAGCTCTCTGAGTCAGACAGCGCCAAGCCATGCAGAAGAGACGCCGGCTGAGCGCGCTCGAGAGATCGCTGCCGCGCTGGTGAAGGATCCGGTGTACATCGATCCGGTGTATGCGCCGGCGCTGTCCGCGAAGATGGTCGGTGAGGTCCGGACGAAGGCGAAGGCGCTCGGCTATCCGGTGTACACGATCGTGTTGCCGCTGAGCCCGAGCGACGCGTTCCAGGGCAAGGAACGCAACGTCATCACGCTGGTGACGGACGCGCTGCGCAAACCCGGCCTGTACGTCGTGGTCGACGGCGGCGGGCGCTTCCCGTGGTTCGAGGTCAGGGACGTCCCGACTCTCGACTGGAAGATCCTGAACGCGGCCCGGGACCGGGCGCTGGACGACACCGGGTACGACGCGGGGCCGACCGAAGTACTGGCTCGGTTCTATGAGCTGTTGGCCGGGCCGCCGCTGCCGGCCGCCACGCCCAAGCCGGAGGGGACCGGAACCAGGCCGAGCGACGACTCCTCCAGCGACGGCGTCTCTGGCGGTTTGGTTGCCTTGGGCATCGTTGTCGCGGTGTTGGCGATTCTCGTCGCGCTCGGGTTGTGGATCGGGTTGCGGCGGCGCGGTGGTGGGGCCGGTGCACCGCGTCGGGAGAAGCCGTTCAGCATTCCGCCGCATGTCGCCGCGACGGTGGCCGCGGAACGTCGCCGTCGGCTGACCCGGGAGACGACGGCGGAACTGACCGACCTCGGTTCGGAACTGGCCGCTCTGCCGACCGTGGCCGGTGACGGGCTACGCCATCAGCAGTTGGCTCTTGACGCACACGACGCGGCCGGGCGAGTACTGGACGCATCGCGCGATCTGGTCGACGTCGTGGGTGCGATGGTGCTGCTCGACCAAGGCCGGCGCGAACTGGAGATCGCGAAGGCTCTCGCGGAGGGGCGCAAGCCTCCCGTAGTACAGGCGCTGTGTGCCTTCAATCCCTTGCACGGAAGGGCTTCCGGCCGTCCGACGCAGGTGGAGTCCGACGGCACTACGGTGACTCTGCCGCTGTGTGCGGAATGCCGCCAGGCGCTCAAGCGAGGTGTAGCACCGAAGTCGCTCCCCGGCGACGACGGCCCGTACTGGCACGGCACCGACCTCTGGGCCCGCACCTTCTTCGGCGCCCTGGGCAACGACCTCCCGGCCGCAGTATCCCGCGGCGACTACAAGTCCTGAGGCCCACCCAGGTTGTTTCTGGGGTCGGGGTCAGGGCGGTTCTGAGGGTTGTGCCTGATCCGGCTGCCGGCGTCCCGGACCTACTGTCGAGCGACACGCTGAGGCAGGGACGAGAAGAGGCGGATGGCGATGGCTGACACCCGGCAGGTGGGTGCGTTGCTCGTGGCGGCGGGCGCGGTTTGCACGCTCTGGATGGTCGGCGACAAGGACTCCAGCGACCAGCACGAGGTGACCAGCAGGATCTCGGAGGTCAGGCTCGACTCCGCGAATGCCGACATCACCATCAAGGTCGGTGACAGCGACAAGACCACCATCAAGGAGAAGCGCTCCTACTGGCTGGTGAAGCACGGTGATGCGTACAAGGTCGACGGCGAGACGCTCCGGCTGACCAACGACTGCGGCTGGCAGTGCCACGTCGACTTCGAGGTGACCGTCCCGCGCGGTACGAAGGTGACCGGCGAGCACGGCAGCGGCGACCTCTCGATCGCCGGCGTCAGCGGAGTGAACGCGAGTTCGAACTCCGGCAAGGTCGAACTCGAAGACGTCAGCGGCGACGTCAAGCTCACCCTCGCCTCCGGCGACGCGGTGATCGACGGCCTGTCGGGAAAGCTCGATTTCGACGCGAGCTCGGGTGACCTGCACGCCGAGCACCTCAAGGCCGGTCCTGTGAACGCGAAGACCGTCTCCGGTGACCTGACGATCGCCCTCGACGAGGCCACCGACGTCAAGGCCGAGGACACCAGCGGCGACATCACCGTCGAAGCCCCGGCCGGCGACTACCAGATCCAGACGGACACCAGGAGCGGCGAGGTCGACAACAACCTCACCAGCAACGCGTCGGCGAACCACAAGATCACCGCCACCACAGTCAGCGGCGATGTAGCCCTCCGCTCCAACTGACCCGCTATGCGGGTTTACGCGCGGGTACGTGGAGGTCGTAGCAGCCCGGCCCGTTGCCGTCGGTGACCATCGACACACGTAGGTGATGGACCTCGGTGCTGTGACGGGCGTAGCGTCTAAGTGTCTGAATCTTCTCGAGGAGGGCTCGGGTATGAGCATCGGTGTGGGGATCTTCTTGATGGTGGTGGGCGCCATCTTCGCGTTCGCCGTCCGCGACTCCTGGGACGCCGTCAACCTGACCGCGGTCGGGTACATCCTGATGCTCGCCGGCCTGGCTGGGATCGCCCTGTCGTTCTACATCACGAACCGGCGCCGCCGCGTCCCGACCGAAGCCATCGACCCCGCGGTCGAAGAGGAATACCGCGTCGTCGAGGAACACCACCGGGACATCACCGAATAGCCTTGTGGATAACTCCGCTGAGCGAGCACAAAAGCACTAAATTAGACTTTGCAAGGAAAGACAGAGGGCAGCACCACCAGCCTTCGCAGCTCAGCTTCTAGCGGCTCCTGAGAGCACTAGCTCTATGCGAGTGGCGGCTTCGGTCGTCACTCGCACTGGTACGCCCCAGTCCTGACGGTGCAGATGGCAGGCCGGGAACTCCACCTCGGCCGAGTCGTCACAAGAAGCGGCCTGTACTGCGACGTGCAGCACCCCGTCGCCCACGCGCTCGTCGATCACCAGGCGACGGACCAGGTCGGTCGTGTCGCCCGCGCCCTCCTTCAGCAGCGCCTCCGGCGTCGACGACACCAGGAGCCGGGTGGACGGCCCGTACCGATCGTCGAGCTTCTGCCCCGGCGGCGGCGAGAACACCACCTCCAGCGTCACCTCGCCGGCCGCGATCTCCATCGGCGGCCGCTGGGTCCTTGTGGAGAACTCGTCCGGCTTCGCCGACGCACCCAGCGGGATCCGGGTCAGCCGGTGCGCGGTCGATTCCACCACCAGCAGTTCGTTGCCTGAGACAACAGCTCCGCTCGGCTCGGCGAGCCCGGTCGCCATCGTCTCCACCAGGCCGGCGCGCGGATCGTACCGGCGTACGGCGCCGTTGTACGTGTCGGCGATCGCGATCGACCCGTCCGGGAGGACCGTCACGCCGAGCGGGTGCTGGAGCAACGCCTCCTCGGCCTTGCCGTCACGCAGGCCGAAGTCGAACAAGCCGGTTCCGACGGCAGTGTGTACCTCGGTGTCCACCCAGCGCAGGGCCGAGATCTCGGAGTCCGCGAGCCACAGCCGGTCGCCGTCGACCGCGAGGCCGCTGGTCTGAGCGAACCAGGCCTGCTCCTTCGCGCCGTCGCGGAGACCTTCGTTCGTCGTACCGGCGGCCACTTCGGTCGTCCCGGTGAACGGGTCGAACGTCCACAGCTGGTGGACACCGGCCATCGCGATCCAGATCTTGTCCTGCCACCAGGCGACATCCCACGGCGAACTCAGTACGCCGGTGCCGTCGCCGTCCATCCACTGCTTGCCAGTGCCCACGAGCGTGCGGGTTTCGCCGGTGCTCAGGTTGATCCCGCGGAGCGCGTGGTTCACGGTGTCGGCGACCACCACGTCATAACCGACCTCCGCCGCGATCTCGTCGGGAAGTACGGTCAGTCCGTTCGGCTCGGAGAAGGATGCTTCGTCGGCAGGTCCATCGGCGAATCCGCGCCGCTTGGTCCCGAACCGCCTCACCACCGTCGTCGCATCGTCCGCCAGCTCGACGATGCTGTGGTTCCCCGCGTCGGCCACCAAGAACCCATTGCCATAAGCAACCACCTTGGCCGGGAACCGCAGTTCGGTCGGCTCGGGCTCCGGCGCGACGTACGGCGATTTGCCCCGGGTGAGCGTGCCGGCCTCCTCGTGCTCGGCGATCAACTCGGCCAGCTGGGCGTCCAGCGCGTGCTCGTGCCCCTCACCGGAGTACTGCGCGACGATGTACCCGTTCGGATCCACCAGCACCAGCGTCGGCCAGGCCCGAGCGGTGTAGTTCTGCCAGGTCACCAGCTCGGGGTCGTCCAGCACGGGATGCCCCACCTCGTACCGCTCCACCGCCGCCTTGACGGCCGCCTCTTCCCCTTCATGCGCGAACTTCGGCGAATGCACGCCGACGATCACCAGCGCATCGCCGTACTTCTCCTCCAACGGCCGCAACTCGTCCAGCACATGCAGACAGTTCACACAGCAAAAAGTCCAGAAATCGAGCAACAAAAAGCGTCCGCGGAAGTCGGCGAGCTTGAGCTCCCGTCCCCCGGTGTTCAACCATCCCCGACCCTTGAGCTCCGGCGCGCGCACATGCATGCCCCCATTGTCCGTCCCACCCCAACCGCCCCCGAAGCCCGCCCACCTGCTGAGTCAGCGCGGCAGCCCGCCTTCTTCCCCTTCGCTCTTCACTCAGCGGTACAGCCCGGCTACTCGACCTTTCCGCCCTTTCGCTCTTCAGGCAGCGGGCCCCTACGCCTTCGCTTTACTCAGCGGGGCAGGATCAGCGTGTCTGTGAGGAGCTTGGCGGTTTTGCGGAGGGTGGGTGGGGAGGAGGAGAGCTCGGAGGCGAGGGCGAGGGGGGTGAGGGGCTCGCCGGGGCCGACCAGGCGGTGGCGGTGGGCCAGCAGCCAGACGATGGCTCGGGGCCAGGTGGAGAGACGGGCCTTGGTGAGCAGGTCGGGGGCGTCGCGGACGAGGCGGTCGGCGATCTCGTAGGCCTCGGCGGCGTAGTCGGTGCCGAGGGTCTCGCCGGCCAGCAGCCAGGCGTGCGGGGCGAGAACGGTCAAGGTGGCGGCCTGGGACTTGTCCAGGCCGCGGAGGTCCGGTTGCGGTGGCGCGCCGAGGCCGGCCAGCGTGCGGTAGGCGTCCTCGAGATCGTCACTCGTGTCATCCAGGAACACGCGCTCGCCGGTGCGGGAGCCGATCGGCTCGGCCAGCGCCGCCGCCTCGAGAGCAGGGGTCCATACGTCGACCGCGTCGAGGGCTTCCTCGACGGTGGCCAGATCCAGCGCCGTCCGCTCCCCCGCGAACTCGAGCCACGCCTTCACCACCCTCGGGACCGCGGCGAAGTAGGTGCTGTCGGCAAGCACCTTGCGCGGCAGCCAGTACGAAAGGAACAGCTCGACCAGGACGGCGCTCACCCGCAGCGGGCCGCCCACCGTCCGGTCCACAGCGTGGTCGATCCACAGCCGCGCGATATCGGCCGCGTCGTCGGGCAGACCGCTCGCATAACCGGAGTCGAGGAACTCCGTCACCAGCTGATCACGCTGCCGCCCGGACAGTTGCGGCCGCACCGGCGGCCGGATCGGCCGTTCCGGCAACTGGGTCAGCCGGTTCACGAGAAGACCCGAGAAGAACTCGAAGTCCTCGGTCACCGGCGGGTCGTCGTGATCGTGTGTCTCCCCGAGCGCTTGCAGGATGATCCCGGCGGCCGTTGCCGGCCGGACGGTGCGCACGGTGACCCGGCCGCCACGTTGATACGCCTCGACGACGCGATCAACCGGGGGCCCGACGAAGACATCCTTCGCGATGGCGCCCTGATTGTTGTCGACGAAAACCACCACGGTGTGCGGATGCTGGTCGTCGTCGTAGTCGAGCACGACGCTGAGCCCGTCCCCGCTGACGTCCTCGGACACGATCGCACTCGTCAGCCGGAACCCCGCGATCCGGGAGACCCAATCAGGGACCCCGTACTGCGTACGCCCGCGCGACAGGTGCGCTCGCTGCAGCGGCAACCGCCCGGCCGGACCGACCGTTCGAGCCAGACTCGTCAACAGGACAAAGGATTCCAGGTCCCGCCGCTCACCGAGCACGCGAGCGGCATCGGCCCAGAAGAACCGCTCGACCTCCCCGATCTCGTCGGGCTGCCCGGCCGGCCAGAGCTGGTCGGCGAGCAACGCGGCGGACCGGGCGACCGAGGCCTCCGCGATCACCGGATGCAGCGCGGGCGGGGCCGCAGCAAGGTCGAGTTGCAGCGTTTCCAGCAAGGTTTCCAGCACGGCAACGCTCGGCGTGGTGTCGAGGTCTGTCCCCACGACACCCACCGGCGGCTGCGCTGGGGTGGAGCCCGGACTGGAGTCGACCAGCCGCAGGTGGCTGCCGCGTCCGTCCCGGCCTCGTGACTTGGTCACCCTGGCGAGATTACCGCTGATGAGCACCTGCCCGCAGGGCCGTGCGCGCGTCCTGTGGATGAAGGTCTCGACACGCCGTGACGACGCACGCACTGCAGGTGAATCCAGTACGACGCGCGGCTCGCGCTCACCGGAGTGCGCGCGAGCCGCGAGGCCGTAGTACGGGGGTCAGCCCTTGAGGGCGCCTGCCATCAGGCCGCCGATGAACCAGCGACCGAGCAGGATGTAGACCAGCAGGGTCGGGAACGAGGTGATCAGGGCACCGGCCATCGAGGCCGCGTAGTCCACCTTCTGGCCACCTGCCAGCGCCGCCAGTCCGAGGGTGACCGGGCCGTTGTTCTGCTGGGTGAGGAACAGGGCGAACAGGAAGTCGTTCCAGACCGAGGTGAACTGCCAGATCAGGGTGACCACGAAGCCGGAGATCGAGATCGGCAGGATGATCCGCGCGTAGGTCTGGATCAGGCCGGCGCCGTCGACCCGGGCCGACTCGATGATCTCGTTCGGCACCACGGTCGCGTAGTAGTTGCGGAAGATCAGCGTGCAGATCGGCAGACCGTAGATCACGTGCGTGATCAGCAGGGTCGGGATGCCGCGGGTGACGTCCAGGTCCTGGTAGGTCTGCCGCAGCGGCAGCATCACCGCCTGGTAGGGGATGAACATCCCGAACAGGATGAACGCGAACACCAGGTTCGCCCCGGGGAACCGCCAGCGGGCCAGCACGAACCCGTTCGCCGAACCGATCATCGACGCGATGATCGCGGCCGGCACCGCCAGGGAGAGCGAGCGGACCATGTACGGCTGCAGGACGTCCCAGGCCTTGCGCCAGGGCTCCAGGGTCCAGGTCTGCGGCAACGACCACTGCGCGGCGGCGGTGGTGTCGCTGGAGGTCTTGAAGCTGGTGATGAGTACGACGTACACGGGCGTCAGGACGAAGAGCAGGAACAACAGCAGCAGGACATACCGAACGGTCCGGCTCTTCCTGGTCGATCCGTCGCTGATCGTACTGCGCTGCGGCTTCCGGCTGATCGCCGCTGCGGCCTTACCGGTGGCAGCCGATGCCTCCACGACGGTCATTCTTCGCTCTCCTGCCGGACGGTGTAGGCGACATAGGGAATGACGAGGACGGCGACGACCGCGAGCAGCACGATCGCGATACCCGCCGCCTTGGCCATATCGCTGCGCAGCAAGGTGTTCCACATGTAGACGGAAGGCACCTCGGTGCGGAACTGGTTCGGCCCGGTGATCGCGTAGATCAGGTCGAACAGTTTCAGCGACATGTGCCCGAGGATGATCAGCGCCGACAACGCGATCGGGGACAACTGCGGGAACAGCACGTACCGGTACAGCTTGAACTCCGACGCGCCGTCCACCCGCGCCGCCTCGCGAAGCTCCGGCGGGATCCCGCGGAAACCGGCGAGGAACAGCGCCATGATGTACCCCGACAGCTGCCAGACCGCGGGGAGCGCGATGGACGCCATCGTCGTCCATCTGCTGCCGGCGGTCCACCAGGGATTCTCCAGGAAATTCAGGTGCAGCAGGGCGAACAGCCGGTTCAGGCCGCGCGCGTCGTCGCCCTGGGACGGGTTCAGCAACCAGCCCCAGACGACGCCGGACGCGATCATCGACACGGCCATCGGGAACAGGAAGATCGACCGGAACACACCCTCGCCGGTGACCCCCTTCTCCAGCAGCAGTGCCCACAGCACGCCGAAGATCAGCGTGCCCACGATGAACGCCACCGTGAGCACGCCGAGGTTCTTCAGCGAGTTGAGGAACCGGTCCTCACCGAACAGGTTGACGTAGTTCTCGAACCCGACGTGTTTCGTCGGGACCGGGCGGGCGTTGTGCTTGTCCGTCAACGAGGTGTTGAAGGTCCAGGCGATCAACCCGTAGACGAAGTACCCGAGCAACAACACCGTCGGCAGCAGCACCAACGCACCCGGACCCCAGGTACGGATCCTTCCATGCATGCTCAGGACTCCAGATCTCTGTGGTTTGTCTTGTGGCTAGGTTGAGTGCCGGCGGCAAGACGAACCACCAGCAACCGGTGAGGACAACGCGGGTCAGGACGACTTGATCGCGGTCGCCAGGGCCTTCTGCAGCGTCGCGACGTCCGGCTTGCCACTGAACTGGCTGATCGCGGACAGGATGCTGTCGTTCTGACCGAGGCTGCAGGCAGCGCCGTGCGCACAGGACGGCACGATCTTGTTCGACTTCCAGTCGGCCATCGCGGACTGCTGGTACTTCGGGTAGTCCGTCGGCACCGCGTCGGAACGGGCCGGGATCGAGCCCTTCTTGGTGTTGAAGGCCTTCTGGCCGTCCGCGCTACCGACCACCTTCAGCCAGCACTTCGCACCATCGGGGTCCTGACCACCGGTCGGCAGCGTGAACGAGTCCGCCAGGAACTGGAAGTTCCCCGCGGTGCCCGGCGCCGGCCAGTAGGTGTACGCCGAGTCCGGCACCTTGTCGGCCAACTGCTGCGCGGCGACCCAGTCACCCATCACCGTGTAGCCGGCCTGGCCCTTGTTGACGTAGCCCAGCGCGTCCGGCCAGTCGATAGCGTCGCGGTCGACATTGCTGTAGCTCAGCAGCTTCTGGTACTTCGTCAGCGCGGCTGTCACGTCGGCGCCGTTGGCGTCGGTCTCGCCCTTCCACAGGCCGGTGAACTTGTCCGGACCGAGCTCGGCGAGCAGCACGACCTCCATCACCATCTCCTGGGCGAAGCCCTTGGAGGTGGCCAGCGGAGCCTTGACTCCGGCCGCCTTCAGCTTCTCCAGGTCGGCGATCCAGGCGTCGACCGTGGCCGGTGCCTTGGTGGCGTCGAGGCCGGCCTTCTTCAGCACCGTCGGGTTGGCCCAGACGACGTTGGCGCGGTGGACGTTGGCCGGCACCGAGTAGATCTTGCCGTCGACGGTCAGGTTGTCCAGCAGGCTCTTCGGGAAGGCCTGGTCCAGGCCGAACTCCTTGTACAGGTCGCTGACGTCGTCGACCTGGCCGTTCTTGATGTAGTCGCCCAGCTCGGCGCCGGCGTGCGCCTGGAAGGTCGACGGCGGCTTCTTGGCGGCCAGGTCGTTCGCCAGCACCTGCTTGGCGTTCGAACCGGCGCCACCCGCGACGGCGGAGTTGACGAACTTGTAGTCCTTGCACTCGGTGTTGAACGTCGAGACCAGACCGTCCAGTCCGGCCTTCTCGCCGCCGTCTGCCCACCAGGTGAAGACGGTGACGTCCTTGCTGGCCGACGAGCCGCCCCCACCGGAGTTGTCGTTGCTGTTACCGCAGGCACTGACCGCGAGAAGACCCACGGCACCCATGACCGCGAAGGTCTTGCTCAAACCACCACGCATTTTTTCACTCTCCGATCAGCTCATGGAGCTGTCTGGACATCATGAATGCCCCCTTGACGGGCCAACTCTGGGCACGCGTGCGGGCAGGTGTCAACGTTCTACACACGCACGTTGTGCAGATGTGACACCTTAATGTGCGCAATTGTTGAGGCCGTTCACAGCCTGAAGTCAATGCCCGCCGACGGGCACGACATCCTCACGGACGCAGCAGAACCTTGATACTGCGTCGCTCGTGCATCGCCTGGTAGCCCTCGGCAACCGCTTTCAGCGGCAGCTCCGCATCGAAGACAAGACCGGGGTTGATCGCTCCCGACAGTACGTCCGCCATCAGCTCGGGCAGGTACTGACGCGCCGGAGCGACGCCGCCCGCCAACCCGACGTTCCGGCTGAACATCGTCCGGATCGGCACCTCCACACCGTGCGGTACGCCGACGAACCCGACGGTCGCGCCCGGCCGGGCGACGTCGAACGCGGTCTTGAAGGACTGGTCGGTGCCGACACATTCCAGTACGGCGTCCGCTCCGACCCCGTCGGTCAGTTCCAGTACTGCGGCCTTCGCCTCGTCCCCGCGCTCGGCGATGATGTGCGTCGCGCCGAACTCGCGCGCGAGCTTCTGCCGCGACTCGTGCCGCGACAGCGCGACGACCCGCTCTGCACCCATCCGGGCAGCGGCGAGAACCCCACACAATCCAACAGCGCCGTCGCCGACCACCACGACGGTGTCGCCGGCCTTGACCCGCGCCGAACGAGCCGCATGCCAACCGGTCCCCATCACGTCGGACAACGTCAGCAACGACGGAACCAGCGCATCGTCCGGTACTTCGGGCGTCGCGACCAGCGTGCCATCTGCCCACGGCACCTTCGCGTACTCACCCTGGCCGCCGTCCGCCCCCTTGCTGCCGATCCCCACGATGTTCTGGCACACCGACTGCAGCCCGGCCTTGCAGTTCGGACACGTCCCATCACTCGCGACGAACGGCGTGACGACGAAATCACCCGGCTTCACCGTCCGCACCTCCGACCCGACCTCCTGCACGATCCCGACATACTCGTGCCCGATCCGGCTCCCCGGAGTGATCTTGTTCTCCCCGCGGTACGACCACAGATCGGACCCACAGATGCACCCGGCAACAATCTTCACCACAGCATCGGTGGGCTTCTCGATCACCGGATCCGGAACGTCACTGAGCCGCACATCGAAGGGGGCATGGATAGTCGTCGCTTTCATGCCAAGCACTTTAGATCTTTCAACGACTGCCGCCCACGCGCCTCCTGCGTCGGCGCTCCCCACCCCCCAGCTACGGCGCTCCTGCGTCGCGCCTTTCGCTGCCTCGACATGAGTGCAATTGCTCCTATCAGCACGACCGACGGAGCGAAGGTCGCCATTCTCTCGCCAACTGCGAGCGCTCAGCACGACACAGCGCAGGACTCCACCGTGAGCGAACTCTTCCTCGAACAAAGGCAGCGGTAGGCGTGACGTAGGAGCGCCGTAGCTGGGGGGTGGGGAGCGGCGACGAAGGAGCCGCGTGGGCGGACTGCCCGTAGTACTAGCTCCTCACGCTCTCTGCCCACGGAGGGACCCAGATCTGGCTCGCGGGGCTGGTGCGGGTGGAACGCAGGTGATGGAGGAAGGCTGCGAGTGCCGGGTGTGGGTTGTCTTCGCGCCAGATGATCGAGTGCGGATAGACCGGCGTGGGGTTGACGATCGGGATGCGGCGGAGGTCGTACGACTCCGGCCAGAAGTAGCGGGTGCCCTCGCCGACGAAGGTGGCGAGGTCGGCGGATCCGGCGAGTTCGTCGAGGAGAACTTCGACGCCGAAGCTCGGGCCGCCCGTGTCGATCGCGAGCGTGAACGCGCGCGCGAGCTCCTCGTAGTACAGGCGCCACTCGGAGCCGGGCATCATGCCGGGCATCCAGATCCGGTACGGCGTGAGGTCGGCGAGGGTGAGGCTGGTTGCCTCCGCGAGCGGGTGGCGGGGGCCGACGAGAAGTTGGTGAGGGTCGTCGATGACCCGGCATGCCGTGACGGGAGCGGTGAGTTGGCGCCGCGGATCGGTGATAGCGCGGAAGGTCGCGTCGATGGTTCCGGCGGCTACCGCGACCACGGCGGCGTCGACATCGGCATCGGGCAGGGTCACCACGTCGAGGTCGACGCCGGGATCGGCCTGGTGGAAGGCGTGCAGGGCGGCTGCGGTGGCGGCGCGACGGTTGAGGACGTCGATGCGGAGTGCGCGCCGGCCGGGGAGGACCGAGGTGAGCGCGCGGTCGGCGACCCGAAGGAGTTCGCGGGCGTGTGGGAGGAACGCCTGCCCGTCGATGCTCAGGCTCGTACCGCGTGCCGATCGGACGAGCAGGAGTACGCCGAGCACGCGTTCCAGGCCGGCGATCCGCTTGGAGACGGCTTGTTGGGTGATGCCGAGTTCGTCGGCAGCAGCCTGGAACTGACCGGTGTCGACGACCGCCGCGAACGTCCGGACGGCCTCGAGATCCACCTGATCACCTTAGACAACCAAGAGTTGTGGCACGCCGCCCCGACCGTTGTTTGTGCGGGCCCGCTCATCCCCTGTTGCATCAGTCACCCGAGCGACGACGAGGAGACGACATGGCCAAGCTCTGGACCGAAGAGGGCGTGACGGAGGTACACGGCATCCGCGAGCGGGTCGAGCGGGCGATCCGGCTGACCGAGCGGCTCAACACACTCTCGTACGACGACCGCGAGGCGATCCGCTCGGTCTGGAGTGAACTGACCGGGCAGCCCGTCGACGAGACCTTCAACCTCATCCCGCCCCTGTACTGCGACCACGGGATCAACATCCGCGTCGGCCGCAAGGTCTTCATCAACCAACGCTGCCAGCTCAACGACATCGGCGGCATCGAGATCGGGGACGATGTGATGATCGGACCCGGCGTCAGCCTGATCACCTCCGGCCACCCGGTCCCTCCGGCGTCCCGCTTCGACGGCATCACGGCCGCGCCGATCCGGATCGAACGCAACGTCTGGATCGGCGCCGGCGCGATGATCCTCCAGGGCGTCACCGTCGGCGAGAACTCGGTCGTCGCCGCAGGAGCAGTCGTCACCCACGACGTACCCCCGAACACCCTCGCCGCCGGCGTACCGGCCAAGCTGATCCGGGACATCAGCGAGTAGCCGCGAGGTTCAGGGCGGCCGGGAGCCACCACCCCCGGCGACCATCTCGCGTTCGCCGAGCCAGAATGGGTGGATGGACGATCCGCGGACCCGTCTCGAGCGTGAGCGGCAGAAGACGTTGGACCGCTTGGCCAACCTGAGCGACGACTTCGACGCGGTCGTCGCCGCATCCCGCGACAGCAACGCGGACGACGAACACGATCCCGAAGGTTCGACGATCGCCTTCGAACGCTCCCAACTCGGCGCGCTGGCCGAGCAGGCCCGTCAACACCTGACAGAGATCGACGCCGCGCTCGCACGCGTGGCATCCGGCACCTACACAACCTGCGAGCTTTGCGGCCGCCCGATCGCCGCCGACCGCCTCGAGGCTCGCCCAGTAGCCCGCACCTGCACCACCTGCGCATCAGCCCAGCACGCCTAGCAAGGCGTCCCGACCGACAGGTAGTGCACCTCCAGTACGCCGTACGCACGCCACTCGCAGCGCTCAAGTGCACTAGGCTCCGTCCACTATCTCCTGTCCGTCGGGACAGCCACTCCGACAGCCGCGCGTGCATCGGTCGTGCGACTGGTGGGAATGGTCTCGTTCGCCGGCTGTCAGGAGGTCAGATGCCCAAGAGCTTCCGCGGGCAACTCATCGCCGCTCTGATCCCCCTCGCCGTGCTGGTCGCCACGACCGTCCTGACAGCGATGATCGGAGTCTGGCCGGCCGCCGTCCTCCAAGCTGCCTTCGTCCTGACTTGGACCACCCGCGTCATCGTGCTCTTCCGGCTCAGGCAACGAGGCGCCTTCCCGACCGACGCCTCGACTCGGCCGCCAGATCCACTCCTCAACCTCGAATACCTTCTCGTACTACGAGTCCAGCTGACCGCCTGGATCCTCGCCGGCATCTACTTCGCCGTCATCCACTTCTGGTGGGGCATCCTGCTCGCCGCCTTCCTCGCCTACATCACCCTCCCCCTCACGCAACTGCTCCACCGCAAGGCCCGAGACCACACCACCAACCAATCACCCGACTCCCCAAACCGTTGACCGGGCATCACCTGCGGGATGACCTCGGGCTGTCTGCGGAGGCGTTCGGGGAGGATGGACGCTATGGGTGAACGGCTGGATGGTGGGTTCGACGGTGGAGCCTCGTTGGTGGACGGCGTCGTACGGCGTACCGCGGGGGCGTGGACACCGTCGGTCCATGCGTTGTTGGCTCATCTGGAGGCTGCCGGCTTCTCGGGAGCACCGCGTCCGCTGGGTGTGGACGCAGACGGCCGCGAGATGGTCAGCTTTCTGGCTGGGCAAACGGTGGGGAACGCCCGGCCGTGGCCTGCGTGGACCCACAGCTCATCGGCGTTGACCGATGTTGCGCGCTGGCTCCGCCGCTATCACGCAGCCGTCGCCGACTTCGTTCCACCGGACGATGCCTGCTGGCGCGAAGGACAAGGCTGGCAGCCGGGCATGATCCTCGCGCACAACGACGCCGCGCCGTACAACGCGGTATGGAACGTCGATGGCCTGGTCGGCTTCGTCGACTGGGACATGGCCGGTCCGGTACGCCTGGAGCTGGACGTCGCCTGGGTCGCGTTCTCCTGGACGCCGTTGCATGCCTCCCATGTCGTGGCCGCCGAAGGCTTCACTGACTTCGACTCGCGCCTGCCTCGACTTGCCGACTTTCTCCGCGAGTACGGCTGGCAAGGCACCACTGACGAGATCCTCGACCTGATCGCGGAACGGCTGACGCTCCAGCTGAACGTGATGCACCAGAACGCCGCCGAGGACGCCACCTATGAGCGCATGGTGGCCGTCGGCCGCGATCGAGACCTGATGATCGCCCTCGACCAACTGGCTGCCCTCCGCTGATCCCGGAGTGGCTTGCCCCCGGTGTCCACCCCACGGGGCAAGCCCAGAGCCAGGCAGCGGGAGGTACGACGAAGGAGCGCCGTAGCTAGGGGAGGGCCGACGGAGGAGGTCGCGTGGGCGGGAGTTCTACAGGACTGTGTAGCGGCCGCGGCGGTGGATGAGGGGTGGGAGGTCGTCGGGTTGGAGTTCTACGTGGGCGATTTCCAGGTGGACCTGGAGGGACCAGCCGACCTCGGCGGGGTCGGGGTCCACCAGGCGACAGCCGGCCCAGGTGGTGACGCCGACGGGGGCCGGTCCCCAGTCGGTGTCGGTCCAGTCGATCATCCGGAACGGGCCGCCTGGCGCGGGGGCGACGTAACCGAAGGCGTCCGCGAGTTGCTGGTGGCCGGCGCCGAGCAGGCTGACGACGGCGGTCCTTGCCGAGCGCAACGTTTCCCACAGGTCGGAGTCCGGGTCGATGAGCCCGATCACGAGACCGGGCTCACCGTCGGCGATCAGCATCGACGACACGGTCAGCCCGGCGCGCTTGCCGTCGTCCGAGGTGGTCCAGAGGCCGACCGGCGACGGCAGTCGGCCGCGCAACCGGCGTACCGGGCTTCGCTCCGATTCCGGCGGGAGGAAGGGGTGTTCCCCGTGGATCGTCATGCCTGCACGGTACGCACCCGATCGGGAAGGGTGAAACGGTCGATCGGCTGCGACAGCAGTCCGCCTGACCCGCGAACCGACTCGACCTGACCGTCCGGACCGAAGTTGAAGCGGTACGACTCGCCGTACGAGCCGTACCCCGAACCGCCAGTGACGCGCAGTTCGTCGCCGTCGACCTCCAGTGTCTGCGGTTCGGCCGCCGGGTCGGGCGACGTCGGGTCGAGCACATAGAGACGGCCGCCGAGTACGGCGAAGTCGTACACCGTCCAGAGGTTCGCGAACCGGCCGGTGAAGCGTTCCAGCCCCGGCTCCGTCCCGCGCTCCTTCGAGCCGGCCAGGTCGAGCAGCTTGAAGAAGCCCTCGGCGAGTTGCCCGGCAGGCCCGTCTATCGCGTTCGTCAGTACCGACACCGCGATCCGCTGCTCGCCGTCGGCGAGGGACCGGGTGATGTGGCCCGGGTAGCCACCGCCGTGGCCGAACAGTTTCCGCTTGCCCACCTTCGACACCTGCAGACCGAGCCCGTACCGCGGCCAGTCCTCCTCGCTGGTCTGCCAGAGCGGGTGCTGCATCTCCCGTTTCGACTTGTCCGTCAGCAACCGGTCGTCGCCAGGGAAATGCGCCGAAAAGTACGTGACGAGATCGCCCGCGCTGCCGAAGAACCCGGTCGCGGACGCCAGCGCCCGGGTGTCCACATGGTCGATCGGCACCCGGTGGTCGGCGTAGCTGTACGCGCTGTACCCCGCCGCGTACTCCGCACTCCGCGCTGCATCCAGCTCCGGGCCCAGCCCGGAGAGCCCGAGCTTGTCCACGATCGCGGTCTGGACGTAGTTGTTGTACGACGTACCGCTGGCCGCCTCGATCACGAGTCCGAGCAGGCCGTAGCCGATGTTGGAGTACTTGAACCGGTCGTTGTCGTCGATCACCGCGGACGCGTCGTCACGCAGTACGGCGAGCAGTTCCTCGCGATCCGGGAACGCCTTCACCAGCTGCCACCAGCCGGCGTCTCCGCTGTCCCGCGTGATGCCGCCGGCGTGGGCCAGCAACTCGCGCAGGGTCAGCTCACCGAGTCGCGTCCCGACCAGCTCGGTGACGTGCAACCCAGCCTTGTCGTCGAGCCGCAGCCGACCCTGCTCGACCAATTGCAGCACCGCGGTCGCGGTGAACGTCTTCGAGTGCGAAGCGATCCGGAACAGGTGCTCCGACGTCAGCTCCACGCCTTGCTCGACATCCGCGAGCCCGTACGCCGAGGAGAGCGCGACCGCCTCGCCGGCGTACACCGCCGCCTGGACCCCGGGGATCCGCTGGTAGCGCTGGTTGAATGCCAGCCAGCTGTCGTAGTACGCGAGCGCTTCTCGCAGGTTCTCGGAATCCAGGGCGTCAGACATGACGCCTAGACTGAATGACGCGGAAGCGACTCGCAACGTAAGCACCATCGGTGTACGTCGCGTTGGCGGCCGGATTCGCTCCGGTGCCGTGGAAGTCGCTGAAAGCAGCCGATTGATTGACGAAGACCTGGCCGGTCAGGTTCTCCGACAACGCCACCCCGACCTCGAGCGCCGCATCGCGCACCTTCTCCAGCACGGCCGCGTCAGTCGAGTACACCCCGGCAGTCATCGCGCCGCCCTCGTCGACGGTCTTGCGGAACAGCTCGATCGACTCGTCGGTGTCCGCAGTACGGACCAGGAACGAGACCGGCCCGAAGCACTCGCGCCCGTACACCTCCTCGTCCTTGGACTCGATCGCGACCAGCAACGGCGTACGGACCACCGCGTCCTCGTACGCCGGGTGCTTGATCGCGCGCGACTCCAGCACGACCTGCCCGTACTCCGGCGCCAGTTCGAGCCGGCTGACGACGGCGCTGTTGACGATGCCGCCGAGCAGTTCGACCGCGCGGGCGTCGTCGCCGAGCAGCTTGCCGATCGAGTTCGCGATCCCGGCACCGACCTCGTCGAACGACTTGTGGCCCTCGTCCGTCTCGATGCCACCGGTCGGGACGAACAGGTTCTGCGTGGTGGTGCACATCTGGCCGGAGTACAGGGACAGCGTGAAGGCCAGGTTGTTGCAGAGCGCCTTGAACGAGTCGGTCGAGTCGATCAGCACGGCGTTGACGCCGGCCTTCTCGGTGAACACCTCGGCCTGGGTCGCGTTCTGCTCCAGCCACTCGCCGAATTCGCTGCCGCCGGTGAAGTCGATGATCTTCACCTCGGGGCGGAGCGCGAGCGGCTTGGCCAGGCCGTCACCGGTGTGCTCAACGGCCAGGGTGACCAGGTTCGGGTCGAAACCGGCCTCGGCGAGGACCTCGCGGCAGACGTCGACGGTGATCGCGAGCGGCAGCACGGCCAGCGGGTGCGGCTTCACGACCACCGCGTTGCCGGTGACCAGCGAGGCGAACAGGCCGGGCCAGGAGTTCCAGGTCGGGAACGTGTTGCAGCCGATGACCAGCGCGACGCCGCGGCCGACGACGGTGAAGTTCTTCTCCAAGCGGATCGGGTCACCCTTGGCCGGCTTCTCCCAGACCGCCTCGGCCGGGTAGCGGCTCATCTCCTCGTACGCGTAGGCGATCGCCTCCAGCGCCCGGTCCAGCGCGTGCGCGCCGCCGGCCTGGAACGCCATGACGAAAGCCTGGCCACTCGTGTGCTGAACCGCGTTGGCCAGCTCGAAGACGCGCTTGTGCAGCCGATCGAGAATCTCCAGCGTCACGCCGACACGGGTCTCGATGCCGCCCTTACGCCAGTCGCTCATACCCTTCTGCGCCGCCGCGAGCAGCTCGTCCAGGCCGTCCTCGACGGTCCGCGGATACTGGACGTCCAGCGGGATCCCGTACGGCGACTCCTCGGTGCTGACCGTGCCGTTCGATCCCGGCGTCTCGACCGGGTACGCCGTACCGCGGTGTGCCTCGAAGGCCGCTTTGCCGTCCTCGGCCGCCGTCTCGCCGTACACGCGCGGGCTCGGCGACTCCGGGAACGCGGAGAAGTAGCCCCGGCTGCGGATCGCGGCGAGAGCTCCGTCCAGGCGCTCACGGTGCGCGGCGAGCCAATCGGTACGGGTCGGTGCGGTGGTCATCTGCGCGCTCCAGGGTCGGGAACTGCCTGCTGCTACCGAACAGCGTAGGCCGGGTCTCAGAGGTGATGTTACAGTCAATGGCCAGATCGCCGATAGAGTGTCACAACCCTCTGCAGTGGACTCAGTTTGGGTGGACGGATGAGCGAGGACCTGGCCGCGGCCGTTGCCGCGGCGATGTGGGCCGACGACAGCGCCAGCGCCTCCCTCGGCATGCGCCTGGTCCGGGTCGGTGAAGGGTTCGCAGTGCTGGAGATGCCGGTGCGCGACGACATGGTGAACGGGCACGGGATCGCGCACGGCGGCTTCGTCTTCACGCTGGCCGACTCGGCGTTCGCGTTCGCCTGCAACTCCCGCAACCAGGTCACCGTCGCACAAGCGGCCGACATCGTCTTCGTCGCACCGGCTCGGCGCGGGGATCTCCTGGTCGCCGAGGCGCGCGAGCGGGCGTCGTACGGGCGGAACGGGATCTACGACGTCACGGTCCGCCGCGGCGACGACCTGATCGCCGAGTTCCGCGGTCGCAGCCGACAATTGTCCGGAACAGTTCTGAAGGAGAGTCACGATGGCGCGTGAGGCCTACCTCGTCGACGGTGTTCGCACCCCGATCGGCCGGTACGGCGGCGCGCTCGCCGCGGTCCGCCCGGACGACCTCGCGGCGCACGCGATCTCGTCGTTGCTCGCCCGGCACAGCGCGCTCGACCCGGCGTCGATCGACGACGTGATCCTCGGCTGCGCCAACCAGGCGGGCGAGGACAACCGCAACGTCGCCCGGATGGCACTGCTCCTGGCCGGCCTGCCTACCGACGTACCCGGTACGACGATCAACCGGCTCTGTGGCTCCGGCCTCGACGCGGTGGCCTCGGCGGCCCGGTCGATCATTGCCGGAGACAACGAGATCGTGCTGGCCGGTGGCGTCGAATCGATGTCCAGGGCACCTTTTGTGATGCCGAAGGCAACTACCGCGTTCTCCCGGCAGGCGGAGATCTTCGACACCACGATCGGCTGGCGGTTCGTCAATCCCCTGCTGGAGAAGCAGTACGGGATCGACTCGATGCCGGAGACGGCGGAGAGCGTAGCTGCTGACTTCGGCATCTCCCGCGAAGACCAGGACCTGTTCGCGGTGCGCAGTCAGCAGCGGGCCGCGAAGGCGCAGGCCAACGGGCGTCTCGCGGAGGAGATCGTTGCGGTATCCGTCCGCGGCAAGCGGGGCGCGGTGACGACCGTCGAGGTCGACGAGCACCCGCGGGAGACGTCGCTCGAGGCGCTGGCCGGTTTGAAGACGCCGTTCCGTTCGCCCGGCACGGTGACGGCCGGCAACGCGTCGGGTGTGAACGACGGTGCCGCTGCTCTGCTGGTGATGAGTGGCGACGCCGTCTCGCGGCTCGGCGTCACGCCGCTCGCGCGGATCGTGGGCACCGCCGCGGCCGGCGTACCGCCTCGCATCATGGGGATCGGGCCGGTTCCGGCCACCCGCAAGCTTCTTGCCCGCACCGGCGTCGCGTTGTCCGACCTCGGCGTGATCGAGCTGAACGAGGCGTTCGCGGCCCAGTCCCTCGCGGTCCTGCGCGAACTCGGCCTTCCCGACGACGCTGAGCACGTCAACCCGAACGGCGGCGCCATCGCCCTGGGACACCCCCTGGGTATGTCCGGCGCCCGCCTCGCACTGACAGCCGCTCTCGAGCTTCGCCACCGCGACGCCGAGTACGCGTTGTCCACGATGTGTATCGGGGTAGGCCAGGGCATCGCGACCCTGCTCGCACGGCCGTAGTGCTGCCCAGGGGAATACTGGGGCTCTAGGGAGGTTGGGATGACCGATCGGTTCCTCGGTGAGGCGTGTCCGGTGGAGCTCCAGGACGCCGGTGAACGGCTGTCCGTGGACGAGCTCCGGGCGCGGCAGCTCGCCGGACTCCAGGCGACCGTGCGCACGGCGTACGAGAATGTCCCGCACTATCGCGCGGCGCTGGACGGCGTGGGTTTCGTCCCCGATGAGCTGAAGTCGCTCGCGGACCTGAGCCGCCTGCCGTTCACGTCGAAGCACGACCTGCGGGAGAACTACCCGTTCGGCATGTTCGCCGTCCCTCGTACCGACGTCGTCCGGGTGCACGCGTCCTCCGGTACGACGGGGCGCCCGACCGTCGTCGGGTACACGCGGGCCGACATCGACAACTGGGCCGACCTGATCGCCCGATCGATCCGCGCCGCCGGTGGCCGCGCCGGAGACGTGTGCCATGTCGCTTACGGATATGGGCTCTTCACCGGTGGGCTCGGTGCGCACTACGGCGCCGAGCGGCTCGGCTGCACGGTCGTCCCGGTCTCCGGCGGGATGACGGAACGCCAAGTCGACCTGATCCGCGACTTCGGCGCCCAGATCATCATGGTGACGCCCTCGTACTTCCTCGCGATCATGGACGAGATGATTGCCCGCGGCATCGATCCTCGCGAGACCTCCTTGCGGGTGGGGATCTTCGGCGCCGAACCGTGGACCGAGCAGATGCGGACCGAGGTGGAGTCACGGACCGGCATGCACGCGGTCGACATCTACGGGCTTTCCGAGGTGATGGGGCCCGGCGTCGCGCAGGAATGCGTCGAAACCAAGGACGGCCTGCACATCTGGGAGGACCACTTCTACCCGGAGATCATCGATCCCGTCACCGGCGAGGTACTGCCGGACGGCTCCGAGGGCGAACTCGTCTTCACCACGTTGACGAAGGAGGCCTTCCCAGTACTGCGGTACCGCACCCGCGACCTCACCAGACTCCTCCCCGGCACGGCCCGCCCCGGCATGCGCCGAATGGAGAAGATCACCGGCCGCACCGACGACCTGATGATCATCCGCGGCGTCAACGTCTTCCCGACCCAGATCGAAGAACTCATCCTCACCGTCGAAGGCCTCACACCCCACTACCTCTGCACCCTCACCCGCCCGAACCGCCTCGACGAACTGACCGTCCAGGTAGAAGCCGCCCCCGGCCTCACCGACCACTCTCCCGCCGCGAACGCCCTCACCCACCTCATCAAAAGGCGCATCGGCATCACCGCCAGGGTCGAGATCCTGCAACCCCACGCCCTGGAACGCTCCCTCGGCAAAGCAAAACGCATCAACGACCAACGAAACAGGTAACCCCGCCCACGCGGCTCCTACGTCGCCACTCCGCACCCCCCAGCTCCGGGCTCCTCCGTCGCCCTTCGCTGCCTCGCCCAGGTGCCCAATGCGCCGCAGCCGGGTAGACATCCCGGGTGCGTGTGTCCGGTGGACAGGTAGTAGCCGAGGGCAACTAGTGCTGAGTGCAAGGTCGATCAAACGGCAGATCCTTTAGGCGGTCCGCGTAGACGCCACCAACGAACGGGCCTGCCGTCCGGCATTTCCGCAGAATCGCCGGCCAGCGCTCGAATCTCGCGACTTGCTCCGCCTTCGTGAGATTCGCATTGGTCAGGCAGAACACCCGCAGACCGGACTCCCCCAAGGCGGCCCGTTCCAGCGGTCGCCGGCGAATCGCGTCATCCTCTGTCAATACGACGAGCTGCTCGCGATCAGCCCACTCGATCCACTCGGTGTCTTCGACCCGCGTCCCGCCCTTCGGCGGCAATCTCCATCAGCAGGTCTCGCCCGTCATGCGCGATCCGACGCCAGGCGAGTGGGTGCGGTCTGCCGGCGTCCGTTCGCAGCCTGACCGCGGCATCCCGAATGGCTTGCAACGAGAGCCCAGCAAGCCGCAACTGACGCAGCATGTGGGTCTCGACCAGGCAGGCGAAAGTCATCGTCGCGTCACCTGGACGGTTTGGCTCCCCGGGGGTCCAGCGCACCGGTCCGAAGCCAGCAGCACAAAGTGGACGGCGAGAGGCCGGATGTGTCGATGTCTCGGCACGCGTGAAGATCGGCAGATCGTTGGGTGACCGGCGGACCCTGAGCGAGGCAGCGGAGGGCGACGGAGGAGCCGGAGCTGGGGGGTGGGGAGCGGCCGACGTAGGAGGTCGCGTGGGCGGGGTCGTTGTCAGCTGAGCAAGAACTTGGGGAGGGTTTGTTCGGTGGCGGTGCGGAGGGTCGGGAGGGCGGTTTCGTCGCCGGCGAGGTGGCGGAAGAGGGCTTGCTGGAAGAGGCCGTCGAGGAGGCCGTAAGCCGTGGCGGGGGTGACTGAGAGGTCGCGGCCGGCCAGGTCGGCGTACGTGGTGACGATGCGCCAGATCATCTGTTCCAGCGACTTGTCGATTTCCAGGGTGTCCTCGCGGAAGGACTCCTCGAAGAGGGACTGGTTGCGGAGGTCGTACCAGAGGCGGTGCATGGTGGCGTCTTCTTCGCAGGTGACGGCCAGGGCCGCGCCGAAGTCGACCTTGAGTTGGTCGGCGTCCTCGGCCGTCGCGACGATCTGGTCGTAGCGGGTGACGCACTCGGCCTTGTACTGCTTGACGCAGTACATGATCAGCTCGACCTTGTCGCGGAAGTAGTAGTGCAGTACGCCGTGCGAGAACTCCGAGTTCTGCGCGATCTCGCGCAGGCTGGTGCGGGCGTAGCCGAGCTGGGACAGCGTTCGCAGCGCCGAGGTGGCGAGTTGGGAGCGGCGCTCCGCGAACTTGTCCACCTGCCGGCGCGAGATGCGGTCCGTCACCTCGGTCACGATCAGGCCTCCTGGGGTCCCGGCGGCGACCACGATCGGGGCGGCGCCGGAGGTAGTCCTCCGACTGTACCCCGGCCGGACGTTTTCTTGACAGTTGTCCAAGGAACTCTTGACGACTGTCCAGAAGTCCACAACGCTGTCAGCATCGCCCGGTCACCGCACCTCATCGGTGATCGGGCACCCCGCAGCGGGAGGAGAAGTGCATGTACGACCTGACCGGGCGCAAGGCGCTGGTGACCGGGGGCGGGCGCGGCCTCGGTCAGGGGATGGCCGAGGCGCTGGCGAAGGCCGGTGCCTCGGTGGTGATCGCAGACATCCAGGAAGATCTCGGCAAGGCGACCGCGGACAGCCTGAAGGACTCGGGCGCCACCGCCGCCTTCGTGCCACTGGATGTCACCGACGACGCGAACTGGGAGGCGGCCGTCACCGCCACCATCGCTGAGCTCGGCGGTCTGGACATCCTGGTCAACAACGCCGGCGTCGAACTGTCCGGTCTGGTCGTCGACCTCGATCCCGCCGACGTCCGCACCATGCTGGAGATCAACGTGCTGGGCACCGCGCTCGGCCTGAAGCACGCGTTCCGGGCGATGCGCCCGGGTGGACCGGCGGGGTCCGGTGGCTCGGTGGTCAACATCTCCAGCGTGGCGGCGACGATCCCGTTCCCGGGCATCGCCGGGTACTCCGCGACCAAGTCGGCGGTGGACCGGTTGACCCGGGTCGCCGCGATGGAGTCCGGCAAGCTCGGGTACGGCGTACGCGTCAACTGTGTGTACCCCGGCCTGGTGCCGACCGAGATGGGCATGAAGCTGGCCGCGGACATGGTCACGCTAGGGCTCTGGCCGTCGGCCGAGGCCGCGGTCGGTGACGTGATCGGCCTGACCCCACTCGGGCGCCTCGGCGAGGTCGGCGACATGGCCGACGCGGTCGTGTTCCTGGCCTCCGACGCCGCCAAGTTCATCACCGGCGCGGGCCTGCCGGTCGACGGCGGAATGGGCATGTGATGGGCGACAAACCGGTCGTCGTGTACGGCGCCTCCGGGTACACCGGCCGGCTCGTCTGCGAGTACCTGCGCGAGTACAACGTCCCCTTCATCGCGGCGGGACGGGACAAGGCCCGGGTCCAGGAGGTCCTCGACAAGGTCCCCGGCATCGAGACCGTCGACCACGAGGTGGTGGAGGTCGAGCACGACGTCTCCGCACTCACCGAGCTGTTCAGCGGCGCCAAGGTGGTGAGCAACATGGTCGGCCCGTTCGTGAAGTACGGGCCCGAGGTGGTCGAGGCGTCGCTGGCGGCCGGCTGCCATTACCTGGACACCACCGGCGAGCAGGACTGGATGCTGGAGGCGGAGAAGAACTGGAGCGACAAGTTCGCCGCGCAAGGCCTGTTGCTGTCGCCGGGTGTCGCCCAGATGTACACGACCGGCGAGATCGCGGCGAACATCTGCCTGGAGACACCGGGGCTCGACACGCTCGACATCCTGGTGCTCTGGAAGGGCTTCCCGACGTACGCGTCGACCCAGACGATCTTCACCATTCTGAAGGCGGACTGGCACTACCTCGAACAGAACGAACTCGTGAAGTGGGATCCGCTGACCACTTTCGAGGTGAACGTCCCGGGACAGCATGCGAGTGCCCTCGCGCTGCCCTGGGGTGGGACGAGCCACCCGGTGTGGTTCAGGCACGACCCCCGGGTGGCCAACGTCAAGGTGGCCGGCGGCGTCTTCGACCGGACCGTCATGCAGGGCGTCGTCGAGGCGGTGAAGATGGTGGAGAGCCAGATCAAGACGCTCCCCGTCGACCAGCAGGACGCCGCGCTCGGTGAGGTCGCCGCCTCGGTCCAGGCGAGCATGCCACCCCGCGAGAACCCGCGGATCAACACCTCGCTCGATTCCGTCCACGCCTCGGGGCCGCTCGGGCGGGCGCACTGTGTCATCCACGGCAACAGCAACTACAAGCAAACCGGCGCACTCCAGGCGTACGCGGCGTACTCGTTGCTCCAGCAGCCGCCGCGTCGCGCCGGACTCGCGTCGGCCTGCCAGGCCTTCGGGCACCGCGAACTACTCGGCGTACTACGAAGCTTCGGGCTGGTACTCGAGCCGGTCGTGACCGTGCACCACTGATCGCCCGCGCCGGGGTCGCCAGAGGACGAGGCGTACCCGGCGCGGGACACCAGGACCAGGTGCGGGAGTTCTACCCACCCCCCGGGCACTCCCGCACCTGCACCTGGATCCACCTGCCGGGACTGGGGAATCGCGTTTGGGAGCTGGCGTGCGGTTGTTCGACTACCTCGACAAGGGCGCCTCGCTCGGACCGGACGAGCCCTGCCTGACCATGACCGGGGCCAGTCTCAGCTATGCCGAGGTCCAGGAGTTCTCCCACCAGGTGGCCCGTGCCCTGCACAAGTCCGGGATCTCACCGGGCGACAAGGTCGCCATCCTGTCGGCGAACAACCCGATCTCGTTCGCCTGTGTGTTCGGCATCTCCCGGGCCGGCGCGATCTGGTGCCCGATCAACCCCCGCAACGAGGCGGCGGAGAACCGCGAACTGCTGGACTCCTTCGACTGCTCCTGCCTGATCTTCCAGCGCGCGTTCCTCCCGCTGGTCGAACGGATCCTGCCGGAGCTGCCGAAGCTGACCACGGTGATCTGCCTGGACGACTCGTTGCCGGGAGCAATGAGCTTGGTCGACTGGCTGGACGGCGTACCGGCTGATCCGTGGGAGGCGCCGGACCTCGACGACCTCGCGATCCTGGTGGGCACCGGCGGGACCACCGGCCGGCCGAAGGGGGTGATGCTGACCGGGCGGAACCTGGAGACGATGTCGGCGATCACCTTGATGAGCTACCCGTTCGAGGGGCGGCCGGTGTACCTCGCGCTTGCTCCGTTGACGCATGCGGCCGGCGTTCTGTGCTTCCCGATCCTCGCCCTCGGCGGCGAGGTGGTGATCATGCCCACGCCCGATCTGGGCGACTTCCTGGCGTTGATCGAACGGCATGGGGTCACCCATACCTTCTTGCCGCCGACGCTCATCTACATGCTGCTGTCGCACGACGCCTTGCCCACAACGGAGCTGAGCTCCCTGCAGTGCTTCTGGTACGGCGCCGCGCCGATGTCGGCGGCGCGGCTGGAAGAGGCGCTGAGGCGGATCGGGCCGGTGATGGCGCAACTGTTCGGTCAGAGCGAGGCGCCCATGATGATCTCGACGATGGCGCCGGCCGACCACTTCCACGCCGACGGCTCGATGGCGGTCGAGCGGTTCACCTCCGCGGGCCGGCCGAGTCCGCTCACCCAGGTCGCGATCATGACCGACGACGGGCGGCTGGCCGATCGCGGCGAACGCGGCGAGATCGTGGTCCGCGGGTCGCTGGTGATGGCCGGCTACTACCGGGACCCGGAGGCGACGGCGGCTTCCTCGCAGTACGGCTGGCATCACACGGGGGACATCGGGTTCCTCGACGAGTTCAACTACCTCTACCTAGTGGATCGAGCGAAAGACATGATCATCACCGGCGGATTCAACGTCTACTCGGCCGAGGTCGAGCAGGCGCTGATGGCCTACCCGGCCGTTCGCGACTGCGCTGTCGTCGGGATGCCCGACGAGAAGTGGGGCGAGCGGGTGACCGCCGTACTGCAACTGCATCCGGGGCTGACCGTGACCGAGTCCGAAGTACGGAACTTCGTCAAGAGCCGGCTCGGTGGGGTGAAGACGCCCAAGCAGGTCGTGGTCTGGGACGACCTGCCCCGGTCCAAGGTGGGCAAGGTGCTCAAGAACGAGGTGAAGGCACGCCTGCTAAATCAGTAGGTGTTCGATCCCGGCTTCGCTAAGGTTGCGGTCGAGCGACGGAAGGGAGGTGAGCGCGATGTCGAGTGTTCCCGTCGTGCTGCCTGCCCGTCGCACCCGCGACTGAGATCCCGGGCAGCTCCTTTCTTTCTTGGAGCTTTGAATGACTGTTGTTTCCCGTCCGCCGCTGACCTCTGACGAGCGGACCCAACTGACCGGCTGGCTGGATCTGCAGCGATCCTTCGTCCGGATGAAGTGCGCAGGCCTCGGCGAGGAAGACGCGCATCGCAAGTTGCTTCCGACCTCGCCGCTGATGACGATGGCGGGCCTGGTGGCCCACCTGCGCTGGAACGAGTACTCCTGGTTCCAGCTCAACCTGATGGGCGTGCCGGACACCGGCCAGACCCCGTGGACCGAGGACGGGCATCCCGACGCGGAGATGTTCGTCGACGACGTACCGCTGGCTCAGTTGCTGGACGAGTACGACGCCGAGTGCGCCCGGTCGAACGAGACGATCGCCGGGTTGTCGCTGGACGAGGTGGAGAAGGGCCCGTACGTCGCCAAGGGGGAAGCCGCCTCGTTGCGGTACATCCTGTGCCACATGATCGAGGAGACCGCGCGGCATCTGGGTCACCTCGACATCATCCGCGAACTGCTGGACGGTACGACCAGCTACACCAAGGCGCCCGAGTGACGGGCCGGCCACCGCTGACCGGCGACGAGCGGACCCAGCTGATCGGCTGGCTCGATCTGCAGCGGTCGCTCGTCCGCGGCAAGTGCGAAGGGCTGAGCGAAGCTGACGCCTACCGCAAACTGCTGCCGACCTCGCCGTTGATGACGATCGCGGGGATCGTGTCGCACATGCGCTGGATCGAGTACTCCTGGTTCCACGAGGACCTGCTCGGCGTCCCGGACACCGGCCAGACACCGTGGACCGAAGGCGGTCCGCGGAACGAGGAGATGATGGTGGACGGCGTCCCGCTGGCCCGCCTGCTGGACGAGTACGAAGAGGAATGCGCTCGATCGAACGAGATCGTCGCCCGCTTCTCCCTCGACGACGTACAACGCGCACCGGACCCCACAGGGGCCCAGGCGTCAGTGCGATTCATCCTCTGCCACATGATCGAGGAAACAGCCCGCCACCTGGGCCACCTCGACATCCTCCGAGAGCTCCTCGACGGCAGAACCGGCTGACACCGACCTGTAGCCCCGAGCCTTCCAACTCGGGGCTACAGGCTTGCCGTGTACTTCGGCGGGGTAGGAGCCAGGGGGTCCTGGGCGGAGGATCCCCTGGCTCTGTTCAGGGGCGGTGTACTGCGTCGAGGGCGTCTGCGATGCCTTCGCCGAAGAAGGCGTTGTTGGCGGTGGTGCCGGTGCAGCGGGCGTCCGGGGTGGTCGGGCACGCGGTGTCGTCGGCTTCCTTGCGGAGGGCCTTCTCGAGGTCGCGCGGGGTCCACCACGGGTGGGCCGACTTCATCAGGGCTGCCACGCCGGTGACGTGCGGCGACGCCATCGAAGTACCGCTCATGGTGCCGTAGCCGCCGCCCGGAAGGGTGGACAGGATGCCGCTACCAGGAGCCGCGACGTCGATCTTGTTCAGGCCGAAGTTGGAGAAGCTGCTCCGCGCCCTCGTCTGAGTGGTGCTGGCGACCGTGATCACGCCGGGCAGTTCGGTCGGCAGGTCGAGGCAGCTGTTGTCGATCTGGCGCGGTGCCGGAGTGCTGTCGTCCGGGCTGCCGTTGTCGGTGGTCTTGTTGGCCAGGTCGTAGTTCGAGTTACCGGCCGCCGCGACGGACAACACGCCCTTCTTGGTGGCGAACGCGACAGCACGCCGTACCGACTCCTGGACGGCGCCCTGGTCGCCGTTGTCCTTGCACCAGAATTCCCACGGGTCGATGTAGTAGCTGTGGTTGGTCACGTCCATGTGGTGCTCGGCGGCCCAGATCCAACCGCAGATCGCGTACTCCGGGTAGATGAACCCGTCGTCGTTCACGACCTTCACCGAGGCGATCCGGACGCCCGGCGCGACCCCGACGATGCCGATGCCGTTCCGGGCGGCGGCCACGGTGCCGGCCACGTGCGTGCCGTGCGGGCTGGTGGTCGGCCGCCAGGCGCCGGCCGTGGTGTCGGGTACGCCGTTGTTGATGCAGTTCACCGAGTCGCGGGCGTCGAAGTTCGGCGCCAGGTCCGGGTGCGTGTCGTCCACACCGCTGTCGTTGATCCCGACCAGCACCCGGCGCGAACCGTCGGTGACCTCGTGCGCCTGGTCGGCCTTGATCTGCTTCATGTCCCACTGCTCGGCCTCGCGCGGGTCGGCGACCGGCGCGGCCTGGCCGGCCATCATCCCCTTGGCCGAGGTGAGCTTGGCGGCAGCGGAGCCGACCGGGCCCTCGCTGACGGCGGCGGTCCGGGTGGCCCCGACCGACTGGACCTCGCGACCGTTGCGGCCGGCCCGTACGTCGGTACGGAAGTCGGGGTTGGTCGACTGGGCGACCACTACGCCGATCTCGTCGTACGCCTGCACCACGGTGCCACCGGCGGCCTTGACCGCGGCAACGACCTTTCGCACATGCCCCGGACTGGCCTTCGTGTTCACCACGTAGTTCATCAGCACACCAGGCTCGGCGGCTGCAGTGGTCGCGCCGGCCGCCGCGTACGGCGACGCCTGTGCGGCGGTTGCAGCGCCGGCCGTGGTGATCGCCAACGCGGCGACGGCCAGTCCGGCACTCAGCCGGCGGATACCAAAGGTTCGGGACACACTCTCTCCTCGGGGCGACAGCGAGTGAACGGAAACGCTCCGGCCGACTCTAGGACGGTTAGTGACCCCAACGACTCCTGGCCACCCAAGACACGGGAAACCCTGCATTCCCCACTACCCACAGTCCCCACTGTCACACTCCGCCGCCAACCCCTTGCCCACAGCTGTGGAAGGCCCTGTGGATAACCCGTGGACAAGCGGGCTCCACAGGTGGACAAGTTGTGGAGTCAGCAGCCGATCCAGGCGCAGCTCGCCTGTTGACACCCGTTGTCCACACCCACTGTCAGCCGAGCCTTCTCGCCAGGAACTGCTGCCAGCTGACCGGCCTGTGGTGTAGGAACCCACCGGTCCTCGAGGCAGCAACCCGCCGGAGCGAATCTTCCCGATCCCGGCATCCACACCGGTACCACGCGAGCGCCCTGGTGAACCGCCTCGAGATAACCCGGATCATCGCGACCGCGTCGGTCTCCTCCGGCCCGACCAGATCCGGCACCCGTCCGGCCGGCTCGTCCAGCGCCCGCCGGCGCCGGCCGGACGCCTCCACCACCCCGAGCGCCGGCCGGCATTTCGGTGTCGTCATCGGTCGAGCCTGGCGTCACCTTGTAACTGGTGATCTGGCCCTGAGCACGCGGACTTCCGCGCGCCCGCGTCGCTCAGCCGCGCGACCAGTCGTCCCAGGGTGCCCGTGCCGCCGGTCACCAGGATGGGCAACTTCATGGCTTCTCCTCGCTCGAACTGTCGCCCCCATGACCCGCCACCTGTGACTCCTGCATCAGCCCAGCCGCGCCGGTTCCGCGGGCGAGACGATGGAGCGATCCGCCTTCGCGCGTTCGGGGTGGCCGGGGCGCCAGAACCTCGGACCGAGTTCCAGCGCGAGCGCCGGGATCAGGAGGCTGCGCACGATGAAGGTGTCCAGCAGGATGCCGACCGCGACCAGCAGCCCCTGCTGCAGGGAGGCGACCGTCGGGATCGCTGCCAGCACGCTGAAGGTTGCCGCCAGCACCAATCCCGCCGAGGTGATCACCCCACCGGTGACGGTGAGGCTGGTGAGGACGCCGTCGCGGTGACCACGCTTGCCGACCTCCTCGCGAGCCCGGGTCATCAAGAAGATCGTGTAGTCCACGCCGAGGGCGACCAGGAACAGGAAGCCGAAGAGCAGCAGCCCGCGGTCGATCCTCGGATGTCCGACGGCGTGGAAGAGCAGGGCGGCCGATCCCACGGCCGCGGTGTAGGAGAGCACCACCGACAAGAGCAGTACGAGCGGCGCCGTCAACGCCCGGAGCAGGATGATCAACATGATCAGCACCACCGCCAGGATCAGCGGGATGAGGAGCTTCTCCTCCTCGCTCTGGGCATCGGAGGTGTCGAGGGCGACCGCCGTCTGGCCGCCGACCACCGCCGACTTTGCCTCACCCTGGTTGCTTGCGAGCGCCGTACGGAGGTGCTCGACGGTCGAGCGGGCGGCCTGGGTGTCCGGGGCGTCCTTCAGAACGGCCTCGATCCGGGTCCAGCCGTTCTTGGTGGCGATGGTCGAGGCGCTGGTGATGCCAGGCACCTGCTGGACCACGGCGAGTGCCGCCGTCGCGCCACCGTCCTTGACGTAGACGTCGGCGGGCGCGGAGGAGCCGGCCGGGAAATGCCGGGCGATCAGGTCCTGGCCCGCCACCGAATCGACCTTCTTGGTGAACTGCTCTGCCTGGGTCTGCCCGGTGGACAGCGACATCGCTCCGAATGCCAGTGCCACCAGCACCAGCGTCGCCCCGATCCAGATCGGCCGTGGCCGGCGCCCGACGAAGCCGGAGACGCGAGCCCAGAAGCCGTGCTCCTTCTCGGCGCTCGAGTCCACGTGATCCGCCGAGTAGCGCGGGGTGAACGGCCAGAACACCCAGCGCCCAAGGACCACCAGGAAGGCCGGCAGCAGAGTGGTCATCGCGAAGTAGACGATGACCACGCCGAGCGCAACCACCGGGCCTAGGCCCCGAGTGGAATTCATCGAGCCGAACACCAGGCAGATCGTGGCAATCCCGACCGTCGCCGCGGACGCCGTGATGGCGGGCAGGCAGCGGCGCAGCGCGTACTCCATCGCCTCGTGCCGGTCCTCCTGTCGATGCAGTTCCTCGCGGTAGCGCGCGATCAGCAGCAGCGCGTAGTCCGTACCGACTCCCAGCACGAGAACGACCAGCACATAGGCGCTCTGGCCATTGACGGTCAGGCCCGCATGTTTGGCCAGCAGATAGACCACTGCGCTCGCGACCTGACTCGCCAGGCCGACCGACAGCAGCGGGATCAGCCAGAGGATCGGGCTGCGATAGGTGAACAGCAGGAAGACGGCGACGAGTCCGAGCGTGGCGGCCATCAGCGCACCGTCCATACCGGAGTACACATCGATGAAGTCGGCGATGTTTCCGGCCTGGCCCGCGATCTTGACGTCGAGACCGGCCGGCGCGTCCTGACCGGCGGCGTCGCGCAGGCGCTTCACCCCGTCGCCGAGGACGCTGTTGTCGCTCTGGTCCGACTTGACGGGGACGCTGAGGAACGCGGCCTTCCGATCGGCGGCGACGGTCACCGGGGGTACGTCGGCAGCCGCGAGCGAGTTCGCCACGAACCTCTGCCGGTCGGCGTTCACCTTGGCGAGGTCGACGTCGGTGAGGCCGTCCTCGCGGGCGTAGACGACGACCGCGCCGACCCGCCCCTTGTCCTGGAAGTAGTCCTCGGCGATCTTCACCGCCCTGGTCGCCTGCGCGTTCGTCGGCAACCAGGTCTCCGCCTCGTTGTTCTGGACGTCGCCGAGCTTCGCCGCCAGTGATCCGCCGACGCCGATGAGTAGCACCCAGAGCACGAGGACGGCCCATTTGGTCCGGCGGCCGGCCACGACCCGCGCGTAGGTGCGGGCGAAGGTACCCGCGGTGGAAGGGCTCGGCGGCGCTCCGGAGGTTCGATGTCTGGTCATGACTGCTCTTTCAGGTCGGGAGTCCTGCCCTCAGGGCTCGTTCGCTCCTCACTGACGGCGAGCGGCTCGGAAACGTGACCGAATGGACCAGCCGGAGCCGTCATCCTGATGTGTGTAAGATAGATACAACACAGATACGAGATGTATGAGTGAGGGTGAGAGTTGAGTAGCGGGGTGCCGGAGCAAGAGCCGGCGAGGGTGGTGCTGGGGGACGAGACGACCGAGATCGCGCGGATCGTCGCCGAGGAGGGTCCGGCGGCCGAGCGGATCCCGGCAGCGGAGCGCGTCTACGCGTATGTCAAGGCAGCGATCCTCGACCGGGTCTACCCCGGCGGCGAGTTGCTGACCGAAGGAGAGCTGGCGACAGCAGTCGGAGTCTCCCGTACGCCGGTACGCGAGGCCCTGTTGCGCCTGGAAGAGTCCGGCCTGGTCAAGCTGTACCCGAAGAAGGGCGCGCTGGTCCTGCCGGTCCTGCCGCAGGAGATCAACGACGTCCTCGAAGCGCGCGAGTTGATCGAGACGCACGCCGCCGCCAAGGTCTGGCCGCGACGCAAGCAACTGGTCGACAAGCTGGTCCCGCTGGTCCAGGAGATGCGCAAGCACAAGAAGGCCGGCGACGCGAAGAGCTTCCTGGAGGCCGACCGGGCCTTCCACGAGGCCATCGTCGGTGCCGCCGGCAACCAGATCCTCGCCAAGCTCTACAACAGCCTCCGCGATCGCCAGGTCCGGATGGGCGTCCCGGGGATCGAGGTGCAGCCGGCCCGGATGGACAAGTCCGTCGCCGCGCACCAGGAGATGATCGACGCCCTCTGCGGGAACAGCGCCAAGCGGTTCCGCGAGCTCGTCATCGCCCACATCCACGTCGCCGCGACAGATCTGCGGGGCGTGCAGTGACCGAGCTCCTCTTCCCCCTGGGCGGTCGGCGGGCCTGGGCGGTGTGGGCGACCGCTGTCTTCACCTACCTCGTCACCGTCCTGCACCGCGGCTCCATGAGCGTCGCCGGCCTGCAAGCGGCCGAGCGGTTCCACATCTCCGCGTCCGCCCTCGCCAGCTTCACAGTCGTCCAGTTGACCGTGTACGCCGCCATGCAGGTCCCAGTCGGCATCCTGCTGGACCGCTACGGCTCCAGGCGGCTGCTGATCGCCGCATCCGGCCTGCTCTTCGTCGCGCAGTCCGCCTTCAGCCTGGTCGATTCCTACCCAGCCGCGCTCGCCGCTCGCGCAGTACTGGGCGTCGGCGACGCGCTCGTCTTCATCAGCGTCCTGCGTGTCGTGATGTCGTGGTTCCCGGCGCTTCGCCAGCCGGTGATGTCGCAGGCGACCGGAATGCTCGGTGGTATCGGCGCGATCGTGTCGACCGTACCGATGGCCGCTGCGTTCAACGCGTTCGGCTGGACCGCCACCTTCGCCGGCGCGAGCGTACTGAGCCTGGTCACCGGCCTGGCCGTCATCTTCCTGCTCCGCAACAGCCCGTACGACGAGCCGCTGCACCGGACGAAGCAATCGCTCACCGAGGTTCGCCGGAACCTGCGCCGGGCCTGGAAGGAGCCGGGCACCCGACTCGGACTCTGGACCCACTTCACCACCAGCTTCTCCGGGAGCACCTTCGGACTGCTCTGGGGCTACCCGTTCCTGGTCCGCGGCGAGGGGCTCGCGCCGACGACAGCGGCCTCCATGCTGATCCTGCCCGTCCTGGCCGGCCTCTGCTACGGCCCCCTGGTCGGCCGGTACGCCGCGAAGTTCCCCTTCTATCGCTCGTGGATCGTGCTGGCGGTGATCGCGGGCTCCGTGACGATGTGGACCGTAGTACTGCTCTGGCCCGGGCGTGCCCCGATGCCTGTGCTGCTCCTGCTGATCGTCGTACAGGCCGCTGGTGGTCCCGGATCGATGCTCGGGCTGGACTATGCGCGGACGTTCAACCCGGCGACCAGGTTCGGCGCGGCCAACGGGATGGTCAACACCGGCGGGTTCATCGCCACGCTGATCTGCATCGGCATGGTCGGCGTACTGCTGGACGCGTCGTCCGGTGGCGCTCCGCAAGGCATCGGCGACTTCAAGTGGGCGCTGACGTTCCAGTACGTGTTGTGGGGTCTCGGGACGGTGCAGATCCTGCGGTACCGGCGCCGCGCCCGCGCGACGCTGGCCAGGTACAACCCTGAGGTCTACGAGGCGCTGCGCGCCAACCAGGTCGTCCCGCTGACGAGTTGATGTCAGCCGCTGGCACCGGCTGATACGCGCTCTCAGCCGAGTGACAGAGCGGTACCAGCGACCAGGAGCACGGTTGTCCCGGAAACAGTCATCTGGGAGGAACCGATGTCCACAACGAACCAGGTCGCCATCTCGGCCGAAGGTCTGGTCAAGAAATTCGGCACCACCACCGCGCTGGCCGGCGTGGACCTGACCGTGCCGACCGGCACCGTCCTCGGCGTCCTCGGCCCGAACGGCGCCGGCAAGACCACGGCGGTCCGGATCCTCGGCACGTTGCTGCGGCCGGATGCCGGGCACGCGACGGTCGGCGGGTTCGACGTCGTCCGCGAGGCGCCCCGGGTCCGCGAGATCATCGGCCTGACGGGCCAGTACGCGTCGGTCGACGAGGACATGTCAGGTCACCGCAACCTGGTCATGATCGGCCGGCTGCTCGGAATGCCCCGGGCACAGGCCAAGCTGCGGGCGACCGAACTGCTCGAGCGGTTCGAACTCAGCGAGGCCGGCGACCGGATCGCCAAGACGTACTCCGGCGGTATGCGGCGCCGGCTCGACCTGGCCGCCAGCCTCGTCGGCAACCCGAGCATCCTGTACCTCGACGAGCCCACCACCGGTCTCGACCCGCACGCCCGCAACGGGGTGTGGGAGACCATCCGCAACCTGGTCCTCGACGGCACCACGGTGCTGCTGACCACGCAGTACCTGGAAGAGGCCGACGCGCTGGCCGACTCGCTGATGGTCTTCGACAAGGGCAGGGTGGTGGCCTCGGGCCGTCCGGCCGAACTGAAGGCCCAGGCCGGTCGGCAGACCCTCGACGTACGGCCGGCCGAGCCCGGCCACCTGGAGCGGGTCGCCGCCATCGTCGCCGAGGCCGTCGGCGTACGGCCGACAGTCGACGTGGTGAACGCGGTGGTCAGCGCTCCGGTGCCGGACGGTACCTCGATGCCCATCGTGGTCCGCCGGCTCGACGAGGCCGGCATCGCCGTCACCGAACTGTCCCTGCGGCTGCCGAGCCTGGACGAGGTCTTCCTCGCGCTGGTCGGCCACGCCGCCGTCCAAGACACCGCAGTACTGGAAGGAGCGGGCCGATGAGCACCGCCACGCTGGAACCTGTCGCGGCGCACGCCGCCCACCGGAGCAGGCCGTTCGCCTGGATCGAGCAGAGCCTGACGCTCGCCTGGCGCAACATCGTCCGGATCAAGCAGAACCCCGAAGCGCTGGCGGACGTGACGTTCCAGCCGATCATCTTCCTGCTGCTGTTCCTGTTCGTCTTCGGCGGTGCCATCGCGAACGGCGGCACCTGGCACGACTACCTGCCGTATCTGTTGCCGGGTCTGCTGGTCCAGACGGTGGTCTTCTCGACCATGGGTACCGGCGTCGGGCTGAACGACGACTTCGCCAAGGGCGTCTTCGACCGGTTCCGCAGCCTGCCGATCGCCAGGGTGGCGCCGCTGATCGGCGCGGTGCTGGGCGACGCGGTCCGGTACACGCTGTCGATCGTGATCTTGATGACCACAGGCTTCATCCTGGGCTTCCGGTTCGAGAACGGCGTCGGCAACGGGCTGCTCGCCTGCCTCGTGGTGCTGCTCTTCGCCCTCTCGCTGTGCTGGATCTGGGTCTGGCTGGGACTGAAACTGAAGACCGCGCAGGGTGTGCAGGGCATCGCGTTCCTGGTGATGTTCCCGCTCACCTTCGGCAGCAACATCTTCGTCCAGACCGGCACGCTGCCCGGCTTCCTGCAGTCCTGGGTCAAGATCAACCCGGTCGCCCACCTGGTCGACGTCATGCGCGGCCTGATGCTCGGCGGCCCGATCCAGAAGCCGCTGCTGATCACGCTGGCCTGGATGGTCGGCCTGATCGCGGTATTCGCGCCGCTGGCGATCCGCGCTTACCGCCGCCGTACCTGAAAACCCTTGTAAACAAGAGCGCCTGTAGGTGCCGGCCGCGCAACCCACGCCGCCACCTACGGGCGCCGTCGGCGGGTCCTGGCGAACGCGCATTCGGAACTATGACTGAACGAAGCCGAGTTCGTTGCCGTCCGGATCGCAAATGGTGAATTTGCGGCTGCCGTACGGCGTATCTTGAAGCGGCTCGATCACTTCAGCTTTCAGTCGCAGGCGTGCCCACCACTCGTCGACGTCGTCGACCTCGAAGTTGAACCGTGCACCAACCGCCGGCGCCGGCTCGTACTCCCCAAGAGCGAACTGCGTCGGACCGAGGGTGAAATGCGCATAGGTCGGGGCATCTCGCGGCCAATGACCCTCGGCCGAAACGCCGAGCAGCTCCTCGTACCATTCGATCGCCTGGACGAGAGATCGCACGTTCACCCTCACGTGGGTCAAGCGCGGCGCGTCCATCGATGTCCTTCGTGGCTCACCTGTCGGATCATCCATAGGAGCATCAAACACACCCGGATGTCGTCTGGCCAGTCGGTGGACCTGAGCAGTTCATTGCTGAGAGCAACGAAAAGTTGCCGCGATGTCGAGTGCGAGGCGGTGGCGCCGACCACCGCACTCCGCCCGGCCACCTCACCACTGAGCGGGCGACGGAGGAGCGGTCGTAGGCGGCGGCGTGGGTCGAACGGCCTCAATCTCTTCCACAGCAAGCGAAAGGCGTTATTTTCGCATGTTAACCGGTCGGTAATTTAGAGCCGAGCTGGCTAAGATGACGAGAGTTCAGGCACGGGGTATCGACAAGAGGTGCAATGAGCGAACCCTCCGTACGCCGTTATTCCGGGCGCTCGGTCGACGAGTGGAAGGCGGCACGACGGGAGCGTCTGCTGGACGCCGCGCTGGAGCTGTTCGGGACCGAAGGCTACCCCGCGACCTCGGTGGAACGCCTGTGTGCACAGGCGAAAGTGTCAACGCGGCACTTCTACCACGAGTTCCAGAACAAGGAGGCCGTGCTGCTCGCGGTGCACGCGGAGCTCATCGAGGTGGGCGTCCGTAGTACGAGTGAGGCGCTGGCCGCGACCGCCGACGCTCCGGTCCGGGAGCGGATCGTGGCGGCCGTGGACGGCTATCTGCAGACCATCATGGCCGATCCGCGCCGGGCCCGGATCTCGTTCGTCGAAGTGGTCGGGATCAGCCCGGCGGTCGAGGAGCAGCGGATCGCCTTCCGCGAGTTGCTGATCTCCAGCGTCGTGCAGATCGGCGAGACCGCGGTCGCGCGGCAGGAGATCGAGCCGAAGGACTTCCGGTTCATCGGGCTGTGCTTCATCGGCGCTGTCAACAGCGTCGTCTACGACTGGATGCTCGCCGACCCGCGGCCACCGGAGGCGAAGATCTCCGAGGCGCTCCGCGACCTGGCCGTGTCGTTGATGGTGAGCTGACTCAGGCCGGCGCGATCCGGGCCCGGAGCTCGGCCAAAGCTTCTGTGCGGGTCAGCGCGGCGCCGGCTTCGTAGGCCGCCTCGAACCCGTCGGCTCCGAGCGCCTCGCGGAGCCGCTCCTGGCACCGGCGGACGTCGGAGTCGCCGACGGCCCGCAGGCCGCGCAGCTTCCCGGCGATCCCGAACGTCCGGGCACCCTGCGCGGCATCGCCGGCCAGCAGTTCGACCTCGGCCCAGGACTCGAGGATCCCGGCGGCCAGCGGCATGTCCTCGGTGCCGAACGCGAGCTCGACCGCCTGCCGGCCGTACTCGCGCGCCCCCGCGAGGGCGCCGCGGGCGACCTGGATCCGGGTCAGCTGGCCGAGCATCATCGCCTGCCCGTGCGGAGCCATCCGCTCGGCCTGGAGATCGAGCGTCCCGTACGCCGCCCGCGCCAGCTCCAGCGCCTCGTCCAGCCGGCCCGCGCGCCGGGCGATCACGGCCGTCCCGAGCAGCGCGATGCCTTCTCCGCCACGGCTGCCGGTCTCCTCGGCCAACTGCCGCGACTGCTGCAGGTCCTGGACGGCTCGCTCCTCCTCACCGAGCTCGAGCCGGTACATCGCGCGCTGGCCGAGGAGCTGGGAAAGCCCCTCGGTGGTACCGAGCTCGTTGGTGAGCCGCAGCGCCTCCTCGAGGGAGTCGACCGCCTCCCGGTAGTTGCCGAGCGTGCCCTGGTGGCTGGCCAGGCCGCGCAGTGCCAGGGAGGTACCCCACCGGTCGCCCAGCGCCCGGAAACCGGCCAGCGCGGTCGTCAGGTCGGCCGCCATCTGGTCCACCTGGCCCTCGTTCTCGCGGAACATCGCCGACATCATCACGGCCATGTTCCGGGTCCACGGATCGTCGTGGGTCCGGGCCTCGTCGAGTTCCCGGAAGCAGCCCGCCTTGTCGCGGCGGATCGCGGCCCAGATCGCGTTGGTGAAACGTCCGACGCCGGCTTCGTTGACGGCCGGATGCCGACGGGCGAGCAACCGGACGCGGGCGAGCCCGCGGATGGCTTTGGGAAACGAGACCGCCACATCGCCACCGGACGACAAGGTGCCGATGGCGTACATCATCAGCGTGTAGGCCCGGACCAGCGGGTCGCTCGGGCCCGGCACTTCCAGCGCCGCCTCGAACCAGGTGACCGCCTCGGCCGGTCGCCCCCGCATGTTCCAGTACTCACCGAGAACAGAGACGAGACCGACCGCCGTGTCCGCGTCACCGAGGTCTACCGCGGTCCGGAGTGCGTCGAGCAGGTTCTCGTTGTCGGCGTCGAACCTGGCGATCCACTGCAGTTGCGAAGCGGTCCGCAACTCCTTGCTCCCCTGGCGAACCAGGTCCACGAAGTACTGCGTGTGCGCCTTCCGCACCTGGTCGAGTTCACCGGACGCGGCGAGCTGCTCAGCGCCGTACGCCTTGACTGTCTCGAGCATCCGGTAGCGCACCGAGCGCTCACCCGCGACGGCCTCGACCAGCGACTTGTCGACGAGGGACGCGAGCACACCGAGCACCGCTTCGGGCGGTATGCCTGGTCCGCTGCAGACCTGCTCGGCCGCTTCGAGCGTGGCGCCGCCGGAGAAGCGGGCCAACCGACGGGCGACGGCCTGTTCGTCGCAGTCCAGCAGGTCCCAGCTCCACTCGACCACGGCCCGCAGGGTCTGGTGCCGTGGCAGGGCCGTTCTGGAACCACTCGTCAGCAACCTGAACCGGTCCGCGAGCCGCTCGACGATCAGCTCCGGAGTCAGCGCACGCAACCGGGCCGCAGCCAGCTCGATCGCCAGCGGCATCCCGTCCAGGCGGCGGCAGATCTCCGCGATCGCCTTCCGGTTCTCGTCGGTGACGGCGAAGTCCGGCCGTACTGCGCGGGCACGGTCGACGAACAGCTGGATCGACGGGTACGCGTCGGTCTCGCTGTCCTCCGGCGGCAACCCGAGTGGACCGACCTGGTGCAAATGCTCGCCCGGAATGCTGAGCGGCTCACGGCTGGTCGTCAGCACCCGGAGCCGCGGACAGACGGCCAGCAACGAATCGACCAGCCCGGCAACTTCCTGAACCAGGTGTTCGCAGTTGTCCAGCACCAGCAGCACGCGCCGATCGGCGATGACTTCGACCAGCCGCTCGGTGGCGGCCCGGCTGGCGGGCAGGTGAGTCGGAGTCAGCGAGGTCTTGATGCTGTCGACGTACTCGCTCGCGCCCAGCGCGCTCAGCATCGCCGGCGCGACATCGGCCGCATCGCCGAGCGGAGCGAGCTCGACGAACCAGATCCCGTCGCTGCCACGTTCCAGCAACGAGCGACCGGTCTCGGTCGCCAGCCGGGTCTTGCCGGCGCCACCAGGACCGACCATGGTGACGAGCCGCGTGCCGTTGGTGAGCAGTCTGGTCAGCTCGGCGACATCGCCGGACCTGCCCACGAAACTGGTCAGTGGAGTGCGCAGGTTGCTCTTCGGCGCCGACTGCACCGGGGTCGGCACGGCGACGACGGCGGCCGGGTCGATCACGTCCCCACGCAGTACTGCGACATGCAGCTCGCGCAGCCTGGTGCCCGGATCAGCACCCAGCTCGTCAGCGAGCGTCGTCCGGACCCGCTCGTACGCCGACAGGGCTTCTGCTTGGCGCCCATCGGCGTACAGGGCTCTCATCAGCAGTTCGTGCAGGCGTTCGCGCAGGGGCTGGGCGAGGGCGAGGCGCTCCAACTCCGCGATCACGTCGCGCGCGTGCCCGCTGGTCACGGCGGCCTCGGCGAGATCCTCGGCCGCGCCCAGTCGCAGCTCGGCGAGACGGTCGGCCTCGATCCCGGCGAAGGGCAGGTCGCGCAGATCCGTGAGCGCGTCGCCACGCCAGAGGCGCTCGGCCTGCGTGAGCAGGGCCTTCGCCTGCGCCGGGTCGCTGGTGAGCAGGCGGCGACCGCGGAGTACAAGGTCTTCGAACTGCAGCGCGTCGACGGAGTCCGGCGGAATCGTCAGCATGTAACCGGCCGGCCCGGACTGCACCGAGATGCTCGACTCGGTGACCGGCAGGCTCGCCCGCAGCCGCGACACCAGCGACTGCAGGGCGTTGGCGCTCGGCGCCTCACTGCCCCACAACCCGTCGACCAGGGTGTCGATCCCGACCGGGCGCCCCGCGTCCAGCGCCAGCCGCGCGAGCAGGCCGCGCAGCCGGAGTCCGCGGACGTCCAGCGGGTTACCGTCGGCCGCCCACATCGCGAGAGGCCCAAGCACCGCTATGCGCACCCCTCAAGCCTCCCACACCACCCGACCCATCTCCCCTGTCTTTTGTCATCTCCGCGATCGGGATGCCCGGATGCGGCAAGCACGACAACACCTTCGTGCACGGACGGGTCCGTGCATTACTGTCGGCCGGGTGACCGAGATCGCCGCCAAGACCCAGTCCGATCTGAGCCGGATCCTCACCGAGCGCCAGAGCAAACACCGCGTGCCCGGTCTGGTGGGCGCCGTCGTCCGGGAAGGTGGTCTGGCCTGGTCCGGCGGTGCCGGTTCGGCCGATCTCGAGACGCCGGGAGTGGCGCCGACCGCGGATACGCAGTACCTGATCGCCTCGCACAGCAAGACTTTCACCGCGGTCGCGATCATGGCGCTGCGCGACGAGGGCAAGCTCAGCCTCGACGACCGGCTCGAGCAGTTCGTGCCCGAGAGCAAGCACGCGGGGATCACCATCCGGCAGATGCTCAGCCACGTCAGCGGGATGCAGCGCGAACCCGTCGGCGACGTCTGGGACCAGATGGAGTTCCCGGACCGTGAGCAACTGGTCGCGGGCTGGAACGAAGCCGAGCGGATCGGCAAGCCGCACCACCGGTTCCACTACTCGAACCTGGTCTACTCGCTGCTCGGCGAGATCCTCGCTCGCGTCGACGGTCGATCGTGGTACGAGTCGGTCCAGGCGCGGATCCTGCAGCCGCTCGAGATGCGCCGTACGACGGTCGGCATGGACGGCGGGCCGTCCGCCACCGGGTACTACGTTCCGCCGTTCTCCGATGTGCCCGTGCGGGAGCCGCTGCTCGACCTCGGCGCGATGGCCGCCTGCGGCGGGCTCGCTTCGACCGCCGAGGACCTGGCGAAGTGGATGGCGTTCATCGCCGACCCGGTCGACGAGGTGCTCTCCAAGGACACCCTCGACGAGATGTGCCAGCCACAGATCATGGCGGACGTGGACCGCTGGCAACTCGGCTTCGGTCTGGGTTTCATGCTGCTCCGCCTCGGCGAACGCGTCTTCGTCGGCCACACCGGCGGGATGCCCGGTCACATCACCGGCAGCTTCGTCCACCGCCCGTCCGGTACCGCGGGGATCGCGCTCATGAACACCACCTCGGCCCCCGACCCGGCCGGCCTCGCCACCGATCTCGCGATCAAGGTGCTCGACGACGACCCGCTCCCACCCACGCCGTGGATCCCCGGCACCTCGGTCCCCGACGAACTCACCGGCGTCCTCGGCACCTGGTTCACCGAGGGCCAGCCCTTCGTCTTCTCGGTCCGCGAAGGCCGCCTCGAAGCCGCCGCCCCAGGAGCGCCCGCCCACAAGGCGCCCGCGGTCTTCGAACGCATCTCCCCCGACCTCTACCGCACAGTCTCCGGCCGCGAAACCGGCGAACTCCTCCGCATCACCCGCGACTCCACCAACACCCCCATCACCCTCCACTGGGCCACCTACCTCTGCACCCGCCAACCCCTGGCCTTCGGCCAACATCGTTAGCAACCTCCGCCCGGGGCTGTTGTCAGGCGAGGGTGATGAGGGTTATGCCGGCTACTACGACGGTGGCGGCGAGGGCTCGTTTGGGGCCGAAGCGTTCGCCGAAGAAGAGGGCGCCGATGATGGCGCCGAAGATGATGCTGGTTTCGCGGAGGGCTGCGATGGCGGCGAGGGCTCCGCGGGTCTGGGCCCACAGGACGAGGCTGTAGGCGGCGAGTGAGACGAGGCCACCGCCGAGGCCGGCGTACAGGTAGCGCTTTTCTACCCGGAGGAAGCCGAGGCCTCGGCGCCAGAGGACGAACAGGATGAGGACGGCGTTCTGGAGGGTGAAGGTCCAGCCCATGTACGACGCGAGCGGGACCTTGCGGACGGCGACCCCGTCGACCACCGTGTAGGCCGCGATCAGCAGGCCGGTGCCGAAGGCGGCGAGCAAAGCAGGCGACTGGTGCCGGGTCGGGCGGCCGCCGATGAAGACGAGTGCGATCAGGCCGGCCGAGATGAGCAGTACGCCGGCCAACTCCAGCGGCACCAGGTGCTGGTTGAGCAGCACGACCGCGACGACGGCAACCACCCACGGCGACGTACCGCGCGCCAACGGGTAGACCTGGCTGAACTGACCGAGGTTGTACGACATGACCAGGCCGCCGTAGTACACGAGATGCAGCACCACCGAGGCGAGGATGTACGGCCACGCCTCCGCCGGTGGCAGCCCGGTGATCGCGATCGCGACCAGCGCGCACACCCCTGAGGACAACCCGAGCAGGGCGAACCCGCCGAGTCGATCCGGTACGCCGTGCGCCATCGCGTTCCACGCCGCGTGCAGCACAGCCGCACCGAGCACCGCCAGCAAGACCGTCACCCCACCACCCTCCACCGAGCGGGGGCGCAACCACCACCGAGTTCCTAGGGGTGGACCAACCACAGCAGCCCCGGACGACAGGTCCGGGGCTGCTGGTGGTCGCAGTACTACGTCAGAACATCAGTGCGCGGGCGGGGTCCTCGAGGATGCCGGCCACGTCGGCGAGGAAGGTGGAACCCTTCTCGCCGTCGATCAGGCGGTGGTCGAAGGACAGCGCCAGCGTGGTGATCCAGCGGGGCACGATCTCGTCGTTCACCACCCACGGCTGCTTGCGGACCGCGCCGAAGGCGAGGATCGCGGCCTCACCCGGGTTGATGATCGGCGTACCGGCGTCGACGCCGAACACGCCGACGTTGGTGATCGTGAACGACCCACCGGCCTGGTCGGCCGGCTGGGTCTTGCCCTCACGGGCCACGGCGACCAGGTTGTTCAGCGCCGCGCACAGCTCGGGCAGGGTGAGCGACTCGGCGCCCTTGATGTTCGGCACGATCAGCCCGCGCGGGGTGGCCGCGGCGATGCCGAGGTTGACCGAACCCTTGAGCACGATCTCCTGGGCAGCCTCGTCCCACGCCGCATTGATGATCGGCGTACGGCGTGCTGCCAGCGTGACCGCCTTCGCCAGGATCAGCAGCGGCGAGACCCGAAGATCCCGGAACGCCTTGTCCTGCTTGAGCCGGTCGACCAGCTCCATCGTGGCGCTGACGTCGACGGTGATCCACTCGGTCACGTGAGGCGCGGTGAACGCACTGCTCACCATCGCCTGTGCCATCACCTTCTGCACACCCTTGATCGGAATCCGGGTATCACCCTGCGCACTGACCACAGGAGCAGCAGCCGGTACTACGTCCGCCTGCGCGGCAGCCGTGTGGTTCTCGACATCAGCCCGAGTGATCACCCCACCCCGCCCGGTCGCGGTCACCGCCCCCAGATCGATCCCCAGATCCTTGGCCAACTTCCGCACCGGCGGCTTCGCCAGCACATGCACGGATCCACGGTTGCCTTCGGCAACCGAAGGCGAGGGGGATGCCGGCGCGACACCAGCGGAGGGCGCTGCGGCGCCGGCGGACGGCGAAGCCGAGCCAGGCGCGGCACCTGCGGGCGATGCTTGCGGCGCCACCGCACTGACAGCAGCGTGCGACGAAGGAGCAGCAGCGTCGGGCGACGTAGGAGCCCCGCCCTTGCGCGGGCGGCGCTTCGCCTCGGTGGTCTTCGGGCCGTAGCCGACGAGGACCGCCGTGCGTCCGCCGGGAGCGGCGCCGCCGATCTTGCCGGCTTCGATCTCGTCGCCGTCGGGGATCGACGGGACCATGTCCTCGGCACCGGTGCCAGTAGGCGCCGGAGCGAGATCGCCCGGGGTCGCGTCGGCCGTCTGCACGGAGATGATCGGCGTGCCGACGTCGACCGTCTCGCCTTCGGGCACGAGGAGTTCGGTGACGACACCGGCGTACGGGACCGGCAACTCGACCAGCGACTTGGCCGTCTCGATCTCGACGATCGTGTCGTTCAGCTTGACCGTGTCGCCGACCTTGACCTTCCAGCTGACGATCTCGGCCTCGACCAGGCCTTCTCCCACATCCGGGAGGCGGAACTGCTGGATGCCCATCAGTACTCCATCACCCGGTCGACACCGTCGAGCACCCGGTCCAGGTCGGGCAGGTACTCCTCCTCCATCCGCGACGGCGGATAGGGAGTGTCGTACCCGGCGACCCGCAGTACGGGCGCCTCGAGGTGGTAGAAGCACTCCTCGGTCACCCGCGCGGCCAGTTCGGAACCGGGCCCGAGCGACAACGGCGCCTCGTGCACGACGACCGCGCGCCGGGTCTTCTTCACCGACTCGAAGATCGTCGACAGGTCCAGCGGCGAGATCGAGCGCAGGTCGACGACCTCCAGGTTGCGGCCGTCCTCGACCGCCGCCTCGGCCGCCTGCAGCGCCGTCTTCACCATCGGGCCGTAGCAGAACAGCGTCGCGTCGGTGCCCTCGCGAACCACCCGCGCCTTGTACAGCGGGTACCCCGGGTCGGCGCTCTCGTCGAGCTCGGCCTTCTCGTGGTACCGGCGCTTCGGCTCGAAGAACACCACTGGGTCGTCGGAGGCGATCGCCTGCTGGATCATCCAGTACGCGTCGACCGGATCGCTGCAGGCGACGACCTTGAGGCCCGCCACATGCGCGAACAGCGTCTCCGGCGACTCGGAGTGGTGCTCGACCGCGCCGATGCCGCCGCCGAACGGGATCCGGATCACGATCGGCATCTTCAGCTTGCCCATCGACCGGTAGTGCATCTTGGCGACCTGGTTGATGATCTGGTCGTACGCCGGGAAGACGAACCCGTCGAACTGGATCTCGCAGACCGGCCGGTAGCCGCGCAGCGCCAGGCCGACCGCGGTACCGATGATGCCGGACTCGGCCAGCGGGGTGTCGATCACCCGGTCCTCGCCGAAGTCCTTCTGCAGACCTTCGGTGACCCGGAAGACGCCGCCGAGCTTGCCGATGTCCTCACCCATGATGACGACCTTCGGGTCCTTCTCCATGGCGGCCCGCAGGCCCATGTTGATGCCCTTGCCGAGGCTGATCTTCGCCATCTCAGTGTTCCCCTTCGAACGAGGCGGCATAGGCGGCGTACTGCGCCTGCTGCTCCACCAACTGCGGGGTCTGCTCGACGTACGCGTGCTGGAAGAAGTCCGTCAGCGTCGGGTCGGGCATCGACAGGCAGCCCTCGCGCAGCTTGGCGGCGATCTGGTCGGCCTCGGCCTCGATCTCGTCGAAGAAGTCGTGGTCCACCCCGGCGGAGCGGGCCAGGTACGCCTTCACCCGCTCGATCGGGTCCTTCAGCTTCCAGTACTCCAGGTCCTCGGACAGCCGGTACTTCGTCGGGTCGTCGGAGGTGGTGTGCGCCCCCATCCGATAGGTGTAGGCCTCGACCAGGGTCGGGCCGCTGCCCTCCCGGGCGCGCTTGAGTGCCTGCTGCGTGACGGCGTACGTCGCGAGCACGTCGTTCCCGTCGACGCGGACGCCGGGGAACCCGAAGCCGGCGGCGCGCTGGTACAGCGGGATCCGGGTCTGCCGGTCGATCGGCTCCGAGATGGCCCACTGGTTGTTCTGGCAGAAGAAGACGACCGGCGCGTTGAACACCGAGGCATAGATGAAGGCCTCGTTCACGTCACCCTGGCTGCTGGCGCCGTCGCCGAAGTACGCGATCGTCGCCTCGCCGTTGTCGGCGTCGCCGACCGCGTGGTCGCGCTGCTGCCCCATCGCATACCCCGTCGCGTGCAGCGTCTGGGCGCCGATCACGATCGTGTACAGGTGGAAGTTGTTGTCCCGCGGGTCCCAGGCGCCTTGGTCGACGCCACGGAACAGGCCGAGCAGGTTCAGCGGGTCGACCCCCTGGCACCAGGCGACACCGTGCTCGCGGTACGTCGGGAAGACCATGTCCTTCTTGTTCAGGGCGCGGCCGGAGCCGATCTGCGCGGCCTCCTGGCCGAGCAGCGAGGCCCAGATGCCGAGCTCACCCTGACGCTGCAGCGCAGTCGCCTCGGTGTCGATCCGGCGGACCAGGGTCATGTCCCGGTAGAACCCCTTGATCGCCTCGTCGTCGAGGTCGAACGAGTAGTCCGGATGCTCGATGCGCTCACCTTCGGGCGTCAGCAGCTGGACGAACTCGACCTCCTCGGAGGCCTGGGACGGACTGACCGGCGCCTCCACGGGCGCGAACACTTCCGGGGCAAGGCCCGGCACCGACTCACTCACATGCACTCCTCGGGTTCGAGCGCGGGATCGCCGCGACCGCAACGTTGCACGGGTCCCGGCCCATCCAGCCGGGTGAGGCTTCGAGGGTTAGGACCGCGTGGATCCAGGATTGATGCACACCGCATGGCAGTGAACCTCCTCACTGGTATCACTGCCCATCTTGCCGGACACCGTACCGATGAGGTTGCTGATCCGCTAACTGTCTGGACGCCGACTTGTACGCCGGTACGCAAAGCCGTCCTACGGTGAGACACCAGTCCAACCAGTGGTCCTATCAGGACCCCGCCGCACGCTCGAATCACCCACGTGTAACACCACCACGGTCATTCGTGCGAGTTGCGTCACAGCTTCGTACCGATCCCTGTGCTCACCCCGACCCGACCACCCGAAAACTGGTCTTCTGCCGGAGCCGATCACCACCCGTCCCTCGCCCGCCACCCTCAGCAACACGCCCCCTCGCCGCCCTCTCCCATCCGTCTTCCTTTCTTCTCTTCGCAGCTTCGTGGCGGGGATCTGGTGGGTTCGGTGGCCGGATATCCGCTTGTGGGTCGATCAGCAGCCGATTAGTGTCAGCATCGTCAGTGCATTACACCCATGACACGCCGAGAGGATGCCGATGGCCGCCGCTTCCGCCCCCGCCGTACTGCCCGAGACCGGGACCCGGAGCGCGTCGGCGGCGATGATCTGGTCGGCGCTCGCGGTGGTCTACGTGGTCTGGGGCTCGACCTATCTGGCGATCCGGATCGTGGTCGACGCGCACATCCCGCCGATGCTCGGCATGTCCGCGCGCTTCCTGTTCGCCGCCGTACTGCTGTCCGCGTTCCTCGCCCTCAAGTCCGGTGTCACCCGACTGCGCGTCAGCGCCCGCGAACTGGCCGGCTCCGCCGTGGTCGGTCTGCTGTTACTTGCCTTCGGCAACGGCGCCGTCGCGATCGCCGAGCAGACCGTGCCGTCCGGCCTCGCCGCCCTGTTGGTCGCCGCGGTCCCGCTCTGGCTGATGTTGCTGCGCGTCGGGGGCGGCGAGCGGCCGCGCCCGCTGACCTGGCTCGGCGTACTGATCGGCTTCGCCGGCGCCGCGCTGCTGTCGCTGTCCGGCGGCGACACCAGCGCGAAGCCGTGGTCCGTGGCGATCCTGGTCCTCGGCACGATCAGCTGGGCCGTCGGCTCGCGCTTCTCCCCGCGTCTCGGACTCCCGAAGGATCCGCTGGTCGCGACTGTCTACGAGATGGCCATCGGCGGCACGGCGATGGTGCTGATCGGCGTACTAAGAGGAGAGCCGGGACGGCTCCACCTCGGCGCGATCGACACCTCGGGCTGGCTCGCGCTCGGCTACCTGATCGTCTTCGGGTCGTTGCTCGCCTACAGCGCCTACTCGTACCTGCTCGCGAACGCCCCGATCTCACTCGTCGGCACCTATGCCTATGTGAACCCGGTGGTCGCCGTCTTCCTCGGCTGGCTGATCCTCGACGAGCACGTCACCACCAAGATCATGCTCGGCGGTGTCGTCGTGGTCCTCGGTGTCGCCCTGGTCGTCACGGCCGAACGCCGCCGCACCACGCCCGAGGTACCAGCTGAAGCTCCCACCGAGGTCGAGCTCAGCCAGAAGTAGGGGAAAAGGAAGAACCCGGGCTCCCATGGGGTGCCCGGGTCTCCCACCGCTGCCGATGCGCGCGGCAGCGGGTCCGTGTTGCCAGGCCGGCGCCTTGCCCCGAAAAAACAAGGCGCGAAACTCCGGCAGTATTGCGTCGACATTCCGATGCACCGTGGTAATACCCGTTCGGCGACCACCGAGACCGCCGAAATTACCTTCGCCACACCCGGGTCATCCGTCACCCGCGCACAGACAACGACGAAGTTCCCGATCGGTTACGGGCCTATGGCAACGACTTGCCTGACGCGTCCACTACCGCAAGTTGCCTGGTCAGAGGCACGTTGTTGCCGAGTCAGCGATCTCATCATCGGGCAGCTATGTCTCCGCCTGAATCACGCCGTAGCGAAAAACTTGCCGAAGAAATGTGTAACCGCGGCCACCAGGTGTCGTTACCACTAAGACGAATCCGTCAAACCCGAAAGGAAACCTCGCATAATGCAGGTAACACGCAAGATCGCCGCTGCAGCGGCAGTGGCGACCGTTGCCACGCTGGGCCTGGCCACCGTTGTGTCGGCGAACATGCTCGACAACCCGACGGCCAACAACGCCGGCCTCGCCGACGCGGCTTCGCTGGCGAGCAAGGGCTACGGCCACGGCGGCACCAAGTGGTACGCCGCGCACCACGACGGCTCGCTCGTCGCGCTGGACGGCAACTCCATCGGCCCGCTGCAGGCCTGCCACAACTTCATCCCGGTCAACGCGGTCGGTGCCCAGGTTCCGGTCAAGGACATCACCGCGATCATCGGCTTCAACCAGGCCGGCAACACGGCCACCGCGGTGAAGACCTGTGAGATGAACTCGAAGAACAACACCCACAAGTGGTACCGCGCCGAGGGCGGCCTGATCTCCGTCTCCGACAACGCGGTCGGCCCGTTCCAGGTCTGCCACAACGACGTTCCGGTGAACGCCGTTGGCGCTCAGGTGCCGGTTTCGGACATCACCGGGCTGCTCGGCTTCAACCAGGCCGGCAACTCGGTCGACCAGCTGCAGACCTGCGAGCTGGACTCCGTGAACAACTGACCTCTCTCCCTGGTCAGTGATGCAGGACACCGGAGACCAGTCGCCTCGGTGGGGCGATTGAACCGGTAGCACCATCGAAGCGGCATCGGGAAGTAAGCCTCACTCCTTCCCGGTGCCGCTTCACCTTTTACCCACAGGACCTGGTCCTTTGGCTCCAGCGCACTCCGGCTCGGCGCATCCGGCGCCCAGCCACCCCGATCGCCCGGACCCGGTCCCAGCCGGGCCCGGGCGTTTCGGCGTCCGGCCAGGTGATCAGTCAGGCAGCTTGCGAAGGTCCAGCACCGAGCCGTTCGGCAACTCCCGCTCGAACAGCGACCAGATACCGCGCGCTGCATCCTCGGGGCTGACCAGAGCCCCCGACTCCTTGAGCTCGCGAAAGCGCCCAACAGCCGGAAACGCCTGCTCGTCCACGGCCCGGATCTCCCCCTGCATGGCGGTATCCACAACCCCCGGCGCCACCGCGATCACCCGGCACCCAATCCGCCCGGCCCCACCAGCCTGCTCGACCCCGCCCCCGTCCCCACCCCGTGCGACCCCGGCACGCTCGCCCCCGACCCGCCCGGCCCCAGCACGCTCGCCCTCGGCCCGCCCGGCCCCAGCACGCTCGCCCTCGGCCCGTGCGGCCCCAAGCGGCTCGAGCGGAGGTTGTTCGGCACCGACCGTCCGGACCCAGTGGTCGACCGCGGCCTTGCCCGCGTTGTACGCCGACCAGCCCGGGTACGCCGTACTCGCGGCACCCGACGACAGCATCACCAGGTGCTTCTCGCAGGTCAGCCCCGCCGTGGCCCGGAGGAACGCCCGGCCGAGAACCTGAGGCGCCGCCGAGTTCAGCAGTACGGCGCGTGTGTACGCCTCCGCATCCACCGCATCCGCCGGCCCGATCGGCACCACCGTGCCCGCGCTGTGCACAAACACCACGCGCTCGCCCGAGAACCCGGCCAGCTCAGCCTCGAAGTACCGCTCGACCCCCACCCAGGCCGCCGGATCGGACAGATCCACGGGGAAGTGCTCGACCGTGCCACCACGACGCGAGAGGTCCACCACCCGCGCCTCGGGGAACGGCACGCTCGCCGCCAGTGCGGCACCGATCCCGGCCGAGGCGCCGGAGATCCAGACCAGCGACGTCACCGCGCGGTCGGCGTACTCGCGACCCGGGCCTGGCGCCAGGCGCACGCGACCTCGAGGAAGAGGTCGTTCGCCTCCCGCTCGCCGATCGTCACCCGCGCACCCTCACCGGGGAACGGCCGGACCGAGACACCCTCGGCCTGGACCGCCTCCGAGAACGCCACCGTCTCGTCGCCGAGCGGCATCCAGACGAAGTTCGCGTGCGTCTCCGGAACGTCCCAGCCGGCAGCGCGCAGCTCCCCCACCACCCTGGTCCGCTCGGTCACCAACGCTTCGACGCGCTCCAGCAGTTCGTCCTCGGCCCGCAGCGAGGCGAGCGCGGCCGCCTGAGCGACCTGGCTGACCCCGAAGGGAAGTGCGCACTTGCGGATCGCGGCGACCATCGGCGGATGCGCGATCGCGTACCCGATCCGGAACCCGGCCAGCCCGTACGCCTTGGAGAACGTCCGGAGTACGACGACATTCGGCCGGTCCCGGTAGACCTCGACCCCGTCGAAGGCGTCGGGGTCGCGGATGAACTCGTAGTACGCCTCGTCGAGGACGACGAGGACGTTGGCCGGGACGGCGTCGAGGAACGCGAGCAACTCGTCGCGGTGCACCACCGGGCCGGTCGGGTTGTTCGGCGAGCAGACCAGGACCATCCGGGTCCGCTCGGTCAGCGCAGCCTCCATCGCCTTGAAGTCGTGTCGCGCGTCCTCGGTCACCGGCACCTGGACCGAGGTGGCGCCGGTGAGCTGGACCGCGATCGGGTAGGCCTCGAACGAGCGCCAGGCATAGACGACCTCGTCGCCTTCGCTGACCGACGCCTGCAGCAGGTGGTAGAGCACCGCCACCGATCCGGTCCCGAGCGCCAGATCACTCACCGGTACGCCGAGCCGCTCGGACAGCGCCTCGAGCAGCTCGAACGCGCCCATGTCGGGGTACCGGTTCATGTTCGCGGCGGCCTCGGTCGCCGCGGCGAGCACGCCCGGCAGCGGCGGGTACGGGTTCTCGTTGCTGGACAACTTGTACGTCGGCCGGCCGTCGGTGCGCTCCGGCGGCTTGCCCGGCTTGTAAGCCGCGACATCGTCCAGGCAGGAGCGGAACCGGAACTGGACCTCATCGTGGGCGGTCATGCCCGCAGGTTAATCGCTGTCCCGCCGCCGTAGAACCCCATCGGCGAAGACTCGACAAATTGTCCCTTCGCCCCGGCACAGCGGCCACCTTTGCGCCGCAGTACCGGAGGCGAGATGGACAATCTGCTCAGCCGGGGAGAACGACCTCGCCACCGACGACACTGGCGGCGGCAAGGTCGAAATCGAGCGGGTTGGTCAGGCAGCGCGCCGACCCACCACCCTTGTGGAACTCCGACAGGTCCAGTACGACGACCCGCAGGCCCAGGCCGGTCAGGATGTCGTGCAGCCGCGTCGAGCAGGCCGGCATGATCACGGTCTCGTTCACGACCAGGGAGTTGCCGCTGAACGCGAACGCCTCCTCGTCGGTGAGCACGATCGGGTCCGGCACGATGCCGAACAGCTCGGCCTGGCTCGCCGGGTCGAGCGCGGGCGGGTAGACCAGCGCGTGCGTGCTGTCGATCGGGCAGAACGGCAGGTCCAGGTGGTACATGCCCTCGTGCGTGATGCGCAGGCCGCGGACCCGGATGTTCCAGCCGGCCGCCAGGTGCTTGAGCGCGTCCTCCTCGGTGCGCGGACCGTACCCGACCACCAGGCTGTCGCCGAAGACGAAGGCGTCGCCGGACTCGAAATGCGGGCCGACCCCGTCACCGCCGGTCCGGTCCAGCTCGAAGCCGTGTCCGGTGAACCACCCGGCCGCGGTCAGCGATTCCTTGCGGCGCGGCTCGAACCGCATGTGCGAGAGCATCGCCCGGCCGCCGGACGCGTCCTCGGTCGGCGCGGTGGCCAGGCCGAGGTTCATCGCGTAGACCATGTCGGGCGAGTCCGGCCGCTGCTCGAGGACCTCGACCTCACCGCCGGCGTCGATGATCGCGAGCCGCAGCGAATTCCACTGGCGCATCGTCAGCTCTGGGTCGGGCTGGTCCTGGGTCGACATGTACGGATTGATCACGTAGTCGATCCGGAAGTGGTCCGGCCGGACCATCAGATACCGGCGACCCCACCCCAGCTGCTGCCCCATGAACCACCCCTGCACACTCTGTCCGTCATTGACGGATTCTCTGATTGTCCGACAATCAGTCAGTGTGCAGGTCCGCTCCTGTCGGCGTCAACACGGGTCGGGTGAACAACAGAACACGGGTCGTGCGAACGACGGACCGCCGTACGGCAGCCGCCCTCCCGCGGGTTGGCGAGAGGGCGGAGCGGAGTCGTGACAGCGGCCCGGGGAGCCGGGCTACTTGGTGTAGATGAGTTCCAGCTTGGACGGGTCGTAGCCGTGCCCGATCAGCCAGTCCATCGAGGCCTTCTTGCCGTCGGGGAAGGTGATCTTGATGTAGAAGGCCAGCTTCTCCGGGTCGGTCGGATCGGCCTTGGAGGCGCCGTAGTTGACCGTGAACCCCGGGCCGACGTACGGCAACTCCTGCAGGATCGGATAGTTCTGCGTGAGCCGGTCGGTGCGCTCCTGGTACCGCCGGCCCTGCTCGGCCTCGGTCTCGAGCACCTGGTCCGGGTGGTTCTTCTCCCACTCCCGGCCGACGTCGCCGTTGGAGAACAGGAACATCTTCACCTCGGTATCGGCCTGGACGTTGATGGTCTCGGTGTAGCTCTGGAACCCGCGCCGCTCACCAGTCAGCGTGTGCTCGCCCTCTTTGATCTTGAGGACACCGTTGGCCGCGACCTGCTTGCCGTCCAGGGTCAGGGTCAGGTCGTTCGGCACCGAGCGGACCGAGACGTTGTGCTCGGGGCTGCCGCGGAAGGCGAGGTAGCCGCCGAGCACGACCAGCACGATCACCACCACCGTGCCGCTCAGCACCCACAACCGCCTGCTCTCGTCCATTGCCTACCCCTGCTTCTTGATCCGGGCGACCGTGTACTGGCCGTGCGTGTCGACGAACTGGACGATCGACGGTTGTGGCACCCGGCCGTCGCCGGCACTCGATCCCAGCGAGGCCGACAGCGCGTTCCAGGTCTTGCCGTCCGTGCCCTTGAACGTCCCGACGTAGATGTAGGTGTGGCCGTCGTTGACGAAGATGTCGCCCGGCTGCAACTGACTGACGTTGTTGAGATTCTCGAACACCTGGTACTTGCTCGAGCCCTGGACGTAGTCGCGCTGGCCGCCGGTCCCACGTTTGACGTAGTCCTTGTCCACACCGCTCATCACCATCACCGTAGCGACATAGACACCACAGTCACTGAACGGCCACGTCCCGGTGGACCCGTTGAACTCCGGCATCGCCTTCTGGTACGCCGGGGTCGCGTCCTCCTTCTCCTGCCCGTGACCCCGGTCGCGCCAGGCCAGGCCGAACGCGGTGTCCACGATGCTTCCGTTCCCCGCGCCCGCGCAGCCGCCGCCCGCTCCCGAGCCCACACCCTTGCCGAAGTTGGCGAGCACCTCCTTGGCCGACGCCTTGCTCTTCGCGTAGCGCGGGTGGTTCGGATCCTCGCTGCCGCCGAAGCGCTCGTAGTACCGGGCGAAGGCGACCGCGGCGTCCTCGACGGTCTTGGCCGCCTTCAGCATGGTGCCGGCCTGGCCTTCGGCGGCCGGGCCCTTGCCGGACAGCTGGACCTTCAGGAAGTCGAGCTGGAACTCGAGCGTCTCGATCTGCTCGTCCTTGGCCCCCGACGATCTCGACGGCGTGATCATCTTGCTGGGCGGTGTCCATTGGACGATGCCCCAGCCGCCGCCGTAGTCGTTCGCCGTACCGGGCTGGTCGACCTCGGCCGCCGGGGTCTTCGTGCCCGGCAGCGTGTTCTGCTTGCGCATCGGCTCGACCGACGACTCGTCGATCATGTTGCCGACGATGCCGGCCGACTGCTCCTTGGTGTAGCCGTTGGAGACGAAGTAGTTGAAGGCCTTCTGCTGGTTGTTGGAGCCGCTCAGCGGACCACCGCAACTGCACCCGCCCGTCGAACCGGGCGTCGCGGAGTCGCCGATCTGGTCCTTGGGGTCGACCGATTCCAGGTGGCCCTTGCCGTCGGTGTCGACCCAGAGCTCGAAGTGCAGGTGCTCGCCGCTCACGCCCGGCTCGATCTCGTTGCCGGAGCCGGACTTGCCGATCTCGTCGCCGCGCTTGACCTTCTGGCCGACATGGACCGACTTGGAGCTGAAGAACTGGTACCGGGTCTCGACGCCTTCCTCGTGCTTGATCCGGATCCAGTCACCGGCGACCGAGGTGACCTCGCCGTCCTCGGCGGCCAGCACCGGGCTGTCCTTCTTGACGTTGTAGTCGATGCCCTGGTGCTGAAAGCTCCAGCCGGCGGCCTTGTCGTGCGCGGAGGTCGGCCACCCGAAGGCTGCCGCCTGGTCGGCAGAGCCCGAGTCGCTGCACGTGTCGCTGCCGAGCGCGCCCAGCGCTCCGCCGATCATGGCCATGACGATCAGCAGCGGCAGCACCAGGATGAGGCCGATGCCACCGAGTATCGGTAACGTCTTGCCTTCCATCGCCTTCTCCTCGCGCAGTCAGTGACTCTCCCCTTGCCGGGGGGAGGGGCGGACACCAAGGAACAGACTGCCCGAAAACCAGGTCATTATGTCGAAAGTTATCCACAGGTAGCTGTCCACCCGGGTGCGCCCGCGCGACAACGGCCCCTGACTAGACGAGAATCGGTCCATGTACGAACGGCTGCGAGTGGACCGCTCGACCACGGTGGACCGGGTGGTCGACGCTCTGCGCACCGCTTTGTTCGCGGGCGACCTGGAGCCGGGGACCCCGCTACGAGAGCAACCGCTGGCCGAGGCGCTCGGCGTCGCCCGCAGTACGGTCCGGGAAGCGATGACCATGCTGGTCACCGAGGGCCTCGCGGTCCGCGAGCCGAACAAGGGCGTCAGCGTCGCGATCCTGCACCCGGCCGCGGTCGCGGACATCTGCAAGGCCCGGTTCGTGCTGGAATCGGCCGGGATCCGGGCGTGGTTCGACGCCGACGAAGTCGCCCGCGAACGGGTCCGTGCCGCGATGCGCACCTTCGCCGCCACCGCCAAGGAAGGCGCCGATCCGGAGGCGATGACCGAGACCCACCTGGCGATCCACCGCAGCCTGGTCGCCCTCACCGGCAGCGCCCGCCTGATCGCCACCGCCGACTCGATCACCGGCGAGGCCAGACTCGCCCTGGCCCGCGTGGACGCCCTGCGCCAGGACGCCAAACAACAGGTCGCCTCCCACCGCAAACTCGTCCGCCTCCTGGAAAAGGGCGACCTCGACGAATGCGTAGAAGAACTCCGCCGCCACCTGGCCGGCGCCGAAGAATCCCTCCTCGAAGCCATCACCACCCCACCAACCTGATCCGGTACCACGGCTCCCCACGCGGGCGCCGCCGCTCGCTCGGCGCCTGCTCCCACCCACTTGCCTTCACCGCTGGTGGAGGGCGTAGTACGGCGTGTTGATTGTGGGACCGGGGTTGGTGGACCGACAGGTGGCAGGATCTAGGTATGAAGAACTTGATCATCAAGTTGCTGGCCAATGCCGTTGCGCTGGCTGTTGCGAGTTGGGTTGTCAGCGGGATCACACTGCAGGGCGCGACCACCGGGCGCCGGATCCTGACCCTGCTGATCGTGGCGGCGATCTTCGGCATCGTGAACGCGGTGGTGAAGCCGATCGCCAAGCTGCTCTCGCTGCCGTTCATCATCCTGACGCTCGGCCTGCTGATCTTCGTGATCAACGCGTTGATGCTGCTGCTCACCTCCTGGATCACCGGCAAGCTCGACGTGCAGTTCCACGTCGGCGGGTTCGGCGCCGCGTTGCTCGGGTCGCTGGTGATCACCCTCGTCGGCATGCTGCTGAACCTGCTGCTGCCCGACGAAGCCGAGATCCACTGAGCCCTGCATGACCCGCACAGTGAGGCACGTGGAAGTGGTGTGCACCGGCAACATCTGCCGGTCACCGATCGGTGAGGTGGTGCTCCGCGCCAAGCTCGCCGAGGCTGGGATCGACGACGTCGTGGTGACCAGCTCAGGGACAGGCGACTGGCATCAGGGCGACCCGATGGACTCCCGCGCCGCGGCGGTCCTGGCCCGCAACGGGTACGACGGAAGTGCGCACCGGGCGCGCGTGTTCGAAGGGTTCACCGATCACCACCTGGTGCTCGCGATGGACTCCGGGCACCTCGCGATCCTGCGCGACCACGGCGGCCCCGACCTCGCCGTACCGATCGAGCTGTTCGCCGACGCCGACGTACCGGATCCGTACTACGGCGACGATTCCGGCTTCGACGACGTCCTGGACCAGATCGAGAAAGCCGCCGCCCACTGGGTGCAACGGTTGCAGGCGAACCACTAGTTGCCCGAGGCCCGTAGTACCGGAAGCAGAAACCCCGGTACTACGGGCGCAACGCGTCAGGCCTGGCCGATGTCGCTCAGCAGGGTGGCGAACCAGTCGACCGAAGGGTCGAATTCCTTGCCGCCGGCGATCCGCGGGAACTCGATCGCGCGGAGTTCGTCGCCGCGGTCCTCGTCGTGGCCCACGACGCCGCTCTCGCCGCGCAGCGCCGCGTCGACCGCGTAGTCCGTGCACTGCTTGATCAGCTCGAGGTCGCGCTCGTTCGCGGCCGCCGAGCGGCTGAAGTAGCCGCTCTTCTGGACCATCGTCTTCTCCGCACCGATCCGCTCAGCGAACTGCTTCGCGAACCACGCGCCCGGGTTGATCGTGTCCAGCTTGACGTGCCCGAACGGATCCCGCGGCACGTCCTCGCCGCGAGCCTCCATCTCCGCCACGATCGACGGTACGCCGGCGCCTTCGGACAGGAAGATGTTGACGCAGTCGTTCTCGTCCATCACCGCCTTCAGCCGCTCGGCCTCGGCGTCGAGGTCGATCGTTGCCTCCGGCACGTAAACCGCGTGCACGTCCCAGCCGCCGGCGGTCAGGCCGATCCCCGGGTTCCATTCCTGCGCGGTGACCCACTTGCGGTACTCCGCAGCCGTTGCCGCGGTCAACCAACCGCAGTTGCGGCCCATCACCTCGTGCACGACGAGCATCCGCGGGTTCGAGCTGTGCTCGGCGATCACGTTGCGGGCGAACAGCGCGCCCTGCTCGGCAGCGGTCCAGGCACCGAGGCTCTGCCGGATCGGGATCACGTCGTTGTCGATCGTCTTCGGCAGGCCGACCACCGTCAGGTCGTAGTCGTGTTCCTGCAAGTACGCCGCCAGGTCGGCCGCCGTCGTGTTGGTGTCGTCGCCGCCGATCGTGTGCAGGACGTCGACCCCGTCGGCGACCAGTCGCTCGGCCGCCACCTGCAGCGCGTTCTGGCCGTCGGCGATCAGGCCGCGCTTCACCAGGTCGGCCGTATTGGTCAGCTTCACCCGGCTGTTGCCGATCGGGCTGCCGCCGAACTTGTGCAGCAGGGCGGCCTTGGCGCGCACCTCGGGCGTCACCTCGACGTGCCGGCCGCTGAGCAGACCGTGGTACCCGTTCAGGTAGGCGATGATCTCGACGTCGGGCGCCACTTCGGTGTAGCGCTCGATCAGCCCACCGACAGCGGAGGACAGGCAGGGCGCGAGGCCACCGGCGGTGAGCAGGGCAACTCTGCGGACAGACTTGTCGGCAGCCATGGTCAGGGTCCTTCCAGGGGTCGCTGAAGTCGCCTCCAGCGTAGTGATGCAGACCACCTTCCACGCTGGTTGGGGTTCACCGACCGGACAGCGAACGTGTCAGAGCGGAGGAAGGGATGCTCCGGGACCCACGCTGGTTGGGGTTCACCGACCGGACAGCGAACGTGTCAGAGCGGTGGGAGGGATGTTCCGGGACCCACGCTGGTTGGGGTTCACCGACCGGACAGCGGGCCTGTCGGAGCGGAGGGAGGGATGTTCCGGGACCGACGCTGGTTGGGGTTCACCGACCGGACAGCGAGCAGGTCAGAGCGGAGGGAGGGATGTTCCGGGACCCACGCTGGTTGGGGTTCACCGACCGGACAGCGGGCCTGTCGGAGCGGTGGGAGGGATGTTCCGGGACCGACGCTGGTTGGGGTGCACTGGCCGGACGGCGAGTGGGTCAGAGTGGGGGGAGGGGGACGTTGCGGGGGTCGACGGGGGTGGAGACGATGAACGAGCTCGTCGTCTCGCCGTGCACGATGAACTTGTCGATCACGCCCTCCAGACCGCCGATCGAGGCGACCTGGATGCGGATGAGGAAGCAGTCCTCACCGGAGATGCGGTGGCATTCGACCACCTCCGGAGTACGGCGGGCAAGGTCGATGATCCGTGGGTTCTGACCGGGCCCCGGCCGGAGCCGGACCCAGGCGGCGACCGGCAGTCCGAGGGCGCCGGGGTCGAGGTCGAGGCGGTAGCCGCGGATCACACCGGACTCCTCCAGCCGCGCGATCCGCTCGCGAACAGTCGGCGCCGAGACACCGAGGCGCCGGGCCAGCTCGGTGGCGCGGATCCGGGGATCGTGTTGCAACTCAGCGAGCAGCCGGAGATTGATCTCGTCCAGCTGCGGTTTCTCAGTTCGAAGGTCGGAAGCGCCATTCATGTTCACATCGGAAACCATCGAGCACCTCGAAGCATCGTTTCAGCATGGAGAGAAAGACAATCTCCTTCTAGCCTAGACGGGTGAACAGGACCGTCAAAACGCCCCAGAACCTGCAAGCGGCCGGAGCTGCCGCCGTGACCGTGCTGCTGTGGGCCTCGGCCTTCGTGGCGATCCGGCACGTCGGCACCGAGTTCTCCGCCGGCGCTCTGGCACTGGCCCGCCTCCTGGTCGGCAGCATCGCGCTCGGCGCCCTACTGTTCATCCGCCGACCCGCCGGGCCGACAGTTCGCACCCGGAAGTGGCCGGCCAAGCGGGACTGGCCGCCACTACTCGCGTGCGGCTTGCTCTGGTTCGGCGTCTACAACGTCGCCCTGAACGCTGCCGAGCGCCGCCTCGACGCCGGGACCGCGGCCATGGTCGTCCACATCGCTCCTCTGCTGATCGCCGTACTGGCCGGGCTGACGCTCGGCGAAGGCTTCCCCCGGCAGCTCGTCGTCGGCAGCCTGGTCGCGTTCGGCGGCGTGCTGCTGATCGGTACGTCGACGTCGACCGGCGGCGCGGAGACCTGGGGAGTCGTCCTCTGCGTCATCGCCGCCATCTCGTACGCCGTGGGCGTGGTCAGCCAGAAGCCGCTGCTCGACCGCCTGCCTGCCGCGCAGGTCACCTGGCTCGCCTGCACCATCGGAGCGGTCAGCTGCCTGCCGTTCGCTCCCGCCCTCTTCCACGAGCTGCGTACGGCGAGCGCTGCGTCAATCTGGTGGGTGGTCTACCTCGGTGCGGTCCCGACAGCGCTCGGCTTCACCACGTGGGCCTTCGCTCTCCGCCGTACGACGGCGGGCCGGCTGGGCGCCACGACGTACCTCGTGCCGGTCGTCGCCATCGTCCTCGCCTGGGCACTCCTCGGCGAACGGCCCGCGGCTCTTGCCCTTGCCGGCGGTGCCGTCTGCCTCATCGGCGTCAGCATCTCCCGCCGCCGAAGCCGAAGCGAGCGCAGTACCGCAGAGGCGCCGACATTGAGCACAGTGGACGCCTGACCCGCAGTACGGCGTGGGCGGGCGCCTCGACTCGCAGTACTGCGTTGGTCGGCGGTCAGCTCGCAGTACTGCGAAGGTGGGCGTGGATACCGTTGTAGACCTCAGTGCTCGGCAGTAGACGCTTGGGGACCTTCGTGACGACGCTGTAGTTGGCATCGACCACGTTGGCAAGAGGGACTTCGCTGATCTGGCTCAGGAGCTGGTACGCGTCCAGCTTGTCGAGACCGCAGAGCTCACCGAGCCAGCCGACCATGTCCACCTGACCTGCACGCCACGCATCCTCCAGCGGCCTGCTGGAGCCCACGACGGCCAGGTACTCGTCGTTCTCGATCCGTGGCCACGCAGGACCAGGCGTCTTGAGCAGGTCCACTACCAGTACTACGTTCATCGCGCCCTCGACCGCAGTACCGCAGGACTCGCCCTCACCCTGCCGGTAGTGCCCGTCACCGACAGAGAACAAGGCGCCTTCCACGTTGACCCGCAGATAGCAGGTGGCACCTGCCCTCATCTCCGGCGTGTCCATGTTGCCGCCGAACGTGTCCGGCACCAGCGACGACCGCACCTCCCCCGCAGCCGGAGCCACGCCCACAGTGCCGAGCATCGGCTCGATCGGCAGAGCGACTTCGAGGTCACTGCCCTGTGCCCGGAAACCGACGGTCTGCTTGGCGCTGTCGACCTCGTAGATCCAGGTGCGCTCCGGCAACGGGTCCTGCAGAGTCGCCGTACGGTCGGTGCTGGTGAGGCCGCCGAAGTACGGGATGGTTGCCGACGCACCCCAGCTTCGGGCAGGGGTCAGCTCGACGAAGTGCAGCACCAGGGTGTCGCCGGGCTCGGCTCCCTCGACGTAGAACGGTCCGGTCTGCGGGTTCACGAACGGCATCGTGAGTGACGCGCTGGCGAGGTCCGCCGTACTGCGAAGGCGGCCGCAGAAGGCGTCCTCCGTCCACAGCCGCAGCATGGTGCCCGGCTTCACCCGGCGGACCGGTGCTGCGCCGCCGAAGGTCCAGGCGTACTGCTCGGGCTCGGGTGAGAACTCGACGATGTCCACGCCGGAAAACTACGCCCGGTAGCGCTTGTTCGCGACTGATCAGCGGGTTCTCAGCCGATTCTCAAACAGACGGCATAACCTCGACACGCGACAGAAGGCCGGGTGGACCGGTCCGGCGAACGGGAGCGCGAGATGCGAGTACTGGTGGTGGACGACGACCGGGCGGTCCGGGACTCGCTGCGCCGTTCGCTGGAGTTCAACGACTTCGAGGTGGTGACCGCCTCGGACGGCGCCGAGGCGCTCGCGGTGATCGGCAACGTCGAGCCGGACGTGGTCGTGATGGATGTGATGATGCCGCGCCTGGACGGGCTGGAGACCACCAAGGCATTGCGGGCCGCGGGCAACAACGTCCCGATCCTGGTGCTCACGGCGCGCGACGCGGTCGCCGATCGCGTGGACGGCCTCGATGCCGGTGGCGACGACTACCTGACCAAGCCGTTCGCGCTGGAAGAGCTCCTGGCTCGGCTGCGAGCGCTGCTGCGCCGTAGTACGACGCCTGGTGAGGGCGGGCCGCGCGGCGAAGTCTTGCAGTACGCCGACCTGGTGGTGGACGTCGATGCGCACGAGGTGCACCGCGGCAACATCCCGATCCCGTTGACGCGCACCGAGTTCTCGCTGCTCGAACTGCTGATCCGCAACCCACGCCGGGTGCTGGAGCGCGCGGTGATCCTGGACGCGGTCTGGGGCTACGACTTCCCCACCACGGCGAACTCCCTCGAGGTCTACATCGGCTACCTGCGCCGCAAGACCGAGGTCGACAACCTGCCCCGCCTGATCCACACCGTCCGCGGCATCGGCTACGTGCTGAGAGACACCCCACCGTGACCACGCAACCCCCACCCGACGACTTCCCCAAGTACGCCCGCCCGCCGGACGAGGAAACCCTGGAGCTCGGCACCCCCCAGCCCCCGTACCCCGACCGCCGCCGCACGTCGCCCACCCGCCCCACAACCGGCCCCCGCCCACCCGCCCCAACCCCGACCGGCCCCACCGGCCCGGCTCCGGGCGAACCGACCCAGGGCGTGCCGACCCAGGGCGTGCCGAACCAGCACATGTCTCCGAGCGCACCGCCTCCACGCGCTCCAGGTCAGGACGCGCCGAGTCACGGCGTACCAGGTCTGGGCGTGCCGGTTGAAGGCGCTCAGCCTCAAGGCATGCCCGGTCAGGACGGCTCAGCACAAGGCAGTGCGGGCAAGGTCGGGGCGCGTGGCAACGGGAGCGGCGCCAACCGGCGCATGGTTGCGACTGCTTCACGCACGCAGGACTGGTGGCAGGAGAAGCTGCACGAGCTGAGCCTGCACGCCCGGGTCACCCTGCTCGCAGCCGTCGCCGTCGGCCTCGCCGTCGCATTCGTCAGCGTCGCCGCCTACGCCACCGTCAGGCAGCAGATGTACCGCAACCTCGACAACAGCCTGATCATCCGCGCCACCCAGGCTGCCAAGAGCGGAGTACTGACCAGCAAGGACAACCTCCAGCGGGTCACACCTGAAGAGCTCGGCCTGAGCGACATCCGCCTCGGCGTCTACACCGCCGAGGGCGATCGAATCGGCGCCTTCGAAGCCGCCCCGCCACCGATGGAGGCTCCCGAACTCGCCATCGCACAGGGCCAGGAAGCGGGTGTCTACAGTCTGCGAACAGCAGGTGCCCGGAATGGGTCGCATTACCGCGTGATCGCGGTGCCGGCCGGATATTGCCCTTTGCCGGGCGGGGTGCGCTGCGACGATGACCAACTCGAGCCCTCGGCTCTGGTGGTCGCGCAGTCGTTGACGCCGATCGACCGCACCTTGCACAACCTTGGGATCGTGCTCTGGGCCGTGGGTCTGCTCGGCGTCATCGGCGCAGCCCTGGCTGGTAACGCGATCGCACAGTCCGGCCTGCGACCTCTCGCCCGGCTGACCGGCGAGGCCGAGCGGATCGCGCGGACCGAGGAGCTGAAGCCGATCCCGGTGACCGGTTCGGATGAGATCTCGCGGCTCGCGTTGGCGTTCAACGCGATGCTCACAGCGCTAGCGAGATCGCAGGACCGGCAGCGCCGGCTGGTCGGCGATGCCGGGCACGAGTTGCGTACTCCGTTGACCAGCATCCGCACCAACCTCGATCTCCTTGCCCAAGCAGACAAGAAGGGTGGGCTCCGGCCCGAGGACCGCCAGCAGTTGCTGGACGACGTACGCGCCCAGATGGACGAGCTGACCAACCTGATCGGCGACCTGACCGAGCTGGCTCGCGATACCCCGCAGGTTCGCAACGCCGAGCTGATCGAACTGTCGAACGTCGTCGAGGACGCGGTGATCAAGGTCCGTCGTCGCGCCCAGTCGCTGGAGTGGGACGTCCAGTTGACCCCGTTCCCGGTCTGGGGCGACGAGCGACTCCTCGGCCGCGCGGTGACGAACTTGCTGGACAACGCGGCGAAGTACAGCACGCCCGACGCAGCGGAACGTAGTACGGCGGAAGGCGAGCCGGCGGGGCGGGTCAGCGTTCACCTCTTGGACGGCGTACTGACCGTCACCGACAGCGGACCAGGCATCGCCGACGCGGACCTGCCGCACGTCTTCGAGCGGTTCTACCGGTCCAGTGAGGCACGCAGCCGCCCGGGTTCCGGCCTGGGACTGGCGATCGTGAAACACGCGGCCGAGCAACACGGCGGCATGATCTACGCGCGCAACGCCCCCGGCGGCGGCGCCCAGTTCACCCTCTGGCTCCCCCACGCCGCCACCCAGTCCCGCTGACCTCCCGTACGACGTGTCGCCGGCGCTCGACGTCAGGCGAGACGATTACGCCGCAGCTCGTTCTTGCTCCTCGGGCGAGCACCACGCTGACGATCCCGTCGCCGAACGCCCGGATCCCTCGCGTCTGCAACAGGACCCCCGCGTCGCGACCAGCCCCCGGCGGAAGGATTCGCACCGGTGCATCATCCACTGCGCGACCGACAGTGCGGTCACGGTCCGGGGGAACGACGGCCAACCCGCGCGGCGACAGTGCGGCCGCGACAACGCAGTACGGCGTCGGCAGCGTGAGCAGGAGCTCACAGTGTCTTCAGGGGATCTTCATCGAGTTCTTCGGGAGCTCTGACGGGATCTTCAGGGCTCTCTCAGGTGGAACCGCCAAGGTTTACCCATGACCGAGAACCAGCCACAGCAGCCGCAGAACCAGCCGGGGCCCGACGCACCGGCGCAGGGTTCGACGTACGGGAACCAGCCCCAGCAGGGCGCGCCGTCGTTCGGTTCGAGTCCGCAGGAGCGCACCCAGCAGTTGCCGATGCAGGGCTACGGCCAGCACTCGCAGCAGCAGTACGCGCCGCAGGGCGGGCAGCCGCGGATCGGTCAGCACTCACCAGGTGGGAGTGCATACCCGCAGGGCGGGCAGTTCGGGACGGCCGGGACGCATCAGGGGACGTCACCGGGCCCGAACTGGCCGTTCGGCCCGCAGCCGGCCCAGCCGGAGCCCCCGAAGCCCAAGCGGCGCGGTCTGGCTCTGGTGGCAGCCACCGCGCTGCTGGTCGGCACCGCAGGCGGAGTCGGTGGTGCCGCTGTGTACTCGGCGACCAACGACTCCAACAGCTCGACCCCGTCGGTCACGGCCCCGCTGAACGGCAGCCAGGCCGCACCGGTGTCCGCGCCGGACGGTTCGGTGCAGGCAGCGGCCGCGAAGGTGCTGCCGAGCGTGGTGAAGATCGGCGTTGCGACCTCGCAGGGCGCAGCCACCGGATCGGGCATCGTGATCAGCCAGGACGGGCTGATCGTCACCAACAACCACGTGGTCGCCGGCGCCGGCAACGGCGGCAAGATCTCAGTGATGCTGAACGACGGCCGGACGCTGTCGGCCACCATCGTCGGCACCGACCCGCTGACCGACCTCGCGGTGATCCGCGCCGACGCCAAGGACCTGAAGCCCGCCGTACTCGGCAAGAGCGGCACGCTCGGCGTCGGGCAGGGCGTAGTCGCGATCGGTTCGCCGTTCGGGCTGGAAGCGACCGTGACCAGCGGTATCGTCTCGGCACTCAATCGTCCCGTCACCTCCGGTGACGAGGAGCAGAACAGCACCACCGTCTTCCCAGCAATCCAGACAGACGCCGCCATCAACCCCGGAAACTCCGGCGGCGCCCTGATCGACCTTGCCGGCCAGGTGGTCGGAATCAACTCCGCGATCAAGACCGCCGGCGGATCGGGACAATCCGAAGGCGGCAACATCGGCCTGGGCTTCGCAATCCCGATCGACCAGGCCAAGCCGATCATCGACGAGCTGGTGGCCAAGGGCAAGGCCACGCATGCACGGCTCGGCGTAGAGGTCGGCGACGCGGGGTCTTCCGACGGGCTCCAGCAGGGAGCGACCATCGGCAAGGTGACGGCGGGCGGTGCGGCGGACAAAGCCGGTCTGCAGCAGGGTGACATCGTCACCTCTGTCGACGGCAAGGCGATCGCGTCAGGGGACGCGTTGGTCGCCGCAGTCCGTTCGCACCGCCCCGACGACGAAGTCAGCATCACCTTCACCCGAGCCGGCAAAGCCCAAACCGTCAAAGCCACCCTCGGCTCCGACAACGGCAACCCCACCGGCTGACCCAAACTCCCTTTCCGCCCAGACCAGGACTGCGACCGCCCACCGAGCGGCCGCAGTCCTGTTTTTTGTACGTCGCCCGTCGCGCCTCCTACGTCGGCCGCTCGACCCACCCACCCGGGGCCGCGGCTCCTCCGTCGCCGCTCAGCGCGTCGTCGAGCGGCGCCAGCCTCGTTCGCTACCCCGGCACCGACCCATCGGCGGCTGACGTCAAGCCGGTTGGGACATCTCTTGGGCTGGCGAGTGGGCGCGTGGTGATGGACCGCGGCGAGGTAGGTGCTGTCGGATGCCGCGGGTGACGGCGACGTCCTGGGTGTGGGTGTGACGATGGCGGGGTGGACTTTTTGGTGAGTGCTGGGTGGGAGCCGGTGGTGGGTGGGGAGTCGGCGACGGAGGTGTTTCGGCGGGGTGGGGTTTATGCGAAGCGGTGCTTGGTGGATGGAGTAGCTGAGCTGCGTGGGGAGCGGGATCGGGTGGAGTGGTTGGCAGGTACGGGGATTCCGGGGGCGAAGGTCGTCGACTGGATTGAGTCGTCGGAAGGCGCGGTGTTGATGACCACGGCTGTTCCGGGGGTGGGCGGTGGTGATGTGCCGCCATCGCGTCGTGCGGTGGAGAGTCTTGCGGCCATGGTCAAGGCGTTGCATGAGGTGCCGTTGGTGGATTGTCCGTTCGAGCGTCGGGTGGACGATGTCGTCAGGCAAGCGGCGGACGTCGTACGGCGGGGTGCGGTGGAGCCGGATTTCCTTACGGATGAGTGGCGGCTTGTGCCGTCGGAGCGGTTGCTCGCTGGCTTGTACGGCGAGTTGGACGAGGTCCGGGCGAAGGCGGACCTTGTCGTCTGTCACGGGGACGCCTGCCTGCCGAATTTCCTCTTCGACCCGGAGACCCTCGAGTGCACCGGCATGATCGATGTCGGTCGGCTCGGCATCGCCGACCGGTATGCCGATCTCGCCTTGCTCAAGGCCCAGATCGAAGACGAGTGGGCCGTTGACGCCACCGGCTTCCTGAAAAGCTACGGGCTCGTGGAGCCCGACGGTCAGCGGCTCAGGTTCTACCGGCTCCTCGATTCGCTGAGCTGGGCTTCAGCGGCCCTGGAGTGATTTGACGTTGTCTCCGAAGGTCCAGTTCTTGGAGCCGTCCCAGTTGATGGACCAGGTCATCAGGCCCTTCAAGGAGTTGCTGAAGGTGTTCCAGGATTGGGCGACCAACGACGGGGACATATAGCCGCCGCCGGCGCCGGGCTGGGCGGGGAGGCCGGGGACCTGCTGGTCGTACGGGACTCGGATGGTGGTGCCCTGGATGACCAGGCCGGTGTTGAGGCAGGTGGTCTGGGCTACGAAGCCTTGAACGGTGCCCGCGGAGTACGAGTCGCCTGAGCAGCCGTACATGCTGCCGTTGTAGTACTGCATGTTCAGCCACCACAGCCGGCCGTTGTCGGCGTACTTCTTGATGATCGGGAGATAAGAGCCCCAGATCGAGCCGTAGGTGACGCTGCCACCGGTGACGTACGCCGTCTCGGGGGCCATCGTCAGGCCGAAGTTCGACGGCATCTGGGCGAGGACGCCGTCGATGATCCGGATCAGGTTGGCCTGCGAGGTGGACAGCTGGTTGATGTTGCCGCTGCCGGTGAGGCCGGTCTCGATGTCGATGTCGATACCGTCGAAGTTGTACTTCTTGAGGATCGGTACGACGGTCGCCACGAACCGGTCGGCGACAGCGGACGAACTGAGGTCGATGCCTGCAGCGGCGCCGCCGATCGACAGCAGGATGGTCTGGCCGGCCGCCTTCGCCTGACACATCTCGGTCGGGGTGGCGGCCTTCACGGTCGCGTCCATGCCGTCCTCCCACTTCACCGTGCCGTCGGACAGGATCACCGGGAACGCCGCGTTGATCACGTTGTACCCGTGCTGCGCGATCCGCGAGTCGGTGATCGGCGTCCAGCCGAAGGGCGGGTGTACGCCGTTGGACGCCCCGTCCCAGTTCTCCCAGTAGCCCTGCAGCACCTTGCCGCCCGGCCTGGACTTCACCGGACAGGTCGCCGACCCAGGCGGCGGCGTCGTGGGTGGAGTGGTCGGCGGTGTCGTGGGCGGTGTAGTCGGTGGGGTCGTGGGCGGTGTCGTCGGAGGAGTCGTCGGCGGCGTGGTCGGTGGGGTGCTGTCGCACGCGCCGAGGTCGAGCCAGAGCGAGGCAGCGGCGACCGGGTTCCAGCCGGCGCCGGGCGGCGCGGTGTGCGCAGTACGGGCCTCGTACAACCGCCCTTGATAGGTCACCTTGGCGCCGACCGCATAGCTGACCCCTTCGGCCCACGCGGGCGCAGTACACGCCACCTGCACCGCCGACTGGTCGGCCTGGGCGGCCTGCGCCGCCACCAACCCGGCCGACGCCAGGAGCAGCCCCGTTGCAACGGCACTCGCGAGCACACTGCCGACCCGTCGGTTCATGGCCACTCCCATCCAATACGCAATGACCTTTCGTTTATTCACCGTAGGGCGTCGACTCCTCGCGCCGCCACGACATGTCGGAAACCCGCCTCTGGCAACAGCGCTGGTTTATTCGCATGCGGTGGGAGCGTGTAGACGCCTAGGGTCCCGCGGTATGACGATTCCTCGGGAGCGGCCGCCGTACGTGGCTGATGAGCGGACCCAGTTGGTCGGCTGGCTCGATATGCAGCGGGCCCTGGTGCGGTGGAAGTGCGAGGGGCTGGCCGCGGCCGACGAGCAGCGGGTGGTGTTGCCGAGTTCGCCGTTGATGACGATGGCGGGGCTCGTGTCGCACATGCGGTGGACCGAGCACTGCTGGTTCAACGTGCTGTTCCTGGGCGAGTCGTTCGAGGGCAACCCGCAGTTCCAGGAGGAACCGGAGGACCTCGACATGATGCCGGGCGACGTACCGCTTGCCCGGCTGCTGGACGAGTTCGAGCAGCAGTGCGCCGAGTCGAACAAGATCATCGCCGAGCATTCGCTCGACGAGGTCGGCAAGCACCCCGACTTCGGCGCGGCCAAGGCCACGCTGCGCTGGATGGTGCTCCACATGGTCGAGGAGACCGCCCGGCACGTCGGGCACCTGGACACGATCCGCGAACTCCTCGACGGCGAGAAGGGCTACTACTGAGCCACACTGGTGCGCATGAGTGTGGACATCCGCCGGGCCGCTGACCGGTTTCGGACCGAGAACGAGTGGCTCGACTCGCACCATTCGTTCTCCTTCGGCCCGTACTACGATCCCGCGAACGTCGGCTTCGGCCTGCTCCTCGTGCACAACGACGAGGTAGTTGCCCCTGGCACCGGATTCGCCACGCATCCCCACCAGGACCTGGAAATCGTCACCTGGGTACTACGCGGCGCTCTCGTCCACCAGGATTCTCAAGGCCACAACGGGATCGTCTACCCCGGCCTCGCCCAGCGGATGAGCGCCGGTAGCGGAATCCAGCACTCGGAGAAGAACGACGCCGGCGAACCGGTGCGCTACGTGCAGATGTGGGTCCGGCCCGACGAGGTCGACCTACCACCGTCGTACCAGCAGGCGGAGGTCGACGACGCCCTGTCCAGCGGCGGACTCGTCCCCATCGCGTCGGGTCTCCCCAAACACGCCGACACCACAGCCATCCACATCAACCAACGCGGCGCCGGCCTGTACGCCGCCCGCCTCACCCCCGGCGCGGCGGTCGAGTTGCCGACGGCCCCTTACGTCCACCTCTTCGTTGCCCTAGGCACCATCACCCTCGAAGGCGCAGGCGAACTCAACACCTCAGACGCCGCCCGCCTCATCGCCTCCGACGGCCCGCGCGTCACGGCTGGCCCGGAAGGCGCGCAGATCCTGGTCTGGGAAATGCGTCCGTAGTGGTGAGGCGGACCGCCAGGCCATCACAATCGCCGCGGGTCTGCCCTCCTGGCGCTCACGGCCAGCATCGGAACCGCGGTACTGATGTCGTGGCGGTCCGCAGGAGAGCGCGAGGACCTAGTCGGTCTGTTCGGACATTGTCCAGACGTGGTTGAGGGGGTGGGTGCCGTCGGGGTTCTTGGCGAAGGACTCGACGAACTGGCTCATGTGGGCCTGCCAGCGTTGGTCGACCGGGTCGTTCGCGAGCTGAGCTACTGCCGCCTCGTAGTCGTCGCACTCGACGAGGTGGAAGAGATCCCGGCCGCTGCGCCAGATGCTCCAGTCGCGGATGCCGGCGCGGTTCATCACCGTGATCAGCTCGGGCCAGACTCTGGCGTGCTCGAGTTCGTAGGCCTCTTCGGTGCCGGGAATCAGCCGGCTGTGCAGTGCTAGGCGGGTCACAACGTAGCAGGATATACGCCGGGAGTGATCGAACCGTTATCCGATCATTCCTCGGGCGTCTCGACGTGGCCGGTGCTCCCTGGCAGGGTGTGGGGCCCGGCAAACGGATTCCCGGAGGGGTTGATGGTGGAGCGGAACACACCCTGGCCGCCCGGTACGCCGAATTGGGTGGACCTGGCCGCCGACGATCCGGCTGCTGCCGCGGGCTTCTACGCCGACCTCTTCGGCTGGAACTGCGAGCACCGGAACTCCACGGAGTACTTCGTCTGCAGCCTGGCCGGCGAGGACGTCGGCGGGATCGGGCCGAAGCAGCCGGGGATGGAGCACCGCGAAAGCCGCTGGACCACCTACCTGGCGACAGACCAGCTCGAGCGCACGCTGGACGCCGTACAGGCCGAGGGTGGCCGTCGGCTCGTCGGGCCCTGCGATATCGCGTTGCAGGGCCGGATGGCGATCACGGCCGATCCGAACGGCGCGATCTTCGGACTTTGGCAGGCCGCGGACCACGTCGGCACCGAGAGGCGATCCACGCCTGGCTCGCTGGTCTGGAGCGAGGCACTCAGCCGGGACCACGAGGCCGCCAAGAAGTTCTACCTCGGTCTGTTCGACTATCGGGCGGAGGAGGTCGGCGGGTACGACACGCAGTACGCCGCCCTGTACGTCGGCGACCGCCCCGTCGCCGGGACCGGCGAACTCCACCCGGACATGCCGAAGGACACGCCTCCGCACTGGTTGCCGTACTTCGCGACCGCCGCCGTGGACACCACCGTCGCCCAGGTCGTCGAGCGCGGCGGCTCGCTCGGCGGGGACCTGCTGGACACGGATTTCGGCCGGATGGCGGTTCTCTCCGATCCCGAGGGCGCCCGCTTCGCGGTGATCCAGCTCGGCTGAACCATTTTTCTCCGCATGGCACGCTGGTCCCTTGTCCGCAGTGTGTACCCGATGCCGTGCGAGAGTTGAGAGCGTGAAGCGAACTGCTGCGATCGTCTGCCTGAGTGCCGTCCTGATCACCGCCGGCTGTTCCGACAGCAAGTCGAACGGCGGCGGGAAACCTGACCCGAACAACGAGAAGCAGGCTTCCGCGGCAGCGGTCAAGGCCTTCGCGGATGCCTGGGTCAAGGCCTGGGCGCCGGACGGCAAGCCGGACGAGGCGGCCGCGCTGACCGACGCGCCGACGACGTTCGGCCCACGGCTGGACAGTGTGGACACCGCTCTGGTCGCCCAGTCCGTGACAGTGACGCCGCAGGGCGACCCGAAGTGTTCGGACGATTCCAACTGCACCCAGGAACTCGCCGTCGAGGCGATCCTGCGCGGCATCGGCACGATGAAGTGGACCAGTACGGCGACCGCGGTGAAGACCGGCGACGCGTGGAAGATCAAGGCGTCGGGCGACACGATCTACCCGGGTCTGGGCGAGGCGAACTATCTCAAGCGGGTCCGCACCGTCCCGCCGCGCGCTTCGATCCTCGACCGCACCGGCAAGCCGCTGACCACGAACCGGCCGGTCGTCATCGTCGGGGTTGCCTCCGGCAACGTGGCCACCGCCGCGACGTACGCCGCCTTCACCAAGAACCTCGACGTCGACGGCACCCGGCTGTGGAAGCGGGCGAAAGGCCTGCCGCCCGGCCAGTTCGTCGACGCGATCACGATCCGCGCCGAGGAGTGGGACAAGCTCCGCAACACGGTCGGCAAGTTGCCCGGCGTCCTGACCATGGGCGGCACGGCCTCGCTGCCGGAGAGCTCGACCTTCGCCCGGTCCGTCATCGGCACCATGAAGACGGCGACCGCGGAGACCTTGAAGAACGCGGGTCCGTCGGCGTCCAGCTCCGACCAGGTCGGTACCACCGGTCTGCAGTTCGCGTACCAGCAGCAACTGGCCGGTACGCCGGGCGGCTCGGTCACGCTGCGGGACGGCAAGACCAAGATGGCGATCAAGGAGGTCTTCAAGCAGCAGGCCAAGCCTGGGGTCGCGGTGAAGACGACGCTCGACACCAACCTGCAGCGCTTCGCCGAAGCCGCCCTGGCGACGAGCAAGTTGCCCGCCTCGCTGGTCGCCGTGCAGGCCTCCACCGGCCAGGTCCTGGCCGCCGGCAACGGCCCGACCGCGACGAACTACAACCGCGCGTTCCAGGGCCACTACGCGCCCGGGTCGACCTTCAAGATCGTCACCTCGGCGGCACTGCTCGGCACCGGAATGACCAAGAACACCGTGCTGCCGTGCACGAACACGATCAACGTCTTCGGCAAGACCTTCAAGAACTACGACGCACTCGCGCCGTACGGCAACGGCAGCATGGAGCGGGCGTTCAACCAGTCCTGCAACACCGCCTTCATCTCCCAGCACGGCCGGCTGCCGGCCGACCGGATGACCAGGACGGCAGCCATGTTCGGCATCGGCCAGGACCTCAAGCTGTCGATTCCCGCGTACGGCGGTGAGGTGCCGGCGCCGAAGGACGACGTCGCCGAGGCGGCCTCGATGATCGGTCAGGGCACCGTCACGGCGAGCCCGCTGGCCATGTCGCTGGTCGGCGCCGCGGTGAAGAACGGTACCGCGCTGAAGCCCGTTCTCGTGCCTGGCAAGGACCCGGCCGGTCCCGCCGCCGCACCGTTGCCCCCGGCAACTGTCGCCGCGCTGCGGGCGATGATGCGCAGTACCGTCACCGGCGGTACGGCGCACGCGCTGGCCGGCAGCGGCGTGGTCTCCGCGAAGACCGGTACCGCGGAGGTGGTCTCGAACGGCAAGGTGATCACCAACGGCTGGATGGTCGGCTTCCGCGGTGACGTCGCCTTCGCGGTCATCGTCGAGGGCGGCATCTCGGGCGGCAAGGCGGCCGGCCCGATCGTGCAGAACTTCCTCTCCCGCTTCAAGTAGCCGGTAGGACCCTCGTCCGGCTGGACGAGGGTCCTCCAAATCTCAGAAGCTGAGGATCTCGCTGCTGGCCGCGGTCAGGTCCGGCGTGGTGATGGTGACCAGGTCCAGGTCGGTCGGGTGACCGGGCGACTGGAACAGCCGCAGGTCGCGGTGCTTCCCGGCCAGTTCCAGCAGCGTCCGGATGAACCTGGCATTGCCGAGTTCGTCGATCCGCCCGTCCGAGCAGACCTGGTCGAGCACGCCGGTCAGCGCGGCCACGCCGTCCTCGGTGAGGTGATCGCCATTGCTGTGCGCCAACCTGACAGCGATCTCGCGCAGCTGGTCCGAGGTGTAGCGGGGGAAGTCGATCCGCGTCGAGAACCGGCTCCGCAGCCCGGGGTTCGCCTCGAGGAACTCCGCCATCGGTTCGGAGTACCCGGCGACGATCACCACCAGCCGGTCGCGGTCGTCCTCCATCCGCTTCAGCAGCGTGTCGATCGCCTCGGGGCCGAAGTCGTTGGTGCTGAGTCCCTTCTTCTTCAGCGCGTAGGCCTCGTCGATGAACAGCACCCCGTCGAGCGCCGAGTCGACCACCTCGTTGGTCTTCGTCGCCGTCTGGCCGATGAAGTTCCCGACCAGGCCGGACCGGTCGGTCTCGATCACGGTGTCCGCGGCGAGCAACCCGAGGGCGCAGTACAGGCGGGCCACGACGCGGGCGACGGTGGTCTTGCCGGTGCCGGGTGGGCCGGCGAAGATCAGGTGGCCGCCGAGCTTGGCCGTGGGCAGTCCTCGTTCGGCGCGCATCAGGCCAGCCCGGACCTGGGCGGCGACCGCCGACACCTGGCGCTTGACGTCCTCCATCCCGACATTGCGATCGAGCTCGTTGAGGATGCCCTGGACCGCACCCCAGTCGGGCTGGCGGTGCAGCGTCGGCCGGGTCGGTTCGCCGCGGCGGACCTGCGGCACAATCGGCCCCGTACTGCGCGGTGCCGGGCGGGTGTCGAGTTTCAGGTCCGAGTCCGCGAGTGCTTCGGCGACCTGGCGGTGCGCGTTGTTGCGTTCGTAGACCCACTCGAACTGGCGGAGCGCGTTCTCCTCGCGACCGGTCCCCCGGTAGACGAAGCCGAGGTAGTACTCCGCGTCGACCTGCACCAGATTGTTGAGATGCTGGCCGGCGGCTTGCCGCAGTACGGTCTCGGCTTCGCTCCACTGCTCGACGGTGGCCAGCGCCATGCCGAGCCGGAGCATCGCCTCGACGCCCAGGTGGCCGTCCGGCGGGACCTGGCGCAACTCGGCGATGGCGACCTCGTACTGCTTGCGGAGCATCGCCACCGCGCTCAGCAGGAAGTGCCGGCGGGTGTCCTCGATGACTTCAGCGACGGCTTTCGCAGTACCGTCGGCGTCCCCCGCCGCGAGCCGGCGGAGCGCCTCCGCGTGCCAGACATGATCCGTCGTCTCCAGGGTGTGGGTGAACCACCAGCCGGCCTGGAAGGTGGAGCTCAGCCGCCGCTTGTCCGCGTCACGCTCTTCACCGAAGCGGGCGAGTCCGGCGACCAACTTGTCGAGTGCGGTGTCGTGGTCGCCCCCGGCCGCGTGGAAACCGAGCCACGCGTCCGTCATCCCCGGGTCGAGTTCCAGCGCCCGGGTGAAAGTGTCGAGCGCGGCCGGCTTGTCCACCGGCTCCGCCTTCTCACCGGTCTTGGCGAAGCCGAGCTGCTTGGCACCGCGTACCCACAACCCCCGAGCCCGCCGCCGCCCCAGCAACCCCGCCGACTGCTCCGCCATGCCACCTTCTCCGCTCCGAGGAAAGACCCCGAGCATCTTCTCATCCGAGAATGTCGACCCGGCGGTCTACGGTCGGCTCATGACCACCGAGCAGACCCGGACCGTCGTCCGGGAGTACTTCGACCGGATGATCGCGCGGGACTGGGAAGCGTTCGGGCAGCTCGTCTCCGACGACGTGGTGTACGAGCTGCCGCAGACCGGGGAGCGGATCACCGGGCGGGACCGGTTCGTCCAGTTCAACCGCGAGTATCCCGGCGACTGGCAGATCACCGTGACGCGGCTGATCGCGGACGGGAGCGCGGCGGCCGGGTCGATGAACTTCACGGTGGGTGACGAGCAACTGGTGGGTCTCGTCTACTTCGAAGTACCGGACGGCGTGATTACCCGGATCACCGACTTCTGGCCCGAGCCCTACGAAGCGCCGCCGGGGCGGGAGCACCTGGTCGAGCTCGGAGCAGTGGGGCTCGACCGGTTGAGGACTCCCTGAGAGTTCACTGAAGGCACGATAAGACGGCGATTTCGTCACCTAGGGTTGCTGGATGGAGACCCTGACCTGCCCCAAGTGCCAAGGCTCGATGCGGACCTACGAGCGCAGCGGCATCACCGTCGACCAGTGCACCGAGTGCCGTGGCATCTTCCTCGACCGGGGTGAGCTGGAGCGGCTCGTCGACGCCGAGGTCGCCTTCAACGCGCCGGCGCCGCAGCAGGCGCGGTACGAAGAGAAGCGGTCCGAGGACAAGCGGTACGGCGACCGCCGGCCGGACGACCGCCGGTACGAGGAGCGCAAGTACGACGATCGCAAGTACGACGATCGCAAGTACGACGATCGCAAGTACGACGGGGACCGGCGCTACGACGACCGGGGCAACCAGCAATACCCACGCAAGAAGAAGAAGTCCTTCTTCGAGGAACTGTTCGACTGAGAGAGCTCAGCGCGAGCGGGCGTGTAAGGCCGGTTCGCGTTCCTCTTCGGTGGTGCCGCCCCAGACGCCGTACATCTCGCCGACCAGCTCGGCATGTCGGCGGCACTCGCGCTGCACCGGGCACGTGCCGCACAGGGACTTCGCGAGCAGTTCACGGGCATGTTTGCGCAGGCCGCGCTCGGATTCGGCGGCGAAGAACAACTCGGGATTGACGTCTTTGCAGGCGGCGTAGTCCTGCCACTCCCAGTTCTCGATGAGTGGGTACGGCAGGCCGTCCGGCGCCTTCGTGACCGCTCCGGCCGGCGGTTTGCGCCGGTTCATGGGCGGGTCCGGAAAAGCTGGGCCATCGACGAACACCTCGGACTGATCGGCGAATCTGCGCGGCTGTTGGCCGAACCGCGGGTTCTTTTCCTGGTACCCGGCAGCAAACGTCCGCACACCGTTCTCACCGACCGTGACGAGGCACGGAAAAGGGCCCGGAGCATGGTGCTCCGGGCCCTTTCGCGCATCAGCTCACTTGCTGATCAGGATCCGCATCGAGGTGCCCTGCTGGGTGACCACCCGGATCTTCACTCCGACATGCGGCACCTTCACGCCGTACGACGGAACGTCGGCCGACCAGAAGTCCTTGCGGTCGTCGAAGACCGGTACCGCGTCGGCGCCGCGGATGTAGTTCTTCTGCCCGTTCACTGTGAGGCTGAACGAGTCCGACTTCTGCAACCCGAAGGTGGAGTCGTAGCTCTGGACCGACGTCTTCCAGAACGCGCCCTTCAGGTTCACCCGCAAGGTCGGGTTCGCGTCGATAGGCAGCCACTGCCCCTCACCGGGGTGCACCGCCGTCTCGTTGTTGTTCTGCGAGGTGTCCCAGTACGAGACGAGCAGGCCGTCCTCGTACGGGTAGTGCTCCACCCAGTCCGGCCGCGGCGTACCGACGAAGCTGTACGGCCCGTATTTGAGGTACTTGTTGAACGAGCTGTACGTGTAGTTCGACGCCAGGTAGAAGTTGTCGTACTCGTTGGTGACCGACTCGCCGGCGGCCTGGAAGCCGGTCGCCGTCCAGCCGTTCGCGCCGTTCTCGGCGCCGTCGTCGACCAGGGTCTGCCCACCGGCGGTGAGCTTGATGTCGTCGGCGAAGAAGCCGAGCCCGTGCGTGGCGGCGTCCGTCGCGTACCGGAACCGCAGGTCGATCGTCTTGCCAGCGAACGCGGACAGGTCGAACTCGGCCGGCTTCCAGCCCTGGCTGTCGCCGTCGATCCCGTTCGCCTCGGCCGCCTTGGTGATGCTGCCCGGGACGGCCTTCCAGCCGGAGCCGTCGTTCACCTCGACGTACGCGTAGTCGCACGGGTCCGGCCCGCAGTCCTCGATCTTCCAGTTCGCCTGGAAGGTCAGCGAGGAACTCCCGGCGGGCAGCGTCACCTTGCGGCTGAGCGTGTTGTTGAGTTTGTCGCCGGTGCCGCTCCACCACGACTTGGCGCCGGTGACCGGCTTGGCCAGCTGGGTGGTGACCTTCTTCTTGGGCAGCACCACGACCACGCCCTGGGCCTTCTTGGTGTTGAACTCGTGCGGGCCGAGGTCGACCGACCGGGTCTGGCCGGCCTTCACCGTCTCGTAGTCGAGCCAGCCGAGCTGCAGCTTGTCCCAGGTGCCCATGTCCTGCGGCTTCAGGCCGATACCGATGTCGCCCTTCGCCCCGGCCCGGTTCTGCGCCATCACGCTCCACCAGTTGACCGGGTTCTGGCTCGGCCGGCCGGAGGTGTCGTAGTGGTCCGGCAGTCCGAGGTCGTGACCGTACTCGTGCGCGAAGACGCTCATCCCGCCGTTCTCCGGCTGGATCGTGTAGTCACCGATCCACAGGCCGGTCGAACCGATCTGGACGCCACCGAGCTTGTTCGCCGACGGGCCGCTGGAGTTGTTCTGGAACGCGTACCAGCGGTGCGACCAGATCGCGTCCTCACCCTGGTGCGGATCGCCGTTGGCCTGGTCGCCACCGGCGTGCACGATCTGGAAGTGGTCGATGTACCCGTCCGGCTCGTTGAAGTCGCCGTCACCGTCGTAGTCGTAGCGGTCCCACTGGTCGTAGGACTTCAGCGTCGCCTTGATCTGGTCGTCGGTCTTGCCGGCCTTCTGCTGATCCGCGACCCACTGGTTCACCGCGTCGGCGATCAGGTTCCAGGTGTTGGAGCAGATGTTGTCGGCGCACGGGGTGCCGTTGCTCCGGCCGTAGCGAGCCTCGTTGTAGGGCACCTTGACCCAGTCCGAGACGGTGCCGTCGACGGAGTAGCGGCCCGAGGACTGCTTCTCGTAGTACGTCTTCACCGAGTCGCCCTTGCCGAAGTACAGGTCCCGGTAGTGCGCCGGGGAGTAGTCGGCCTGCCAGACGGTCGAGTTGTCCTTGGTCCGGTCCGGCGCGGGGATCGCGTTGTGCACCGGTCCGTCGTACGTCGACGGGCCGGCCGTGTTCGGATCGGTGTCCTTGTCGGGGAAGTCCGGGTGTCGCTGGTTGCCGAACTCGGCCAGGATGACGAAGATCTTGTCGGTCTTCTCCCGCGCGAGTTCGACGTACTGGTTCTTGCCGATCCGGGCGCTCTTCAGTTTGCCGCGAGCATCCCGGGCGGCCGGCGCGGCGATCTCCCGGCCGACCTTGACGACCTTGCTGGTACCGCGCTTCTCGATCTTGGCGGCGCCGGTCAGGACATCGGTCATCGCCTCCTGCCGCAGGTCGCGCCGCTTGTCTTCGAGCGCGTTCGGCAGTTCGTCCGGTCCGGCCTTCACGGCCGCGGGCCCGGTCGGCGCGGTGCCGTCGGCGGGTGCCGGACTCGCGACGGACTGGGGCAACTGGCCCAGCCCGGCCACCAGAGCGACACCGAGCACTCCAAGGGCCGTCGTACGTGCGGGCTTCAGGCGCACGGTTCCTCCTCATCGGGTTCCGCCGAGCTCCCCCGGCGCAGCAGCGTCTCCGGCAGGAGGTAGCCGAAGGCAACCATCTACCGGAGACGCTCAGACACTAGGTGAGCACAGGGGGCGACCGGAAGGCTCGTCGCCGCGGGATAACCCTTGAGCAACCCTTCGCGCCGAATCTGCGATCCGATCGCAACAAAACCTCCATGTTGGCCGCGGTCGCGGGTTATCGTCGGCCGATGAGCACCGCACCGCAGATCACCCTGCGCCCGATGACCGAGGACGAGTTCACCAGCTGGCACGAGCGCATCGGCGTCGGCTATGCGGCCGCGATCGGGCCGGCCCGGGCGCTGACCCCGGAGCAAGCACTCGAACAGTCGCACAAGGAAATGCGGCAGTTGCTGCCCGACGGACTGGCGACCGAGGGTCACCTGCTCTGGTCGGCCTGCGCCGCCGACGGAACCTTGGTCGGCGACCTGTGGATCCATGCCCGCAAGCCGGTCCCGTTCATCTACGACATCGAGGTGCGGGAGGACCAGCGCGGGCACGGCTACGGCCGCGCGATCATGCTCGCCGGCGAGGAGGAGTGCCGACAGCGCGGGTTCGACCGGCTCGACCTCAACGTGTTCGGCTACAACACCACGGCGATCTCCCTGTACGACTCCCTCGGCTACGTCGTGATCTCGCAGCAGATGCGCAAGGAGCTCTAGCGTCCTGCCGCGATATCGGCGACGGCGTCCAGGTGCTTGGGCTCCCAGCCGAGTTCCCGCCTGGCCCGGTCGCCGGTGAGTTGCTGATCCAACGCGTAGGCGCCGGCGATCACGCCCATCTGGTCGTACGCCGCTGCGAGGCTGAGGTGCTCCACCTTGCCCGGCACCCCGGCCGCCGTCGCCAGCGCCGGAGCGATAGCGGCGAAGGTCTGGTTCTCGGTCACTCCGACGTACGCCGATCCGGCGGGCGCACCGAGCGCCAGCACGTACAGCTCCGCGATGTCGTCCACGTGCACCAGCGTGACGTGATTCGTACCGTCACCGATCACCCGTACGACGCCTGCCGCGCGCGCCGGCTCGACGAAGAAGTACTCGAGCAACCCGCTCCCCCGGCCGTACACGACGCCGGGCATCACCAGCACCGGGTGCGATCCGGACTCCTTCGATGCGAGCACCCGGGCCTCGTTCTCGAGTCGCCAAGCGGTCACCTGCGGCGGATTCTTCGGCGCGTCCTCGTCGACGACGCCTTCGGTGTCGCCGTAGACCCAGACGCCACCGGTGTGGACATAGGGGCCGCGGTCACCGAGTGCCGCGAGCAGCGCCTCCGCAGCCGCGAGATCGACCTCGGCGCTCCGCTCGCCGGACCAGCCGAGGTGGAGCACGCCTTCCGACGCGGCCGCGGCGTCCCGTAGTACGGGCAGGTCGGTCAGGTCGCCGGTGACGGCCTTGGCGCCGAGGCCGGTGAGAGTCGCGGTGGCCCGGTCGCTGCGGGCCAGGGCGGTCACCTCGTGGCCGTGCCGGACCAGCGCCTCGATCGTTGCCTGGCCGATGTAACCGGATCCTCCGGTCAGAAATACCTTCATGGTTTTCGGTCTCCTTTCGACACCTCCACCCTGGCGCCGGTGACAGCGCGCGGTCCAAGACCTGTTCGGGCGGCTGTGATACCTCTGAGGTATGAGCCGCTGGTGGGTCCTGCACGTGGACATGGACCAGTTCATCGCCGCGGTCGAGGTACGGCGTCGTCCGGAGCTCCGCGGGCTGCCGGTGGTCGTCGGCGGCTCGGGCGATCCGAGTCAGGCGCGGCAGGTGGTCGCGACGGCGTCGTACGAGGCTCGTGCGTTCGGCGTGCATTCGGGGATGCCGCTGAAGGCGGCTGCGCGCAAGTGCCCGCAGGCGGTGTTCCTGCCGACGGACCCCGCGGCGTACGACGCGGCGTCGGCCGAGGTGATGGACACGCTGCGGGAGTTCCCGGTGGTGGTCGAGGTGTGGGGCTGGGACGAGTGTTTCGTCGGTGCTTCGGTCGACGAGCCCGAGCAGCTCGCCTCGCGGTTGCGTGCGGCAGTGCTGGCGCGGACCGGGCTGACCTGCTCGATCGGGATCGGTGACAACAAGGTTCGGGCGAAGCTGGCGACCGGGTTCGCGAAACCGGAGGGGCCGCCGACGCCCGACGATGTCGCGCTCTTCCGGTTGACCGCGGAGAACTGGGCCGAGGTGATGAACCACCGTCCGGTCCGGGAGCTGTGGGGTATCGGGAGCCGGATGTCGGCGAATCTCGCCGAGCTCGGTCTGCAGACCGTGGCCGAGCTGGGGGCCGCCGATCTCGACGTACTGCGGAAGCGGTTCGGGCCGAAGATGGGTTCCTGGTATCTCGCGCTCGGGCGTGGACTGGGCGACACCGAGGTGACCGACGTACCGCGTGAGCCGGTGTCGCGCAGTCATGAGGTGACCTATCCGTCGGATCTGTCGGACCCGGTCGAGATCGCGGACAAGGTGCGGGAGATGGCGCTGACGCTGACGCGCGAGGTGGTCGCCGAGGATCGGTCGGTCCAGCGGGTGCACGTGAAGGTGCGGTTCATCTCGTTCTACACGCCGATCAAGAGCCGCAAGCTGAAGGAGAGTACGCAGGATCCCGAGGTGGTGGCGGCGGCAGCGCTCGACGTCCTGGCGAAGTTCGAGTTCCGCCGTCCGGTGCGTCTGCTCGGGGTACGTGTCGAGTTCACCCGGTCCTGACGGTTTGCGTTGCTTCCAGCAACGACCTCGCCGGGTCCGGAAGAGCCTTTGACGCCGGGTGGAGCCGGAAAGTTGCTGCCGGAATGTGTCGAACTTTCGTTGCGGGCAAGGCATCCAAGCCCACGTAGTCGACCGATTGCGCGAGAGTTCCAAGCCTTGGGGGCAGATCACCATGAAGTTCCACCTCACCCGCACCGCCGGCCTCGCCGCGGCCGTCGCCGTACTCGCCGGTGGGGGGCTCGCGACCGCGGCCGTCGCCGGCACCACCAACCACGCCAACGCCACCGTCGCGAACGCGCAGGCGGCCGTGCCTGCGCTGAAGCCGACTCAACTCAGCTTTGTCGAGAAGAGCTGGGGCGACCCGAAAACCGACGTCGGCGTGATCACGCTGACGCCGAAGGGCTGGACCATGGTGAAGCTGTCGACGTTCGAGGCGAAGTTCACCAGCCCGAACAAGGTGTGGAACGTGCGGATCCACGGCAATGCCGCGGCGACGCCGATGAAGAAGGCGGTCGCCGCGAAGCTCAAGCAGCTCCACGCGGTCAAGGGCTTCAAGCTGATCTCGCAAACGAACGGCAAGGTCAGGGCGACCAGCCCGTACATGGAGGGCGAGACCTACACCTTCACCACCATCGTCTACGGCTACCCCGACGGCGCCCGCGGCACCCGCCTGGTCGCCGAGCGGATCGTCTCCACCTACGCCGACACCCAGGAGTTCGAACTCTCCGCCGGCGGCCGCCCCCAGGACCGCGCCGGCCTGGAGACAGCAGTCAACGCGGCCACCCGCGACTACGTCCGCCTGCCGTAACTGAGCCGGGGGGATCTGCAGCTCGGTCACAGGTCGGGGGGCCGCGACCTGGGGGAGGTCGCGGTACGGGGGGCCTGTGGCTAGAGCTTGTAGGTACGGCGAGCTGTGTCGGCGAAGATGGCGTTCTGCTCCGCGGTGGTTAGGTCGGCTGTGAGGGATTCGGCGGTCTCGACCACCTCGGCGTAGGACGCGGCCAGGAGACAGACCGGCCAGTCGGAGCCGAACATGACTCGGGACGGGCCGAACGCGTCGAGCACGATGTCGACATACGGCTTGAGGTCTGAGACCTTCCAGTCCGTCCAGGAAGCCTCCGTGACCATGCCGGACAGTTTGCAGAACACGTTCGGAAGGGCAGCCAGGGAACGCAGTTCTGTTGCCCAGGGCTCCGGATCGGCACCGATGACCGGCTTCGAGATGTGGTCGACGACGAACGTCAGCTCGGGCAACGCGGCCGCTGTCTCCACCGCAGCCGGCAGGTGCGGCGTCTTCGTCAGCAGGTCGTAAACCAGTCCAGCCTCGGCAACCGCCTTCAAACCCGCCCGTACGTCGTCCCGGCAGAGCCACCGTGGATCTGCCTCGTCGTGCACCTGGTGCCGGATCCCCTTCAGCCACGAGCCGTCCGCGCGTTCCCGCAACTCGGCGAGCGCCCCCACCACCCGCGCCGAGGTGAGATCGACCCAACCGACCACCCCCGCGATCAATTCGTTGCCATCGGCAATCGAAAGCAACTCCGGCGTCTCCGCCGGCACGCCGACGGTCTGCACCACCACCGTCGCGCTCACACCGGCCGCGGCCGCCAGCGGCGCCAGCTCGTCGACCGAGAAGTTCCGCCGGATCGGGTCCAGCTCCGGCCCGACCATCCAGGCCTGCTCACGAACCGACAGATCCCACAGGTGGTGATGCGCGTCAACCCGCCCAGCCACAGTCATGCCGCGGTCGTCCCTTCTGCATGGATGAGCCGGATCACCCGTTGACTCATCGTGTCGTAGTCGTGGTCGTTCGCCACTTCACCCTGGACGCGATGGTCCCGCATCACCACGACGCGGTCGGCCAGCGTGATCATCTCCGGCAGGTCCGAAGTGATCAGCAGGATCGCCAGGCCGTTCGCCGCCAGATCCCAGATCAGGGTGTGGAAGGCGTCCTTGGTCCGTACGTCGATGCCGACGGTCGGCTCGTCGATGATCAGGATCTCCGTCTTCGCCGCCAGCCACTTCGCCAGCGACACCTTCTGCTGGTTCCCGCCCGACAACGTCCCGGTCAGCTGGGCGGGCGAGGCGATCCGGATGCCGAGCTGTTCGACGTACTCCGCGACCATCGCCGCTTCGGCCTTGGCCGGCACATAGCCGAGGACCTTGCGGAGCCGGTCCCAGACGGTCACCGCGATGTTGCGGCTGACCGACTGTTCGAGGAAGACGCCTTCCTCTTTCCGGTTCTCGGTGACATAGCCGATTTTGTGGTTGCGCAGAGCGTCGCGCACATTCCGGATCCGCACCGCTTGCCCGCGCACCCGGACCTCACCGGCCGTGATCCGGTCCAGCCCGAGCAAGGCCTTGGCGAGCTCACTGCGACCAGCACCGACGAGTCCGTAGAGCCCGACGATCTCTCCCGGCCGGACGCTGAGATCCACATCGGCGTGGCCGCTCGCAGTACCGACTCCGGACAGCTCCAGCAGCGGGTCGGCCGCGGGGACGGTTCGCGCCGGGAGCGCGAGCGCCTCGTGCACGCGGCCGACCATGAGGTCGACGACCTGGTCACGAGTCAGGTCCCCCAGTGGACCGGACTCGAGCACCGAGGCGCCGTCGCGCAGTACCGTCACCGTGTCGCAGATCTGGAAGACCTCTTCGAGCTTGTGGCTCACGAAGAGCACCGCGCGGCCGTCGTTCTTCAGCTTCGCCACCACCCGGAACAGGCGCTCGGCCTCGTTCGGCGTGATCGAGGCGGTCGGCTCGTCCAGCAACAGCACCCGGCTCTCCACCGAGAGCGCCTTCGCGATCTCGACCAACTGCGCCTGCGCGACCGACAGCTCGGTCACCGGCTGGTCCGGGTCGAGATCGAGGTCCAGCTCGGCCAGCCAGCGCGCCGCCTCGGTACGAATGGCGCTCCGATCCACCAGGCCTCGCGAGGTCGGCAGCTTCTGCAACAGGATGTTCTCGCCGACCGTGAACCCGGGGATCAGGTTCCGCTCCTGGTGCACCACGCCGATCCCCGCCGACGCCGACTCGTGCGGCGACCCGAACTGCACCTCGGAACCATCGAGCACCAGCCGTCCACCATCCGGCTTGTACAGCCCGGTGATCACCTTGATCAGCGTCGACTTCCCCGCACCGTTCTCACCGAGCAGTGCGTGCACCGACCCGGCTTCCAGCTTCAGCGTCACCCCATCGAGCGCGCGCACGCCGGGGAACAGCTTGTCGACCTTGTCTGCCAGGAACAGCGTCATGACACACCTCCGGCAACCGCCGCGTCCGGCGCTTTCAAGACCGTACGGCGTTCCTGCCTGCGACTCCGCAGTTGCCCGAGCACCACCGATCCGAGCACCACCGCACCGACCACGAAGTTCACCCAGCTGGGCTCGAGGGAGAACTCCGCGCGGGCCGTGTCGACGAAGCGCACGATGAAAGCGGCCAGCACGGTGCCAAGGACGACGGCAGATCCACCGGTGAGCAAGGCACCCCCGATGATCGGGGCGGCGAAGCTCGGCAGCAGCCAGTCCCCACCGATGCTCTTGTTGACTCCCGGCGAGGACGCGACCGTCAGGATCGCGGCCACACCGAGGATCGCGCCGGACAGGGTGTGCGCGATGATCACGGATCGGTCGTTCGAGATCCCGGAAAGCCTTGCGGCGATGGGATTCCCGCCCGATGCGAGCAACTGCCGGCCCGGCACCGTACGCCGGAGCATCACCGCGAGCAGAGCCGCGACGACGAGAGCGACCAGGAAGATCAACGGCAGCACTCCGAACACGGCGTGCGAGCCGAAGCTCTTCACACTCTGCGGGTAGTCGTCGACCGTGCGGGTGCCGACCACGCGGTACTGAACGCCGAGCAGGACTGTCATCGTCGCGAGCGTGACGATGAATCCGTTGATCCGGGTCAGGACGACGAGCAGCCCGTTCACCAACCCGGCGACCGTGGCCAGCAGGAAGCCGATCAGCAGCGCTACGAAAACAGGCACTCCGTGCTCGGCCATCAGCACGCCCATGGAGACCGCGGCGAATCCACCGATCGCGCCGACGGCCAGGTTGAGTTGTCCCACCGCCAGAACCACCATCTGAGCCAACCCGATCAGGACCGGCACCGCCAGGAACTGCAGCAGCACTCGCAAGGAATTCGCAGCGAGCAGGTCACCGTCGGAGGCGATCACCAGCCCGACGAAGAACACCACGCAGATCACCAGCAAGGTCATCTCGGTGGTCCGGGCGAATCGCACAGCGAACCGTTTCATCGTTTTCGCACCCCCTGCCGGTCGGACAGCACCGTTCGGATCCGGTCGGTGGACAACGCGACCAGGAGGATCAGGCCCAGATAGATGTTCAGACTCTCCAGCCCGACGCCGAGCAGGTCGAGACCCTTGCGGATCACCGACGTCAGCGCGGTCCCGAGCAGGGTGCCCCAGACCGAGATGAAGCCACCGGCCAGCAAAGTGCCGCCCAGGATCGGGCCGAGGAACGACGGCAGCATGAACTCCTCACCAATGGTCGCCTTGATCGAGCCGGTGCTGACGGCCAGCATGAAACCGGCCAGCGCGGCCAGACAGCCGGACATCGCGTGCGCCGTGATCACGCGCCGGGCGGTCGGGATACCGGACAACTCGGCGGCCTTCACCGACGTGCCCGTCATCAACAACTCCCGGCCGAGCTTGGTCCGGCTGTAGATCCAGCCGACCACGGCCATCGCGATCACCGCGAAAAGGGTCAGCTGCGGTACTGCCGGCGACCCGCAGACGTTGCCGATGCAGACGTCCCCCAGCGAGTAGTTGCGCAGTTCACGCATTCCGGGAGGCTTCGTCACGAAGGCCGCGTTATCGGTCAGCGCCGTGTAGACCAGCGGGATCAGGCCGAGCAGCAGGAAGTCCAGGGCGAGCGTGACGACGAAGGAGTTCACGCCGGTCCGTGCGATCACCCAGCCGGCGAGCGCACCGATCGCCGCCCCGGCGACGAGGCCGACCAGCAACCCGGCGTACAGGCTGAAGTGCCACAGGTCGTACGAGATGCCGGTGATCATCATCGAGAAGGCGGCCATCCGGCCGACCGCGAGGTTCATGTGGCCGATCGACAGCACACACAGCTGAGCCAGCCCGACGACGGTGAACATCGCGATGTCGCGCAGCAGGGGGAAGACCACCAACTGCTGGTTGAAGAAGGCTGGTCGCAGTACGCCGAACAGGGCCGACAGGGCGACCACCAGGATCAGCAGGCCGATCCGCTGGTTCGCCCACCAAGGTGTCCGGCCGCCCTGTGGTGCCTCGACCGGGGCGTCCGGCTCCTGCAGCGCCGCGGTCGCGGTCTCGGAGACAGGCGCGCTCATGAGACCCGCCGGTTGTCGATGGCATCGCGGTCCCAGTCGATGCCGAGGCCGGGCTCGTCCGGCGCGACCGCGTGCCCGTCGACGATCTCCATCTCGGTGCGCGTGATCGCGCGCAACTGCGGGATGTGCTCGACGTACCGGCCGTTCGGTACGGCGGCGGTCAGGCTGACGTGGAGTTCCATCAGGAAGTGCGGGCAGACCTGGAGGTTGAAGGTCTCGGCCAGATGGGCGACCTTCAGCCACGGGGTGATGCCGCCGACCCGGGCCACGTCGACCTGGACGATCCCGGCCGCACCGGACGCGACGTACTCGCGGAACTGCGAGATCGAGTACAGCGATTCACCGACCGCGATCGGGATCGACGTCGACTCGGCCAGCCGGACATGGCCGGTCAGATCGTCGGCCGGCAGCGGCTCCTCGAACCAGGTCAGGTCGATCGGTTCGAAAGCACGCGCCCGCCGCTTGGCCTCGGCATACGTCATCGACTGATTGGCATCGACCATGATGTCCAGCGAAGGCCCGACAGCATCCCGTACTGCGGTCAGTCGCTCGACGTCCTCGTGCACGCGGGGCTTGCCGACCTTCAGCTTCACGCCGGGCCAGCCGGTTTTCTGCGACGCGAGCGCGCCCGCCACCAGCTGATCCGTTGTCAGGTGCAACCAACCGCCCTCGGTGTCGTACAGCGGCACGTTCCGGCGATAGCCACCGGCCAGTCGCCACAGGGGCTCCCCGGCTCGCAGGCAGCGCAAGTCCCACAGGGCGGTGTCGACCGCGGCCAGCGCCAGCGAGGTGATGGCACCGACCGTGGTCGCCCGAGTGGAGGCGAACAGGTCGAACCAGATCGCCTCGATGTTGCGGGCGTCCGCGCCGACCAGGCGCGGCAGCAGGTGATCGCGCAGCATCGCCAGTACTGCGCTGCCGCCGGTCCCGATCGTGTACGAGTAGCCGAGTCCGGTCAGTCCCTCGGTGGTCTCCAGTTCGACGAAAACCGTTTCCTGCTTGAGGAACGCCTGGACCGCGTCGGTCCGGACGGTCTCGACCTCCAGGTCGACCAGGGAGGCCTCGGCTCGGGTGATGGTTGTCTTGGGCAAGCTCATCGGTCCGTTCATCAGCCTAAAGAACGAGGGAAGGAAAGCGAGGTGTGTGGCGGCAGGCGGGGTCGGCCGCGATCTACTGGCAGCTCAGCTGCGCGGCGAACTCCTTCTGCAGCTCGACCGTCTTCGCCTTCCGCTCGGTGTCGTAGCTGTCGACGTTGGCCTTGGTGACGATGAAGGAGCCGGAGTCGACGGTCACGCCAGGGGTCTTCATCGTGCACTGCTTGGAACCGAGCAGCGCGAGCAGCCAGCCACCGACGTACGCCTGGCCGACCGGGTTCTGCGCCACCGTGGCGGCCACGCCGCCGCTCTTGATGCCGGCCAGGATCTTGGCGTCGTCGTCGATCGCGACCACCTTGATCGGCAGTTTGCTGCTGGCGACGCCGTCGGCCGCGGCGACGGCCGGGTTGTAGGCGGTGGTGACGATGCCCTTGATGTCCTTCCCCTTCGACGCGAGCAGGTCGGCGACCGCCTTCTGCGCGGTCTGCAGGTCCTCGTCGATGTCGGTGATCACGGACAGCTCGGTCACCTTGCCGTTGGTCTCGGCGATCGCCTTGCGGACACCGGCGATCCGGCGCTGGGTGTTGGAGTCGACGTTGTTACCGGTCAGGTGGACCAGGCCGCCCTCGCCGCCCATCGCCTCGATCGCCGCCTTGGCCGCCTTGTACGCCGCTGCCTCGACATCCGTGGACAGGCAGAAGTCGGCCGAGTTGGTGTCACCGGCCGGACAGGACGCGAGCGATCCGACCGCGAACCCCTTCGCCTTCAGGTCCTCGAAGGTGGAGTTGATGTCGGTCGGCGACACGCCGAAGATGCCGAACGCGTTGTAGCCCTGGGCGGCCAGCGAGTTGAGCACGTTGTTCTGCTTGCCCTGGTCCCACTCGCCGGTCTCGTTGAAGGTGGCGTCGGCCAGCTTGAACTCGGTCTTGTCCTGCGCGGCGGTCGTCTTCCACGGCTGGAAATAGGGGTGCGCGCCACCCGGGACCAGCGCCAGCTTCACCTTGGAGCCGTCCTTCAGGGTCACCGGCCCGGTCGAAGTACCGGTCGAGGCGTCGTCACCGCTCGTACCACCGGCGTTGTCACCCGAGTTCTTGGTGCTGCAGCCTGTTGCGACCAGCGCAACGAGGGCCAGGCCGACGGCGGTCCTGCGGTACAGCGACGATGGGGTGCTCATGGGCCCGACTCCTCAAAGATCCTATAGGATATTGCGTAGCTGATGGTGCCGCTTCACACTGGTGCCGTCAAGGGTTGCGCGGGCAACGACTGTGTATACCCGCAAAACTGGGAGTCGGGCAGAATGAGGGGCTTCGGGAGGAGCGACTGTGACAGATGCTCATGTGGGTCTGGCGGGGCAGCTCAGCCGCCTGCCCCAACGCCAGGTGCTGAGTGACGACGTCTACGAGACGGTCAAGGGCCTGATCATGGACAGCGTGGTCGAGCCGGGGACCCGGCTGAACATCGACGCGCTGACCCGGGAGCTGGGCATCTCGCAGACTCCCATCCGCGAGTCGCTGGCCAGGCTGGAGTCCGACGGGCTGGTGATCAAGGAACCGCTGCGCGGGTACCGCGTGTCCTCGCGGCTGACCCGGGCGGAGTTCGAGGACCTCTTCGAGTACCGGTTGGTCATCGAGCCGTGGGCAGCGGCCCGCGCCGCCGAGCGGGCCGGGGCGGACGACCTGGCCCGCCTGAAGAACGAGATGCTCAGCTACACCGACGTACCGGACCGTCCCGACTACGACAGCTACAAGGCGATGGCCGCGCACGACCAGCGCTTCCACGACCTGGTGCTGGAGCTCTCCGGCAACGACACCGCCCGGCAGTCCTTCGCCCGCACCCACTGCCACCTGCACCTGTTCCGGCTGTACTACGGCGGCGGGATCGCCACCAAGGCGCTCCGCGAGCACAAGACGGTCGTCGCGGCGGTCCGCAAGGGCGAGCCGAGCGAAGCGGCCGCGGCGATGCGGTCGCACATCGAAGCCTCACGGGCGCGCCTGCGTCCCGTGTTCGACAAAGAGTGAAGATTCCCTAGGGAGAAGTCTGTGGAACTGCTGCGCCTCGGCGCGGTCGGTGAGGAGCGCCCGTACGTGCGCGACGCCGATGGCACCGTCTACGACCTGAGCTCCGTCACCGCCGAGATCGACGGCGCCTTCCTCGCCTCGGACGGCATCGCCCGCGTTCGGGCAGCCCTGGCGGACGGCTCGCTGTCACCGGCGTCCGTCGACGGCCTGCGGATCGGCGCCCCGATCGCGAAGCCGGCCGCGGTGGTCTGCATCGGCCAGAACTACGCGGCCCACGCCGCCGAGTCCGGCTCCGAGCCGCCGGCCAACCCGATCGTCTTCTTCAAGCACCCGAACACGGTCGTCGGCCCGTACGACGAAGTCCTGGTTCCGCGCGGGAGCACCAAGACCGACTGGGAGGTCGAGCTCGCCGTCGTGATCGGCAAGACCGCCCGGTACGTCGAGACCGATGAGGAGGCGCTCGCCTGCATCGCGGGGTACACGGTCTCCAACGACGTGTCCGAGCGCGCCTTCCAGCTCGAGGTGTCGGGCGGCCAGTGGTCCAAGGGCAAGTGCTGCGAGACCTTCAACCCGCTCGGTCCTTCTCTGGTCCCGGCCGACGAGGTGGACCCGTTCAACCTCGGCCTCAGGTCGTGGGTCAACGGTGAGATCCGGCAGGACTCCAACACCCGCGACATGATCTTCTCGGTCGCGGCGCTGATCCGCGACCTGTCGCAGTACATGACGCTGGATCCGGGCGACCTGCTCAACACCGGTACGCCGGAAGGTGTCGCCCTGTCGGGCCGGTTCCCGTACCTGTCGCCGGGCGACGTCGTCGAGTGCGAGATCGACGGCCTCGGCAGGCAGAAGCAGGCTCTCGGCAAAGCTTAGAAAAACTGTCCGAGCCGGGCTCTACTCTCGGCCGGGTGACTATCTCCTCCGGCAACATCGCAGCTGTGGACGACACCTATATGGATGGCGTCCGGGTCTCCTACGACACCGTCGCCGCTGACTACGCGAAACTCGTCGTCAGCGGCGGTCCGTCGGAGGTCCCGCTGCTGACGTACTTCGGCTCGCTGGTCGGCGCGGGTGGCGAGGTGCTCGACGTCGGCTGCGGACCCGGGCGGGTGACCGCGCTGCTGCGGTCGCTCGGGCTGTCCGCCTTCGGCATCGACCTGTCGCCGGGCATGGTCGAGGTCGCCCGCCGGGACTTCCCGGGAGTGCGCTTCGAGGTTGGCTCGATGACGGCCCTCGACCTTCCGGACGACAAGCTCGGCGGCATCGTCTCCTGGTGGTCCACCGTCCATCTCCCGGCGGATGAGCTGGCGACGGCCTTCGCCGAGTTCCACCGCGTGCTGAGACCAGGCGGCCAACTGCTCGTCGGCTTCCACGTCGGCACCGGAAGCACCCACAAGACCTCGGGCTACGGCGGCCATCCGATGTCACTGGACGTCTACCGCCGTACGCCGGACGAGCTCTCAGCCGTCGGCACCGCCGCCGGCTTCACCGTCCACTCCAGCTTCGTCACCGCTCTGGACAGCGAACGTCAGGGTGCCTGCCTGTTCTTCGCCAAGCCGGACAATTCGGTGGCGGAAAGCTGACCATCTACAGGAAGCTCAGCGGATGACATCCAAAGTACGCACTGTCACGTTCGACGCCCGCGATCCTTACCAGCTGGCCGGTTTCTGGCTCCAGGTGTTCGGGGTCGACCGGCCCGACGACGACCACCCGGGCGATCCGTACGCCGCGGTCGTGACGGACTCGGTGACGCTGCTGTTCGAGCAGAACAACGACACCAAGGCCGCGAAGAACCGCGTCCATCTCGACCTCGAACCCGACGGCACCCGCGACGAGGAGGTCGAACGCCTGCTCGCCCTCGGCGCCACCATCGCCCACGACCACCGCGAGCCCGACGGCACCGGCTTCGTCGTCATGCTCGACCCCGAGGCGCACGAGTTCTGCGTCCTCCGCAGCGCCGCCGAACGCGCCGCAACCAGCTAGTCGGTCCTAGCCGATCGCCGGGGTGTCGCCGCTGAAGGTGATGCGCCAGTCGGTGGGCCAGGCGTGAACGGCGATCTCGTAGCCGTCGCGAGACGCCGAGACGCGGTGATGCCCGTCCTCCGGCGCTGCGATCGAGGCCGTCCAGCCGCGAGCGGTGAGGATGGCGGCTGCGGTGGAGACGGCCGCTTCCGGATCCGGCACGGCGGCCGGCTCACCCGTCTCGACAGTGATCGAGCAAATAGTCGCCGGCGCGCGCCCGTCGAACAGCGCACCGGGATTAACGGGCCCGGGGTCGTGAGTGACAACAGGAGTCTGCCCCGGCACGACCGCCGCCGCCACCGCCAGCAACTCCGCCCGCAAAACCTCACGCGCTTCCGTCAGCGTCATCGGCCCTGCCCCTCGCTACGACGGACAGCACCGGCAACAACCGGCCCGGGGTCGTGCGTGACGACAGGAGCCCGACCCGGCACGACCGCCGCCGCCAACAACTCCGCCCGCAAGACCTCACGCGCTTCCGATAGCGTCATCGGCCTCGCCCCTCGCTACGACGAGCCGCGCCAGGGGCGACCGTCCCAGACGCAGCTCGCCCCGGGCGGCTCCCGTCGGCGGCTGCTCGAGCTGGGCGGCTGCCGTCTGTCGCGACCCCGGCGGCTGGGTTGCGGGGGCGTTTGGTGAGGGACACGACTCCGTCATACACCTTGCTGGCGACTGCGGCTGCGTTGTTCAACGGGTCGGCCCAGGAGATGCCGAGTGCGAGCTTCGACTCTTGCGCGCGCGTGGTGTCGGTGGTGGTGATGTGCGCGAGGTCGCCGCGCACCACTCGGCCGATGTTCCGAAGCGCCTCGCTGTTCTGCCGGTAGTACTCGTTGTGCCAGTGCACCGAGACCGTCTCGTCGTTCGTCGCCATCCGGATCGCGTCCGGGAAGGTCGCCGGGTCCGGCCCGTGCCACTCGCTGTAGGACACGTAGTCACCAGGCGCGCGCTCGACGTACAGTCTGGTCGGGGGAGGCACGAAGTCCGAAGCCTGGTTGACGAATTTGGTGATTCCCGGGCTACCGGTGAGCACCACCCGATCCACCCGGACACCTTGCAGCATCCCCTGACCGACCACATCGCTACCGTAGCTGTGCCCGACCAGCGTGACACTTGCCTCCGGCAACCTCTCCGTCTCGAGGCCGGCCATGAACCGCCGCAGCGCCGGGCCGGCCTCGATCGCCGCCCGCTTGCTCGCCGCCTCCCGCAGCCCTTGTGGCGAGTCGTAATCGAGCCACAGCACCGCGGCCGTCCCGGGTCCGGCCTCGTGCCGGATCAGCTCGGCCCGATCCACCTGCCCACGCAGCGTTTCCAGGCTGTTCCCCATCCCGGGAACCAGTACGGCGATGTTGCGAGCCCGATCGAGCTGCCCCAGCACCTCGACCGCGCGCCCCCGCCCGTCCGGTTCGACCGCGAGGAACTGACGATCCCGAAGCACCTTCACAACGTTGCCGGAGGCATCTGCCTCGGTCTGCGCGACCGGCGTCAGCAGCTCGTCGAGCGTCTCCAGTCGCTTCCGCTCATGCTCCCCGAGCGAACCCGCCGCGCGCAGCCGGTCCCGAGCCGCGACCAGCCGCAGGTGGTTCGCGCGGTACCGAAGCGCAGCCGGCGCCCCGTCGAGCGAGCCGACCTCGTCCGGCCGCTGCTCCGCGAGCCGCAACCCATCGCCGGGCGCGAGCGAATCGAAGTACGAACGCACCTCGTACGCCGCTACTTCGGCGGGCAGCTCCTGCACCCGCCGGACCAGCAGCTCGAACTCGTCCGCCATCGCGACTCCCCGTCAGCATCCGGTGACCCAAGGGTCCCCGCAGTCTGACATCGGAACTCTCTGACGGGAAGCCCCGATTATCCGAAGACGAGTGACCAGGACCCGACGTGGGCGGACAACCGGATCACCGAAAGCGGCCGCACGTCGACGTGCCGGAGCGATTCCACCGGCGCGTCGAGCACATACAGCACAGCAGCCCGTACGACGGCCGGGTGCACCACCGCGACCACGTTCCGGCGGTCGTCAGTTCCAGCCCCGGCCAGGTCGCCCAGCCAGTCCGCGACCCGGGTGAGTACGTCGTTCGCACTCTCACCACCAGGCGGCGCGGTGTGCGGGTGCTCCAGCCAGCCTGCGACTTGCTGGGGCTCCGCGGTCAGCAGCTCCTCCAGACTCCGCCCGGCCCAGTCGCCGTACTCGCGATCGCGTAGCGCCAGCTCGACCCGCGCAGTCAGGCCGAGCGCCTCCGCAGTCTTCACCGCAGCGGGTTCCGGCCCGGCGTACGCCTCGTCGGCCTCCAGCTTCAGCTCGCGAGCCGCTGCGAGACCGGCCGCGTCCGGTTCGGCAGGGCCACCGAGGACGAGTCCTCGCAGCGCCGGGGTGAGCGTATGTGCGACCAGAGTCAACGTGGTCAAGCGGCAACCACCTTCGACGAAGCGGCCACCGGAGTACGGCGGTCGATCGCCGCGGCGTACCCGATGCCGAGCAGCGTCCACAACACCGTCTGGGTCCCGAGCGAGGCGAGCCGGAACTGCCAGAGCAGCGTCGCAGGGAAGGTGCCGGGCACCTCGTTGATCTTCGGCAGGATCAGATAGGCCACGACGACAGTCAACACCAGGGCGGCGCCGCCACCGGCCAACCGAATCCACGGCAGGTCGCCGAACCGCTGCACCCAGCGGGACGCCGCGACCCCGGCCCAGACTGCGAGCAGACCGATCACCAGTGTGAGCAGGTACGTCACCGTTCGCTGGGTGATCGTGTCGGGATCGCCGACCGCCGGTGGGTTCGGCGGGTACTTGAAGAACGGCACGAGCACAATGCCGACGTACCCAGCGGCGGCCAGCCCGAGGGCGGCGTACGAGTCGCTGCTGGTCCGCAGCCGACGGCGCAGCAGGGTGAAGCCGACAGCGAAGATGCCGCCGAGCGCTACGCCGTACAGGGAGGCGGCGAGGAAGAGCCCGAAGCGCTGGCCGTCCCGGCTGACGAGGGGTTCCTCCTCGGCCGCGTGCTCGTGGTGACCCGAGCCGGCGTCGTGGGAGTGCGCGGACGCGTTGGCCTCTTCGATCGCGATCGCCGAGTCGATCCGCGGCTCACCTGTGACGAAGGCGAAGGTTCCGGCCAGCAGGCCGGCGAGGAGTCCGACGATCAGTCCGCGCACCAGAAGAGAGCCGAAGGTACGCATGGCAGACCTGTCTTTCCGAAGGCCCTGGTCGGGGCCTGGTGTGGTGAGAAAGGGAAGACGGGACTGCTAGTGGCAGGGCACGCCGAGCAGGTGACGGCCGTCGTGCATCAGCTCGTGCAGGTACATCCCCGAGCGGGACAGCGCGCCCTGGTCGAACGCCACCAGGTAGGCCAGCATCAGCGCGAGGCCGACGGTGAGCAGGGCGAACGCCAGCAGCCGCGGCGAAAGAGCCGGTACGGCGACCGATGAAGTGGAAACAGGTGCGGTCATCTGGAACCTCCTAGGGAAGTGCGCGTCCCCTTCGAAAGGCTGCTGGTGCCCGAGCGTCCTGACTCACGAGCCGGAGCTCGCTCACAGTGGCGCGGCCGTACCGGACTTTCACCGGTTTCCCTCATGGCACCGCAGGTTGTCCCCCGAACCGTAGCCGTCGCGTTCCGTCACGGTCAACGGAACCCGGTGTGGCGGGTGATCTTTCCCACCTGGGCCAAGGCTTCGGGCTCAGCGCTGGTAAGTGACCGCGAGGTGGGCGGTCTCGCCGTAGAACTTCTTCCACTGGGTCTTGCTGGTCTCCTCCGGCGCCCGGAGTCCGAGCGTCACGTACCGCTCCTGCTTGTCGACGGCCCGCTGGACGACGGCGGCCAGGCCGGAGAACCGCAGCTCCTGGTCGGGCTGTTCGCCACCGGTCCAAGCGCTACCGAACGCCGTACCGACGCGACTGAGCCAGGAGCCGGCGAAGTTGTTCCAGGTCACCGGCGACCCGGGGTCGATCGGTTCGGTCGTCCACAGGTCGACCGGCGTCGGACTGCCGGTCGGCGTGTGGTCGAGGGTGATCGCGAAGGCTGCCTCGGCGATCACGGCGCCGGCCAGTTGGGCGACGTCGATCCGGAAGACCGACCGCCAGACCGGTACCGCGCCGTACTCGAGGCCGACCTTGGCCCGGTCCCGGTCGTAGGCCCAGTACGACGTACCCGGCTGAGCCTGGTTGATCATGGTCCACTCATCGGCGTACTGCCCGAAGGTCAGCGTGCCGGAGGCGTTGGCCGGTTCGGTGGACAGCACGGCCGGAGCGAGAAGGGCGGCGGCAGCGAAGCCCAGTACGGAACGCCTGGTGTGCGTAGGCATGAGTGAGGTCCTTCGGGCTCGGAGAGTCGGGACCCTCACAATTTCACTCCGGACTAGGCCGGAAAAGCGTTTCGAGGCTGCTGGAATCCAGCTGCGTTGGGGGGTGACGGAGCTTACAGTGGGGGGATGCCGTCCGCTCATCATCTGATCGCCTTCGCGATCACCGCCCTGGTCATCATCATCGTGCCCGGGCCAAGCGTGCTGTTCATCGTCGGCCGGGCGCTCGCCGTCGGCCGGCGCGAGGCGGTACTCACCATGCTCGGCAACACCGCCGGCGCGTCCGTCTTGCTGGTCGCCGTCTCGCTCGGGCTCGGCACGCTGATCGCCGCCAGCGCGGTCGTGCTGACCGTCGTGAAGCTGGCCGGCGCGGCGTACCTGATCTATCTCGGCGTGCACGCGGTCCGCACCCGCAAGTCACTTGCCGCGGCACTGGCCAGTGGAGTGAAAGCGGGCAACACCAAGCGCGTACTGCGGCAGGGCTTCCTGGTCGGCGTCACGAACGCGAAGACCGCCGTCTTCTTCGCCGCCGTGCTGCCGCAGTTCGTCGACAAGGACGCCGGCTCCGCGAGCCTGCAGATCCTGCTCCTCGGCCTGATCTTCATCACCATCGCGCTCTGCTCCGACGGCCTGTGGGCCGTGCTCGCCGGTACTGCGCGGGAGTGGTTCGCCAGTTCCCCGCGCCGCCTCGAACTCGTCGGCGGCACGGGCGGCCTGATGATCATCGGCCTGGGCGCCAGCATCGCGGTCACCGGCTCGAAGGAGTAGCGCCTACTGCGCCGTACGGCGGGCCGCGACGACGCCGACCAGAGCGAGCACTGCCGGCAGACCGAAGGCGGTCAAGTAGGCCGGGATCGGCCAGTGCGGCTCGATGGCGGCGAAGAGTGAGCCGCCGATGGCCAGCACAGTTGCCGTCGCCAACGAATCACTGAGCGACAGAGCCGAGCTGTTCGCGCCCTGCTCCTCGAGACTGGAGTACTCCAGGATCAGCACCGACACCGTCGGAAACACCGTGCCCATCCCGAGTCCGGTCAGACCCCAGCCGAGCACGCCGACGAGTACCGGCACCTGAGGACTCAAGGTCAGTGTCGCGGTGGCGATCCCGAGGACGATCGAGATCATCCCGGCCTGCAGGAACACGGCGTGCGAGAACGGCTGCCGCGGCCGGCCGCGGTACCAGGAGGCGGAGGTCCAGCTGAGTGCGCTGACGGTCAGGACCATTCCCGCGAACGCCGGCGACAGTCCCCGTTCACGCGTCAGCATGAGCGGCAGGAAGACCTCGGCACCGAACCCAGCCGCAGCCACCAATCCCCGCAGTGCGATCACCGAAGGAAGGCCGTGCGCCAACCGGAACGTCCCGCGCGGCAACAACTTCGGCGCGAACCCGGCGACTCCGGCCAGCCCGACCACCAACAGGGCAACCTGCAGAACGCCGTGCTGCTGCCCGCCGTAGCTGAGCATGCCGACACCGACAGCCGCGGCGATCGCCCACAGCGCGCGCTTGCCCCAGAGCTTCTGGCCAGGCCGATCGGTCACGGTCCCCGCGTGGGCGAGACCCGGCCGCATCACGAGCGCCGCGGGGATCGCCATCGCCGGTACGGCGAGGAATACGATTCGCCAACTGGCGTGTTCGACGATCAGGCCGGCGATCGCCGGACCGACCAGGGACGGCACGACCCAGCCCGTCGCGAAGGCGGCGAAGATCTTGGGCCGGAGTTCTGCGGGATAGAGATGACCGACCACGACGTACAGGGCAACCGTCAGCAGGCCGCCTCCGAAGCCCTGAATGATGCGGCCGGCGACGAGAATCTCCATCGACGGCGCGAGTCCGGCGATGACCAGCCCGGCCAGGAACCAGCCGGTGCCGTGCCACAACGGGCGGGCCGGGCCTTTGAGATCGCTCCAGGTGCCGGACACCACCATGGCGACGACGCCGGATGCCAGCGGACCGCCGAAAGCCAAGGCGTACAAGGGCAATCCGTCGAGCGCCTGGGCGACCGTGGGCATCGCGGTGGTGACCGCGAGCGCCTCGAACGCGACCAACGTGATCAGCGCAACCATTCCGATCGTGAGAGCCCGGTACTGCGGCGCAAGCACACCTGGTGGTTTGCGCTGATCCGTCGCGGGGTCTCTGCGGTCGGTAGGGACTTCGGCTGTCGTGGTCATGCTGAGCAGCTTCGGTGTTGAAGTGCACTTGAAGTCAAGCTTTGCTTCAAGTGCACTTCAAGATCAGAGGACGGCGGCGAGCACCAGGGCAATGATCGGCGGACCTGCCTGCAGGACGGCCGAGCGGACCATCTTCCGGTTCGAGGCAACCAGGACGAGTCCGGCTCCGGCCGTGCAGGCACAAGCGAACAAGGCGATCGCGTGACCCTTCTCGCCACCCGCGATCAGGCCGCCGATGGCACCGAGCGCCAGGAACAGGTTGTAGAAGCCCTGGTTGAACGCCCACGGCCGGGCGATCGCCGCCTCGGTCTCGTTCGGCACCAGGAAACGCCGGTAGGTGCTCGGCTTGGTGAACAGCAGGCTCTCCATCACGAAAACGGCCAGATGGAAGGCGCCGGCCAGGCCGACGAAGATCTGCGCGATCGTATTCACGAGCGAACCGTACCGCCCCACGGCGCCGCGAAAGCGGAAGCTGGGTTCTCGACGAACAGCCTGTCGACGACCTCCTGCCCGAACCGGCGGATCAACCGCGGCCGGAGCCCGGTGAGCAGGTACGGCATGCCCGGCCCTTCACCGGTCGCAGCCCGCGCCCGCGCCGTCGTCGTGTCGCCGCCGAGCAGCAACTGACCGGCGTACCCGCCATCGACCAGCGCCGCCAGGCACTCGAACAAGTGCGGATCGGTCGCGTTGTTCCCCCGCGACGGCCCGTCGAACGCCAGGAACGCCCCGCGAGCAGCCAACTCCAGGTGCAACTCGTGATCCGGGAATCTGTTCAGATGCCCAAGAATCACACTCGTCGGCGGCACACCTCGCTCATCCACCAGCAACGCCAGTACTGCGTCCGCGCCACTCCCCAACTCGTGATGGATCCCGATCGGCGCCCCGGTCGCGTGATGCGCCTCGGCCGCCGCGCTGAGGGTGTGCCGCGCATGCTGATCGAGCACATGGAAACCCCCGGCCACCTTGATCATCCCGGCCTTCACACCGGTATCCCCGATCCCCTCCGTCAACTCCCGGACGAACACCTCCGCCAACTTCGGCCTCGTGGCCTCAAGCACTTCGGCCGGGTAGTGCTCCGCCCGATGAAACCCGGTAGCCGCAACGACGTGCACCCCAGCGGCCGCAGCGATCTTCGGCAACCACTCCGCCCCGCGCCCCAACCCGTACGGCGTCCACTGCACGATGGTCCGCCCACCCGCGGCTACAAAGTCCTTCGCCTCCTGCAACGCCGCCTCGGCATCATCAAGCTCCTGCCCAGGCAGCAACGCACTCCGAAAGAACAGATGGTCATGCGAGTCGGTAACCCCCAACTCACCAGCCGCCAGATCCCCCAACACCGTCCGCACCTTCACCACCCCATTGTTTCCCAGGTGAGGCGTCCGGTGTGGGCAGCTAGCCGTTCGCTGGAAACAAACCATCGCGATATGCAATTTTGTTTCCACCCACGCCGCCTGAAGTCTGTTGGGTGCTCGTCAGTGGGTGGGGTTGGGTGAGACGCTCCGGAGATGGATCTGCGGCGGAGGCGGACTACCGGGTGGCTGTTGGTGGGTGGTGCGCTCGCCGCGGTGTTCGGGTTGGTCGGTGCCGGGGTGGCGAAGTCGGCCAATCAGCTGAGTTATGACGTCGTGGTCACCGAGCAGTCCACGGCCGGGCACTTGCCGGCTTGCAGGCCGACGATGGTCATCGTCGATCGCAAGACCGGCGCCGAGCTTGCCTGTGCCGGTACGCCGGTCGAAGGGTTCACCGTCGCCGAACGGCAGGAGATCCTCGGGCACGCCGCGAAACTGGCGGCGGACGGCGATATCGACGGCACGGACGGGTTCGAGCTCACCCAGCTCGCCACCGACATCGGCCACCGCCATGGCGACGATGCGAACAGCGTGCTCCCGGCGCTCTTCCTCGGGATCGCGGTCGTCGGCGGAGTGACCTTCATCGTCGGCACCGTCCGCAAGATCTCCCAACTCCGCGCCTCCCGCAACCACTGGCGCGACTGGCGACAAAGACTCGGACGATGACGAGAGGGCCCGGTCAGACTGACCGGGCCCTCTCAAATGCTGCCGTTATCCAGCGGCTACGACGAGCTCACTTGCATGTTGCCAGCGGGGCTCACCGCGGGCCGTGCTTGTTGTCAGCGGGCTCGGCGGGAGCCGCCTGCGCGGGTGCCTGCGGAGAAGGCTGCGGCGCCGGCGGGGCGACTGTTGGCACCGGGGGTGGTGGTGCTGTAGGTCTTCGGGGCTGCTGAGCCACCGCGTCCCTTGGAGCGCGGCTTGGCCCCACCCGTGCTCGCACCGCGGCTCGACTGGCCGTTGGAGCTTGCGCCACCGGCTGATCCACGACCGTTGCCGGCAGCACGACCGCCGGCTGCACCGCGACCGCGGCCGGTGCGGCCCCGGCCGCCGCCTGCACCTCGGCCGCTACCCGAGCCACCGCCAGTACGGCGTACCGAGTCGTCCTCGACGACCCTCAGGGTCGGCTCGACGAAGGTGCGTTCGCCGGGGGCCAGCTTGGCGAGCAGCGGGTCGCCGACGCGGAGCTTGGTGACCGTCGCGGCGATGCCGGCCTTGCGGGTCAGGTCGCGGACGTCGCGGACCTGCTCGTCGGTCATCAGGGTGACGACGGTGCCCTCGGCACCGGCGCGCGCCGTACGACCGGAGCGGTGCAGGTACGCCTTGTGCTCGATCGGCGGGTCCGCGTGGATCACCAGCGTGACGTCGTCGACGTGGATGCCGCGCGCCGCGATGTCGGTCGCGACCAGCGTCTTGGCGGAACCGTCGGAGAAGGCCTCCAGGTTCCGCGTCCGGGCGCCTTGGGACAGGTTGCCGTGCAGTTCGACGGCCGGGACACCCTGCGCGATGAGCTTCTTGGTGAGCGACTTCGCGCCGTACTTCGTCCTGGTGAAGACGAGCGTGCGGCCGGGTGCCGCGGTCAGGTCGACGAGCACCGGCAACCGGGTGTCGGCCTGGACGTGCAGCACGTGGTGGGTCATCTTGGCGACCGGCGACTGCGCCGAGTCGACACTGTGCGTCACCGGCGACTTCATGAACCGCTTGACCAGTACGTCGACACCGGCGTCCAGCGTGGCGGAGAACAGCAACCGCTGCGCGTCACCCGGAGTCGCTTCGAGGATTCGCCGTACTGCGGGCAGGAAGCCCAGGTCGGCCATGTGGTCCGCCTCGTCGAGCACGGTGATCTCGACCTGGTCGAGCTTGGCGTGCCCGGTCTTGACGTGGTCCTCGAGCCGACCGGGGCAGGCGATCACGATGTCGACGCCACGGCGCAGCGCACTGATCTGCGGACCGGCGCCGACGCCACCGAAGATGGTCATCGTGCGCAGGTCGAGCGCGTCGGTCAGCGGCGTGATCGAGGCCTGGATCTGGGTCGCGAGCTCGCGGGTCGGCGCCAGGATCAGCGCGCGCGGATGGTTCGGCCGGCGCTTGCTGGTGCTGGTGGTGAGCCGGGCGAGCACGGGCAGGACGAACGCGTAGGTCTTGCCGGAACCGGTCCGGCCGCGACCGAGAACGTCCTTGCCGGCCAGCGAATCCGGCAGCGTCGCCGCCTGGATCGGGAACGGCTTGAGGATGCCGGCCGCGGCCAGCGCCTTCACCAGGCCGGGCGGTACGCCGAGCTCGTCGAAGGTCAGGTTCTCGTCGACCGGCGTCGCGGCGGCTTCGACGAAGGTCTCCGCCTGCTTGCTCTCGGCAAGCTGCCGCGCGCCGCTATTCGGACGCGACTCGGCGCGCGAGCCGGTGCTCGACTGAGCGCCGGGGCTCGCCTGAGCGCTGCCGGGGTTGTTGCTTGCGGCACCGGTACGGCGCCGGCGGCGGGGACGCGCCGGGGCCTCACCCTGGGCGCGCACAGGCCGTGCGGAAGTAGAAGGGACAGAAGTGGGCGTGGTGCTACTGGGGCGGCTGGCCGCCATGAAGTACTCCAAAAGCTCGGGGGTCGTCCTGCCCGGCGCAGCCAGGTGGCCGCGGCGCGTGGTGGTCGACTGCTAGCGCAGCGTATGCACTGGATCGGCGCGAGGCAGAACTGGGCGCGCCGTCACATTCAGTGTACGGCACCGCTGGACCATTGGCAGAGAGTCACCGGCCTGGGTATCTTCGGCCGATGCCTACCGAAGCCGATTTCCGGGTGGATCCGCCCACCGCCGCGGGTGAACGCGAGCTCCTGCAGGGGTTCCTCGACTTCCAGCGCGGCACCTTCTTGTGGAAGACGGCCGGGCTCACCGGCGAGCAACTCGTGCAGGCGAAGATCGAGCCGTCCACGATGACCCTGCTCGGGCTGGTCCGGCACTTGGCGGAGGTCGAGCGGTACTGGTTCCAGCTCTGCCTGGCCGGGCGCCCGGTCGAGTTGGCGCTGTGGACGGAGGAGCACCCCGACGGCGACTTCGACCTGGTCGATCCGGCGCGCGCCGAGGAGGACCTGGCCGATCTGCGCGAGATGATCCGGCTCTCCGACGAACTGGCCGCCGGCTACTCCCTCGACGACACCTTCCGGCGGCCGAGGGGCGACGAGCAACACTCCGTGCGCTATCTCTACATCCACCTGATCGAGGAGTACGCGCGCCACAACGGTCACGCCGACCTGCTGCGCGAACGCACCGACGGCCTGACCGGCGAATAGCCGAGCAGGCCAAGAGCGCTCAGGGCTTGATCGAGCGGATCAGGCCGACGATGTCGTTGGTGACGCCGCGGACGCCGGGGATGCGCGTCAGCCGGAGCAGCTTGTCGACGAGCGGCACAGAGCGGTCGATCAGCGCCTTCGTTCGGCGAAGGTCGTCGCTGTCGTCGTGGACCCAGAACAAGACGATGCCCATCTGCATGAGCCACAACAGCTCGGGCAGCTCCGCCTTCAGGTCCGGGGCGAGCTTCAGGTCCGATCCCTCGACCACCCGCCGGAAGACCTCGACACTGGCCTCCCGGGCGGGGCGGGACTCCTCGCTGAACGGTGACAACGGGCTCTTCGGTTCGGCCGCGTTCTTGAAGAAGGTGCCGGCGAACTCGTGGTACGGCTCGGACACCTCCAGCCAGCTGTGCAGTACTCCACCCAGCCGCTTGGTGAAGGTCTTCTCCACCGCGAGGATGTCCGTGGTGGCTTCGCGGTGCTGGGTCTGCAGGTGGTCGTAATACGCCTGCATGAGGTGTTCTTTGGAGCTGTAGTAGTAGTACGCGTTGCCGACCGAGACGCCCGCTTCGGCGGCGATCACTCGCATGGTGGTCTTGCCGTACCCCTGCTCGCGGAACAGCCGCAGCGCGGTCGACAGGATCAGCTCACGGGTCTGCTCACCCTTGGCGGTCGCACTGTCCGTCACATCCGTCAGCGTAGTCACCTCCCTGCCGAGCACTGCGCACACTGGTCCAGCTCCGCAGCCCAGCAGCGGCTTGCACCATCGCCTTGGCCACTGGCCGCAGCGCCGGTCGCGACAGCCGTACTGCGGTATGCCGGTGCTCCGCGGTCGCCCAGAGGCAGACGATCCACGCCCGGTCGCCGACGTACACCGAACCGTCGTCGGCGACCACTGTCACCTCGCGCAGTGTGGCCGCATGATCCAGGGCCGGGTACAGCCTTCTCGCGTCTGCCGACCCCGCCGCGACAAACCCGAGCTGCACCACACCACCCCGGCCGTTCCTGGCTGGACGTTGCGCAGCCAGCCACTCCTTGAACCGCCGGCACAGCCCGCACTGTGCGTCGTACAGCACCACCAGCTCCTGCATGGCTCAGTAGCCGCTCGGCATCGGAGGCTGGGTGCCGGTGAACGGCATGCCCGGCACCGGCTGGAACGGGCCGTCCTGCGGGATGACGTTGTTCGGCGGGACCGGCGGTGTGGCCATCTCCACCTGCTGGCTGCGGCGGCGGATCGCGTTGAAGATCCACACGTTCAGCAGGTGCAGGACGCCGAGCACCACCAGGACCGTGCCGAGTTTCATACTCAGCTGCTCGATCGCGCCGCGGGCGTCGGCCACGGTGTCGCGACTGCGCAGGAACAGCGTGACGAATCCGAGGTTGACCAGGTAGAACCCGACCACCAGCAGCCGGTTCACCGCGTCCGCGAACTCGTCGTTGCCGTCGAACACGTCGACCAGGAACACCCGGCCGTTGTGGCTGAGCGTCCGCGCCACCCAGATCGTCAGCGGTACCGAGATCGCCAGGTAGACCAGATAGGCCAGCACTGTCATCGCACCCACACCCTCACTCTTGAACATGTTCAATTCTTGGTCACGACGATCGTAAGACCGGTTTTTGAACATGTTCAAGAGACGGCCCTGGTGACCCGCGTCTCAGTGCGCGCCGAGGTCAGCGGATGCGCGAGCCCCGCAGTACGACGGCAGCCGGGGCACCGAGGATCTCGGGATGCTCGCGAGGATCCGCGTCGTACGTGACGACATCCTCGGTGCCTGTCAGCCCGAGGAACTCACTGGCGGACGTAGTGGCCGCCTCGAGCGCCTCGGTGACCGTCAGCCCGTACTTGACGAGCTGGTCGATCTCACTGGCGACAGTGCCGAACACGTCAGACCCGGTGAGCACCCGTACGCCGTACTGTCGCGCCAGCGGGAGCATTGTCGCCATGTGCTCCTCGCGCCGTCGACGCCGCTCGAGTCGCTCCGGGGTGTCGTTCGGATCAGGCGGGCCGTAGGCGGACAGCGTCGGCGTCCAGGCGCCACCACAAGCACCCAGTACTGCGAGGTCGTCGGCGGTGATCACCTCGCCGTGCTCGACCGAGTCGATGCCGACCCGGATCAGCTCGCTGACCAGGTCCGTCTGGACGTGCGCCGCGACCGCGGCCAGCAGTTGCTCAGCGGACACCGGCTCGTAGAGACCTGGAAAATACGATCCCTCAGGCGCGAAGAACCGGCCGGCGGCAAGGATCAACGGCTTCCCGTCCTCCGGATTCGCCGCAAGCTTCAACGTGATCGAGCGATCCCCACCGACATCCCGTACTGCGCGGACGCCGGCCTGCCCGAGTTCGTCGAGCATCGTCCGGGCGGCGCCTTCGCCGAGCGGCACCAGACCGCGCTCGCCCATCCCGACGGTCAGGTGGCAATGCGAATCCACCAGCCCTGGAAGGGCGAATCGGCCCGGCAGCACCTCGGCATCGCCGACTCCGGCTTCGAGGTGGACCGCATCCCCCGCCGGTAGGCCGATCCCCTCGAACACCCAGCGCGTCATACCGGGCATCCTGCCTCGCGAAGGGTTCAGGGGACTGACAACTGTCGACGGGCCGGAGTACAGTCGGACGCAGGCACGCAGGGTGCCACCGGTCCGCGGGAAGGGCTCAGCCCACCTGAAATCAAGGTTGTGCGGTATCACCCACCTCCTTTCTCGCCTGACGACGCGGACAGCAGGCACGTAGAGAGGAGGTCGCCATGCCGACCCGAAATCTCCCCAACGACCCGAGCCTCGAGCACCTCAAGAAGCAGGCCAAGACCCTGCTCAAGCAGGTCCAGGCAGCCGATCCCGAGGCCCTCGCCCTGGTCGCCGAGTTCTCCCCGGCCGACGTCGGCAATCTCGCCGGAGCGCAGTTGGTGCTCGCCCGCAGCTACGGTTTCGCCAGCTGGGCCCGGCTTGTGCATCACCTCGAACTGGTCGACCGCTACAGCCGCTCGCCACACCGGCAAACGATCGGCGGCCCACTGGACACTCCCGAGCAACGCGCCGACGAGTTCCTCAAACTGGCCACCCTGCATTACGGGCAAGACGATTCGGCGCGGCAGACCACCGCCCGGCAGTTGCTCGACGAGTTCCCAGATGTTGCTCGGAGCAACATCTATACGATGGTGATCGCCGCGCCGCCGGATGTCGTCGCCGCCGCGCTGGCGGCCGATCCGGCAGCGGCCGCGCGGGAAGGCGGTCCCTATCGCTGGGAGCCGTTGCTCTATCTCACCTACTCGCGGCTCGAGGCCGATGACCGGGTGGCGGTCGCGAAACTCCTGCTGGACAACGGGGCAGACCCCAACTCCGGCTACCTCTGGCAAGGGATGCCGTCGCCGTTCACCGCGCTCACCGGCGCCTTCGGCCGCGGCGAGAACGACCAGCCCCCACATCAGAACCGCTTGGAACTCGCCCGGCTGCTGCTCGAAGCCGGTGCCGACCCCAACGACAGCCAGACCATGTACAACTGCGGTCCCGGCTGTCCCCCGCCGTACGACGATGTGCATCTCGAACTGCTGCTGGAGTTCGGGCTCGGCAAGGGCGACGGCGGCCCGTGGCACGAGCGGATGACGACGGCCCATCCGACTCCCCGCCAGCTCCTCGAGGACGAGCTGGTCTTCGCCTCGCACGAAGGACTACTCCACCGGGTCGAACTGGTCCTGGCACAAGACGTCGACCCGGACGGCCGGGGCACGCAACACCCCGGCTTCGGCGGTCACCGCGCCTACGAACTGGCCGCGATCCAAGGGCACACCGAGATCGCCGAACTCCTGCTGGCCAAGGGTGCGGCCCCACTCGACGACGTGAACGAGCTCTACGCCGCCGTACTGCGTGGCGACCGCGTCGACGCGGATCCAGAACTCGCCGCCCGCGCCGTCGCGCGCAACCCGATGCTGCCGATCCGGGTCGCCGAGATCGGCGCCACCCATGCTCTGGAACCCCTGCAGAAGCTGGGTTTCGACCTCAACGTCGGCCGGTTCAGGACGCCGTTGCACTTGGCCGCGGTGAACGGTCATCTCGACACCGTGCGGAAGCTGATCGAGCTGGGCGCGGACCCGACGGCCGAGGACCCGCAGTACCACGCCACCCCACGCGGCTGGGCGCAGCACAGCCACCACCAGGACGTCGTGGACTACCTCGACACGCTGGAGGAGTCGATCACGGGCTGACCGTGAGGAACAGGAACGAGCCGAAGATCATCAGGTGTACTGCGCCCTGCAGCAACGTGGCACGGCCGGTCGCGAGGGTCAGCATGCTCACCACGACGGTCAGGATGAACAGCACCAGTTCCTTGCTGCCCAGGCCGAGCACGAGTGGTCCGTCGAGCCAGATCGATGCCACCGCGATCGCAGGGATGGTCAGCCCGATGCTCGCCAGTGCCGAACCCAGCGCGAGGTTCAGGCTGGTCTGCAGGCGGTCCCGCAGTGCAGCCCGTACTGCGGCGACCGTCTCCGGCAGCAGCACCAGCAGCGCGATCACCACCCCGACGACCGCCAGCGGCGCACCAGCGGACTCGACCGCCGACTCCAGCTTGGGCGACACCGTCTTCGCCAGCCCGACCACTGCGATCAAGCAGACGAACAACAGACCGAGACTCGTCAGCGCGACCCGCACGCTCGGCGCGGCCGCGTGCACGACGCTCTCCTCGTCATCGTCGGCCGGCTGGACCGGAACCTCTTCAGTGCCGACCGGCAGGAAGTAGTCGCGATGCCGGATGGTCTGGACGAACACGAACACGCCGTACATCACCAGCGATGTCACGCCGGCGAACGCGAGCTGCGCCGAGCTGAAGGTGGCTCCCGGCGTACTGGTCGTGAAGGTGGGCAGCACGAGGCTCAGCGTCACCAGTGCGGTCATCACCGCGAGCGCACTTCCGGACGCGTGCACCCGGAACGCCTGCGACTTGTGCCGCAGCGACCCGGCGACCAGTGCGAGACCGAGGATCCCGTTGCAGGTGATCATCACCGCGGCGAACACCGTGTCGCGCGCCAGCGACGCGGCCTTGTCACCGCCCGAGGCCATCAGCGTGACGATCAGCGCGACCTCGATGACGGTCACCGCGAGCGCGAGGATCAGCGTGCCGAACGGTTCACCGACCCGGTGCGCGACCACCTCGGCATGATGGACGGCCGCGATCACGGCGGCGCCGAGACCGGCGCAGACCAGGATCAGCAGCAGGGCACCCAGGTCGCGACCCCAGGACAGCACCAGTACGACGAGAGCGAGCGGGGGCACGGCCAGACTCCAGCGCGGCAACCCATGGACAACCGTGTCTGTCATCCCCAGCGAGTCTATTCGGCCGCCGGCAATTCGGTTGGCATCGGCGGCGGTGGGGGAGATGCTTTTCGCATCATGCAGACCTTGAGGATCAAAGATGCCGTCGCGGACGACTGGGCCGCGATCTGGCCGTTCTTCCACGAGATCGTCACCGCGCAGGAGACCTACACCTACGATCCGGAGCTGACCTTCGACCAGGCGCGCGCCCTGTGGATGTCGCCGTCGGGGTCGGAGCTGAGCCGGACCACGGTCGCGGTCGATGCCGACGGCACCGTTCTCGGCAGCGCCAACATGTACCCGAACCGGCCGGGTCCTGGCTCGCACGTCGCCAGCGCGAGCTTCATGGTCGACTCCTCCCACCGCGGCCGCGGTGTCGGCCGGGCGCTCTGCCAGGACATGATCGACTGGGCGGCCGCTTCCGGGTTCCGGGCGATCCAGTTCAACGCGGTGGTGGAGACCAACGAGCGCGCGGTCAAGCTCTGGCAGGACCTGGGCTTCACCATCATCGGCACGGTGCCGGAGGCGTTCCTGCACCCGACCCACGGTTATGTCGGTCTGCACGTCATGCACCGACCCTTTGATTAACTCGGGGTATGTCGCAGACCCGCGCACGCCGGATGTGGAAAGTCCTCGAGCCGTACCACGCGATCACCTACTTCGCCCCGGAGACCCGGCAGGCGACCGACGCGCTCGGCCTGCGCGGTGGCTGGATGAGCTACTTCGCCTGCCGCGCCGCTCCGCTCGGTCCGGTCGGCCCTGACCTCGTCACCGCCGTTTTCTACAACTTCCACCCGTCCATGGTCGCCAGAGCACTTCCCGACGCTTGGACCTTCGCCACACCCGAGCAACTCGTCGCAACGAGGCTGCAGGCCGTAGACGACGCAGTACGCCGGATGTTGCCCGAGACGGGCGCGCCAGTACGCCGTACTGCGGAGCTGGCGCGCCAAGCCGCCGAGGTGGCGCCTCTCGGCGGCCGGCCGATCGCAGCGGCCAACGCTGCGCTGGACTGGCCCGACGAGCCTCACCTGGTTCTGTGGCACGCGACGACGATCCTCAGGGAGTCCAGGGGCGACGGGCACGTGTCCGCGCTGGTCACTGCCGGCCTCAGCCCGTGCCAGGCGAACGTCACCATCTCTGCGGCAGGCGGTCCGTCCAAGGCGGTCTACCAGGCCAGCCGACGCTGGAGTGACGACGAATGGGCCGAAGCCGAGGAAGACCTCAGGAGCCGTGGACTACTGGCGGCCGATGGCACGCTGACCGAGAAGGGCTGGGCACTGCGCCGGCAGGTTGAGGACACCACGGACGCGCTGGCTGAGCAGGGCTGGGCGAAGCTCGGCGACGCCGCGACCGAGGAGCTCGACCGCCTAGTTCGCCCGATCAGCGGCGCGATCATGGCGTCCGGCCTGGTTCCGGCCGACAACCCGATGGCCCTGCGCTGGGAGAAGGACGAGCTACCGCACTAGCGGCGTTGCTGCGGGCCGCGCAACGTCACGTAGAGGAGCGAGACGCCCAGCGCCGCGACCAGCGGGCCGACGATCGCCCAGAAGCTCTTGCCGGTCATCGAGCTCCCACCGACGTACCCGAGCCCCTGCAGTGCCCACACCACTCCGGCGACGGTCAACAGCACGCCGAGCGCGATCAGTACGGCCTTCTTCATCCCAGTCCCCTTCGGCAGACCCTGCTGACACTAGCGCTCCTGGATTCCAGCGGAGACCAGCTCCAGGGCTTTGGCCAGGTCCTCGCCGCTGGGAGCCTTGGCGGGGTCGAACAACCACTGCACGACAACGCCCAGCAGTAGCGCTTGCAGGAACGACCCGACCAACTGCACCTCGTCCTGCGGAGTCTCTGGACCCACGGCACCGAACAAGGTCGCTACGCCCTCGCGCGCTTCTCCTTGCAGGTTCGACAGCTCCTTCAGCAGTTCCGGCGCGCCTGCACTGAGTACCTCGAACTGGGTGACCCACAACGCCCGCGTGCTGGGCGTCGACAGCGTGCCCACTGCCAGCCGCCACGTCTCGACGAAGCGCTCGCGAGCGGTCGCATCGGCGCCGAGCCCGGCAGCCATCGCCGTACCGACTTCTGCGCCCCACTCGTCCAGGGCCGCCCGCATCGCCTCGTTCATCAGGTCGTCCTTCGACCCGAAGTGGTAGCCGATGGCGGCGAGGCTGACGCCGGCCGCGGTCGCGATGTCCCGGGCGGTCGTGCGGTGGTAGCCCTTCTCCATCAGGCAGGTCTTGGCACCCTCGATCAAAGCCTCGCGATTTCCCATGCCCGTCAGCCTAGCGGTCGTCTGACACAAACGTCTTGTACAAATGTCTAAGACTGTCGTACAGTCGTGCTCACCCGACAACGAGTGAGGAGTTCGAGATGACCGAGCCGACGGTCGGCGCTTACGTCCTGGCCGGTGAACTCCACGCGGCCGACGGTGACCACGTCCGGGCGTTCGGCGAGTACGACGCGGTGATGCGCGAGTTCGTCGAGGCCTGCCAGAAGCAAGGAGCGGACGGGGCGAAGTGGTTCATCCCGGCGAGCCGCTGGTTCGCGGCGTTCCGGAACCTGAACTTCCGGCTGCTGCCCTACCTGCCGTGGCGCAAGGTGATCGAGGAACTGCCGCTGAAGGTCGGCAACAAGGTCGATCTCAGGGACTACGCAGCCCCGCCGCGGCAGCCCGCAGTACGGCAGCGGTGAGTGCGTCGAGAACGGCGGAGTCGAGCTTCCAGTGCTGCCAGTACAGCGGTACGTCGACATGCTTGCCGGGGGCAACTTCTACCAGGCGGCCGGAGGCCAGATCCGCCTCGACGGCGTCCTCCTCGATCATGCCCCAGCCGAGGCCGAGCCGGATCGCCCGCACGAACGGCCCCGATGCCGGGATCGAGTGCACCGGCGGATCGAGGCGGCGCCGGGTCACCTTGCGGATCAGCCGTTCCTGCAACTTGTCCTTGGAGTTGAAGGCCATCATCGGAGCGGTTGCGAGTGCCTCGGCAAGCGGGCGCCCGGTCAGCCAGCGCTCGGCGAACTCGGGCGTGGTGATCGACAGGTACCGCATCTTCCCCAGCGCTCGGACGCGACAGCCCTGCACCGGCCGCGGGTCAGCCGTCACCGCCGCGAGGACGGTCCCGTTGCGGAGCAACTCGGCGGAATGATCCTGGTCCTCCTGGCGCAGGTCGAAAGCCGTCACCAACTCCGGCGGCACGTCGAGCAGGGCCGGCAGGAACCAGCCGTTCAACGAGTCCGCGTTCACCGCGACCGGCAGCCGGAGTCCCTCCACCTTGCCCTTGACCGCGGCGATCGCCTCGACCTCGAGGAGGTCCACCTGCCGGGCCAGCCGCAACAACGCCTCCCCCGCCTCCGTACTGCGGGTCGGCTTCGTCCGCTGGATCAAGACCTGACCGAGCCGGCTCTCCAGCGCCTTGATCCGCTGGCTCACCGCGGACGGAGTGATCCGCAGCCGCCGGGCGGCCGCGTCGAAGCTGCCCTCGTCGATCACGGCGGCGAAGGTGTCGAGCTGTGCCGAGTCGATCTGCATGATGAAGCAATGCTAATCCTGCTGAAGAATCTTTAGCTGGTTTGTTCGACGGCAGAGACCTACCGTCGAGGCATGCCCCTGCTAGCAGGCTTTGCCACATCACTTTCCCTGATCGTCGCGATCGGAGCGCAGAACGCCTTCGTACTGCGGCAGGGGCTGCGTCGCGAGCACATCCTGCCGGTGGTGCTGACCTGCGCACTCTCGGACGCGTTGCTCATCTCCGGTGGCATCGCCGGCCTCGGCGCCCTGATAGAGAGCAGCCCGCTCGCACTGAACATCGCGAAGTACGGCGGTGCCGCCTTTCTCTTCACCTACGCCGCGATCGCCGCCCGGCGGGCGTTTCATCCGGAGGCGATGCGGCCCGCGGATCATGCGCCGGCGGCGCTGCGGAGCGTAGTACTGACCTGTCTGGGGTTCACGTATCTCAATCCGCATGTGTACCTCGACACCGTCGTACTGCTCGGATCGCTGGCCAACCAGCGCGGTGCCGACGGGCGGTGGCTCTACGGACTCGGTGCGGTCGCCGCGAGCTTCGGATGGTTCTTCGCGCTGGGGTTTCTCGCTCGCAAGCTGGGGCCGATCTTCGCCCGGCCGCGCGCCTGGCAGTTCCTGGACGGCGGGATCGCACTGGTGATGGCGACCCTCGCGACCTGGATGGTCATCCCCGCCTGACCGGCTGCCGCAGCACACTGTGGGGATGGACGTCACGGTGTTGTGCGATGCCGTTGCTGTGTTCCCGGAGCCCGTGGAGACGGCGCTGCCTGGGTGGTCTGCTGAACACCAGGAATGGACGGCAGCGAACCTCCCAGGGAACGTGGCCGCAGACGGTGGATGGCTACTGCACTTCCACTGCTATCTGGTGACCTCGGAACGCGGCGCGGTCCTGGTCGACACAGGAATCGGGCCCGCCGGCAGTGATGCAGCCCAGTGGCTTGGCACTGCGGGAAGGCTGCCGACGCTGCTCGCCGCGGCTGGGGTGGGTGCTGACGACATCGACACGGTGATCCTGACCCACGTTCACCTGGACCATGCAGGCTGGAACACCACCGAGTCCGGCCGACCGCGCTTTGCGAACGCGACGTACGTCGTGCAGCAGGCCGAACTGGACCACCTCGGCGACGGGCCGGCGTACGAGCGCTACCTGAAGCCGATCGCCGCGGCCGGTCAGCTTCGCGCTATGCGGGGCTCCGGCGCTCTGGGTGACCTCCGACTACTACTGACTCCTGGACATACTCCCGGTCACCAGTGCGTGGTCACTGCCGTGGCGATCCTCGGGGGAGACGTCCTGGTCCACCCCGCCCAGGCCCGCTGGCCGGAGCTCGTCTACGTCTACGAACGCGACCCAGCTGTCGCCGTCACTTCCCGTCGCGACGTACTGGCCCTCGCCGCTGCGACCGGCCTTCCCCTCGCCGCCGCCCATCCCCACACTGCTTTGACCGGTACTGCGAGTGCGCAGGACCTGTCCAACCTGCACTGTCGGCTGGGTCAGCGGTAGCCGGTGGTGTCAGCCGGCTTGCCGCGGCCTTCTACTTCGACGAGGTAGCGCCAGGCATCCGGCTGACTGCCGTCGAGGTCGGTGAAGCCGTAGAGCTTCGCGAGTTCGCCGCTGGAGGTGGACTTGCCGTTCCAGCGCGGGAGGTCGGGATCCGCGGCGAGGGCGGCGACCGCACGTCCAACGTACGAAGGGCTTTCCGAGATGGCGAAGTGCGGGATGCTCTTCGTCGCGTCCCGCCAGTTCTCCTCGGTGACGCCGAAGCCGTCGAGCATCGCCTCCGAGCGCAGCCAGCCCGGCGTGAGCAGGACGGCCGTCGCGCCGCGCGGACCGACCTCGTGTGCCAGCGCGAACGCCATCCGGCTCACCGCGCCCTTCGCGACGTCGTAGAAGAACGAGACGCGGTAGTTGGACGCGTTGTACTCGTCGGTGCCGTCGGTCATCTCGACGACCAGTCCGCCCGGAGTCTTGAGCAGCAAGGGCAACGCGAAGTGGCTGGTGATCGCGTGCGTCTCCACGCCCAGCCGCAGCAGGCGCAGCCCGCTGTCGAGTGACGACTCCCAGACCGTTTTGTCCCAGTCGGGCTCTCCGGTCTGACCCCAGATGTCGTTCACCAGGATGTGCAGCTCACCCTGCTCCTGCTCGATCCGCTCGACCAGTGCCCGAACCTGCTCCGGATCCGTGTGATCAACCCGTACGGCGATGCCGCGCCCGCCGGCCGCGTCGACAAGCTCTGCCGTCTCCTCGATCGTTTCCGGCCGATCCATCTCGGACCGCTCCGCCCGAGTGCTCCGCCCGGTCACGTACACCGTCGCCCCCGCGGCGCCCAACTGCACCGCCACCCCGCGCCCAGCCGCCCGCGTGCCCCCCGCCACCAGGGCCACCTTCCCCGCCAACGACTTCATCCCGCCTCCCGGTGATCCATACGCTGTATGATTTGGCTACCATACGGCGTATGGTTAATGCAGGCAAGCCGGGAGCCGGGCGGTCGGGACGGCCACGGGCGGGCGAGGAGCGGTTGAGCCGGCAGGCGATTCTCGAGGCCGCGCTGCGGATCGTCGACGCCGAAGGACTCGAAGCGATGACCATGCGCCGCCTCGCCACCACCCTCGGCGTGAACCCGATGTCGCTCTACCACCACCTCCCGAACAAGGCCGCGGTCTTCGCCGGCCTCGTCGAACTCGTCTTCGCCGGCATGGGTAACTCCGCTGCCGCCGACGACGAAGTCGACTGGCGAACCGAACTGACGGGCGCGGCCCACGCCTACCGGAACGCCTTGCGAGCGCATCCGAATCTGGCGTTGCAGGTGCTGGCAGATGCCGCGGGCGTGTCGGAGGTCGTCGTGGTGACGGTCGAGCCGTTCTACCGCGCACTCGATCGGGCCGGCCTGACACCGCGGCAGATCTTCGAAGCCGTGAACACGTTGATCGACTTCATCCACGGCTTCAGCCTCGGTGAGGCGTCAGTGCGCTCGGAGACCTTCGAACTCGCGCCCGACCTGCTGGAGCGAGTGAGCAAGCTGCAGCCCGGGCAGGCCCCGACACTGGCGAAGATCGTCGGGATCCTCGGCGCGGACGGGTTGCACTACGAGTTCGACGACGGCTTCGAGACCGGGCTGAGCTTGTTCGCCGACGGCATCGCCGCGCGCTTCGGCTTGTAGCGGGACACGGCAACCCCGAGCAGGCACAACGCTCCACCGGCGAAGGCCAGCGGCGCCGGCGTCTCGCCGAGGAGCAGCCAGCCGAGGAAGATCGCCAACGGCGGCACCAGGTACGTCGTCGCGCCCATCTTCCCCGCGCTCGTCCTGGCCAGCGCATACGCCCAGGTGGTGAACGCCAGCGCGGTCGGAAAGGCACCCAGGAACACGACCCACCAGATCGTCGACGGCCGGGCCGCACCGGCCTCGCGGATCAGGGCTGGAGCGAACGGCAGGCAGGCCACCGCGCCGATGGTGCAGGCCAGCCAGGTCACCTCGAGCGCCGGAAGGCGACCGAGCAACGGCTTCTGCGCCACCACCCCGATCGCGTAGGCGACCGCGGCGACCAAACAGAGGACCACTCCCCAGGTCTCGGCCTCGCCCTCCGACGACGACATGCCGATCACGACGACGCCACCGAACGCGGCAATGCTGCCGATCACCAGTTGCCGCGGAAACCCCTCGCCGAGCAGCAGGCCGGCGAGCAACGCGATCAACAGTGGGCCGATGTTCACGAGCATGGCCGCCGTACCGGCATCGAGCCGCTGCTCGGCGGCGTTCAACGCGACGTTGTAGACGCCGAACCACAGCAGACCGCAGACCAGCAGCAGCTTCCAATCGCTCTTGACCGGCCACTGCGGCGTACGACGAATCCGCGACCGCCGGGAAGCCGAGCCGGCCAGACGGTCGCCAGAGCTGCCCGGCCGGACGAAGACGAACAGGCCCAGCACCAGGCTGCCGACAAGCAGTCGCCCGAGTGAGAGTGCACCGGCCGAGAACTCCTCACCGACATGCCTGATCGCCACGAACGCCGAAGCCCAGAGCACTACCGTCACTGCCGCCGCACCCGCAGCCAGCACGCCTTGCCGCTTCTCAGTCCTGATCACCAGCCGACCGTATGCGCCGGTCACTTCGGCCGACACCGAATAATCAGTCCTCCCACCGTCCACCACCCCGCACCGCACCGGACCGGAGGCGTGTATGCGCGCGAAGATCCTGTACGTCACCGACCTCAGCTACCCCGCCAAGGGCAGGCGGTACGGCGACGAGGACGTCTACCTCACCGGCCGACTCCGTGAACACTTCGACCTCGCGCTCTGCCACCCGCTCGACGCCGCCGCGCTGATGGACGCCTTCGACGCCGTCGTCGTGCGGAACAGCGGACCGGTCATCCACTACCAGACCGGGTACGACGAATTCCGGGCAGCCGCGATCGACCGGGGGACCCGCGTGTTCACCCAGCTGACCGGCAAGGCGGACATGATCGGCAAGCAGTACCTGGTGGACCTGAGCGAAGCCGGCTATCCGGTCATACCGACGACCGACAGCACGCCAGACTCATTGCCCGAGGCAACCAGCTATGTCGTCAAGCCGAAGCTGGGCTCCGACTCGATCGGACTTCGGAAAGTCTCCCGCGACGAACTCACCCACCTTTCTCTGGACGGCCTGCTCGCCCAGCCCTTGATCGACTTCCGTTACGAGGTGTCGTTCTACTTCATCGATCACGACTTCCAGTACGCCTTGTACGTGCCGGATCCCGCCCAGCGCTGGGAACTCGAACGCTACGAACCCACCGACGCCGACCGGGCGTTCGCCCAGCGGTTCGTCGACTGGAACACGATCGACCACGGCATCCAGCGCGTGGACGCCTGCCGGACCGCCACCGGCGAACTCCTCCTGGTCGAACTCGAAGACCTCAACCCCTTCCTGTCCCTCGAACTCACCGACGACACGACCCGCACCCGCTTCGTCCAGCGCATGGCCCAGTCACTGACCGACCTACTCGCGCTCTGAGCCCACCTCCCCACCGACCCCCGCGTCCTCACCAGCAGGTGCCGGTAGGGCGAACGGGGTCAGGAAGGCGGTCAGCAGCACCGGCACGGTCAGACCCGCGACCAGCACCGGCAGCGTGAACCAGACCGACCCGACCGCGAAGCCGGCGTACACAGCGACAGCGAACACCTCGGCGAACAGCCCCGACACCGAGATCACCGTCGCCCGGGCCGGTCCGGTGATCGCGTCCTGCAACCGCGCCTCGGCAACGATGATGACCAACTGCATCACCCCGTAGCCCACCGCGATCGGCACGAACCCGAGCGCCGTCCCACTCAACGATCCCCAGGCGATCAGCACGGCCGTCGCCGCCAACCCGACCGCGAACACCGAAGCACGCACCTTGTACGCCGCTCCCGCGAGCGCACCGCCGATCGCCTGCGCGGCCACCGTGCCCGCGATGAGCAACGGCACCAGGGTCGTCGACGCGCCGACATCCCTGGCCAGCAAGGGAAAATACTCGTCGAATGCCAGGAAGCCAGCCAGCAACGCGACCAGGGCAACAGCCTTGCGAACCGTCCGGCTGGTCCCTGCCTCGGCCAATCCCGAGAGCAGCATCAACCGGTACCGTCCGAGGGCACCGTGCCTGGCGCCAGGCTCCACCTCCTCCGTTTCGTCGGCCGTGGCGACGGGAGCCGCCTCGGGTAAGGACAGTGCCACCAACAGGTGGGCGACGCAGCTGAGCACGCTGACCGCACCCGCCAGGGAATACCCACCGAGCTTGAACAGCGGAGCTGCCAGCGCGGTCGCCGCGAGATTCATGACCAGCGCGGCCGCCTTGGACCGGCCGATCAGTCCGGCGTAGGTGCCGGTGCGCCCACGCGCGGCCAACTCGTCGTACACGAGGGCTTCGAAAGTTCCGGAGATCAGCGCGGAGCTGATGCCCCAGAGGACGAAGCCGAGCGCGAACCCGGCGTACGTGGGCAGCACGATCCAGCTGGCGTAGCCGAGGCCACTCAGCGCTGAACCGAGCATCAGCAGTTTGCGGCGCGAGAACGTGTCCGCCCAGGCACCGGACGGCACCTCGAACAGGAACGCGGTCGTCGACCAGATGATGAACAGCGTCGACACTTGCGATGCCGACAGCCCGTGATCCGTGAACAGCAACTGGTACAGCGGATACAACGGGATGAAGTCCTGCAGCGCCGCATAGGCGACGATGCGGAGAGTCAGGCGGTCAGGACGTCAAAGATGTGGGCTCGGATATCTCATGCCTTAGAAGATATCCGCGAAGTCACCGGCTCAACAGAGTTTTTGTGCCGGGTGTGGACAAGTGCAGCACCTGGTACCGCGTGCCGGGCACGATTCCCGGTTCGCCGCTCCACAAGGTGAAGTGCACCAGCTCCCACCGGCTCGGATCCACGGCGATCGCCGAGCTGTGGACGCCCTCCAGACCGACGGTCTTCTCCAACAGCGAGACCGCCGCCGCAACCGGCTCCGCCGGATCCACATCGGGCGGCAGCAACTGGACGTGCTTCGTCGCCGCCAGCGCCGGCTGGTCAACCGCCTCACCCGGCCGGACCTCCACACCGGTCCAGTGCGAAACGAGAGGACGCCCGAACGACTTGCAGATGCCGGTGAAGAACCCGCCTCCCCACAGGAACCGGCTCATCCCGGCCGGATCGTTCCACAGGTAGAACGGCGCGTACTGGTTCACCATCGCGCCGTTCGCCCGGTCCTGCACCAGATACGCCTTGATCCCCAGACCGTCGAAGTCGTCCGTGCGATTTCCCAGCGTCTCCACCCGGTGCCGGATGATCCCCATGTCGTAATCGGTCGGCAGATTGATCTCGTACTGCATCGCGTACACGGCCACTCCTCTGCGTCGGGCGTCGCCATACATACTAGTAGGTACAGAGCCCTCGAAGGCAACAAATAGCAGGCGGAGAGCAGCAACACCCGGCAAGCTTGGGTGATGAGTGACGTGACCGAGCGGATCTGGCGACGGCTGCCGACAGGAAGCCGTGAGGCACTGATCGACGGTCTGAGCCAGTCGGAGCTACAGAGCGCCCTCCTGGACGTGAGCCGCGCAAGGGCCGCGAAGGTGACGCCGGCCCGAGTCATGCAGCGCTGGCGCCAGGACCGCTTCGTCCAGCTGTCCACTGTCGACCCCCGGCAGCTGGTGAAGACCCAGACGATGCTGTGGGATCGACTGCCGGACAAGTTCGCCGGCGTGGAGCTGTCCCCGCTGACCCCGCTCGGAACGTGCTCCGCCATCGCGACGGTCGACCAGAACAAGGTGGTGACGACCAACCGCGGTACGGAGGTGGCCAGCGACCCCACCAACGAGCTCGCGATCGAAGCCGCCGTACGCCGGAAGGCCGGCCTGGCGCGGGTGGATCTGGCCACCTGCCAGCGGGTCGTGCGAGCCCAGGCGGTCGACGCACCCGGCATGTTCGCGCACTTCGAGCTGTTCGCGCTGGTGTCGAGCACCCGGGACACCGGGTCCGGCCGGGCCGAGGCCGAGATGCTGCTCGATCACCTCGGCTTCTGGGCCGAGGTCCTCGGCGACAGGGCGGAGCTGACCTTCACCACGCTCGCGCCGACCGCAGTACGGGAGCGCATCGACGACACTGTGCGGCCTGAGCTGAAGGTGGACTTCGTGGAGGATCCGGAGCGGACCAAGGGGTCGAACTACTACGCCGGCATCGCGCTCGGGATCGGCCAGGCCGGAGCCGAGCTCGGCGACGGCGGCTTCACTCGCTGGACCGCCGACCTGCTCGGCGACGCCAAGGAGCGATGCCTGATCTCGTGCGTCTCGACGGAACGGCTGACCGCACTCAACGCAGCTTGAGCAGCCCCGCGTCGGTGTGCGAGAAGCCGCAGGCCTTCAGGTAGAAGTCAGCGAGGTGCGGCTCGAAGTCCACGTGCAACCACTCGCATCCCGCAGCTCTCGCCTCCGCGGCCGCGGCCCACACCAGCCGCTTGCCGATGCCCTGACGGCCGTACTCCGGATGCACAGCGGTGTCGAGCACGAACGCGTGGGCGCCGCCGTCCCAACACACCTGGACGAACCCGATCAGCAAGTCGTTGTCGAAGGCACCGACCCACGTGAGGGCGTGCCGTTCGAGCCGAGCGGCCCACGGCTGCACCTCGACGGCCGACCCGAACGCGAGCGCGTGCAGTCGCGACAGTTCGCGGTCGTCCACAGCAAACCGAACTCTGATCTCCACGGTTACGAGCCTGCCTGGTCAGCTCGCGACGTGTCCAGGTGAGGCTTCGGTGCTGATCAAAACGACAGTGCTGGCTTCAGTGAGCTCGAGGTCTTCACGATGACCCGCAGCCAACGCGGCACGAAGACCGGCCAAGGTGGCGGCTCCACTGGGGCCAGACGAGATCCCTGCTGCCCCAAGGTCTCGCTCGGCCCTCAGCGCTTCGTCCTCCTCGACCGTTACTGCCGCGCTCAGCCCTGCACGTAGTACAGGCCAAGCGAGGCTGGACGGCGTACCGCAGTTGAGTCCGGCCATCACAGTCGTGCTCGTGCTGACAGAGACGAGCTCTCCGGCCAGCAGGCTCGCAGTGACACACGCAGCGCGTTCCGGCTCGACACCCAGTACTACGGGCGCCGCCGCGCCGCTTCGGTAGTACGTCACCGCCGCCTGCGCGACAGAGCCGACTCCCATCGGCACCACGACGAGATCCGGCTCCACGTCGATCTCCCGGAACAAAGTCGAGTAGCCGTCGACGATGCGCTGTGGCACAACCTCGTACCCCGGCCAGGCCGCGTCCTGGATGAGCACCCGGCTACCCGTTGCAGAGTCGGCCGCGGCAGCCACCGCAGCGTCGTACGACTCAGGTACGACCGTGACGGTCGCGCCCTCTGCGCGGATCGCGTCGACAGCTCGGTCGCTGATGACGTCTGGCACGAACACGTGCGCCGGCAGGCCGAGCATCGCCGCCATCCTGGCTACCGCCCGGCCGTGATTGCCGTCGGTGGCAGTGACGAGCTCCAGAGGTCCGTCGTGTTCCTCGACCGCGCAGTGAATCGCCCACCACGCTCCGAGCGCCTTGAAGGCTCCCAGTCCGAATCGCTCGGACTCGTCCTTCACCAGGACCCGGCCAACCCCCAGCTCCGCCGCCAACGAAGGCACGTCGGTCAACGGCGTCGGCGCGTAGTCAGCCAGCCTGTGATGAAACGCCTGTACTTCGGTAGGCGCGGCCGAACACCGCCAGTCCCGGGCGGCAGGGTGGTGGTACCAGAGCACCTAGGCGACCAGCGCGAACGCCTGTGCGGTCGTGGAGTACGAGTTCGACACGGACGACGAGACCCGGACCGACTCCGACTCGCGCACCTGGATCGCCGCGGTCTGCAGGCGGATCGGCAGCGCCGTACGCGCGACCGTGGCCAGGTCGTACTGGACCTCGTGCAGCAGGTCGGCCAGCTCCAGGTCGAGCGCCCGGCAGATGGCCGCCAGGATCTCCGACGAGGGCTCCTTGCGACCGCGCTCGATCTCGGAGAGGTACGGCACCGACACCTGGGCCTGCTCGGCGAGCTCGCGCAGGGTGATCCCCCGCTCGCGCCGCAGCCGGCGGAAGACGTTCCCGATCACCTGGCGTAGCAACACGTCTGGCCCTCCTGGTCTCTGGTCCTGTACCGAGTGTGCCATCCCCGCCGGGTCTGCGGTGGGCAGATCTGCCACGGGCAGATTCCCGCGACTCCGGCGCCGGCCGGGGTCACGCTGGAGAGCATGAGCGAGACGAACCTCCCGAATGCCCTCGACAACCACATCTACCAGCGGCTGCTCTGGCAGCGGATCCTGGTGCTCGGCGACGAGATCAAGGACGAGAACGCGAACGCCCTCTGCGCCCAGCTCCTGCTGCTGAACGCCGAGGACCCGAAGGCGGACATCTCGCTCTACATCAACTCACCGGGCGGCTCGGTCTCGGCCGGGCTGGCGATCTACGACACGATGAGCTTCATCAGCAACGACGTGGCGACGTACGCGATGGGTCTGGTCGCGTCGATGGGGCAGGTACTGCTGACCTGCGGCGCTCCCGGCAAGCGCTTCTCGCTGCCGCACGCCCGGATCATGATGCACCAGCCGACCGGCGGCATGGGCGGTACCGCGACCGACATCAAGATCCAGGCCGAGCAGGCGATCCTGGCCCGGCAGAACCTGGCCAAGCTGATCAGCGAGCGCACCGGCCAGCCGCTGGACCGGATCGAGACCGACTTCGACCGCGACCGCTGGTTCACCGCCGACCAAGCACTCGAGTACGGCATCGTCGACAAGGTCCTGACCGCGCCGGTGCCTGTGAGCTGACCGGTACTACGGGTCGCCGTACTGCGGTTGTCAGGCGCGCTCGAGTGCCTGGGCCAGATCGCTGATCAGGTCTTCTGCGTCCTCGAGCCCGACGCTGAGGCGCAGCAGGTCCTGATCCGGCCGGGCCTCGGCCGCTACGAGCCGATGCGTCAAACCTGCCGGGTGCTGGATCAGAGTGTCCACGCCGCCCAGCGACACCGCATGAGTGATCAACCGCAGCGACGCCGCCACCCGCGCCGCTTCCTTCGTAGTGAACGCCAGTACTGCGCCCGGCCCGGCCTGCTGCCGCCCGACGAGTCCTAGCGGGTCGCACTCGGGCAGACCGGGGTAGAACACCTTGTCCACAGCCGGGTGATCGCACAGCCAACCGGCAACCTTGGACGCCACCGACTGCTGCGCCCGGACGCGCACCGGCAAGGTCTGCAGCCCTCTGTGCAGTTCGTACGCCGCCAGCGGGTGCAGCAGGCCGCCGGTCACTGCACGCACCTGCCGGAGTCGCGCGACCCACTCGGTCGTCCCGGCGACGAGTCCGCCCATCACATCGCCATGACCGCCGAGGTACTTCGTTGCCGAGTGCAACACCAGCGTCGCGCCGTGGTCCACCGGCTGCTGAAGCACCGGAGTCGCGAAGGTGTTGTCCACAAGCACCGGAACCTCCGGGCCGGCCTGGCGAACCACCTGCGCGATATCCACAAGCTCCACGGTCGGGTTGGCCGGAGTTTCCACGAGTACCAGACCGGTGTCCGGCCGGATCGCCGCGGCGACACCACTCGGGGTCGCCCAGCTGACCGACGTACCGAGTAGGCCTGTGGACAACAGGTGGTCCGAGCCGCCGTACAGCGGGCGGACGGCGACCACGTGCGGTTTGCCGGCCGCGACGGTCGCGAGCAGGCAGGCCGTGAGCGCGGCCATGCCACTGCCGAACGCGACCGCGCCGTCGCAGTGCTCGAGCTCGGCGAGCGCCTCTTCCAGGCGGGCAACTGTGGGATTCCACAGCCGCTGGTAGACCAGGCTGCCGCCGTCGGGGCCGTTGCCGAGCGCCAGTTCGTCGTACGACGCTCCGCCGGCCTCCACGCCCGGGAGCGGGTAGGTCGTGGACAAGTCGATCGGCGGGACGTGCACGCCCAGCGCGGTCAGGTCGTCGCGGCCGGCGTGCACGGAACGGGTGTCCAGTCGGGTCATCAAGCCTCCTCGGTTGGGACCGAGAATGGAATCTTGTGCTGATCGAGGGCAATAGTTCCGAAGAAAATTCGTCCACAGGCTTGTCCACACGCTGTGGATTCTGTGGATGGGACTTACAGTGGGGACATGCCGAAGGATCGCCGGACGCCCGGACCGGCCCCCCGGCCGGTACCGGCAGCGCTCGACGAGGTCGATCAGGAGCTGGTCCGGCTGCTGACCGCCGACGGGCGGATGCCGAACAACGCGCTGGCCGAGGCGACCGGGATCGCGCCGTCGACCTGCCTGACCCGGGTCCGCGCGCTCCGCGACCGCGGCGTCATCCGCGGCTTCCACGCCGACGTGAATCTCGGCGCACTCGGCCTGCCGCTGCAGGCGATGGTCGCGATCCGGATCGGCGCCCACTCCCGCGACGAGATCGACCGCTTCCGCACGAAGGCGCCGCGCCTACCCGGCGTACTGGCCCTGTACCACGTGAGCGGCGCCAACGACTACCTGCTCCACGTCGCCGCCGCCTCGCCCGACGCTCTTCGCGACTTCGTGCTGGACCACCTCACCGCGGACCCCGCCGTCATCCACGCCGAAACCAGTCTCATCTTCGAACACCTCCGAGGCACCCCTGTGGAAAACCCCGCCAGCCCCTGACCCCATCCGGATACCTTCCAGACGACGGGGCTCTACCTGCGCGGTTCACGCGGTGGTGAGGGCGGGGGTTCAGCGCGGTTTGAGGCCCCAGGCTTCGGCTAGGAGGGTGTAGGAGTGGCGACGTTCGGTGGGGTTGTGGATGGAGGTGGTGATGATGAGTTCGTCGGCGCCGGCGGATCGGGCGCGGTGGTGGAGGTCGGCGGCGACCTGGTCGGGGGTGCCGACCGAGACGAGGCCGGTCCACTCTTCGACGGCGGCGCGTTCGCCGTCGGACCACGGGTAGGCCGCGGCTTCCTCTGGCGACGGGAGCGGACCGGGGCGGCCGGAGCGCAGGCGGAGCATCGACAAGGCGTTCGCGAGGGCGAGTTCCTGGGCGCGCTCCTCGGTCTCGGCCACGATCGCGGCGAGCGCGAGGATCGCGTGCGGCTCGGCCTGCTGGGGCGACGGCTGGAAGAGTGTCCGGTAGGTCGCCATCACCTCGGCCGGGTCCAGCGTGCCGAAGTGGCCGGCGTAGGCGAAGCCGGTCCCGAGGGCAGCGGCCGCCTGACCGCCGTACGTGCTGGAACCGAGGATCCACACCGGCGGCAACGGGACGTCCGCCGGTTGCGCGGAGATCGGCGCGAACGGGTGGCCGGCCGGGAAGCCCTCGGCGTACCCGCGAAGCTCGGCGTACTGCTCGGGGAAGTCGTCGGCGCTGAGCGTCTCACGGCTGCGCCGCAAGGCGAGCGCGGTCCGCTGGTCGGTGCCGGGCGCGCGACCGAGGCCGAGGTCGATCCGGTCGGGATAGAGACCACCGAGAACGCGGAACCACTCGGCGACCTTGAGCGGCGAGTGGTTCGGCAACATGATGCCGCCCGAGCCGACGCGAATGGTCGAGGTGGCGGCCGCGACGGCCGCGATCATCACCTCAGGGCTCGAACTCACGACGCTGGGGATGTTGTGGTGCTCGGCGAGCCAGAAGCGCTGATAGCCCGCGGCTTCCGCCGTACGGGCAAGTTCCAGTGTCTCGTGCAGCGCCTCCGACGGTCGCGTCCCGGTCGGCACCGGCGACAGGTCGAGCACGGACAGGGGCATCGGTTCAGGGCTCACTTCCAAAGCCAACCCACACCCATCGCCACCTATTCCACCGATCGCTCAGCTTCGATCGAAGATTCAACCCGGGTACGGCGTACTCGCGCGGGCGTCCCGCAACGCTCGGGCCCACCAGGCGAGGTGGTCGAGCAAGGTGGCGGCCGCCTCCGTCGTACCGGGCTCGAGCGGTTCACCTTCGGCGGTGAAGCAGTCGGGCACCTGGTGGAAGCTGAGCGTCTCGCGGATCGGTACCGCGTGGAGTTCGGCGAAGACCAGGCGGAGTTGCTCAGCGGCACGGAGTCCACCCGAGCGACCGCCGTACACGATGAACGCGACCGGCTTCGCGTACCAGGGCCGGCGGACGGAGTCGATCGCGGTCTTCAGTTCGCCGGGGAAGGAGTGGTTGTACTCCGGACAGACGATCACGGCCGCGTCGGCAGTGTCGATCCGCTCTCGCAGCGAGTCGGGCGACGTGGTCGCGAGGTCGATCAGATCGAGCTTGAAGTCGTCGCGGCGCTCCACCTGCCGCGCGAACCACGCGGTCGCGACCGTCCCGAACCGCCCGGGCTCGGTCGAACGCACCACCACGGCCACGACGAGCGGATGGACAGTCACGTCCTGGACGCTAGTACCTCAACAAGACTTGAGGTCAAACCCGGCACCGGCCAAGGTCATCGGCGGTCTGCCCAGCAAAGGTGAAATGCGTTAAACTTTCGCATTTGTGGCCCACCAAGGAATCCACCCTCAAGTATTTCCCGGGCTCCTGCGCACGCAGTCTATCACAAGGGGTTGGAATTTTATCACAAGGGGTTGGAATTGCTGAATCCAGTCCAGGATGAACAGGTTCATCTGACGGCTTTCTACGCGACGCTCGACCACGAGCGCGCGCTGACCGAGCGCCGCCGGGCGGACGAACAGGTCGCCGGCACCCGGAACCGGCAGGCCTTGCACCAGCGCGACGGCCGGGTCCGTGACCTGAACGCCCGGCTCTCCCGGCTGAACGCGGCCGAGGAGGGTCTCTGCTTCGGCCGGCTCGACGACGCCGACGGCGAGGTCCTGCACATCGGCCGGCTCAGCCTGCACGACGAGGACTACGAACCACTGCTCACCGACTGGCGGGCGCCTGCCGCCCGGCCGTTCTATATCGCCACCGCGGTCGAGAATCACGGCGTCGTCCGGCGCCGGCACATCCAGACCCGGTTGCGCCGAGTGCTCGACGTACAGGACGAGCAGCTCGACTACACGCGATCGGCGGCCGGGGCCTCGCAGCCTGGCCGCGGCGTCGTCGGCGAGCAGATCCTGCTGGGCGCGCTGAACGCGCGACGGACCGGCACGATGGAGTCGATCGTGCGGACGATCCAGGCCGACCAGGACCGGATCATCCGCTCCGACCTGGCCGGAATCCTGGTCGTCCAGGGCGGCCCGGGGACCGGCAAAACGGCGATCGCATTGCACCGGGCGGCATTTCTGCTGTACACCCATCGGGCCCAACTGGAAAAGCGCGGAATTCTCGTCGTCGGGCCGAATCCGACGTTCTTGAAGTTCATCGGTCAGGTGCTGCCGTCGCTCGGCGAGGACGGTGTCCGCCTGGTCACGCTCGCAGAGCTGTACCCGGGTCTCACCGCGACCCGCCCCGAGCCCGCCGAGGTCACCGAGGTGAAGGGCCGCGCCGTGATGGCCGACGTGATCGCGAAGGCCGTCGCGGATCGCCAGTGGGTGCCGAGCGAACCCATCGAGGTGACGGTCGACCGGACCGTACTGCGGTTGGACCCCGCCGTCGTCCAGGACGCGCGCGGCAGCGCGAGGGCTCGCCAGACCACCCACAACCAGGCCCGGCCGTTCTTCCTGAAGGACGTCGTCGACCATCTCACCGATCAGTACGCCGACCTGATCGGCACCGATCCGCTCGACGGGGAGAACCTGCTCGACGAGTACGACCTGGCCGAGCTCCGCAAGGAGATCCTCGCCGAGCCCGCGATCCGCAGGCTGCTCGACCTGCTCTGGCCGATGCTCAGCCCCCAGGATCTGCTGGTCGATCTCTTCGGCGACGAGAAGCGCCTCGCGTCGGCGGCACCGCAACTGAGCGAGCTCGACCGCGAACACCTGCTCCGGTACGGCGACGACTGGAGCCCCGCCGATGTGCCGTTGCTCGACGAGGCGGCCGAGCTGCTCGGTGAGGACGACAAGGACCTTGCCCGCCGCAAGGCGGAGCGGGCCCGCGCAATCGCTTATGCACAAGGCTCTTTGGACGTGCTGAGCGGTTCCGGATCGACCGACTACGACGATGACGACGAGGCGGAAGTCCTTTCGGCCAAGGACATTCTCGACGCCGAGGCGCTCGCCGAGCGGTACGAGGCCGACGACGATCGCACCTTGGCCGACCGGGCCGCGGCCGATCGCCGCTGGACGTACGGGCACGTGATCGTGGACGAGGCGCAGGAGTTGTCGCCGATGGCGTGGCGCGCGATCGGACGGCGGTGCCCGCTGCGGTCGATGACGCTGGTCGGCGATGTCGCCCAGACCGGTGCCGCCGGTGGGGGGACGAGTTGGCGGCGGGCGCTCGCGCCGACGTTCGGAGATCGCTGGCGGCTGGCGGAGCTGACGGTCAACTACCGCACCCCGGCCGAGGTGATGGACCTCGCGGCCCACGTGCTGACCGAGGTCGATCCGGACGCGAAAGCGCCCGAGTCGGTGCGGTCGACCGGCGTCCGGCCTTGGTACGAAGAGGTCGGACCGACCGACCAGGCGCAGTACGTCGGGAAGGTGGCGCGCGAGGAGGTGCACCACGGCCAGGTCGGCGTGATCACCTCGCGGTCGCGGCTCGAACTGGTCCAGGAGGCGATCGGCGAACACGCCGACATCACCGTGCTGACCGTGGCCGGTGCCAAGGGCCTCGAGTTCGACTCCGTCCTGGTCGTCGACCCGGAGGGCATCATGGTGGAGTCCCCGCGCGGACTACGCGATCTCTACGTCGCCCTGACTCGCTGCACGCAGCGCCTCGGCGTCATCGGTCCGCTCCCGCCGGTACTACGGGACGCGGACGGCTGGGATGTCCGAGGTCAGTGATCGGCACAGCACTTCTGCTGGTGTTCGACTTCGAAGGGGATCAGTACGTCGCCTGCGGCCGGCTGGACGAGCAGGACCACCCGGCCGTCGCGGCGGATCGGACGGATGAAGTCGAGCGTGTCGATCACCGTGTAGTCGTCGACAGGTAGTCCACCCAAGGCTTCGATGTGGTCGATGCCGCAGAGGTCGCGTAGTTGCAGTGCGGTCATCACTCCGCGGACGTGCTCGGAGCCGGGGAAGCGCACCAAGCGTCCAGCCGTCCCGAGCGCACTCTCAACCGCAGCCGCGTAGGCGCCGCGAACCAGTTGACTCGGCCCCGACAACTCCGGCTCGGAGGCGCCACTCCACGTGATCGCCGACCCCACCGCCCGCTCCCCCAACCACCCCCGCACCCGAGCCACCACCCCCTCGCCCCCAACCCCCGAACCGGCCGAGCCGGCGGAGGTGGCGGAGGTGGCGGAACCAGCCGAGCCGGTGGAGGTGGTGAGGGCGCGGGAACCGCCGGAACCGGTGAAAGCGGTGGAACCGGTGGAGGCGGTGGAACCGGTGGAGGCGGTGGAACCGGTGAAGGCGGTGGAACCGGTGAAGGCGGTCGAACCGGTGAAGGCGGTCGAACCGGTGAAGGCGGTCGAACCGGTGAAGGCGGTCGAACCGGTGAAGGCGGTCGAACCGGTGAAGGTGGTGGAGGGGTCGGGTGGGATGGTGAGGGAGATGGCGAGGTGGGGGTGGTCGCCGGTTGAGATTGTGTGGGTGCAGGCGACGACCTCGCCGGGGAGTGGGCCGAGCAGCTCGTGGAGGAGGTGTTCGGCTTCGGTGGTGTCGCGGCTGGCCGCGTCGATGGCGATGATCACTTGGTCGGCAGGACCCAGATCGGGTTCGTGTAGAACCACAGGTCGGTCCAGGGATCGGCGTCGCCGACTACGTCGAGCGCCGGGCCCTGCGGGTCGATCGCCGCGCCCAAGTAGCCGGGCTGACTACGGTTGCCGTCGGTGCCGCGGACGCGCACGTAGTACGGCTCCTCCGCCTTACCCAGCGGCAGGACGAGTTCGAAGGTGCCGCGCTTGCCGGACGTGTCCCACTGCCGGACGACCTTGGTGTCGGGCGCTGTGAAGGTGTCCCGGTCGCTGACCGCACCCTTCACCGCGCCACGGATCACGTCCACCCGGTTGAGGAGCGGTACGAAGTTGGCCCAGTTCGGCATCGTCTGGGTGGTGATCCGTACGACCAGCTCCACCGGCCGGCCGCGCCGAACGACCAGCGCGCCACCGAGCGGTTCGCCGTACCGGTGGCCGACCTCGCGGACCTCCAGTTCGACGCCCTTGGCGAGCATGCCGTGGTCGATCCACATGCGGCCGCTGCGCATGCCTTCCATCACCGACAGGTAGTCGCGTCGCTCGGCGCCGACATGCGTGCGGCTGTAGAAGCCCGGCCAGAAGTCGTTGTTGAGCGCGTTGACGGTGTTGCCGTAGACCGGATCCATGTAGCGGCCGTCGCGATCGAACTGCGCCTGGTCCGAACCGTCGGGGCGACGCGAGGTCTCGTTCCAGTTCTGGTGCGAGTCGGAGTTCGCGCTGACCCACCAGGGCTTGCCCTCGGCGAGCAAGCTGTCCCACAGCCCACCGACGGTCGCGGTCATCCAGTCGAAGCCGCCCCAGGTGCGGTAGCTCTCCGCCGGGTAGCCGGGGAACGAGTTCGCGTTCGGCGCGTTGCCGTAGAGACCACGGGCGCCGCCGGAGCCGATGCCCTTCGGCAGGCCGCCGGCCTGGTGACCGGGCGCACCCTCGAAGCCGATCGCGATGCGCGGATCGGCGTCGCGCCAGTTCCGGATCTCGTGCGGGCTGTCGATGCCGTTGCGGGCTGGGTGGTTCGCCAGGAACAGCGCGTCCTGGACCCGACGCCGATCCACCTGCTGCCCGAGCCAGTGGATGCCGTCGAGCGCGAGCTGCTCGTTGGCCGGCGAGTTCGCCCCAGCGTTGTTGACGCTGCCGTCGTAGCTGTTCTCGAACTGCTTCAGTACTTCGACCTCGCGCGAACCGGGTGCGACGAAGACCGTGCCGTGTTCGGCGGCCGGGATGTTCCACTCCAGGCCCTGGAAGATCAGCGTGTCCTTCAGTTCGGTCCGGGCCGCCTTGATCTGCGGGTTGACCAGGTCGACGCCGATCCGGGCGTGGGTGGCGCCACCGTGGTCGGTGATGACGAGCCAGTCGAGACCGAACGCGGCGGCGTGGCGCGCCTGGTCGATCACGCGGTACAGGCCGTCGGAGCTCAGCTGGGTGTGGATGTGGTGGTCGCCGGCGAGCCACACCCGCGGCTTGTTGCCGTGCTTGAAGAGGACCGAGTCGCCCTTCGGCGCAGCGGCTGCGACACCTGCGCCGCTGACGGCGAGCGCGGCGGTTCCACCGAGGACGCCGGCCGAGCGGAGCAGCGTACGGCGGGACACCTCGGTCGGTGAGAGGTCGCTGTCCGGGATCGACTCGTCCAGCGCGGCCGTCGTCGCCGCGTCCAGCTCGGTGTTCGGGTGGTGGTGCTCGTGGTCGTGCCCATGACCATGCCCGTGGCCGTGACCGGCCCCGTGACCGTTGCCGTGACCGGCCCCGTGGTCGTGGTCGTGGCGGTGACCGGCGTGGGAGTGTCCCATCGTGTTCCCTCTCGGACGGCGGATTCCCGCGGAATCATCGCCGTTCCTGGTGACCGCCAGGTGTTGTCCCGATGAACTAACGGAGGGTGCGGAAGAAGGTCCGGATGTCGTCGACCAGCAGGTCGGGCGCCTCCAGGGCGGCGAAGTGGCCGCCCCGGTCGTACTCCTGCCAGTGCGTGATCGTGTGCTCACGCTCGAGGATGTGCCTGATCGCCGGATCCGTCGGAAACACCGCGACGCCGGTGGGCACGCCGGAGCGACCGGTGCCCTCGGCAACCAGTCGGTTCTCGTAGTACAGGTTCGCGCTGGTCGCGCTGGTGTTGGTGAACCAGTAGATCGAGACGTCGGTCAGAAGGTGGCCGAGAGCAACGGCATCTTCGGGGAGGGCTCGGGTCGGGTCGCTCCAGTCGTGGAACTTCTCCAGGACCCAGGCCAGTTGCCCGACCGGCGAATCACTCAGGGCAAAGGAGACGGTCTGCGGTTTGGTCGACTGCTGTTCGGCGTATCCGGTCCCCGTACGGCGGATGTGCTCGGCCAACTCCAGCTTCGCTCGGTCGCGCGGACCGAGGTCGTCGAGATCGCCCGGTCGCGCCTTCGGGAAAGCGAGTCCCCCGTTGATGTGTACTCCGACGACGTGGTCGGGGTCGACGCCACCAACCAGGGGTGACACCACCGACCCGGTGTCGCCGCCCTGCGCGCCGTACCGGCTGTAGCCGAGGCGACTCATCAGCACCGCCCAGGCGCGAGCGATCCGCTCATGGTTCCAGCCGGGTTGTTCGAGCGGGACCGAGAAGCCGTGGCCCGGGACGGACGGTGCGACCACGTGGAAGGCGTCGGCCGGGTCGGCGCCGTACGAGCGCGGATCGGTGAGCGGGCCGAGGATGTCGAGGAACTCCGCGACGGACCCCGGCCAGCCGTGCGTGAGGATCAACGGCATCGCGTCCGGCTCGGGCGAGCGGACGTGCAGGAAGTGGATCGTCTGCTCGTCGATGCGGGTCACGTACTGCGGGAATGTGTTCAGGCGCTCCTCCCACTCGCGCCAGTCGTAGGCCAGCCAGCGGTCGACCACCGACCGCAGGTAGTCGACCGGTACGCCGCGATCCCAGGCGGAGCCGGTCGTGGGGAGAGCGCGTGGCCAGCGGATGCGCCGGAGCCGGTCGCGCAGGTCGTCCAGGTCCGCCTGCGGGACGCTAATCCTGAACTCTTCCATCTGCCGCTCCCCTTGAGTGGTCTAGTCGGGTTGGTCGACGTGCTGGTGCCCAGCTTCAAGAATGAGGATTCCTGACCGTCAGCAGGAGGTTCCTCCGATGAATCCAACCGGTCGTAAGGTGCTCGCCGCCCTGGTGGCGACGGCCAGCATCACCGCTCTGACCACCTATCGGTCCAACGGCGCCGCCGCCGCGGAAGCCGCAGTACAGACCCAGGTGTGGGCCGCAAGGGCCTCGACCCACCTGTTCCCCGACTCGCTGCCGTCCGACAGTGGAGCAACCGCCGGGGTCTCGCTCGACACCGCCCGGAACGAGTTCGAGGCCGGGCAGGTCGCCGTCCGCCGGTCGAAGGCGTTCACGATCAAGCGCGTCAGCTTCGGCCCACTCCGGGCCGGGCTCCGCGAGATCCCCGCGTCGAACCTGACCTACAACTTCGTCAAGTTCACCGCGCTCAACCACAACTCGGTGTTCGGCGGGAACCAGTACGTGTACGCGCCGAGCCGCCCGGCCCCGGACAACTTCCCCGACGGCCTGTCGAACTCCCCCAGTACCACGGTCGCCGCGAACACCACCCAGCCGATCTGGGTGCGGGTCCACGTCCCCAAGTCCGCAGCCGGCGGTGTCTACCGCGGCTCGGTCCGGGTCGAGACCGACCAGGGCACCATGGTCGTCCCGCTGTCGGTGAACGTCCGGCCGGTCACCATTCCCGACGCGAAGGACAGCGGCTTCACCGACGTCGAGTGGACGCTGTTCTTCGGCACCGTGTCGTACCAGGAACCGCCGGTCGAGACGATGCTCGCGAACTACGGCTACTCCCCGTTCACCCCGAAGTGGTGGCAGTTGATGGAGGACTACGCCAAGGTCCGCAAGGAGTACCGGAACAACGACCTCACGTTGCCGATGGCAACTTTGTTGCTGCAGGGCGGGACGACGGTCGATGCCGACGGCAAGGTTCATTTCGACTGGAGCGCCATCGACCAGGTGGTGAAGTTCTTCCGCGACCGTGGCACGGTCAGCCGGCTCGAAGGCTTCTGGGTGAACGGCGGCCCGAACTCCGGCACCCACTGGGACATGGAGACGCTGGCCGCCGGGCCGGACGGCAAAGCGGTGAAGAAGCTCGTCCCGTGGGACTCACCCGATGGCACCAGCTGGGTCGATCAGTACGTCGCCGCGCTGCGTGATCACGTGAAGGCGATGGGCTGGGAGAAGCTGTGGTGGATGCACATCGGCGACGAGCCGCAGGGTGACGCCGGCCGCAACGGCTGGAACGGCATCTTCGACGAGGTGAAGGCGATCTGGCCGGACGTGAAGATCGGTGACGCCACCTTCTCCGACCCGGTCGCCAGCGAGGTGAGCAAGCGCGAGGACATCACCATTCCCAACCTGCTCAACTACGAGTGGAACCCCGGCCCCTTCGACCAGGCCCGGGCTGAGGGCAAGGACCTGTGGCTCTACAACTGCAACATCCCGACGCTGGGCTACCTCAACCGCTTCATCGACCAGCCGGAGTACTACCAGCGGCTGATCGGCTGGCTCGCGGCCGCCCGGAACGCGAACGGCCATCTGCAGTGGGCCTTCAACAACTGGAACATCTCGATGGACGACCAGGACGTCAAGGGCGACTACTGGGTGGTCAATCCCGACCGCGAGCACAACCTGCTCGAGCGCACGCTCCGGCTGGAGTCGCTGCGGGACGGCATCGAGGACTGGGAGGTGGTGACGATCCTGAAGAAGACCCACCCGGACCTCGCCACGGACCTGGCCCTGGCGCTGGCCAGCAAGCCGGGCACGTTCACCGGCGACGTCACCTTCCTCGACCGGATCCGGTCGCTCGTCCTCGACGCGGCCGCGGGGAAGCCGCTGGCAGCCCGTGACCTCGCGGCGACGATCAAGACCGGCGCGGCCGCGGATCTCGGCTCGCAGCACCAGGTCGACGGTGTCTCCCTTCGCTGGGGCGCCACGCATCCCACGGCGTACACGATCCAGACGTCGTACGACGGCGTGAACTGGGTCGACGCGGCCCGGCGTACGGCGACCGACGGGGGTGAGGACTTCGTCGGGATCAACGCGAAGGCTCGCTACGTGCGGCTCAAGGAGGCGGCGCCGGACCTGGTCGGCTTCAAGGTGGCCGGCTTCGCGTTGCCGCGGCCGAACCTGGTCGGCGGGAGGACGTACACGAAGTCGTGGACGCCGCCGGACCGGTTCCCGGACGCGACCGGGCTGGAGTCGACGGACGGCGTGATCTCCGACAACTGGGGCGACGGCCGCCCGTACGTCATCCAGGGCGGACCGGGTGAGACGAAGGCGTTCGACGTCTCGTTCGATCTGGGTGCCTCGAAGGTGGTGCGCGAGGCGGACATGCAGGGGTATGTCGAGTACTCCGGCTACCGCCCCGACACCATGCGCGTGCTGACCAGTGACGACGGCCAGACGTGGACCGACCGGGGTGGAGTGACCCGGCCGAACGATGCCTCGGGCAACCGGTACGAAGTTCGCTTCGCGCCGGTGCAGGCCCGGTACGTGAAGGTGGCCTTCACCCGCACCTTCACCGCCAGCGCCGACGGCGTCTTCCTGGACGACATCGAGGTGTACTGAACTCGGTGGGCCGGCTCACCTGGTGGGTGAGCCGGCCGGCCGGCCGGTCAGAGGTTGGCGTAGTACTCGGGTTTCATCTGGATCAACTGGACGTAGTTGCCGTCAGGGTCGACCAGCGTGGCGAACCAGCCGACGCCGCGGTCCTCGGGTTCGACCAGCCAGTCGACGGCGAGGGTCCGCAGGTGGGCGGCGGCTGCCTCGATGTCCTCGACGGCGAAGTTGAGCACGACCCGCCCGGGCTCGACGGTCGCGGCGGCTACGTCGTCGCGCTTCTCGATCACCATGACGAAGCCGCCGAGGTCAAGGTTGCCGTAACCGTTCACCTCGGCGTGGAACCCGTCGACGTACCACTTCTTCAACCGCTCCGGATCGGTACTGCCCAGCAGCAGACTGTTCAGCACAGGCTTGTCCATCTCGATCTCCTCCGTCACGAGAGCTGACGATCAGCTCACGCGCTGGACGTCGGAGCCGCACGACGCGGCTCGACATGCCCGGGGGCAGGAGCCGGCTGCCGCAGTACGAAAAAGAACGTCCGCACCGCTTCATGCTGGAGGCGGTGCGGACGTCGATCGTGGGGACAGGGGATCAGGCGCATCAGGGGATTGAGGGCGGCAAGCGAGGGGCAGAGCGCCCGCACTCGCTTGCCGCCGATCATTGGACTAGCGGGGGGCTACATCCCACATGCGCTCGCCGGGCAGGGGGTCGGGGAGCCGGTCGACGGCGGGCATCGGGTCGTTGGTGACCCGCAGTCCGGCGAAACGACGGCTCATGGCGTGGGCGTACCGCTCGGCCAACGCCGGCTCGGCGTTGTAGTCGGCGATCACGTGCTCACCGAACCAGACGCGTACACGTCGGCGCTCAGACGTCTGGATGGCGGTGGCGGTTGTCACTGGTCCTCCTGGCTGGTGTCTCTTGGTGGTCGGCCTGGATTCGCGGGCGAGCGCGGTGTCGGTGCGCCGTGTGTTCACCGTCACGTTAGGTCCAACGGACGACGCGGACGGTAAGTCACGGACGTTTTTTGGGCAGTTGTCCAGAAAATCTGAAACTCTTTCCGATCCCTTTCGAACGTCTTTTCGGATGCAGATTCATCGGCAATTCACAGCGTTTCCTCAGCTTCGACACGCCGGGCTGTCGGAACGACTCCGTAGGCTGGAAGGCGTGACCATCGAAGACGCTGGAACCAAGGCTCTGGCGGTCCCTGACCGGATCGTGCAGGCCACCGGGATCGCCACAGTTCAGACCGAGCACCTGATCGGCGACGTCGGTGACGCGCTCCGGCTGCTCGACGCGGTGGAGCGGGTCCGTGGACACGCCCACCCCCTGATCCTCGGCCTCCAGGACGCCGTCGGGATGAAGATGCCGGCCGCGCTGGTGCTGAGCGCGATCTCCAACGGCCGCGACTCCGCCGCGGGAGTCGCCGAGCAGGTCGGCACCACCGCAGGCGAGGCGGAGCTGGCGATCGCGGAGCTCGCGGCCCTCGGCCTGGTCCGTACGACGCCGCAGCTCGCCGTCACCGGCCTCGGCCAGGCGCGGCTGTCCCAGCTCGACGCCCTGACCGTCCGCGTCCTCGACGTCATCACCGGCATCCTCGGCCCGGCGGACGCCGCCCAGCTGGCCCGCCTCCTCCACACGGTCGCCGACGGCCTCGAATCCGCCGCGGTCACCGCGGCCGTCACACATCCCACCGCTCTCAACAACTGACCACCCCAGCAGCCGAACTGACCGGCACCGAGGCGACGGGCCGGAACGTGTCGAAGTTCTGGTGGTGGTCTCGACGTTCGGGTGAGAGGCACCGCTGGGGCGCCTCGGGAGTGGAGGGCGCGATGTTCAAGGAGACGAAGGCTTTCAGCGGGTTCGCGGTGGACGACATCGCGGCGGCGAAGAAGTTCTACGGCGAGACGCTCGGGCTGGACGTGAGCGAGCAGCACGGGATGCTGCGGCTGCGGATCGCCGGCGGCATCCCGGTCCTGGTCTACCCGAAGTCGGAGCACGTTCCCGCGGAGTACACGATTCTCAACTTCCCGGTGGACGACATCGACGCCGCCGCGAAGGAACTCATCGCTCGCGGCATCGTGTTCGAGCGCTACAACGACAAGCACGACGAGGTGGGGATCGTCCGCGGTGGCGGCCCGTTGATCGCCTGGTTCAAGGACCCGGCGGGCAACATCCTCTCGATCATCCAGGAGTAACTAGCTGGTCGGAATGGGGTCGTTGTACTGCCCGGCGCGGCCCTTGTAGCGGGTGCCGTTGAGGTAGGGCCACGAGTTTGCGACGCACCCGTGTAAGCCGAGCGTCTGCTGTTCCATCACAGGCGCCGGCTGACCCGGGCCGCGGCAGAGTTCGTGGTGGTTGCCGAGGCGGTGGCCGGTTTCGTGGTTGACCATGTACTGGCGGTACGCCGTCAGCGAGGCGCCGTAGTTCGGTACTGCGTGGGCCCACCGCGCGACGTTCAGTACGACGCGATCGGCGATCCGGCAGCTCGTGTAGCGGTCCGGGCCGCCGCCGCAGAGGGTGTCGCGGGTATCGGGCGTGACGAGCAGGAGCTTGAAGTCGGCGGGCTGTCCCGGGCCGACCTGGCGGAATCGCCATCGGCCGGCTGACGCCCAGCCCTGCGGGGCGCCGTACGTGTCGCGGATGAACTTGGCGAACGCCGGCCCGTCGACCCCCTGGATCCCACCCTCGATGGCGATCTGGAACTTCATCAGCCGACCGGAGCTACCGATGGTTGTGGGGTCGCCGGGGAGGACCGAGTACGAGACGGTGCCGCGATCCGGATAGGTGATCCGCGAGTCGTCGCCCGGCGTCGACGCCGACGTCTGGTAGCCCGGCTTCTGGTCGCCTGACTGTGCATCTGGATCCGGCGTGCCTGGGTCCTGCTCGCCGCTGGCGTCCGTGCCGTCGGGGCTGTTCTTGCCGGCGGAGTCGTCCGGATCGACCGACGAGTGAGCGGCCGGCCGGATCGGAACGTCCTTGTGGTCGAACGGACTGGCCGGTACTCCGTACAGGGCCACTCCCGCGACCGCCACCACGATCCCGAGCATGGCGATCCTCGTCATCCGCATCCCAGAACTCCTCACGCCGCACTCTTCGGAAGAGCGCGTCCTCACCCGTACTTGCCAGCCGGGCCCAAAACCCTTCTCCCACCCGAGCGCCGAACCGCAGCCTTTGTGCCCACCCCGAGCAGTTCCCAACCAGGCCTGGCTCGGTGCGAGCGCATGAGCGCGCCGGAAATCGCGCCGAACTTTCTGCCGCGACAACGAGTCAGAGGGGGTGGACGCGAACAGGGGACGCGTCCGACCGTCCTGTTCCCGGCCACCGAGTGGAGCCATGTCCCCAAGAGGCAGCAGAATTCACGAAAGCAGCAGGGCGACCAGAGCGCGGCGGGCCAAGCCACGAGCCGCCCGCCGGGCCGCACCGAGCGGCCGGCAACGGTCCGCGCTCGGTGCACTGGTGCTCGCCGTCTTGGGTGCCGCAGTGCCTGGTACTGCGTACTTGGTGGCCGGGCGGACGCGGCTCGGTGTCTTCGTCACCGGTCTCACCGTCGCGTTTCTCGGCACTGCCGCGTACGTCGGGTTGGCCCGGCGCGACGATGTGATCAAGTGGGCGCTCGACCCGAACCTGTTGCTCTGGATCATCGCCGGACTCGCCGTCGTCGCGCTCTTGTGGGTGACGATCGTCGTCACGTCGTACAAGATGCTGCGGCCGTTGGGGTCCGGGCTCGGGGCGCGGCTGGGTGGGTCGTTCGTGATCGGGCTGGTGTGTTGCACGATCGCGTCCGGGACAGCGCTGGGCGCGCAGAATCTGCTCGCCCAGCGCGACCTGGTGACGCACGTGTTCGCCGACGGCAATTCCAAGAGCGCCACCCGGCCGACGATCGCGAACAAGAAGGACCCGTGGGCGCAACTGCCGCGGCTCAACCTGTTGCTGCTCGGCGCCGACGACGGGGCGGGGCGGCAAGGCACCCGGACCGACACGGTGATGGTCGCCAGCATCGACACCAGGACCGGCGACACGAAGCTGATCTCGCTGACCAGGAACTTCATGCGGATGCCGTTCCCGAAGGATTCGCCGCTGCACAAGTTCTACCCGACCGGCTTCTGGGACCCGAAGAAGGGCGATGTCGAGCAGGACGCGTTCTATCTGGACGCGATGTACCGGAACATCCCGAAACTGCACGACGGGATTCTCGGACCGTCCGACAACCAGGGCGCCGACATCCTGAAGGTGTCGGTCGGTGAGGCACTCGGGCTGAAACTGCACTACTACCTGCAGATCAACCTGTCCGGCTTCGAGCAGATGGTCGAGGCGCTCGGCGGGATCACCGTGAACATCAACTACCCGGTCCCGGTCGGTGGCGACGACGACAAGCACATCCCGCCGGGGCGCTATCTGAAGCCGGGTCCCAACCGCCACCTGAACGGCTTCGACGCGCTCTGGTTCGCCCGCGGCCGGTACCAGGTGCCCGGCGCGGACCTCGCCCGGCAGGCCCGCCAGCACTGCACCATCAAGGCGCTGGTGGAACGAGCCACCCCGCAGAACGTCCTCGCCAACTACCAGTCGATCGCCAAGGCCGGCGAGAAGCTGATCCGTACCGACATCCCACAGAATCTGCTGCCCCAGTTCGTCGGCCTCGGCCAGCGGGTCAAGTCGGCCAAGATCAGCAACGTCGACCTGGACAAGCAGAAGAACTTCCCGAACGGCCGCAACCCCAACTACGCGGCCATGCGTGAGATCGTTGCCACCGCGCTGGCGCCGAAGACGAATCCGGTCGCCAGATCCACCAACCGGCCCACCGGCAAGCCGACCGGGAAGGTCACCCCGCGGAAGCCCGGTACCGAGGCCGGCGACCTGGAGAGCTCCTGCGCCTACGACCCGCAGTAGCGCCCGAAGTACCAGGCCCGAGAGGAGAATGGGCCTGTGGTGAAGATGGCGGATGTGGCCAGGCGGGCCAGGGTTTCGGTGACGACGGTTTCTCATGTGCTGAACGAGACGCGGTTCGTGGCGCCGGACACCCGGGAGGCCGTGCTCACCGCGGTCCGCGAGACGGGGTACGTGCCGAACACCGTCGCGCGGTCGCTGGTGATGTCGAAGACGGACACGATCGGGCTGGCGCTGTCGTCGATCTCCAATCCGTACTTCGGGGAGCTGGCCCACCATCTCCAGGCGGAGGCCGAACGGCGCGGGTACTCGATCCTGATCGCCGACACCCACGACGATCCGGAGCACGAACTCAAGGTGGCCAGGGATCTGCACGAGCGCCGGGCCGACGGGATCATCCTGGCGGCGTCACCGGCCCCGGAGCGGACGCTGGAGTATCTGCACCGCAGCCGGGTTCCCGTGGTGCTGGTCGACCGGTTGATCGGGTCGGGACTCGATGAGGTCGGCACGGAGAATGTCGAGGCGACGTCGCACCTGGTCGAGCACCTGGCCGGCCGCGGTCACCGCAGGATCGGGATGGTCAGCGGGTTGGCCGGACTGGCGACCACGAAGGAGCGGGTCGCGGGCTACCGGCTCGGACTCGACCGGGCGAACCTCCGGTACGACGAGGAGCTGCTGCGGGGCGGCTCCTCGGATGCCGAGCCGGCCCGCGGGGCGACGGCGCAACTGCTTCAGCTGCCGGATCCGCCGACCGCGTTGGTCGTGGCGAACAACAAGATGACGATCGGCGCGATGCGGGCGCTGCGCGACGCCGGCTTGTCGGTGCCGGCGGACATCGCGCTGGCGGCGTTCGACGACTTCGCCTGGGCGGACCTGTTCGAGCCGCGCCTGACGACGATCGCACAGCCGCATCACGAACTGGCCGCCACAGCGGTCGAGCTGATCACGTCGCGCATCGACGACCCTGATCAACCGGCCCGCAGCATCCGGCTCGACCCCACCTTGGTCCATCGCAGCTCCTGCGGCTGCTAGCACCGACTTGCTCCTGACGGCTAGCGCACATACACGCCGGCGCGAGCTGCAGCGGCAGCGTCTTTGGCCGCGCGATCCGCGGCTGCGCGGGTCATCGGCTGCCGGAGCAGGACGAGTTGGTGGTAGACCGGCGCGGTGCACGCGATCAGCAAGCGCTGCGCGTCGGTGTCCGAGGGGATCTCGCCGCGATCGATCGCACGGCTGACCACGACCTCGCTGCGGACATAGCGATCCTGCCAGAACGACGTGAGCGCCTCGGCCGCTTCGGCGGTGCGGAACGAGGCGGCGATCACGGCCCCGGTGAGTGAGGGCTGCTGAGCGAGCGCGTCGCGGACCTCCCGGTTGAGGCGGATCAGGTCGGCTTCCAGTGATCCCGTGTCGGCCGGCTGCCAGTCGTCGTCGGCACCGGACGCGAGCAGGTCGACCAGCAGGCCGGCGACGCTTCCCCAGCGGCGGTAGATCGTCGTCCGGTGAACGCCGGACGATGCCGCGACCATTTCGATCGTGAGGTTGTCGTAGCCGCTCGCGGCGAGTTCGCGTTCGACCGCGGCGAGGACGTCGGCGCGCACCCGGGCCGTTCGGCCGCCGGGGCGGGGAATCGGGCTTGCGTCGTCGCGCTGGATCATGGCACGATCCTAATGCAACATCGGTCGCATTAACAGGAGGCTCCGTGAGTCGGTGGACGGAAATCAGGGTCGGCGCTGCCGGCGACGGCCCGTACGGCGTGACGGTGGCGGGCGACGCGGTCTGGACCACGCTGGTCCACGCCGACGCCATCGCTCGGCTTGCGGCAGCGACCGGGCCTACTGACAACGCAGCGGTGGAGCGGTTCGAGTTGCAGGCGACGGGAAGCAAGCCGAGTGTGATCGTGGCCGGTCCTGATGGTGGGGTCTGGTTCAGCCGGAACGGCGACGACCGGATCGGGCGGATCGGCCCGGACGGCACGGTGAGCGCTGTCGAACTCGGCGGTTCGCCGTACGGGTTGTGTGTCGGGCCCGACGGCGCCTTGTGGAGCACGTTGATGTCCGTGGACCGGATCGGGCGGGTCACGGTGGACGGCGAGGTCACGCAGTACCCGATCGGTACTGCGGGCGCCTTCCCGGCGATGATCACCGCTGCCGACGAGCTGTGGTTCGCGCTCAACCAGGGCAACGCGATCGGCCGGATGACGGTCGACGGCGAGGTGACGACCTATCCCCTGCCGACCGAGGGCGCCGGGCCGGTCGGGATCAGCGCGGGTCGCGACGGGGTGTGGTTCGTGGAACTCCTCGCCGGTCAGGTGGGGCGCATCACCGCGGACGGCAAGATCACCGAGTATCCGCTGCCGGACCGGACTTCCAAGCCGCACGCGGTGGTTGCGACCGCCGACGGGGGTTGCTGGATCACCTTGTGGGGTTCGGGTTCCGCGGTCCGTCTGGACTCCGAGGGTGCGGTTGTCGACGAGGTCTCGTTCGGCGAGGGCACCGAACCACACGGGCTCGCGGTGGCGACCGACGGGTCGGTCTGGGTGGCGCTCGAGTCGGGTTCTCTTGCTCACATTCACGCCTGAGCCCTCCTCGGAGTGAGGGGACTCACTCCGAGGAGGGAGGTGCGATCGGCCAACTCGGGAGCACTGTGGTGACGTGACCACAGGGGTGGAGCAGAGCAGCCAGACCCACGCCGTTCTACGCTCGGCCGGCCGCGGGCCGCTCGTCGTTCACCATCGTCCAAGGGTCCGCGATGTCCTGGCCGTGGGGCGGCCGGCGTTCTGGGCGGTTTCCGTAGTCCCTTATTACGTTGGTGTTCTGCTCGCCACCCATCGCTTGATCCCGGCACCTTCCGAGTGGGCGCGGCTGTTGCTCGGAGCCCTGGTGATGGGGCCGTTGCTGTGGCTGTCGGTGCTCGCGATCAACGACGCGCACGACCTGCCCGGCGACCTGCTGAATCCGCGGAAGTCGAAGTCTCCGTTGCTCGACGGACGCGTTTCCGTCCGGACGGCGAAAGGGATCGCGGCGATCGCCGGAACCGCCTCCCTGGCAGCCGGTTTCGCGGTCGGAGTGGTCTTCGCGCTCGGCGTCCTGCTTGCCGTCGTTCTCGGCTACGCCTACAGCGTTCCGCCGGTGCGGCTGAAGACCCGGGCCGGTTTCGATGTCGCCGTGAATTCGCTTGCCCTGGGCACCTTCGGACCACTGACCGGCTGGGCCGCCGTGACGAATGACCTGAGCGGATTCCCCTGGCTGATGGCCTTGCAGGGCACCTTGGTTGCCGTTGGCCTCTATTTGCCGACCACGCTGGCCGACCTGGAGGCGGACCGGGCCGCCGGGTACCGGACGATCGCGGTTCGCCTTGGCGCGAGTACGACGTACCGGCTGGGGTTCGCTGCGTGGATCGCGGCTGCCGGGCTGTCTGTCGTCCTGGCGGCCGCCGACCTGGTGATTCCGCGGAGCATGCTCGCCCTGGAAATCGTGATGGTGCCGGTGCTGATCGCGGCGTACCGGCGGTTCATCGGGCCCGGCCAGACCTTCAAGGGCGTGGTCGTCGTGGCCTCGCTGTTCCTGTCGCCCTGCGTCGCCTTCGCGCTCACCTACGTCGGCATCATCTGAGCCCTCACACGACCGCGACCGAGCGCGTTCTATCGGTATGGACTTCGACTGGAAGCAACTGACGGCGGAACTCGACTCGGTCGGCTGCGCGTTGACACCGCAGCTGCTCACGCCGGCCCAGTGCGCGGAGATCTCGGGCCTGTACGACGAGGTCGAGCGGTTCCGGGCGACGATCGACATGCAGCGCTACCGGTTCGGCTCCGGGCAGTACCGGTACTTCGACCACCCGCTGCCGGAGTTGGTCGCGGCGCTCCGGGCGGCGTTCTATCCACACCTGTTGCCGATCGCGCGCGAGTGGGCCGATCGATTGGGCAAGCCCGCGCCTTGGCCGGACACGTTGGACGAATGGCTCGACGACTGCCATCACGCGGGCCAGACCCGGCCGACGCCGATCCTCCTGCGGTACCAAGCGGGCGACTGGAACGCGCTCCATCGCGATCTGTACGGCGATCTGGTGTTCCCGCTGCAGGTGGTGATCGGCCTGGATCGGCCGGGTGTGGACCACGTCGGCGGTGAGTTCCTGCTCGTCGAGCAGCGCCCGCGCGCCCAGTCCCGCGGTACCGTCACGCCTTTGCCGCAGGGCCAAGGGCTCATCTTCACGACCCGGGACCGCCCGGTGGAGTCCGCCCGCGGCTGGTCGGCGGCCCCCGTACGCCACGGAGTCAGCACGGTCCGCTCAGGCATCCGCCACACCCTGGGCCTGGTCTTCCACGACGCCGCGTGAACGACGGGCACTCGACCGCTTTACAACGATGGATGACACGCCCACCCTGTTGGGATGACGCTTACCCGCGCTGAGCTCGAGATCGACTACGCCCTGGACCGGGCCTCGATCGCCCACTTCGCCGACCACGGCTTCGTCAAACTCCGGAACGTGCTGAGCCCGGCGACGATCGCGGCGTACGAGCCGGAGATCACCGGCAAGGTCATCGAACTCAACACCCAGCACCTCCCGTTGGCGGAGCGGGACACGTACGGCAAGGCGTTCCTGCAGGTGATGAACCTGTGGCAGGACAGCGAACTGATGCTGGAGTTCGTGTCGTCGCCGCGGCTCGCCCGGATCGCGGCGCAACTGCTCGGCGTACGGTCGGTTCGGCTGTACCACGATCAGGCGCTCTACAAGGAGTCCGGTGGTGGGGTGACACCGTGGCATGCGGACCAGTACTACTGGCCGTTCGCGACCGATCGATGCGTGACCGCGTGGATCCCGTTGCAGGCAACGCCGTTGGCGATGGGCCCGCTCGCGTTCGCCGCCGGGAGCCAGTCGTTCGACCACGGCCGGGATCTGCCGATCAGCGACGAGTCGGAGCGCGTCCTGCAGGCGGCGCTGGCCGAGCAGGAATTCCCCGAAGTGGCAGAGCCGTTCGAGTTGGGCGAGGTCAGCTACCACCGGGGCTGGACCTTCCACCACGCGGCGCCGAACGAGACCGACGTACCGCGCCGCGTGATGACCATCATCTATGTGGACGCCGAGATGGAGATCGTCGAACCGGTGAACACGTTCCAGCAGGCCGACCTGGCCACCTGGATGCCCGGCAACCGGCCCGGCGACCGTATCTCCTCGCCGCTGAACCCCGTTCTGTACTAACCCCGGCGCGAGCGCATCTCGGCGGCGAAGGACTCCTGGAGCTGTTTCATCGCGGCGGCTTCGGCCGGGTCGGCGAACAGAGCCGGCAGGTCCGCCGGGTTCACGTCGTACAGGTGCGCCTGGATCCACCAGATGTTGCCGAACGGATCCCTGATCCGCGCCCCGCGGTCGCCCACGATCTTCGAGGTGATCAGTGGCGTGATCACCGTGGCGCCCGCTTCGACGGCTCGCGCGACGGCGGCGTCCGCATCGTCGACGTACACACTCAGCAGGCTCGGCAGGTCCGGCCAGTCCGGCTGGGCGTCGAAGGCCATCACGACCGAGTCGCCGATGGTGATCTCCGCGTGCCCGATGGTGCCGTCCTCGTTGGGTACGGCGAACGACGCCTTGGTCTCGAAGGCCCGCTCCACGAATTTCAGCCAGTCCGCCGCGCCCCGAACGGCCACGTACGGCGTCACAGTTCCCTTGCCACCTGGGTACTTCCGCTCTGTCGTCATGCTCCCAGCCTCTCGAAGGTAGCGGCCAGGTTCTGTCCTTTACTCAAGAAGCTGCCTTGGAATACCGGACGGCCAGCTGAGCAGCCGCGGTCTTCAGCTCAGCCGGGCCCACGAACTCCAGTTCGCACTCGAACATCCCGAAGGTCGCGGCCAGTCCGGTCCACGACCAGCCGTTCAGGATCAGCCGGCAACTGGTCTCGGTGATCTCCTCGACGATCGCGTCGCGGCCGGCCCAGCGGGCGATGTCCGCCGCCTTCGCCTGCAGGATCGCCTCGCCGCGGCACGGCCATTGGTTCTGCCCGGTGAACTTGCCCGAGATGTACGTCGAGACGTCGGGCGCGGGCAGTTCGCGCGGGGTGAAGCGCGGCCCGGTCGGCGTCTTGGGCAACATCCGGTCCACCCGGAAGGTGCGCCAGTCGTTGCGGTCCAGGTCCCACGCGACCAGGTACCAGCGGCCGCCCCAGGTGACCAGGTGATGCGGCTCCACCTTGCGCGGCGGGACCCATTCGGTCGCTCCCGGCGACGCGTAGTCGAAGCGCAGTACTTCGTGGGCGCGCAGCGCGGTCCCGATCGCGATCAGGTGTTCCGAATCCACCTTCGTACGGCGTGAGTCGGCGTACTTGTCGACGGTCGTCACCTGCAGCGCGTCGACCCGCTGGCGCAGCCGGGCCGGCATCACCTGGCGAACCGTGGCCAGCGCGCGAAGGGCGCCTTCCTCGATCCCGGTGACGGTCGTGGTGGCGGTCTGCAGCGCGACGGCGACCGCGATCGCCTGGTCGTCGTCGAACAGCAGCGGAGGCAGGTCGGCGCCCGCGTCGAGGCGGTAGCCGCCGTCCGGGCCTTTGGTCGCACGGACCGGGTAGCCGAGATCGCGGAGCCGGTCGACGTCACGGCGGACCGTGCGCGGACTGACCTCGAGGCGTTCGGCCAGCAGTGCGCCCGGCCAGTCGCGGCGCGCCTGGAGCAGGGACAGCAGCGAGAGAAGTCGAGCCGAGGTTTCGGACATGACCTCAGATTGCCACGAGTACCGGCCAGAACCTGGCCGCTACTACTGGAAATGTCGTCGGCAAGTGACCCCGACAGAGGAGACATCGTGATCAGCACCCGAGAGCTCACCAAGGACTTCGAGGTGAGCCGCACCGAGACCGTGCACGCGGTCCGCGGCATCAGCCTGACGGTCGACCCCGGCGAACTCGTCGCCGTCCTCGGCCCGAACGGCGCCGGCAAGACGACCACGCTGCGGATGCTCACCACCCTGATCGCCCCGACCGCCGGCACCGCCGAGGTCGCCGGGTACGACGTCGTCGCGCGGCCGGACCAGGTCCGCCGGCAGATCGGGTACGTCGGCCAGGGCAACGGCGCCGGCCATGCGCAACGCGTCGCCGACGAACTCGCCGGGCAGGGCGTCATCTACGGGCTCGACCGGCGAGCGGCGAAACTGCGCGCCGGGGAACTGCTCGAATCGCTCGAACTGAAGGACCTCGCCCGGCGCAAGGTCTCCGAGCTGTCCGGTGGCCAGCGCCGGCGCCTCGACGTCGCGATGGGCCTGGTGCACGCGCCGAAGCTGCTGTTCCTGGATGAGCCGTCGACCGGCCTCGATCCGCAGAACCGGGCAAACCTGTGGGATCACATCCTGCGGATGCGCGCGCAGTACGAGATGACGATCGTGCTCACCACGCACTACCTCGACGAGGCGGACTCGATGGCCGAGCGGGTCGTCGTGGTCGACCACGGACAGGTGATCGCGGACGACACCGCCGACGCCCTGAAAGCCGACCTCGCCGGCGACCGGCTCGCCCTCACTGTTGCCCCCGGCAACCACTCGGCGGTACGCCGGCTCGCGGGGCAGTTGCCCGGTGCGCGCGACCTCGTGGTCGAGGGCGACGAGATCTCGGTTCGTGTGACCAACGGGCCGGCCGCGTTGCCCGTCCTCCTCGGTGGCGCCCAGCAACTCGGCGTACCGGTGGCCGCGGCACAAGTGCATCGCCCGACCCTCGACGACGTGTTCCTCACCCTCACCGGCCGCAGCCTGCGCGAGACCGGTGCCAACGGAAAGGCAGCGGCATGACCACCCTCACCGTCCCCACCGTCTCCCGTCCGGCCGCCTCACCGGCGCAGCGGAACCTCCTGCGCGACATCCGGATCGTGATGACACGAGAACTCAAGCCGGTACTGCGGGATCCGTTCTCGCTGCTGTTCGGGATGATCCAGCCCTTGGTGTTCCTCGGCCTGTTCGGGCCGTTGCTCCGCGGCTCGATGGGCGCGGCGTTCGGCGACGGCGTCTGGCAGTGGTTCGTGCCGTCGATCCTGGTGATGACGACGCTGTTCGGAACCTCGACGACCGGCGCGAACCTGTTGTCCGAGTTCCAGACCGGTGCGCACGAACGGATGATGGTGACGCCGCTGTCCCGCTCGTCGCTGCTGATCGGCCGGGCGCTGAAGGAGATGGTGCCGCTGTTCGGGCAGGCGCTGATCGTGATCGCGGTGATGACGCCGTTCGGTTTCGACCTGCATGTCGGCGGCGCGGTCGTCGGGCTCGCGTTGCTGGCCGTGTTCGGGATCGGGCTGGGCGCCTTCAGTTATGCGCTGGCGATCGCGGTACGCAAGCAGGACTGGTTGTTCTGGGTGGTGCAGCAGACCTTCCTGTTCCCGCTGATGATCCTGTCGGGAATGCTGCTGCCGCTGGAGACCGGACCGGGATGGATGCAGGTGGCCTCGAAGTTCAACCCGCTGGCCTACCTGGTCGACGCCGAGCGCGCGCTCTTCGCGGGTGATGTGAGCTCGACGGCTGTGCTGTGGGGTTGGCTGGCCGCGCTCGTCACCGCGGCGGCCGGGCTGACGGTGGGCATCCGGACGATGGTGCGGTCGGCCGGCTAGATCGTCAACGACCTACAGTTCGAGGAGCGCGGCGCGAAGTCCGGATTCGGCTTCGTCGCCGAGCTTCTTGAACTGGCCGCGGAACAGCGGCTCGATCACCCGGGCAACGCCCTTGAACTCGAACTCGGCCCGGTAGGTGACCTCGGTACCGCTGCCGGTCTCGCGGAACGTCATCGTGTCGAGCGCGACCACGGTCTTGTTCTCGCCGCGCACCTGGAAGATCCGGCCGGGCTCGAACCGCTGTACGACGTACTCCAGTTCGGTCTCGCGGCCGGCGAACGAGGACCTGTTCCGGTACTTCGTGCCGACGCCGCCGTCGCCCGCCAGCCGCACCGTCGACACCGTCCCGGGATCCCAGTCGACGGTGGTCTCGAAGTCGGACAGGTAGGCGAACACTGTCTCGACGGGCTTCTCCACGGTGACGGCACGTTCAATGGTGATCACCCGGCCACGCTACCGGCCGGGTCCATCAGGGTTGGGCAAATCTTATGCAGGTAGCTAGCCCTTCTCGCGCATCTCCTCGTTGATGCGCAGCGCTTCGGCCAACTGGTCTTCCAAGATGATGATCCGACAGGCGGCCTCGAGCGCGGTGCCCTGGTCGACCAGCTCGCGAGCGCGAGCGGCCAGCCGCAACTGGTACCGGGAATAGCGACGGTGACCACCCTCGGACCGTTGCGGGGTGATCAGCTTCGCCTCGTCCAGGCTGCGCAGGAATCCCGGCGTGGTCCCGAGCATCTCCGCGGCCCGGCCCATCGTGAAGGCGGGATAGTCGTCGTCGTCGAAGTTGGCGGGGCCGGTCGTCGGGGTTGAACTCATCGGTGTCTCCGTGTGGACATCTGGGGTCATCGCGCCTCCATGCCGACGGGCCCCGGTGCCGTAGCACCGGGGCCCAGGGTCGGGAATATTCCACCATCTACCGGCCGTGAGGCCGGACTTACCTGTCCGTAGCGCGCCACGTGAAGGCTGCCACTACGGGGATCGCTGAATGCGTAACCGAAGACCACCTTCCTTACTGATGGAACTACGGCACCCGCCCGGCGAAGTACTGGCACTGGCGGGCGATCCGACGGTGTAATCCCTCCCCTTCTTGTCTCGAACTACTACTGCATCTGACAACTGCTGCACTGCAACTACAAACTGCGAACTACAACTGCTCTTACCGCGAACTACAACTACGAACTGCTACTACAGCACTGCGAACTACTACTTCCTTCGTCAAGCCCGGAACCCTTTCCTACCACCGGCTCCGCGACTCTGACCCTGGCGTGAAACCCGAGCCCCTTCACTGATCGGCCCGGCGGGATCCGCCGTCCCACTCACTGCACAAACACTTTTGGACAGGTCGTTAGCTGTCCACGTCAGCTTCGCTCTTCTTCTCTGTCAACACGAGGAACACTACACAGCCCTCCAGAGAATGTCTACTCCGGTCAGCATAGATTTCGATCGTGTCCCGGCAGAGGTTTCTCAGCGCCGACTGATCCCGACGAGCTCCGGAATCGCCTGGTCCCAGACCTGCTGAGGCAGCTCGTGACCGGCGCCTTCCAGCAGCACCAACCGCGCACCCGGGATCTCCCGAGCGAGCGCCTCGGCGTGTGCCGGCCGGAACATCGGGTCCTCGGTGCCGTGCATGACGAGCGTCGGTACGGCGATGCCGGCGAGGTCGCGGTCCTTGGAGTCGCCGTCGTCGAGGATCCACGGGTTGGTCATGGCGGAGGCGAGGTCGGTCGTGCGGGCGATCATCCGCGCGACGAGCTCACGGCGAGCCGGTTCGTCGTACGGGAAAGTTCCGGCGTACAGCTGCTCTTCCTGGATGAACGCGTCGAGGGCTGCGTCGGGATCGGACCAGTCGGTCGGCGGCTGATCGGCCGCGAACGCCTCCTGCAGGTGAGCTGCCATCGGCGGGAGGTCCACCGGGGTCGAGGTGGCGATCGGGCTGGTGGCGATGAAGGTGGCGGATGCGACCCGGTCGGGGTGGTCGAGGACCAGCGCCTGGGAGATGCCGCCGCCCATCGAGAGGCCGACGATGTTCGCGCGCCCGAGGTGGAGAGCGTCGAGGATGCCGATCGGATCCTCCCTGAGGTCGGCCGCGGTGTACTGCGGTTTGCCGGGCTCGTAGCTGACCGAGCGGCCGGTGTCGCGGTGGTCGTAGCGGATGACGAAGCGGCCGGCTGCCGCGAGTCGCTCACAGAACGGCGTCTCCCAGAAATCCATCGAGGCGGAGGCGCCGTGGATCAGCAGAATCGCCGGGTCGTCCTTCGTCCCGAAGGTCTCGACACACAACTCGACGCCACGCACCTTCAGCAGTTGCTCCATCACCATCTCCTCAGCAGGGAAGCGCTGACGGTACCCACGGTGGATGTGGATCCACTGTAGACAGGGCTCTGCCAGGCCGGTCGGCGAGCGACGGCCTGGCAGTGGGTTGTGGGCACGGACGGCTACTGCCAGGACTGCGGGCGGGGAGCTACCTGCTGCGGCGTCTGCCAGCCCGGGTTAGGCAGCTGGAACTGGTGGCCCTGCGTCGAGCCGTACTGCGGTGCGCCGGCGGGCCGGGCGCCTTGGTGAGCCCCGTCGGCGCGGGCGATCGAGCCGGCGCCGATCGCCGGGGCGGCGGTCGTCTTCGAGCCGGCGCCGGAGGCGAGGGCGAGGCCGAAGGCGACGACGCCCAGGGCACAGGAGACGGCGCGGAGGTTGTTGGCCGGGTTCCACTTGGCCAGGTAGTTCAGCCACTCCGCGGCACCGGCGGCCGAGTTCGGGTCGAAGGTGGCCAGCTTGTCGTTCAGCGGGATGTTGACGGCAAAGCTGACCACGATCACGCCGACCAGGTAGAGCGCCGCCCCCGCGACCAGCCACCACTTGCCGGGCGCGTCCTTGACCAGCGCGATGATCCCGAGCGCGACGCACACCAGCGCCGTGCCCATGAAGATCAACAGGAACAGTGGGTTCTGGATCCGCACGTTGATCAGGTTCATCGCGGCGGCCCCTTGACCGGCCGGCATCCGCTGCAGCGAACCCATCACGGCCGTCCCGAACGCGTAGAAGACGCCGCCCATCAAGGCGGTACCGACCAGGCCGGTGAGGGTGAGCAGCTTGGTGAAGTTCAGTGTGTTGGTCATGGCTCAAGTTCATCGGTGATCGCTGAGACAAACCATGGTTGTCCCGCGCAGTTCCATGTCCGTGCGTCTCAGCACCCCGAGGTAGGCTCGCCGCCATGGACGTGCTCGACGATCTGCTCGCCGGCACCCGCGCGCGGGGCGGCGTGTTCAACCTGACGATCATGGACACGCCCTGGGCGCTCGACATCCGCGACGGGGCACAACTGGCACTGGCGACGCTGGTGCGGGGCTCCGCCTGGATCGTCCGGGACGGGATCGAGCCGACCCGGATGGAGACCGGCGACGTGGCGATCTTCAACGGTCCCGAGCCGTACGTCGTGGCCGACGACCCGGCCACCGAGCCCCAACTGCGGATCCACCCGGGCGGCATCTGCGAACCGTTGCCTGGGGCACCTGTCGACTACAGCGCGCGCCTCGGCGTACGGACGTACGGCGGCCGTCTCGACGGGGACGCGATGCTTGTCAGCGGCACCTATCTGCTGGAGGGGGATGTCAGCAGACGGCTGCTGACCGCCCTGCCTTCGGTGCTGGTCGTACCGGCTGACGCGGTGGCCGGCCATGTGATGTCGATGGTGCTCGGTGAGATCCAGCGCGACGAGCCCGGTCAGCAGAGTGTGCTGGACAGATGGCTCGACCTGGCGTTGATCACCACGTTGCGCGCATGGTTCGCCCGGCCGGAGTCGCATGCGCCCGGGTGGTACCAGGCGCAGAGCGATCCGGTCGTCGGTTTGGCGCTCCGGCTGCTGCACGAAGACCCGGCGTACCCGTGGAGTGTTGTCGAACTGGCCGATCGCACCGGAGTGTCCCGGGCGAGTCTGGCCCGGCGATTCAGTGCGCTGGTCGGTGAGGCACCGATGGCGTACCTCACCGGCTGGCGGATCGCGTTGGCCGCCGACATGCTGCGGGAGACGACCGACACGGTCGAGGCGATCGCCCGCCGGGTCGGCTACGCGAACGCCTTCGCCCTGTCAGTCGCCTTCAAACGCCTCCGCGGCACCAGCCCTACCACCCACCGCCGCACAACCCTGCAGTCGGCCTGACGCCTCAGTTAGGTCGTGGTCGTGTGGATGAAGTCGAGGGCTTGCGGCCAGGAAAGGGTGAAGGCGTCGGCGTTGACCTGCTTGTCCTGCCGTGAGCGGTCGGAGAAGCCGTGCTCGGCGCCCGGATAGAACTGGGTGATGGTCGCGCCAGTCGACCTTCCCTGCAACGAGGTCTGCAGTGCCTCGAAGTCGGCCACCGGTACGGCAGCGTCGTTGCCCGGGTAGATCACCATCACCGGCGCGGTGATCGCGGCTGCTTCGGCGATCGCGTCGTACGAGTGGTTCGGCCGCAGCTCCGACGGCGTGGTGGGGTGGTACGCCGTGACGCTCGCCGGCCGGTGATCCCTTGCCGCCAGCAACAAAGCGAACCGGCCACCGAGGCACCAGCCGATCACCCCGGCCTTCGGACAGCCGAGTTCGCCCAGCAGATGGTCGAGCAGCGCCACCTGCTCAGCGATCGCGGTGTCGTCGTCGAGTTCGGCCAGCAACTCGCTCAGCTCTTCCCTGGTCGAGTTGTCCGTACTGCGCCCCTTGAACGGATCCCAGACCAGCGCGGTGACGCCACGGCCGGCCAGTTCGTCCGCCCAGTCCCTGACCTGCTCACCGATCCCGGTGATCATCGGCAGCAACAACAGCCCTGGCCCGGCACCGGCCGAAGCCGGGCGGGCCAGATAAGCGGTGAGATCCCCAACGGAAACAGTCGACGTTTCGATACTCATGTCCGCGAGGCTATCCCTGGTGCTGATTCGCCTTCAGCATCCGTACGCCGGCGACGTTCACCATCACCAGGATGATCGCGGAGAAGATCAGCAGCGCGACCTGATCGGGGAGGAAGGCGATCCCGACTCCGATGGAGAGCACGGGGACCGCCAGGCCGGCGTACGCGATCAGGAACAGTGCGGCGAGCACCTCGCCGCGCGAACCGGCGTCCGCGAGCGAGGCCGCGGTCGCGACCGCCCCGCGGAAGACCAGGCCGACGCCCGCACCGGCGACGACTCCGCCGGTGACGAACACCCACAGGCTGGGGGCCAGTCCGCCGACGGCGACACCGAGCAGGCCGGTCGACATCAGCACCAGACCGAGTTGCAACTGCCGCTGCCTGCTGAGTCGCACGAAGACGACCTGACTGAGCGCGCCCGCGACGAACACCGCGAAGGTCACCACTCCGGCGAGCAGCCGCGAAGTGTGGTGCAGGGTTCCGGCCAGGAACGTCGGGGCCAACGAGGTGAAGAGCCCGAAGATCGCGAAGGCGGCGAACGCTCCCGCTGCCGTCGCGAAGAACTGCGGCTTCGCAGCACTCGGCAGAGCCACCTTCTGCGGGCGATAGGCCGGCCGCTCCTCCAGCCGCTCGACGGTCTCGGGCACCAGCGTGATCCCGACCGCACTGAGCAGCAGCAGAACCAGGAACACCTCGTACGGGCGCTCCAACGGCGCCGACACGTACTGCGCCAGGATGCCGCCGACCAGCGGACCGAAGGCGAGCCCGCCGAGGTTGACCATCGAGGAGATCAGCGCCGACCGGCTCGGATCCTGGTCCGGCCGGGCGATCTGGCGCAGCTCCGAGATGTGCGCTGTCGCCGTCGCGGTCAGTGCGCCGACACCGACTCCCGAGATGAACCTGGCCAGCAGCAGCCCGGGGACGTCCGGCCAGATCAGGAAGATCGCCGCGGACACCGCCTCGGCCAGTACGGCGAGCAGCGCGACCCGGCGCCGACCGAGCCAGTCGCTGACGTGACCGGCGAGGTACAGGCTGGCCATCACGCCGACCGCGTAGGTGGCGAAGATGACCGTGATCATGAAGGTCGGGAAGCCGTCCCGGCGCTGGTAGATCGCGTAGAGCGGCGTCGGCACGGTGGAGAACGCCATCGTGATCAGGAAGGCGGCGGCGATCACCCAGAAGCCGGTGCCATGAGCGAAGCGCACGCGCGAGCCGACCTGGTGCCCGGGGCGGTCGGTCAGAGTTGTCATGTCTTCAGGGTGTCTCGGTTGATCTATCGAGTCCAACGAATCTTCTTGCATGCACTTATCGAGCAGACCGATAATCGCTGCTGTGGACTCGAGACAGCTGGAGTACTTCGTCGCGGTGGCCGAGGAGCTGAGCTTCACCCGGGCAGCGCAGCGGAAGTTCGCGGTCCAGTCGACCGTGTCGGCGGCCATCCGCGCGCTGGAGTCCGACCTCAAGACGACGCTGTTCGATCGCTCGACGCGGCGGGTGACCTTGTCGGCCGCGGGCGAGGCGCTGTTGCCGGAGGCGAAGGCGGCCCTGGAAGCGCTCGACCGGGCACGCGCGGTGGTCGAGGAGGCGTCGACCGGACTGCGTGGCAACATCCGGATCGGCACGATGACCCGGTTGGGGCTGGTCGACCTGGCCGCGCTGCTCGGAGCGTTCTACCAGCGCTACCCCTTGGTCGAGGTGCAGGTGACCACTTCGCCGACCGGTTCGAGTGGGCTCGCCGACGACGTCCGCCACGGCCGGCTCGACATCTCCCTGGTCGGTCTGAATCCCACCGAGTTGACCGGCTTGGAAGCGCGCGAGTTGGCCACCGTCCCGTTCGTGGTGATGGTGCCGTCGGCTCATCGGCTGGCCGGCCGGGACGGGATCGAACTGCGCGACATGGCCGGCGAGCGGTTCATCGATCAACTGCGCGGGTTCGGCAACCGGACCACCGTCGACCACGCCTTCGACAACGCCGGAATCCCGCGCCGGGTGCAGGTGGAGGTCCCCGACCTGAGCACCGTCCCGGAGTACGTGCGGGCCGGACTCGGGGTCGCCGTCGTACCGGAGGTTGACCTCGGCAACCAACCTGGGGTGGCCCGGTTGCGGCTGACCGACATCGACCTGACCTGGACGTTGTCTGCGATCACGCTCAGCGGCAAGCGTCCGAGCCGGGCGGTGACCGCCTTGCTCGACCTGATGAGCGATTCGATCCGTCCCGGCGCCGCCTTCTAGCTGCCGAGCTACCGTGGCCCGATGACGGACGAGTGGGACCAGGCTGGGGCCGGCGTGTTGCGGCTTCCGTCGGGACGGTTGGTGCGGGGCCGAGGCCTGCGGAATCCGTTGCCCGCTGGGCAATTGCCGACGTACGGCGTCTATCTGCTGGGTGAGCATCCACCTCAGGTGGAGTGGGACTCTCGCTGGATCGTCTGGCCCGACTTCAGGTTGCCGAAGGACCGGGCCGAGGCGCGTTCCGTGCTGGCGGAGGCGCTCGACCGGGCCGGTTCGGAGCGGGTCGAGTTCGCCTGTGCCGGTGGGCGGGGGCGGACCGGGACCGCCCTGGCCTGCCTTGCGGTGCTCGACGGCGTACCGGCTTCTGAAGCGGTGGAGTTCGTCCGGGCGAACTACGATCCGAAAGCGGTCGAGACGTTCTGGCAGAAGAGGTTCGTACGCCGGTTCGCCGGCTGAGCCCGGTCGGTACGCGGTCCCGAGTGCTCCGACCTGGATACTGTCGACGTGTCTGAAGGTGAAGCCGAGCAGGAGCGCGCGGGCTACCGGCGGTCGGCCGGGTCGGCGCGGGGCGAGGCGCGGCGCCTCGAACTGCTCGAACGGGTGACCGACGACCTCGGCACCAACGGACTCGTGGACTTCTCACTTCGGCGTGCTGCCCGTGCGGCCGGTACCACGCACAAGGTGCTGCTCTACTACTTCGACGGTCCCGAAGACCTGCTCACCCAGGCGGTACTCCGGCTTCGCACCCGACGAATCGACCGAAGCATGGCCGCTGCCGCCGAGGATTCCGCGAGCCGGACGCTGGCCGGCCGGGTGCGCGCGATGTGGCCGGTGCTCGTCGGCGAGGAGGCCTGGGTACTCGACCAGGCGATCGGCCTCGCGATGTACGACTCGGCGCGCTATGCCCAACTCGCACGGGAAGCCTCGAAGCAGTACCTGCCGTCACTGCTCTCGATCCTCCCGGGCGAGTGGAGCGCGCGCCGCAAACACGAGGTCGCCGAGATGATCCTCGGCGTGCTCCGCGGCTTCCTGGTCGAATGGCGAACCAGCGGCGACGGCGACGGCATCGAGGCCGGTTTCGCCGCGCTCGACCGTGCCCTCACCCACGAAGAAGCCGCTGCCGACTGAGCCATCGGCGTACCGACCGACAGGTAGTGCACCACCTGTACGCCGTACGCCGGTGCTCAGTCGCGCCTGGACGCACTAGGTCGTGGCCGACTACCTCCTGTCCGTCGGTACGCCTCTGGACAGTTTTGCGAACCGGGTGGTTCACTTTAACCACGGTCGGGGCTGAGAGGAGCTGGTGGGGTATGTCGGAGGAGCGGGTGCGGGTGCGGTTCGGGGACGGATGTGTGGCCTGGCACTACCCGGGGACGAATGGCGGCTGCGTGATCATGACGGGCGGCTTCGCCGTGACGAAGGAGCCGGGGACCGACGTGTTCGCGCGGCGGTTCCACGCGGCCGGGTTCTCCGTGCTCGCCTTCGACTACCGGCATCTCGGCGAGAGCGCCGGCGAGCCTCGGCAGGTGGCTCGCGTCAGTGAGCAACTGGCCGACTGGCAGGCCGCGATCGAGTACGCCGGAACGCTGCCGGAGGTCGACCCGGGCGAGATCGCGATCTGGGCGTTCTCGCTCTCGGGCGGCTACATCTTCCCGCTGGCGGCGCGGAATCCACAGCTCGCGGCTGCCATCGCGCAGACGCCCAACGCCGACGGCCCGGCCGCGGCCCGGAACGCGGCCCGCCATCAGAAGCCGTCGGCCATGCTGCGGTTCACCGGTCGGGCGCTCCTCGACGCGCTCGGGAGTCTCGTCGGCAGACCGCCTCGCCTGGTGCCACTGGTGGCCGAGCCGGGAACGGTCGCGCTGCTCACCACGCCGGACTCGCAGCAGACCAACGAGGCGCTGAACCCAGGCAACAAGTACCCCGACTGGCTGCAACTCGTCGCCGCGCGGTCAGCTCTCCGAGTCACCTTCTACCGACCCGGCCGGTATGCGTCGAAGGTGAAGGTGCCGCTGCTCGTGGTCGTCGCCGACCAGGACCAGTCCGCCCTCGCAGCCCCCTCGATCGCCGCAGCTCGCCGCGCACCCCGTGCCGAGCTCGTCCGCGTCCCCGGCGGCCACTACGCCCCCTTCCTCGACCAGCACGAGCCGGTCGTCGAAGCCGAACTCGACTTCCTCCGCAAGCACGTGCTCAGCCAGCCCGCAGCGGTTTCGCGCCTTCGGCTGCAAGCGTGAACGAGATCGCGTTGTCCGCCGGGACGATCGAGTACGACGACGTCGGCTCCGGACCGACGATCGTCCTGCTGCACGGCCTGATGATGGACTCGTCGTTGTGGGACGGCACGGTCGCGGAGTTGTCGGCCGGCCACCGCTGCGTAGTACCGACTCTTCCGCTCGGTGCGCTCGGCAGGCGATGCATCCCGAGGCCGATTTGTCCCTGCCCGGGATCGCGCAGCTGGTCGCGGAGTTCCTCGAGCAGCTGGACCTCGACGACGTCACGCTGGTCGGCAACGACACCGGTGGAGCGCTCGTCCAGTTGTTGCTGCGGGCAAACACCGAACGGGTCGGCAGGATCGTCCTGGTGTCCTGCGAGGCGTTCGACAAGCTGCCGCCCGGACTCACCGGCAGGACGCTCGCACTGGTCGGCAAGCTCTCGCCGGGCATTCTCGGCCTCTTCTTGCAGCAGCTCCGGATGCGCGCGATGCGGCGGTTGCCGATCACGTTCGGCTGGCTGACCAAGCGAGGCGACGCCGCTACGGTCCGGTGGTTGAAGCCGGTACTGCGCGACGCCGCGATCCGACGAGACGTAGTACGGGTACTGCGAGCAGCCTTCGCCGACAAACGCCTTCTGCTCAAGGCCGCCGAGGCACTGCCCGGCTTCGATCGGCCGGCTCTGGTGGTGTGGGCCGCGCAGGATCGCGTGATGCCGCCCGAGCACGGTCGGCGGCTGGCGGACCTTCTTCCCCAGGGCAAGCTGATCGAGGTGGACGACAGTTACACGCTCATCCCCCTCGACCAGCCGCGCCGGCTTGCCGAAGCGATCGCCGAGTTCGCCTGAATATTCTGTTGACGGTGGCCGGGTGGTGCCGTTGGCTCGGCGCGTGACCATTGAGCGCTCCAACCCGGCCGGCCTGCACGCGACGCCCGGGTACCACCACGTGACCACGGTCGAGGCCGAACGGCTGGTGTTCCTGGCCGGGCAGTGCCCACTGGACGAGTCCGGGCAGTTGGCCGAGGGCGGGTTCGACGGGCAGACCGACCAGGTGGTGCGGAACATCCTGGTCGCTCTCGAGTCGGCCGGCGCCCGCCCGGAGGACGTCGTACGGACCGTCATCTACGTGGCCAGTCCGGATCGGGACGTCCTCGGTGCCGTGTGGGTCCGGTTGAACGACTCGCCGCTCGCACCGGCGTTCAGTACGGCGAGCACCCTGCTCGGCGTCGCCCAGCTCGGTTTCACCGGCCAACTTGTCGAGATCGACGTCACCGCTGCGCTCTAGAGCGGGTGGTTCGGCTGCAGGAGTTCGTCGGGGTCGTAGCGCGCCCGGAGCTCCCACAGGTGGGCGTAGTCTCCTTCGTCGAAGGCGGCCCGGAGGTCGGCCTCGTCGAGCGAGGCGCTGCTGAAGTTGAGCAGCCGGCCGACCACCTGATCGGCGAACGGCTCGAGGACCGCGCGATGCCGCACGCTTTGGTCCTGCTCGCCGATCGACAGCACGGTCACGGAGTACTGCGCGTCGCGGTGGCCCATCGCGTTGGCGATCTCGGGCTCCTTGGCGAGCGCCCCGCCGAGGTGCCGGATGGCGAGCACGCACTTGTTCGCGTCCGATCCGGTCCGCACGGTGTCGAGCGCCTGCGGGTCGAGCGCGCTCAGCAGGACGTTGCGCGAGCTGAAGGCGTCGGCGCGATCCGGCTCTGCGAAGATCTTGGCCGACTCGGTGTAGGGCAACTCGCCGACGGTGTCGACGACCGGCTCACCGATCTTCCGGAGCGGCCGGACCAACTCCTCACCGCCGTCGAGGATGCTGAGCTGGAGTTGGGCGACATGCTTCCCGCGCAGCGGCTCGGGGACGTGCGGGATGTCGAGGAACCTCAGTACTGCGACCGCCGAGGTGACGTTGTCGGGGACGGTCTCGGTCCACTCGCGCCAGGCTTCGAGCGCCCCCGGGTTCGCCGAGAGGTCGTAGTACAGGCTGCCGCCGTAGAGCGTTGTCACCTCGAACAGGTCGATCTGGAGCCGGGTAACGATGCCGAAATTGCCGATGCCGCCGCGAAGCGCCCAGAACAGATCGGGGTCGTCCTCGGCGTTCCGGAGTACGCCGTCGGGGGTGACGAGCTCGATCCGGCGGACGTGGTCGGCGGCGTACCCGTACTGCCTCGCCATCAGGCCGAGGCCGCCGCCGAGGATGTACGGAACGGCACCGAGAGTGGGGAAGCTGCCGGACAGCGGGGCGAGCCCGTGGGGTGCGGCGGCTTCGATGACCTGCTTCCAGGTCGCGCCGGCCTCGATCCACGCCGTCTTGGTGTCCGGATCGACGACGACGTCGTTCAGGCGGTCCGTGGTGATCAGGACGCCTCCGTCGAGCGGGTTGAGGTGACCGTGGCCCTTGGCTTTGACCGCCACCTTGAGGCCGTTCTCCCGCGCGAAGTGCACGGCCGACTGGACGTCCTTCGCGCTGGCAGCGCCCACGACGTACGCCGGGCGATGCGGATCGAGGCGCTGGAATCCCAGCCGGGCCTCGTCATATCCGTCCGTGTCGGGGGTCCAGACCGGACCGTCGAGGTTGGTGAGTTCGGTAGTCATACGAACGACGCTAGACGGCCTTCCGGACTCATCTTGTCCTAAAGATCTGCCAGTCTTGGATCTGTGAGCGCGAGAAAGGATCTCCCCGGACGGCTGCTCCGGCTGCTGGCTCTATTGCAGAGCCGGCGCGAGTGGTCCGGCGCCGAGCTGGCCGAGCGCCTCGGCGTCACCGACCGGACCGTACGGCGTGACGTCGACCGACTCCGCGCGCTCGACTACCCGGTCACCGGTACGACGGGGACCGCCGGCGGCTACCGGCTTGCTTCGGGGAAGAACGTGCCACCCCTGCTGCTGGACGAGGACGAGGCCGTCGCCGTGGCGATCGGACTCGCGGGCGCCGCGGCGGGTGGCGTAGCGGGGATCGAGGAGAGCTCGATGAGCGCGCTCGCCAAGCTGGAGCAGGTGCTGCCGGCGCGGTTGCGTCCACGGGTGGCCGCGGTGAGCGCGACCGAGGTGATGGTGCGCGACGGTCTTCCCCAGGTGGATCCCGGGCTGCTCGCCGTCCTGGCCGCTTGTTGCCGGGATCTCGAGATCGTTGCCTTCGGCTACTCGACCCGGCGGCGGGAGCCGTCGCGACGGCGGGTCGAGCCGCATCGGCTGGTGACGTTGCGCGGCCGCTGGTACCTGCTCGCGTACGACCCGGATCGCGCCGACTGGCGGACCTTCCGGGTGGACCGGATCTCCGACGTCGCCCCGACCCGGCATCACTTCGAAGCACGTGAGCTCCCGGCCGCGGACGCGGCGTCGTACCTGGCCGAGTCCTTCGCGACCGCCTCCTACCGGCACTCGGTCCGGATCTCTGTCGAGCTACCGGCATCGGTCGTGCGGTCGGCGTTCTTCGGCCTGATCCCGGGCCAGCTCACGCCGACGACCGAGGATGCTTGCGTACTACGGATCTCCGCCGACTCGCCTTCGCTCCTGATCCAGTACGTCGCGGGCGTCGCCGCCCTCGGCGCGCCCTACACTCTCGAGCCGTCGGCAGACCTCGCCGATCTCATCAAGACCGTCGGCCGCCAACTGCAGAACTGACTGCTGTCGCCTCGGCGAACCTGCGGATCGCGGCGGTCTTCTTGGGTCGCCTCTTCGAGGAACCCGTCTCATCGGTGGTGTCCGTGACCTCGATGATCGCCGGCTTCTGATGGTGCTGCTGCGATGAAGTCGGGGCTCCAGCGGACGGCGAGTCCGTCCCGTCGGCCGAGTTGTTCGAGTCGTTCGGTGAGGCGGCGCTGGAGTCCGCCGAGCTCCTCGGGGGCTGCCGCCTCGGCGTACAGGATCAGGCTGTCGGCTGTCGCTCGCAGGCGGCAGGTCGCTCCGCCGAAGTCGACCAGCAGGCTGCCGTCGGGGTCGGAGCGTGCCTGGATTCCACCCGGCTGATGGGCCAGGTGCTTGGCGAACTGGTCCAGATAGCGGTCCGCCCGCCCGGTCGTCACGAGACCCTCCGCAGTCGTCATCGACAGCTCCTTTTTGCAATACAGAGTGTCTTACTACCCGACGATCTGTCTACTACGAGTAGAGTCGTCGCCGTGCCGAAGCTGTGGAACGACACGATCGAAGCGCATCGCAACGCGGTGCGTGCTGCGACCCTGGACGCGGCCGCGGACCTGGTCGCCGAGCACGGGCCGGCCGCGGTGACGATGTCGCAGATCGCCAAGGCGACCGGGATCGGCCGCGCGACGCTGTACAAGTACTTCCCCGACGTCGACACGATCCTCACCGCCTGGCACGAGCGCCAGGTCCGATCCCACCTGGACGAGCTCACGCAGGTCCGCGACCGCGCCGACCCCTCTGAGCGACTGGACGCAGTACTGACGGCGTACGCCGTGCTGTCGTACCAACACCCGCGATTCGAACTGGCCGACTCTCTGCACCGAGCCGCTCACGTGAGCCAGGCACGGCAGCACCTGCACACCTTGATACGCGAGTTGCTCGTCGAGGCGGGGTCAACCGGCGACCTGCGCACCGACGTACCCGCCACGGAGCTCGCGACCTACTGTCTTCATGCTCTTGGCGCCGCCAATGCCCTGCCGTCGAAGGCCGCCGTTCACCGCCTGGTCGCAGTCACGTTGAGCGGCCTTCGGCGCTGACCACCTCGGTCAGGCGGTGAGGAGGCCGATGCCGAGGGTGATGACGCCGGCCGCGAGGCTGGCCGCGCCGACGGCGAGGATCCAGATGAACTGGTTCGGCTTGGTCCGGTCCTTGCCCGCCGACGAGGCGAAGAAGCCGCCGGACATCAGGATCGCCGCGATCGGGACGCCGAGCCGGCCGACCCAGAGAAAGAATCCGTCGAGGCTGGTCGAGTCGACGTACAGCAGGCCGACCAGGCTGAGGATCACCAGTACGCCGGCATGCCCGTGACCGGCCCGCGCGAACGACTTCTGGAACTCGGTCATCGGCACGTCACCGCGCACGATCTTGGTCATGAACCAGCCACCGAACTCGATGGTGGCGATGGTCAGCAGGATGACGCCCGCGATCATGCGGGAGGGGTCGCTCAGTGTCACGGTGACGCTCCTCAGCTTTGGATAGTCGCACTATCCGTTTATGGATACTGATACTATCCATCACAAGCGAGCGAGAGGCAAGTGATTATGCGGATCGCAGAGTTGAGCCGGATCTCCGGAGTGCCGGTGCCGACGATCAAGTACTACCTGCGCGAGAACCTGCTGCCCCCAGGCGAGCTGACCAGCCCGAACCAGGCGAGCTACGGGGACCTCCACGTACGCCGGTTGCGGCTCGTGCGCGCTCTGGTGGACCTGGCCGGCGTACCAGTCGCCCAGGTGAAGGAGGTGTTGGACGGCTTGGACTCGGACACGTTGTCCCTGCACGACCAGATCGGCCGCGCCCACCGGGCGATCACCGCCCGACGCCAACTCGCATCGCACCCACCGGAAGCCGCCACCGACGCGGCGACCGCTCAGGTCGAGGCCTTGATCGACTCACGCGGCTGGAAGGTCGCCCCCGACGCCCCGGCGCTCACCACGTTGATCGAGACGATCGCCGTCATGCGCTCCCTCGACCAGGACCACCTCGTCGGCCTGCTGGAGACCTACGCCGACGCCGTCGAGAAGTTCACCACTCTCGAACTCGCGGCCGTCACGTCCCGCCCCGACCGCGCCACCCCCGACCAGATCGCCGAAAGCGTCATCATCGGCACCATCCTCGGCGAAACCCTCATCTCCACCCTCCGCCTCCTGTCCCAGGAATCCACCTCGGCCCACCGCTGGACCCAACCCCCTGGCACAGGCACAACCACCCCTTGATCAGCCGTCGTGCGCCATGTCCACAAACCGCGAGTAATGCCCTTGGAACGCCACGACCACATCCGCCGTAGGCCCGTTCCGGTGCTTGGCAACAATGAAGTCAGCTTCACCCGGCCGAGTGGACTCCCGCTCATAGGCGTCCTCACGGTGAAGCAGAATGACAACGTCGGCATCCTGTTCCAGCGAGTTGTGGGTGGCGATGCCTTCGGCAACGAAGTTGTGGGTGCCCAGGACGGTGGCGTCGTAGACCTCTTGGTCGCCGAGGCTTTCGACTGAGGTGATCGTGTCCCAGAAGATGTCGTTGGTGGCGAGGACCTCGAGGTCGGCGTTGTCGAGAACATCGGCGACCTTCGCCAGTCGCTGCCGACTGGGCGCGTGCTTCCACAGCGTGGAGCCGGAGAACTGAGTGCCCCTCGCGGCGGCGAACTCGCGATGCGACACCTTGCGCTCGCTCAGCACCTGGCGAACCTGGGACCACACTTCCTTGGGAATCGTGTCGAGGTTCGTGTTGGCGCGCACATCGCGAAGCGCGGTTGCGACCTCGACGACCTTGAGGCCGCGGTCCCCGTGAACGCCGATCTCGTCGCAGAAGCGGAGTTGGTTCTCTACGCCGTAGATGTACAGGTGGTAGGAATCGCGATAGCCGGCCTTCTTCGCCACCTTGATCCGGCTGAAGATGTTGTAGCGGAGCAGGAGACGGGCCAGGTCGTCGACGAGGCGGCGGCTGGTGGAGGTGTAGTAGATCCTGCCCTGCTTGACCTTGGCGTCCCAGCGGACTGAGCCGTCGGTGGACCAGAGGTGGCGGATGAAGGCGCCGACCTGCTCCTTGGGAAGACCGAAGACGCCGGCCGGGATGAACTTCTCGTGGCTGCGGAGTCCGAAGAGGCCGAGGTCGTCCAGCCACGCGGCGATCGGGTTCCGCTTGCCACGGGCCAGCCGGTACGGCGCGGGTAGGCGCAGCGTGGTGACCCGGGCAGCGGCGTACTCGTCGCGGATCGGCGTGATGCCGAAGCGTCGCTGGGCCGCGGACCCCACCGCCGCGACGTTCGCCTCGTCGATGCTGGCGTAGCGGATCGGCTGCCGCTTGACGAACGACCCGTCGCCCAGCAGGTGAGCCAGCAGGGTGACCTCGTCGTCGTCCCACGGCTTGAGGTCGAGCGGCGGCGGCACATGCCGAAGTGAGCCCAGGCGCGTGCCCGGAACCAGGTCGCCGAGCGGCTTCCACCCGTCGTACGTCAGGAAGGGGTGGTTCGCTGTCGCCTTGATCTCGCGGCCGGAGGCGAGCTTGAGCCGGAAGACCTCCTTGACCCCGCTCGGGAAGACGTGCGTCATCGTGCGCGGCACCAGCTTCAACCGATCGTCCAGCGACCAGACGGGAATGTCCCGCGCACCGGCGGCGAGCAGTTCGCCCAGGCTGATCTCTGCCCCGGTGTCGGCCCGCATCAGCCTGGTGTCGGCGGTCAGGCAACCCGACTCGCGGAGGTCGGAGGCCATGGGGCGTTTGTCGGAGCGTTGTTCGGAGCCTCGGTTGAGCTGGCAGATGGCGATGACGGGGACTTCGAGTTCCTTGGCGAGGAGTTTGATGGAGCGGGAGAACTCGGAGACCTCGAGCTGGCGGGACTCGACCTTCTTGCCCGATGTCATCAGCTGGAGGTAGTCGATCACGATCAGCTTCAGGTCGTGCCGCTGCTTGAGCCGGCGGGCCTTGGCGCGGATCTCCATCATCGTGAGGTTCGGCGAGTCGTCGATGAACAGCGGGGCCTCGGAGACCTCGCCCATCTTGCGGGCCAGCCGGGCCCAGTCCTCGTCGGTCATCTTGCCGTTGCGCATGTGGTGCAGCGGCACCTTCGCCTCGGCGGACAGCAGCCGCATGGTGATCTCGTTGCGGCTCATCTCCAGCGAGAAGATGCACGAGGTCAGCCCGTGCTTGATCGACGCCGACCGGGCAAAGTCCAGCCCGAGCGTCGAGTTGTGAGTGGGGATCATCGACTTGCCGGCCAGATACAGGTGGTCGGCGTTGTCGACCTCCACGCAGCGCACCGGCACGCTCGCGACCGGCACGACCCGCTCCAGCCGGCGGTCGGCGTCGCCGATGACGCCGGTCGACACCCCGTGCCCGACGACCTCGCGTGGCGCGGACCGCGGAACCAGCGGGGTCAGCCCGGAGTCGGCCGACATCGCGCTGTGCAGGTCGAGCGTCGTGCACACGACGGACTGGCCGCCGTCCTCGACCACCCACTGGTGGTTGCCGTCAGCAACCAACGCGGTCCCGTCGGAGAAGGTGAGCTCGAAACAGGGCCGGTCGTCCAGCACCTCGGTGGCGGCGACCACCCGGGTCGGCCGGCCGTCGGCGTCGATCAGCTCGTCGCCGACCGCGACCTCGCCCATCGTGGTCCAGCCGGTCGGCGTCGGCAGCGGGGTGTCGAGCGCGAGCGCCTTCCCCATCGCCGGACGGGCCGCGACGATGATCATCTGGCCCGGGTGCAGGCCGTTGGTCAGCTCGTCGAGATCGGTGAAGCCGGTCGGTACGCCGACCATCGCGTCACCGCGGGAGTCGATCGCCTCGATCTCGTCGAGGGCGCCCTCCATGATGTCCTTCAGGGGCGCGTAGTCCTCGGTGGTCCGCTTCTCGGTGACCGAGTAGATCTCGGCCTGCGCCTGGTCGACGACGTCGTCGACCTCACCCTCGCCGGCGTACCCGATCTGGACGATCTTGGTGCCGGCCTCGACCAGCCGGCGCAGGATCGCCTTCTCCCGGACGATGTGCGCGTAGTACCCCGCATTCGCCGCCAGCGGGACCGAGGCGACCAGGGTGTGCACGTACGGCGCGCCGCCGATCCGGGTCATCTCGCCGCGCTTGGTCAGCTCGGCCGCGACGGTGATCGCGTCGGCCGGCTCGCCGCGGGCATACAGGTCGGTGATCGCGTCGAAGACGATCTCGTGCGCCGGCCGGTAGAAGTCCGTTCCGCGCAGGGTCTCGATGACGTCCGCGATGGCGTCCTTGCTGAGCATCATCGCGCCGAGCACACACTGCTCGGCGGCCAGGTCCTGCGGTGGGGTCCGGTCGAAACCCAGCTGGGGGTCGCGCTCTTCGTTCCCGCCGCCAGGCCCCCCGCGGAACTCCGCAACGCTCACTCGTCCGACCTCCTCGTCCGCCACCCGAACCACATCGCACCCGCACGCGCCCACCGCACACCTGCGATCCGGCCCGTTCGAACAACTGATCGAATCGTAATCAGCCGCACCGACAATTTCACCGACAGCATCCGCAGGCGTTCTCACCCCGAGACTGCGGCCGGACGGCGTCAGTCCCGCGACCGTACGCCCGACACCCCGAACCCTGGTAGCCAGCCGTCCACAGGGGGTGTGGACAAGCCGTGCATAACCCGCCGATCAGGTGTGCACAGGTTGGGCATATCCCTGTGGATATCTGCGCACAGAGATCCACAACCCTGCTCTGACCTGCGGTTTTCCCCACCCACAACTGTGGAGAAGAAAAAGATTCGATACCCACAGGTCCGCTGCTCTGTGCACAGCCACCGCCAGGCACAATGATCCCCATGCCCCTTACCTGGAAGACCCAGGACCGGGAGATCCTCCGGCTGGCCGTGCCGGCGTTCTTCGCGCTGGTGTCCGAACCCCTGATGCTGTTGGCCGATTCGGCGATCGTGGGACACCTCGGTACGCCGCAGCTGGCGGCACTCGGAGTCGCCGGAACGATCCTGCAGACGCTGGTCGGGATCTGCGTCTTCCTGGCGTACGGGACGACCTCAGCGGTGGCCAGACGCATCGGTGCGGGCGACCACAAGGGAGCACTCGCGCAGGGCATCGACGGACTCTGGCTGGCCCTGCTGCTGGGCGTCGTACTGGCTGTTGCCGGGCTGCTGTTTGCTCCGCTCGCCATAGCTGGGTTCCACCCCTCGCCGGACGTGGCGGACTACGCAGTGACCTACCTGCGGATCTCCTGTCTCGGCATCCCGTCCATGCTCTTGCTGCTAGCGGCTACCGGCGTACTGCGCGGTCTGCAGGACACCAAGACGCCCATGGTGGTCGCTGTCTCGGCCAACCTCGCCAACATCGCGTTGAACTTCCTGCTCGTCTACGGCCTCGACTTGAACATCGCAGGCTCAGCACTCGGTACGGCGATCGCCCAGACAGCCGCCGGAGCAGCACTAGTCGTCGTGGTGGTCCGCGGCGCTCGGAGAGACGGCGCCAAGCTCCGCCCGGATCGCCCGGGAATCCTCGCTTCCGCACACGCCGGAGTACCGCTCGTAGTACGGACGCTCACGCTGCGCGTAGCCATCGTGCTCACCACCTTCGTAGCCACCTCACTCGGTACTACGTCGGTCGCAGCGCACCAGGTCGCCTTCACACTGTGGTCGTTCCTTGCGCTTGCGCTCGATGCGATCGCCATCGCTGCTCAAGCCCTGACCGGCCGCTCACTGGGCGCCGGGGACGTCGTCGGCACCCGGGCGATCACCCGCCGGATGATGTGGTGGGGGCTGGCGTCGGGAGTGGTGGGCGGCCTGGCTCTGTGGGGACTGCGCGACCTCTACGTGCCGCTGTTCACCAAGGACCCCGAGGTGCGCCACACGCTGGCCGCGATCCTGCTGGTTGCCGCAATCTGGCAGCCGGTCAACGGGGTGGTGTTCGTGCTGGACGGCGTACTGATCGGTGCCGGCGACGGTCCCTATCTGGCGGTGGCAGGGATCATCGCGCTGCTCCTGTTCGCGCCGCTCGCGCTGAGCGTGCAGTGGTTCGACCGTGGCATCGTCGCGCTGTGGTGGGCGTTCGGTGGGTACATGCTGCTGCGGTTCCTCACGCTGACGCTCCGAGAACGCCGGGACGGCTGGCTGGTCACCGGCGCCGTCCGCTGACCACCGCGCCTCAGTGAGCAGCTAGCGCCAGGGATCGAGCGCGTGTTTGCCAGTGGTCCGGCCAGCTTCGAGCTCACGCAGTACGGCCGGTCCGTCGGCCAGTGCATGAAGCTGCGACCGGCCTGGTGGATAGACGCCCTGGGCAACGAGTTCCTGTAGCTCTGTGATCATGGACCGATAGACAGTCGGCACAGCGGCGGCGAACGCGCCGATGTGCAGCCCTTTGAGCTGCACCGGACTGGTGAAGACCAGGTCGTGAGTAGTCACAGCAGCGTCGCCGGACGAAGCGCCGTACACGACGACGCGTCCGGTGATCGGTTTGGCGGCGGACATGCTGGCCGCGAAGGTAGTGCGTCCGACCGATTCCAGGACCAGGTCGACGCCACCAGTGAGGCGGGCGACCTCGGCTGCGAGGTCGGAGCATGCACTGTCCACCACCTCGTCGGCGCCGAGCGCTCTTACGGTGTCGTGCTTCGCCAACGCAGCTGTGGCAATCACGCGGGCGCCGTAGTGGCGAGCGAGGCGCACAGCAGCCTGCCCCACGCCTCCAGCCGCAGCGTGAATGAGGACCGTCTCCCCCGGCTCCAGACCGCCCAGAGGCTTCAACGCCGCCAACGCAGTCGCCCAGTTCAACACCAGCCCGAGAGCCTCGGCATCGCTCCACCCCGTCGGTACCGGAAGCACCTCGGCCGCCTGCATGACGACGTACTCCGAGAAGGCTCCCGTGCCCGCTCCGATGACATGTGTGCCGACCGGCAACGCACTGGGCACCTCTGGACCGATCCCGACGATCTCCCCCGCAGCCTCGAAGCCTGCTGCGTACGGCGGCTTCGGCCCTCCGCCGTAGCGCCCATACGTCTGCATGACGTCGGCGAAGTTGACCCCGGCGGCTCCCACTCGCACGAGGTACTCCCCAGCGCCTGGTGAGGGTCGGCGTACGTCGGTCAGGATCAGGTCGTCAGGTCCCCGGTGCGACCGCTGGACCAGCGCCCGCATCGTCTCGTTGCTCTCCATGCAGCGGAACGTAGAACTCTCACACAGGCGTCAAGGTCAAGCGATGCGGCCGACTTCGCGCAGGTACTCGTCCAGCGCCGCCTGCTGTGCAGTGAGTACGGCGACTCGGCGTGCGAGCCGATCGCGGTACTGCTCGACCTCGTCCACGAACTCGGAGCAGACCGAGCCGGCGCCGAGGTGGGGCAGCAACTCTCGCACCAGCCGGACCGGAAGCCCGGACTCGAGCAGCGAGCGGATCACGGCGACCCTGTCGATGGTCGACTGGCAGTAGTCGCGGTAGCCGTTGCTGAACCGGCCGGGGACGATCAGGCCCTCGTCCTCGTAGTACCGCAGGGACCTCGCGCTCACACCGCTGGCCTTGGCGGCCGCGCCGATCTTCATACCCGGCTCCAACAGCGGCTCCGGGCGCGATCTTCCCCGGATGCCTGCTGTTCAGCTGACCTGTCCGTGCGGCATCGTGGAGCCCTGAACGGAAGGAGCGGCATGGCCGACACGGACGACGAGCAGAGCGTCGGGCTGGACCCGGCGTACGCCAAGGGTGAGGACGAGGGCGCACCCGGCGCGGAAGCCGCCGGCGAGGATCGTCGTGCCAAGGAGTGGGAGGCCGGTGCCGACCTGGCGCAGGCGGAGGGCGCCGGCCTGGACGAGGAAGCCGACGAGGACGAGGCGCGGCGGCATCGCGAGGACGCCGAGCAGGACGCCCGGGACGAGCGCGAACGGCTCGACAGCCGGCGGCGGCTCGACGTGAACCGGGCGGAGGCCGAGGTGGCGGAGGCGTTGCGGCTGGCGCATGTGGACGAGCGCGGGCGCGACAACTTCCGTTCGCACGCGGACTCGGAGCGCCGGCTTGCCAGGCAGGACTTCGGTCGCGCGGCCGGGTTGGAATCAGGTGCTGCCGGGCGGGATGACCCTGCCGCCGAGGCGGACCGTGCCGAGGCGGGGCGAGCGCGGGTTTCGGGGTCGATCGAGAACGCCCGGGCGAACCGCGACGACGCCACGGCCGACACCTACAGCGCCGACGCCCGCGAACACCGCCGCGAGGCCGACGTTCGAAGGCTCGAGCAACCGCCCGCCGCGGAGGCCGTCCGCAACCCGCCGCAGCGAACGCCGCGCGCCCGCAAGAACCTCAGAAGCCGCAAACCCAAAACCAAGGAACTCCGAGACTTCGGCCTCGGCGAGTAACACGCCGAGCCGCCTGCAACACCCGCCCGTACGCCGGGCGCCCCGCACGCGGGGGCCGGCGTGCGGGGCGGGTGCAGCTGCGCGCTCAGGCGGTGATGTGGCCGACGCGGATGATCAGGAGGTTGGCGGCTACGACGAGGACGAAGACGGTGCCGAGGAGCCAGTGGTCCAAGCTCCACAGGGCCAGGCCGGCCAGGCCGAAGAAGGCGATCTTGACGATCGTGGTGACGACCGGGCTGCCGTAGTTCGCCGTCGGTGCGGCGAAGAGGCCCCAGACGACCGCGGCCAGCACCGGCAGCCCGATCGCGAGCAGCAGCTTGATCGGCGTACTGCCGCCGGTCCGCCAGCCCCACCACGCGAAGATCCCGAGCCCGGCCAGCTCGACCGCGAACGCCAGTCCCAGGTTGCTCCAGCGCCAGATCTCCTGCATCGTCCCCACTCCTCACATTTGTGAGAGCACCGCTCTCTCTTGCTTCCAGTATTGGCGATCAGCCAGCAGAAAGCAAGAGCAGTGCTCTCTCAAGTTGCCACTGCTCCACCGACCGGTGATGATCAGCAGATGACGACGCCGAGACAGCGCGCGCATCAGCAGACGATGACCGACATCCTCCGGATCGCGCACCAGCAGCTCCGCACCGAGGGCTCGGCCGGTCTCTCGCTGCGCGCGATCGCCCGCGAACTCGGCCTGGTCTCGTCAGCCATTTACCGGTACGTGCCGAGCCGCGACGAGTTGCTCACCCTGCTGATCGAGGAGTCGTACAACGCGTTCGGTGACGCGGTGGAGGCTGCCGAGGCTCGCTGCCACCGCGGCGACCTGGGCCGACGCTGGCTGACCATCGGACGCGCCGTACGCCGGTGGGCCGTCGCCAATCCGGCAGAGTGGGCCCTGCTCTACGGCAGCCCGGTCCCCGGGTACCACGCGCCTCCTGAACGGACCACTGCCGCCGGGAGCAGGGTTCCCCTCCTCCTGCTCGGGCTGCTCGCAGACGCCGAGCTGGAGCCGTCTCAGGACGACCCACCGATGACGGCTGCTCTCCGGCGTGAGCTGGACCGGCTGAGGCCCTCACTGCCCGGCGAGCTCCAGCCGGAGATCTTGGCGCGCGGTCTGCTGGCCTTCTCGTCGCTCTGCGGCCTGGTGAGCCTGGAGCTGTTCGGACAGTTCACCAACACCGTCACCCAGTTCCCGGCCCACCTCGACCATCAACTCACCCGCCTCGGCAAATCCCTCGGCCTACCAGCACCCAGCGCCTAGGGAGGAGCGGCGACACCCGCCGCCAGCTCCTCGGTCATCACCCCGCACCGCTAATCTCAGACGCCGCGCAGGTTCGGCTGGCGCTGGTCGAAGAAGAGGCCGGCCGGTGGCTCCTGCACCGGCAGCGGCGGGATCGGGTAGTCACTGTGCGAACCACGGCAGGCCGCGAACGGCCCGTCCGGGTCGAGCAACGCCATCATGTGCGGGTCGGCATGGTCACGCCACCACACCGACATCCCGGTCGCCGGGTCGAGCCGGAGGTGCTCCCATGCCCGCCAGATCGAGTCCAGCCGGCTCAGCGCCTCCGCGTGCCGGTACCACTCGGGGCACCAGACGAACTGCTGCCCGATGCGCCGGCAGTACAGGTAGACCAGCCGGTCCTCGACGAACGCGGCGACGTGGGGGTAGAAGAGCTCGCCTTCACCATCCACGGCGTTGCTCCTCGGTCTGCTCCCAGACCGGTGCCGGCGGTCCGCTCGGAGCGACCGGCGCAGTGGGCTGGTTGCGGCCGGCGGCGATCCACGCGCCCGCGCCGCCCTGGGTGATGGCAGGAGCCGACGCACCCGGGTCGTGGTGCGCGAACGAGGCCTTCACCGCCGCCGCGTACGGGCCGGCCATCCACGGGACCGTCTTGATCATCGTGGCCGGGATCCCGGACGGGAACACGACCGCGCGCCCGGGCGGCATCGAGGCGAGGTCGGAGACCTCCATGATGTGGTGCCGCTGGGTCTGCTTGCTGGTACCGCGTTCACCCTTGTTGTACGACACCGAGTTCGACGTGATGTCGTAGTCGCCGATCAGCTTGCTCAGGCGCTCGAGGAAGTTCGCGTCGGACACACCACCGCCGTACACGCGGATGTTCGCCGCGGACCAGAGCTTCTCCATGCCGCGCTCGCCCCAGCACTCGACCCCCTGGGCCCAGGACTGCAGGATCGTCATCAGCACGATGCCGCGCGAGCCGAAGTGGCTGTAGAGGTCCGGCAGGTCCTTCCAGCGGCAGACGTTCGCTGCCTCGTCCAGTACGCCGACCAGCGGACTCGGCATCCGGCCGCCCGCACAGGTCTTCGCGTAGTCCTCGGCGGCTTCGACCACGGCCACCGTCAACGCGGTGACCAGCGGGCCCGCAGTACCGGCGCCTTCCTTGGACAGGCTGTACAGCGTGCCGCCTTCGCGGACGAACTGGTACGGGTTGAACTGCGGCCGGTTGTCGTTCGGTCCGTTCGGGATGACCCAGCGGGTCACCTTGCGGTTGATCAGGAACTGCGCGCTCTGCTGGGCGGTTCCGTAGATGCCGCCGCGCTGCTTGTCCGGTGCGCTGATCACACCGGCGAGTGCGTCCGCGGACAGCTGCAGCCCAGGCGTGGATCGCAGGATGCGCTCCGGCTCGTCGTTGCGGGGATCCGCCAGCCAGCTGTAGATCTGGGTGATCGGGCGCTTGGCCACTGCCGCGGCCAGCAGCAGACCGGCCAGCAGATCGGTGCCGGCGGCATCGAAGAAGGCGTCCGTGCGGGCCGACTCGGACCGCTGCGACGCGACGAAGTGCTCGGCCAACTGGCGTGCCTTCGTCTCGTCGGTGATGTAGCTGAGCGGGTTCCACCACCAGGCGGGTTCCTCGCCGCAGACCTCCTGCGGGTCGAACACCCAGACCGGCCCCTTGGCCGCGCGCGGATCGCGGGTGGCGTCGACGATGTCCCGCTTGTTGGAGGTGGCGATCACCGAGCCCGGCGCCTCCAGGATCGCCGGCACCGCGCGCGACGTGGTCTTACCGGTCCGAGGGCCCCAGACGTCGACGTGCATGTCTTCCCAGGAACCGAACACCTCGAGGTTGTCGCGGACCGTGCGGCCGATCATGACGCCCGGACCCGCATGCCCGGCGCCGAGCCGGTTGGCGATCTCCTGAGCCCCCTCGCGGGTGAGCTTGTAGATCTCCGTGCGCTTCGACATCAACTGGGCGGACCGGTCCACCCGGGAGCCGGGCCTGCCCATCCGTACGGCGAGGTAGTACCCACCACCGCCGAGCACGGCGAGCAGGACGATCTCCAGCAGCAGGACACCGGTCGCGGCGCCCGACCACTCCAGGGTGCCGTCGATCAGGTCGGTGATCGCGCCGACCGGGTTCCCGCCGACGTCGCGGGTGTTGTTGATCGCGGCGGCGATCTTCAGCGACGACCAGATCCCACCGACCACGATCACGAACAGGCCGATCCCGACGAACACCAGGATCGACTCGACCGACAACCCGGCCGGACCGGTGGACTTCTTGCCCTGGGCCACTATTCCTCAACTCCAGCCTTCGCGACGATCCGGGTGGCAGGGTCGGGCGGTGGGGCCAGCCGGGTGCTCGGGTCGGGCGGCGGCAGCATGGTCGGGTCGTCGAAGGTGTACTCCTCGACGACCTCCTCGGTCCCGTCGTCGCCGATCTCCACCTTCAGCGGCCGGCCGTCCGCGCCGGTCTTCCACAGCTTGTTCGTGTCGTTGATCTCGCGCTCGACCGAGGTCAGCGCGACATGCACCGGGATGCCCGGGCGGCCACCGACCTTGACCAGGAAGTTCCCTCGTCCGGGTGGCGCCGCCTCCTCACCGGTGGCCGGGTCCCAGGCCGGCGGGTCCTGCCAGCCGATGAGCATGTTCTGCTCCTCACCCGACAGCGGTACGACGGCGGTCAGGTTCTCCATCTCGGCGCGCGGCAGCCCGCCGCAGATCACCATGCCGGAGCGCTCGACGAAACCCTTCGCCTTCATCCGGTCCTCGGGGTGCTCCAGCGCGAGCAGGTCGGACATGGTGTGCGAGATCATCGCCATCCCGACACCGCGCTGCCTGTTCAGACGGGTCAGCGCGTCGACCCGGTCAACCAGGCCGCGGCCTGCGCGCAGTACCCGCCACAGCTCGTCCAGGATGACGAAGTAGTGCCGCCGTGGCTCCAGCCCGGCATCGGCCAGCGCCTGCGAGACAGCGACAGCACCGAAGCCGTACGACCAGCAGGCCAGCAGCACCGCGGCCTGCAGGCTCGTCTCGGAGTCGTCGATGTTGGAGACGTCGAACACGACCGGCCGGTCCATCGCCATCGGGTGGTCGGTCTGCTCGGAGAAGATCTCACCGAGCCGGCCACCGCCGACCAGACCGATCAGGGAGGCTTCGAGGCCTTCCGTGATCTGCCGGTAGCGCTCCATGCTGCCGCGGTCGAGGGCGACGTCGCGGACCCGGTCCGGGGCCTCCTGGACCACCTTGAGGAGGTCCCGCAGTACGGGGGTGCCGTCGTGGCGTTCGTCGAGGACCTTCAGGGCCTCGTCGATGATGGTCTCTTCGCGGTCGGTGGGTGGCGCCGAGCGCATGATCGAGATCAGCGCGGACACCATGGTGGAACGGCGGCCGTGCGCGTCCGCCTGGATCGCTTGCCGAGCACTGCCGGTCAGCCGCAACGCGGCCTTGCGGGACTCGCCGGGGTCGAGCACGTTCAGGTGGCCACGGCCGCGGCCGAGCTGGATCACCTGACCGCCCAGCGCCTCGATGAGGTCCTTGTAGTCCGGCTTCAGGTCGCCGAGCACGAGCGGCATCACGCCGTACCCGGCCAGTCCGAGGGCCATCCGCCGGATGATCGTCGACTTGCCCAGACCGGGCTTGCCGAGCACGAAGACCGACGGGTTGGAGATCAGCTTGGCGCGCATGAACCAGCTGATCGGGTCGCAGCACATGGTCGCGCCGGAGAGGATGTTGCGGCCGATCGGTACGCCGACCATCGGGCTGCCGGTGCCGGCCGCGAACGGCCACATCCCGCAGACCTGCACCGTCGTACCGCGCCACTCGGCCGGGGCCTGCAGGTAGGTCGAGTAGCCGCCGGCCATACCGGGCCAGCCGCGCGGCATCGGGCGTTTGCCGCCCCGCATCGGGTCGACCGGCTTCTTCTTCTTGCTCACAGGGCCTCCCGCTGGCTCATAGGGCTTCCCGGATGCCGGCCGGAACCGACAGGTGGCTCTGCAGGACGACGCCGAGCGGCAGCGCCGCGACGAAGGCGGAGTCCTGCGATCCGTACGCCGGCCGGAGCAGCACCCGGGCGGTGGCACCGAGGTTGTCGATCGCGGCGATCATGTCGGGCAGTTGCTCGGCGGACATCACCGTGCCGGTGACGACCATGCCGAAGTTCACCAGACCGGCTCCGCGCGCTTCTTCCATCGCAGTACGGTCAGCGGCCCTTGCTTCGGCCAGCGAGCGGGCCGACGGGCGGGCCGAGGCGGTCGCGCGGAACGAGGCGTTGCGCTTGTCCGCCTCCACCATGCGCGCCGACGTGGCCGCGTCCAGCGGCCGGTACAGCAGCGTGACGCGCTTGCGGTCGATGTCCGGATGCGGGGCAACCAACTGCGACAGCACGGACGAGAACACCTCACCGCGCGGTGCCTGCGTCATCTGCCACGTCACGGACCACGCACTGTCGTGCCGGTACTTGTCCCAGAACGACTGCGCACCGGCCGGACCGACATCGGTCCACTGCAGCTCCGGCGACATGCCCTGACTACGAGCCTCGTCGATCAGTACTGCGGCGGCCGGGTCGTACGCGATCCGGACCGTCTCACAGAGCTCCTGCGCGGTCACCGGCCGGGCAGCACCGGCGCCGGTCGAGTTCAGGCTCTGGGTGAGAGCGGGCAGCCGGGACGCGAGCTCGCGGCCCATGTCCTCTTCCTTGCGGCGCTTGCCCTGCCGGTCCGTGCCCTTGAACGTCAACGCGACCCGGGCGGACACCAGCGCGGACCCCTCCGGGTACGTCTGGATCACCTCGGCCAGCATCGCCCGCGCGATCGCCGGCGTACCGTCCTGGGTGTTGTGGGTGACCTCGCGGCGCAACCGGATCCCGGTGTCAGGTGCGCTCTCCACCGTCACCGAGGCGGCGACGACGCCCGGCTCGTGACCGAGCGACGCGAGCCACTGGCCCCAGTGCGCGACCCAGTTGTCGACCTGGTCCTCGTCGACCAGCGAGGCGCCGTCCGGCTCCGCGTTGATGACGACGGTGAAGTGCCGGGTGCTCGGGTAGAAGAGCAGGGCGAACGGGCGGCCGTAGGAGTCCTGGTACTCGCTCAACTGGGATGCGGCCGCGAGTCCGGGGAGCTGGAACTTGCCCCACGGCGTACGGCCGAGCGGACCGGAACGGTAGATGTTGTGCTTGGCCATCTTTGCTCGCTGCCATCCAATTCGGGTCGAGAGTCTCTGCAGGCTGGACTGGCCGTGCTTGTCCTTCGTCATCAGCATCAGCAGGGTGATCCCGACGATCGTCATCGAGATCACCGCGCCGAGCAGTCCGCCGGCCATGGTGGCGATGAGCGTCACCACCAGGCCGCCCATCATGATCATGGTGCCGAGCGTGCCCAGGCCCGCGATGCCCGCCGACGCCGGCTGGCGCCAGTTGCCGTAGGTCCTGGGCGTGCTCCGCACGCTGTCAGCCGCTGCCACTTGGTCCCTCATCCATTCCGTCTATTTCCTTGCCGACGTCCTCGGTGAACTCCTTGGCCGTGTCGATGCCCTTCTTGACCGCTGCCGCGGCCGCGACGACAGCGATCCCGACCGGTCCGGCTGCTGCTCCCGCACCGGCCGCGGCACCGCCTGCTGCCGCACCACCACCGGCCGCCGCGCCACCACCTGCCGCGGCGCCACCGCCGGCCGCGCCACCAGCCGCGCCGCCTGCTCCGGCTCCGGCACCGGCACCGGCACCACCGCCCGCGCCACCACCGGCACCTCCACCAGCACCGCCGCCGGCGCCTCCTCCGCCGCCACCGCCAGAACCACCGCTACCGCCAGAGCCACCGCTACCGCCGCCACCGCCACCTCGGCCACCCCCGCCGCCGCTCGGTGAATCGGAACCGCGTGGACTGGAGGTCGGTTGTGGCGAGGGCCCGGGATTCTCCGAGCCGGTGGGACCGTCACTCTCGCTCTGGCCCTTGGTGGAGTCCTGGACCTTTTCGCCGATCTTGTCCGCACCGAGGAGCTTGGCGGCCATCATGCCCGCCCCGGCCGACCCGGCCGTCGCCGAGACCATCGGAGCGATGAACCGCATCAAGGCCGGCAGGGCGAACAGGGCGAGCACCAGCATCGTGATGCCGGTGACCATGTTCATGATCTTGTCGCCGTCGGTCTGGCCGGCGAACGCCAGCGGACCGGTCTTCGGCTTGTTCTTCTCGAAGTTGGCCGAGGTGAGCTTGATCGCCGTCGCATAGATCAGGGCCGCCACGGGTTTGTAGAGGATGAAGGCGACCAGCCAGGAGATGATGCGCTTGAACCAGCCCTTGCCCATCTCGGTGTTCGTCGCCGAGGCCGCGATCGGCAGCACCCCGATGAGCAGGATGAGCATCGCGTAGCGGACCACCATCAAGACGACCTGGATCAGCGAGGCGAGCAACGCGATGATGGCGATGGCGATCATCAACCCGACGCCGAGCGTGCCGGTCGGGGCGCTCAATCCCAGCAGCACCAGCATCGCCCGGCCGAAGCCGGCCGCGTTGGCGTCGTGCCGGTTGCAGACGAAGCCCTGCGCGTTCTCCGCCAGCGAGGTCGACACGATGCACTCGGAGAACTTGTCGCCGACCGTGATCAGCACCTGCGCGACGCTGACCGCCATCGTCGAGGCGACCGCCAGCGTGAGCAGCGACCGGAGCAGCTCACGGGCCGACTCACCACGCTGGGACCAGGCCATCTGGCAACCGGCCACGATCACCCCGATGGTGGCCGCGAAGACCGCGATCCACGCGGTGTGCTGCCAGATCCAGTCGATCGCGAAGTCCGGCTTACCGGTACTGGAGTTCCCGATCGACGGCGTGTCGACGTACACCCAGAACGTTCCGATGGTGGCCATCACGCTGCCGACGGCCTTGGCCAGCGCGTCGAAAATCGGATCGAAGATCACTTTGATCAGCCCATCGATTGCGAAGGAGACGGTGCCCAGGATCATGTTCTTGATGCACTCGACCCAGCCGTCGTCGCAGAACATCGCGATCATGTCAGCCTCCCGTCCGCGGCGAGACGAAGCGCAGGATGGCCGGCAGCGCCACGATGGCGAGCAGCATCATGGTGACGCCCGTGATGACCTTCAGAGTGGAGTCCGGGCCGCCCTTGGGCTCGCCGATCAGGAAGATCGCGGTCGCGTAGATGAGGGCGGCCACCGGTTTGTAGATGATGAAGCCGGCCAGCCAGCCGACGGCCCGTTTGAACCACATCATCCCGGCCTCGGTATTGGTGGCCGCCGCCGTCAGTGGCAGCACGCCGACCAGCAGCACGAGCATCCCGTACCGGATCACCATCAGCCCCAGTTGGACCAGGGCGGAGATCACCATCAGGATGCCGATCACGATCACCAGCATCAACCCGACCCCGCTGTCCTTGAGCGGGTTCGTCATCTTCTCGGTCAGCTTCTCGTCGAAGTTCGACTCGCCGATCGACTGCTGGATGATCCAGCGGGAGAAGACGTCGGACACGGTGATCAAGGTGGAGGCGAAAGCGACGCCGGCGCCGGAGACGACGACCATGGTCAGCAGGCTCTTCATGATGTCCCGCAGCGGCTCGCCGCGCTGCGAGACGGCCATCCGGACGCCGCCGATGATGACCGAGATGGTCGCCGCGAAGACCAGGATCCAGAAGGTGTACGCCTGCACGAACAGGATCGCGCTGTTGTTGCCGATGCCCGGGGTCTTGATGTCGACCCAGAGCGTGCCGACCGCTTTCAGTACGGCGACGACGGCGTCCACGATGAGCTTCTTCAAAGTGTCGAAGAGGAAGCCGAACAGGCCGCCGATGGCCGCCTGGATCGCGTCACCGAGGTACTTGCGGGCGCAGTCGTCCCAGTTCCAGGGCGCCAGCGAACAACCGAGGACGAGCATCAGCTGCCTCCGAACCGGACGTAGCCGTCCAGCGATCCGAGAATGTCCGGCGCGACCTCACCGTTGAAACTGCCGTCCGGCTGCAGGACCACCTTCCAGTCGCCGCCCTGCCAGACCAGGGTGATCGGCAACGAGGCGACGCTGCGGTAGTCGACCTGCACCGCGAGCGCGACGATGGCGCGGTTGGGCAGGTAGTCGACGACCTTGAACCCGGTGAACTGGGACGGATCGCCGGCGTCGTGCGACGGCGACGGGGAGGACCTGTTCTCGTTGAGCGCCCTGGTCCGGCCGGCGCCCGGCGCGATCCGGTGCTGCAGGACCGATGTGGTCAGGTCGGGATTGCGGATCTGGCCGAGCGTCACCATCGCGGCGAGCACCGCGCCGGTCGGCGAATGGGCGAAGCAGTACCGCAGGCCGTTCGCGTCGGTGCTCGCCGGACCGCCCTGTGCCTGCAGCGGGATCAGCATGTCCGTCTCGAACTGCCAGGAGACCGCGGGCGGCGCCGACCGGGGGATGCGCTGGTCCGGGTTCTTCGCCTTGCAGCCGCCGGCGGCGTTGTTCACCGGCGGCGGGGTGACCACCGGCGTACTGGTCGGGTCGTCCCCGGGCGTCGCCGGCGGCTCGGTCGGCTCGTCGCTCGGCAGGTCCGTCGGCTCGGTGAGGCCCGGCGAAGGGCTCTGCCCGGCGCCGGGCTGATCGTCGCCACCGGTCCGGCCCAGCACGAGGAAGACGATCACACACACGACCACTGCCCCGATGACGATCGCCGAAGCGACGAAGCCGCGGTTCTCCCACGGAGAGGTGGATTCGCCCGCGTCGTCGTCCTCGCCGTCGCCGGACCGGCCGCTGAACAGTCCCACGACCGATCAGCCGGCCGGTACGCCGGCCGGGGCGGTGGCCGGAGTGGTCATTTCAGCAGCGCCCCGACCAGCGCCGACGCCGAACCGATCACGATGCAGGCCGCGAGCACCCAGCCGAGCCGGGCGGCGTGCTCGCCACCCTCGCCGCGACGCTGGCCGATGGCCATCATGGCGCCGGCGATGATGACACCGAGAACACAGATGGAGAAGGCGATCCAGGTCACCCAGCCGACCACCGTCTTGATTCCGCCGGAGGCCTCGGTCGGCGGCTCGACGCCGACCAGGGGGGCAAGAAGCGGAACGAATTTTGCGAACATCAGAATGGACCTCTCAGTAAGGGGCGGGGTAATCCGCTGGGTTCGACGCGCGAAGAGCGTAGATGGATTCAAGTACTTCGAAAACCTCGTCGGGAGTATTTTCCGGCGTGGGGTCCTCCCCCCTTCGCCACTCCTCGATCCACGGGATGTCCCAGACCCTCGGCACCCCGCCGCCGACGATGTCGGCGAAGTCGTCCAGCACCCGGGGCAACCGGCCGGGAGCGTCCGCGATCAGCACCAGCCCGAGCACGGCGATCCCCTGGACCACACCGGAGGCCCACTCGATCGCTGCCCGCTGCGCTGCCCGGAGGCCGGCGCCATGGGTGCGTGCGACCAGCACGACCGGTGTCGGCACCGGCGGCGGCGGGATCGGCCACCGGTGACCGGCGGCCCTGGTCCCGGGGAGCAGCAGCGACATCGTGGTCTCACCCGAGCCGCCGTGCACCCCGACCCACCAGAGCGTGTCTGCGGCGGGAATCGCGAACTTCGGCAGCCGCTGGTCCTCCGCCGGGGCGGTCACACCGTGCTGCGGGGCGGACGGCCCCCGGGGCGTCAGGTTCACCGGCTGCGGGGGCCCCTGGTGCGGTTGCGGCGCCTGGGTCGGCGGTTGTTGCCGAGTCCACGGGTTCTGCTGCGGTTGCGTCATGGCCCCTCCTCTCGCGGCGTGTCACGGGCTGTCGCCCACAGTATTCTCTCGCTATCCGGGTGTACTGGCGTGACCCATCCACAGGCGAGGATGTTTCTACCCCCTTGTCGGGGTCAGACGAGCCGGGCAGGCTCGCGAATTGTCATGCCTGTGGGCGGACGGCATGTCTTCGGGCGGAAGAAATGCTAGAACGTAGGGCTTGAGAGCCGACTACCGAGGGAGTTCTGTGGCTGGGACGAGGGGCGACCGTGGCTGACAAGGGCATCCCGTCCTGGCCGAAGGTCACGATCCGGCTGTACGACGACCACAACGCCGAGGTGAAGATCGCCGGGCGCAGCCACCCGGTGAACCACCACGATCCCCGTCAGGCGGCGATCGCGCTGGTGGCCGAGCGGTCGGCCCAGCTCGGCCGCGCGGTGAAGGCGACCGCGGTCGAGTCCGACGGCTCCTCCTGGCCGCTGATCATCCACCCGGACGGCCAGGTCGAGGCGGTCGAGGTCTCGACCAAGAACAACAAGCCGATCTGGCCGATCATCGCGGCGGCCGCGCTCGCCGTCGTACTGCTCGGCGGTACTGCGGTGTATCTGCTGGTGATCCGTGATCACGGGCCGGCCAAGCCGACGTCGACCGAGTCCCCGAAGCTGCCCGAGCTGCCGAAGCCCGAGGTCAAGTCGGACCAGTTCGCGGCCCGGCCGGCTCCGCCCGGCTGGAGCACCAACGCCGCCTGGACCGTCGACATCAAAACGGACACCCACCCGGCCGTGTCGCCGGACGGCAGCGAGGTCGCGGTGATCACGCCGGACCAGAAGCTCGTCGTGCTCGACAGCGCGGGCAAGGTGATCTACCAGGACAAGGTTCCGCGCGACACCACCAGTCCGGTCTACACCACAATCGATTCCAAGCCGGTGCTCGCGGCAACGGCCCCGGGTTCCTTGTTCTACTGGCCCGGCGACGGCGCGCTGCCGACCGAGATCGAGCTGCCCGACTCGGCGCGGGTGCAGTTCTTCGGCTCCTCGCCGCTGATCGACATGGGCGACGAGGCGGGCGCCAGCGTGGTCAGCGGCGGCGAGCTGCACGCCGTACCGAACCAGCCGCGGTTGTCCACGATTTTGCTTGCCGAGGGCAACCGGGCGCTGATGGCGCGGTACGCCGGACCACTGTACTGGAGCGAGCCGGGCAAGGATCTGGTCGAGTTGCCACTCAAGCCGCCGAGCGGGGCCAAGAGCATCGACCACATCGTCGCGGCGAGCGCGGGCCGGGTGATCGTGCACTGGAGCACCGGCAAGACCAACGAAGTACTGGTGACGGTGAACTCGACGGCCAACGGTGCCGTGCTCGCGACCTGCCCCAAGGTCAGCCCGGACCAGGCCGACGGCTGGAAGTGGCTGCCCGACCACGCGGGCAAGGTGGCCGCCCTCGGTGAGTGCCTGATCAACTTCACCGGTGGCAAGACCAGCCTGCAGCCGGCGTTCCAGCCGCAGTCGGTGAACCAGACAACGATCTACGGCCAGATCAGCGGCGACCTGTACTCGATCGTCCCCGGCAGCAAGGCGGTCAAGCTCCAACCCAACACGGCCCGCCCCTGGGGAGTCGCCGGCGACCACGCCATCGTCGTCCACGACTCGGTCCTCTACGCCCTGGACAAGAAGTGAAACCGGTACGCCGCGCGGCGCCGCAGCATCTGGTGCGCCGCCTGGTCGGTGTAGTGCATCGGCTGCGCTTGGTCGGAATGATGCGCCGGCGGCGCCGCCTGGTCGGCGTACTGACTGCCGTGGTGCTTTTGAACGGAGTCGGAGTGACGCCCGCGCTGGCGGACGACGAGGATCCAGCGCCGACCAACTGGCCGACCGTCCGGGCCCCGACCGAGGGCGGCGCCGACCAGTCCGACCCCGAACCCACCGAGATGCCCACAGTCAAGCAACCCGACCCCGGCAACGCCGACGACCCCGAACCCACCGAATGGCCCGCCCCCACCGAAAGCTGACCGTTCGGACCGCTCTCGCGACCGAGCCTCAGTCGGCTGACAGCAGCTTTCGTACTTCGCTCGCCCGGGGGTCGGCCTCGCGGTCGTAGCGGACGATCGCTTGCTCCCATGCCTTCCTGGCCTCCGTCGGCTCGCCGGTCGCAGCGAGGACGTCGCCGAGCAGTTTCAGCAGCGGCGCCTCGCGATTCTCGGCCGGGTAACGGGAGGCGATGCGGAGACCGGCTTCGATGGCCTCCAACGCAGGCGGGAAGTCGTGCAGGTCCAGGTGGATCGAGGCGAGCTCGATCAGGGCCTGGGCTTCGAGCACCTCGAAGCCGAGTTCGCGGACCTCGACCAGAGCGATCCGTAGTACCTCCAACGCCTTGTGGTGCCGACCGCTCGTCCGGAGCGACTGGGCCATGGTTCCCAGGTGGCTGGCGTCGCGGCCGCGCTCCTCGGTCCCCGGCAACCGCGTCAGCAAGTCGTCGAAGATCTCTCGCTGCCGGTCCAGGTCGCCCAGTTGGCCGGCCAGCATCCCGGTGATGAGCTGGGCGGCCTGTAAGAACCGGGAACCGCCGGCCACCTGGTCGAGGAGGGCGCGACCTTCCTCGGCGTACGGCATGCCCTCGTCGGGACGGCCTGTCTGGCCGAGTACTTGGCCGAGGTCGAGCAGGCAGCGCGCCAGCTGCTCCGGTCCGCCGCGTTCGCGAGCCACCGCGGTGGCACGACGGAGCCAATCCAGGCACTCCTGGGTCAAACCGAGACTGCTGCACATCAAGGCTGTGTGGTACAGCCTGCCGATCTCCATCTCGGCGGGCAGTTCGATCGGGAGCAGCGCGATCGCGGTCAACGCCGATCTGGCCTCGGCGAACCTCATCAACGCCACCGCGAGGGATGACATGCCGAGGGCGATCCGGACCGCGAGCAGCCGCAGCGCTTCGTCGTCGGTGGACGAGTGGACGAGTCGGCGGAGGTTGGGCAGCTCCGCCTCGAGCCAACCGGTCATCTGCGTCGGGTCGGCCAGATCCTCTGCGCCCTCGGACCAGCGTTGCGCCCGGGACCCGTACGGATCGGCCCGGGTGAGCAGCTCCGTATGCCGCCACAGCACGGAGCTGTAGCAAGCAAGCTCGCGGAGCTTGAGCTCCTGGCGATCGTGCTCGGACAGTTTCGTGATCGCGAGGGCTCGGCCGATCTCGCGGACCAGATCGTGCATCCGGTACTGGTGGATCGCCGGGCTCTCCAGCAGACAGGCGTCGAACAGACGGTCGAGCAGGTCCTCGGTGTCGTCCAGCGATCGGCCGAGTACGGCCGCCGCCGCGCGTAGCGGAAAGTGGTCCCCATCGAAGAGCGCCAAGACAGGAAAGGCCGTCGCCGCGTCTTGGTCGCCTCGGCGATCGCTGCCGGCCAACCGGTCCAGCGAGAGCGAGAGAATACGCCGTACTTCGCCGTGCGGGCCCGTCAGTACGTCGGAGATCCCGTCAGTGTCGCCCAGCCGGGCGGCCAGAGCCGACAGCGGACTCGTCCCTGCGTACCCTGCTGCGATCCGGATCGCCAACGGCAGCAGCCCGCAGTACTGGACCACCTCGATGGCAGCTGATCGCTCTGCGGCCACTTTGTCCGCGCCGACGACCTCTCCCAGGAGATCCAGGGCTTCGCTCTCGGTCAGGACGTCCAGCGCCAGGCGGCGTGCACCGGGCAGGGTCGCGAGCGGAGAACGGCTGGTCACGATGACGACTGCCCCGGCGGTCCCCGGCAGGAGGGGAACGATCTGCTCGACGCTCGCCGCGTCGTCGAGCATCAGGAGGATGCTTCGTCCAGCAAGGGCGGTGCGATAGCGGCCGGCGGTGAACGACAGGTCGTCCGCTGCTGCTGCGGGCGCCAGGCCGAGGGCCTCCAACAGCGTGTCCAGCGCTTGCTCTGTGCTGACCGGGTCAGGGCTCGCTCCGCGCAGATTGAGGTAGAGCTGTCCGTCTCTGAAGATCTCAGCTACCTGATGGGCCGCCTGGACGGCGAGGGTGGTCTTGCCGATTCCGCCCATACCGCCGATCGCGGACACGACGATGCCGGGAGACTCGCGGTCCGGTTTCTCGAGCAGCTCGATCAAGGTGTCGAGATGCTGCGACCGGCCAGTGAAGTCCGTGATCGGGGGTGGAAGCTGTCGTCGTACGCCGAGGGATGGAGCTTTACCGATCTTCGTACGCCGAGCGGCTTTCCTCAGTTGGTCGCCTTCGGCGTCGTCGAGCGCGAGGGCTGCTGCCAGTTGCTCGACCGTCGCGGGGCGGGGATGGCGGCGGCGACCGCTTTCCAGGGTTTTCACGGCCTCGATACTGAGATCGGAAAGTTCAGCCAGGCGTTCCTGGGTCAGGCCGTTGTCAGAGCGGAACCGGCGCAACAACTGGGCGAAAGCAGGGGCGATGCTCACCGGCCCAATCCTGCGGCCCACGCGCGCCGACCGCAATCAACCTTCTTTCGCCGGGCAAGCAAGGCGACGGAGCGACGGCGAGCACGGTGGCTGGATCGCGGGAGCGAGCTCGAGGTGGACGACGTCGGGCGAGACGACGAGCAGCCGGGGTGGCTGGCGTTACGTAGTACCGGCTGGTCCAGCGCTGGGGGATGCTGCTTTCCACGCGCCCGGGCAGGGCAGCAGAACGGCCCGCTTCCGGAGAGGAAGCGGGCCGGGCTGGTGGTGCTGGGTCAGACTGCTACGACCTCGAGGCGGACCGTGGCGGCCACCTCTGGGTGCAGCTGGACCGACACGGCGTGCTTGCCGGTGGTCTTGATCGGCGAGCCGATGTTGATGACCCGCTTCTCGAGCAGCGGGCCGCCGGCCGACTTGATCGCGCCGGCGACGTCCGCCGGGGTGACCGAGCCGAACAGACGGCCGGTGTCGCCGGCCTTCACGTCCAGCGAGACAGTGAGCTGCTCGAGCTGGTTCTTGACCTCGCTCGCGTGCTCCTTGCCCTGGATCGCCCGGGCGTCACGCGCCCGCTTGATCGACTGGATCTGCTTCTCGGCTCCACGGGTCCAGCCGATGGCCAGACCACGCGGTACGAGGTAGTTCCGGCCGTAGCCGTCCTTGACCTCGACGATGTCGCCGGGGGCTCCGAGGCCCTCGACCTCCTGCGCCAGGATGAGCTTCATGTCTCAGACCTCCCTCAGCGAGCGGTGCTCGTGTAAGGCAGCAGAGCCACCTCGCGAGCGTTCTTGATAGCGGTGGCCACGTCGCGCTGGTGCTGCACGCAGTTGCCCGTCACCCGGCGCGCGCGGATCTTGCCGCGGTCGGAGATGAACTTGCGCAGCAGCGCGGTGTCCTTGTAATCGACGTACGTTGCCTTGTCCTTGCAGAAGCCGCAGACCTTCTTCTTCGGCTTCCGAATGATCTTGGCCATTGTGGTGCTCTCTTCCTACTACTAGAGCCCGGCTACTGCCGGAATGGTCACTCGGAAAATTGTCCTGCCGCGGATCAGAACGGAGGCTCTTCCATCGAGCCGCCGCCACCCTGACCTGCCCAGGGGTCGTTCTGCGGGGCGGACTGGCCGCCCCCACCCTGCGGGGTCGCCCAGGGGTCGTTCTGCGGGGCGCCGCCGGCTTGGCCGCCGCCGCCACCGAAACCACCACCGGAGTTCCCGCCACCGCCACCACCGAAGTCGCCACCGCCGCCGCCAGGGCCGGACCGCATGGCCTTGGTGACCTTGGCGGTCGCGCTGCGCAGGGACGGGCCGACCTCGTCCACGTCGATCTCGAAGACTGTGCGCTTGTTGCCCTCACGGTCGTCGTACGAACGGGACTTGAGCCGGCCCTGCACGATCACGCGCATCCCGCGCTGCAGCGACTCGGCCACGTTCTCCGCGGCCTGCCGCCAGACGGAACAACTCAGGAACAGCGACTCGCCGTCCTTCCATTCACCTGACTGCCGGTCGTACGTCCGCGGGGTCGACGCGATCCGGAAGTTCGCGACGGCCGCGCCGGACGGCGTGAACCGGAGCTCAGGGTCGTCGACAAGGTTGCCGACCAGTGTGACGACGGTTTCGCCTGCCATTGCCGTTCCTCCTGCATTCGGGTGTGTCTGTGTCTACAGCTATCAATAGCGGTCAGGACCGACACTGAAGCTGTTTGACGACCCCAGGGATCAGTGCTGGTCCGGACGGATGACCTTCGTGCGGAGGATCGACTCGTTCAGCGTGAGCTGACGGTCGAGTTCCTTCACCACTGCCGGCTCGGCAGTCAGGTCGATGATGGCGTAAATGCCTTCGGACTTCTTCTTGACGTCGTAGGCCAGCTTGCGGCGGCCCCAGATGTCGAGCTTCTCGACCGTCCCACCTTCCTTACGGACGATGTTCAGGTACGTGTCCAGCGACGGCTCGACGGTACGCTCTTCGAGCTCAGGGTCGAGGATCACCATGACTTCATAACGACGCATGCGCGAACTCCACCTCCTTCGGACTTGGCGGCCACGGTCTCTCCGTGGCAGGAGGGCGATGCGGTGCGCTCTCGCCGACAATCGCCGTCGGCTCAAGCAGTAAGCCCGGTCGAAGGACCGGGCCAACACTGACAGAATACCAGCGTCCGGACGTGCTCTTGACCACTATCCACAGGTCTGCTCAGGCTCAGCGGGACTGCTTTCAGGCCTCCGGCGCGTCGTCGGAGTCCGAGCCGCCGACCACGAGCAGGTCGATGTGGATCGCGAGCGACCGCCCGGTCGCATCCAGGGTGCTGAGGATCGGATACACCCCGTCACCCCAGCCGGAATGGGCCAGTACGACGTTCTCCCCCGCCGTCGCGGCCGGCAACACGATGTTGGCGCACCCCGCGCGCAGGTGCTCCGCGGAGTCCATCAGCGCGAACCAACTGTCGTCCTTGCCGTTGTCGAACACCTCGTCGTACCAGTCGTCCCCGGGCATCCCGCTCCGGATCGCGTCGGCATCGGCGAACCCTACGGTCCCGGCGTCGACCGGCACGACCCAGTACTCGTCGGCCGGCAGTTCCTCGGCAACCCGCGTGGCCGGTCCCACCGACGCCACCTCGCCCTCAGCCAGCACGACACTGAGGTACGCCTCGCGTAGGTGGCTGCCGTCCTGCTTGTCGGACACGTCCGCGACCGTCACCCGGACCGGGTAGTCGCCCGGCGGCACGTCGATGATCTGGCCCTCACCGAGGTTCACGAACGGGTCACTGGCCTCGAGCTTGCCGCTGGGCACCCGCAGTACGCCGAGGTCGTGGACGGTCAGAGTCCAGGTCTCGTCGTCGACCCGGACAGGTCCGGGCTGCAAGGCACGGAAGCTTTCTGTTGCTGGCATCCAGCAAGGCTAGTGACTGCTCGCGGTGAGCCTGGGCGGTAGGTCAGCACGGCGACCAGCGTCGGTACGGCCAGCGCGATCGAGACACCGGACAGAAGCATGAAGCCGCCTGCTGCGAACAGCAGCGTCGAGGCGGCAGTGGCCAGGGCGGAGACAGCCCAGACCCAGGCCTCTGCCTTGCTCTCCAGCTTCGCGCGGGCAGCAGGACTGTCTGCAGCCGCGCTGCTCAACAGTGCGCTGCCGCCGAGGTAGCAGAGGTTCCAGCCGTAGCCGAGAAGGAAGAGGCCGGGGGTGAACGCCATCCCGGCTGGGCCGGCTATGACCAAGGCGGAGACGGTGACGGTCGCGAGTCCTGCGAGGATCGTCGGCTTCGGCCCGGCTCTGTCGATCCACCAGCCGGTGACCGGAGCCAGCGCGAACATGCCGAGCGTGTGCGCCGACAGCATCAGCCCGAGTACGCCGAGCCCTTGCCCGTGGTGATGCGCGTGCACCGGCACCGAGGTCATCAACGCCACCATCACCAACTGCCCCACCAACATCACCCCAGCCGCCACCAACGCCGTACTACGCGACGCCGCCCCAATCCCCGTACTGCGTGGCGCCGGTTCAACCGCCGTACTACGTGGCGCCGTCTCCACCGCCGCACTGGGTGACACCGGCTCCGTGTCCGTACCGCGTGGCGAGGGCTCCACCCCTGTACTGCGCGGCGCGGGCTCGGTGCCGGCGCCGTGTGCGGGGGTGGGCCGGATCTTGCCGGCGGCGAGGAGGGCGGCGAAGGCGGTGGTTACGGCGAGGAGGAACGGGCCGCAGAGTGCCGGTAGGCCAGCGGACTCGGCGAACGACTTGGCCGGCTCCAGGAGGAACGGGCCACCTGCTGCACCCGCAGTACCGGCCCAGACGACTGTGCTCATGGCGGCTGCTCGACGAGCAGGGCTGACGGCTTCAGCAGCGGCGTACCGGGACAGGAGGCTTGCTGCGTTGCCGGTGCCGAGCAGGAACATGCCGAGGAAGAGCAGGGCGACCGGCGCTCCGACAGCGGCCAGGACTGTGAGAGCTCCCCCGGCTACGGCGATTCCGTAGCCGGTGCGGAGGGCCTGTGCTCGGCCGAGTCGCGCGCTCCAGCGACCGACGACGACAGCACCTGCCGCAGTACCGAGGACTCCTGCTGTGTTCGGCAGTCCGGCCAGCGCGGGAGCAAGTTGGTCGGCGATCAGGATGGTGCTGACCGCACTGGCGGCGACCATCGCGGCATTCATCAGGGCGGCGGCGAGAACGACGGGAATCAGCATGCCTTCAACGCTAGGAAGGTCCGAGTCGGTCTTGAAGGCGGGAAGTAAGGCGTCAGGCCTTGCGGAGCTTCGGACTGAAAGGTGTTCTGGCGGTATGACCTTTCAGGAGCGCGAGCTGGATCAGACCGATTGGCAGATCTTGTCCGAACTGCAGGCCGACGGGCGGCTCTCGTACAACCAGCTCGGCAAGCGGGTGAACCTGTCGCCGCCGGCCGTCGCCGACCGGGTGCGGCGGCTGGAGGAGTCCGGGGTGATCGTGGGCTACCGGGCTCAGGTCGACCCGGCTCGGGCGGGGCAGCCGTTGGCGGCGTTCGTGCAGATGCGGTGTACCACCGGGCGGTGCCTGCTCAAGACGACCCGCGCCGAGGACTTCCCCGAAGTACTGGAGATCCACAAGCTCAGTGGCAACTCCTGCACGATGCTGCGCGTCCGGGTCGCTTCGATGCGGCATCTGGAGGGGCTGTTCGAGCGGCTGGGTGAGCACGGCGAGATCAACACGCATGTGGTGCTGTCGACCGAGTTCGAGGGGCGGCCGGTGCAGCAACCGGTCACGGACGCCCGGCCGGTGACGCGGTCGAAAGGCTGGGGTCAGGGTGGCTGAGGCGGGTTGGGAAACTGTCGGCGGGCGGTCATAGGGTGACGGCATGAGCTTCAAACTTGGTGCGCACGTCGATCAGGAGGACCCGCTGGCGGAGGCCGCGGACCGGGGTGCGGACCTGGTCCAGTTCTTCCTGGGCGACCCGCAGGGCTGGAAGGGCCCGAAGGTGTCGTACGCCGACGGGGCCGACGCGCTGCGGGAGCGGGCGGCCGCGGACGGGATCGACCTCTACGTCCACGCGCCGTACGTGCTGAACGTCGCGACGCTGAACAACCGGATCCGGATTCCCAGTCGCAAGCTGCTGCAGCAGACGCTGGACAAGGCGGCCGAGGTCGGCGTCAAGGGTGTCATCGTGCACGGCGGTCACGTCGGCAAGGGTGACGACCCGGAGACCGGCTTCGACAACTGGCGCAAGTGCATCGAGCGGGCCGAACTGCCGGTGCCGCTGCTGATCGAGAACACGGCCGGCGGCGACAACGCGATGGCGCGGCAACTGGACCGGATCGCGCGGCTGTGGGAGGCCGTGCAGGACTCGGGCAACGACAACCTCGCCAACGTCGGCTTCTGCCTGGACACCTGCCACTTCCACGCCGGCGGCGAGGAACTCGACTCCGTCGTCGAGAAGGTGCTGGCGATCACCGGGCGGATCGACCTCGTCCACGCCAACGGATCGCGAGACGCCTTCGGCTCGGGCGCGGACCGGCACAGCAACTTCGAAGAGGGCGAGATCGACCCGGCTCAGATCGTCGCGGTCGTCAAAGCCGCCGGCGCACCGGTCGTCGTCGAAACCCCGAACGCCGACCACGGCCAGAAGGCCGACATCGACTACCTCCGCGCCCACCTGAACTAACCGGTACTACGAGCGCTACCGCGGCTGCAGGTCGCGTGGAGGTGCGGGTCAGGGAAGGCGAAGTAGCTGGCTGACGCCGCCGTCGCCGGTGACGTGCGCGGGGGCCGGTTACTGCGGGGGCGGCGTGGGGAGCGCGCGGCTCCTGGGTGGCGGCTCCGGCTCCTGGGCGGCGTTCGCCCGCGTTGAACTGCGGTCGCCGTTCGAGAGCAGCAGGCTTGGTGTAGGCGTGGGGCGGCGGCTACTGGTCTGCGGGTTTTTCGGGGAGGTTGTGGAGCCAGTAGGTGATGCCCCAGGGAAGTAGGAGGGCCAGGGTGCCGGTGTAGTGGTCCGGGAGGGTGGCGGCTGAGGCCAGGGCGATCACCAAGGGGGCTACCGAGAGTTGGAAGAGGGTGAATCTCCCGACTGGGGTCGACAGGTGGGCGCGGCCTAGGGCGCAGGCGGTGTACAGGGTGACGAGCGCCAGGGTCGAGAGAGCTGCGAGGGCGGCGCCTGTCCAGGCGAGGGTGTTGAAGGTGGCTGGGCCGGTGACTTTGGCCAGCAGGAACAGCAGAGTCAGCGCGCTGAGTACGGCGCAGGCCCAGTAGAGGTGGGTGCGTGACTGGGGGGCCGCCATGGGGCGGACGGTACCGCAGGTAAGGGAAGATGGAGTATGCAGACCTGGGCGGAGCGGTTTCCTGAGTTGTTCGCGCCGGCGTTCTGGCACTGGGGAGAGCTCGACACCCAGTTCACACTGGAGGAACCGCCGGACGAGTTGATCAGCAATGTGCACGTGGTCGCCCGCGCCGAAGGCGGGATCGTCGTCTGCCGCAACGATCTCGGCTGGCGCTTCCTGCCCGGCGGCACCCGCGAACCCGATGAGCCGATCGAGGAGACCGCGCGCCGCGAACTGCTCGAGGAGGCCGGCGCACGGATCACCGGCTCGCTGACCTGGCTCGGTGGGCACCGGGCCGACCATCGCCGACCGGCGCCGTACCGCGACCATCTGCCGCACCCCGTGTCGTACTGGATCAATGTGGTCGCCGATGTCGTGGTCGACCGGGAGCCGACCAATCCGCCCGACGGCGAGCAGGTGGTCGAAGTACTGGTGCTCCCGCCGGAGAAAGCGATCGCGTTCCTCGACGAGGAGAACGACAACGACGGCTTGATGGCCGACCTGGTCAGACTCGCCATGGCGATGGACCTGGTCTAGCAACTGCCGATCAGGCGGGCAGGGGTAGCGGTGCCGGTTCGGCTGACTTCCAGGGGAGGACGAAGGCGCTCACCAGGCACAGAGCGCCTGCGACGACGAGCGTCGCGCGCAGGCTGGTGAGGCCGGCCAGTACGCCGCCCGCGGCCATGAAGGCGGGCTGGACCGTGCGGGAGGTGATCGCCCAGGACGTCTGCACGCGCGCCATGAAGCCGTCCTCGGTCGCCTCCATCCGGTAGGTCGTGAACGACGGGTTGAAGGCGCCGGCCGCGATCAGCAGCCCGGTCTCGACCAGCACGATCAGCACCAGCCCGCCGGTACCGGGCGTTGCCAAGGGCAACAACAGCAACCACGGCGTGCGGAGTACACCGAAGACGATCAGCATCCGGTGCAGCCCGAAGCGGCGGGTCAGCGGCGGCGCGAGCCGGGCGCCGATCACGCCGCCGAGGCAGGGCACGCCGAGCGCCACGCCGTACTGCCACGGCTTCATGCCCAGGTCGCGCAGCATCAGTACGGCGAGCAGTGGCGAGGTCATCATCACGGGGCCGCCGAACAGTTGCGAGTTCCAGAACAACGCGCGCAGCCCGCGGTGCTCGAGGATGTACTTCCAGCCCGACCCGAGATTCGGCCGGGTGGGCAATCGCTCCGGCACCGGCTCGGGCCGGCGGATCCGGCCGATCCCGATCGCGGACAGCAGGAACGACACCGCGTCCACGCCCAGTGTCACGGTCGCCCCCACCAGGCCGACGAGCGCGCCGCCGATCGGCGGACCGACGCTCAGCGAGGTCCAGTACGTCGCTTCGAACCGGCTGTTCGCCTCGGACCGGCCGTCGGCCGGGACCAGAGCCTTGAGGTGCGCGCCGCTGGCAGAGTTGAACACGATCAAGGCCCCGGCCTGCAGCACGCCGACGACACACAACTGCACGTAGGTGAGGAGGTCGAAGGCGGCCGCGACCGGGACGCTCGCCAGCGCGACGAAACGGGTCAGGTCGGCCGCGATCATCACGGGCCGCTTGTGCCGCTGCTCGATGAACGAGCCCGTCGGCAGCGCGATCGCCGCACCGGCCAGCGCCGACAGCGCGGCGAGCAACGCGACCTGGAACGTACTCGCGTCGAGCGCCAGCACGGCGACCAGCGGCAACGCGCCGGACCCGATCCCGCTCCCCAGAGCGCTGACGGCGTTGGCGGTCCACAACCGCCTGAAGTCGGGACCCAGCGATGACGGCATCGCCCGAGCGTAGAAGCCGCCGCCGACAAAACTCTCAGCGCAGGTTCAGCCCGCCGTCGAGCAGGATCACCTCGCCGGTCAGATAGCGATGGGCGACGATCGCGGCGATCAGCTCGGCCACGTCCGAAGGCTGCGCCGCGCGCCGCATCGGACTCGCGGTTTTCCACAGCTCCTGCGCGTCGGTCCAAGAAGCAGTCATCGCGGTATCCACCAGACCGGGCGCGACCGCATTCACCCGGACGTCGGGTCCGAGCGCGGCCGCGAGCAGCTTGGTGACGTGGTTCAGCGCGGCCTTGCTGGCGGCGTACGCGATCGAACTCCCCTTCGGCCGCACGCCCGCGTGGCTCGTCACGTTGACGATCGAGCCGTGTGATTCGCGGAGCGCCGGCAATGCCGCAGTACAGAGCAGCCATGGTGCTATCAAGTTCACGTCGAGCAGGCGCCGCCAGTCGCCAGCGGTCAGGCCGTCAAGGTCTGCGTGCGGGACGGGCCAACTGATGCCCGCGTTGTTGACCAGTACGTCGAGTCGCCCGTGCTCCGCCAACGCTCGTGGGACCAGGTCGGCGGCCTCGGAGTCGTTCTCCAGGTCTGCCTGCAGGTAGGTGCCGCCGAGTTCCGCCGCGAGCGCCTCGCCGGCTGCCCGGCTGGTCCGCGAGTGCACGACCACGGTCATCCCCTCGGCCGCCAGCCGTCGGGCCGTCGCCTCGCCGATGCCGGCGGCCGATCCCGTCACCAACGCCACCTTCGCCATCCCGCCACCTTAGAGCTGGTCCGAATAGTTGCCTACGGCAAACGACTCAGGCGCGGTACCGAAGGCCGTCCATCAACAGGTCGAGGAGCCGGCCAGCCTGCTCGCGGTTCGCGCCGGCGGCCAGGGCGACACCACTGAGACTGACCAGGACGTCAGCGGCCGCGACGTCGGAGCGGATCTCGCCGGCGGCAGAGCTCGCCTCAAGCAACGGCTGGATCGCGCCGACCAGCAGTTCGAAGCTGTGCGCGTACGGATCGGCGCCGGCCGCGATCACCGCCCGCAGCGCGTCGGCCATGCCGAGCTTGCGGGTCATGTAGTCGATGAAGCGATCCATCCAGGCCCGGGTCGCCTCGGCGGGCGGCAGCGTGGCGAGCAGCTCGGGCGCGGCGTCGCACACCACCGCGAGCTCGTTGCGGTACGCCGCTTCGATCAGCGCCTCGCGGGTCGGGAAGTGCCGGTAGAGCGTGCCGATCCCGACGCCGGCCTTCTTGGCGATGGCGTCCAGCGTCGCCTCCAGCCCGCACACGGAGAACGCCTCGACGGCCGCGGACAGCAGCAGGTCCCGGTTGCGCTGCGCATCGGCGCGCAGCGGACGCCCGCTCATCGCAGTCCCCCTTTGCTGGTCCGCCCGATCCTCAAACCTAGCCGAACCCGTCCCGACCCACGATCGCGCGAGGGGACAGCCCGACCGGGATCGGCAGCATCCGGTCAGGTTTCCGGCTCGACTGGGGTCTGGCGCTCCCGCCCGGTAACCTGACCGACCGTGAGCGACTTGAGGATCCGGACCATCTCCGCCGACGAGCACGCGGCCTATCTGACCGCACAGCCGTCGGCGAGCTTCCTGCAGACGCCGGGCTGGGCGGCGGTGAAGAGCGAGTGGAAGGCCGAGTCGCTCGGCTGGTTCGACCCGGCCGCTCCGGAGCAGTTGGTGGGCGTCGCGCTGGTGCTCTACCGGCAGATGCCGAAGGTCAAGCGCTACCTGGCCTACCTGCCCGAGGGCCCGGTGATCGACTGGGACGCGATCGACCTCGGCCGGTACCTGCGTCCGCTCGCCGCGCACGCTCAGGAACAGGGTGCGTTCGGGCTCCGGATGGGTCCGCCCGTGCCGGCCCGGCGGTGGAGCGCCAAGACGATCAAGGACGCCATCGCCGGCGGCCAGCAGCCGAAGCTGGGTGACGTCCGGCCGGACGTGATCGAGCCGTCCGGCGCGACCGTCTCGGCGCAGCTGCGCGCACTCGGCTGGAAGGCGCCGCGGGCCGTCGAGGGATTCGCGGCCGGCCAACCGCAGTACGTGTTCCAGGTCCCGCTGGCGGGCAAGACTCCGGACGACCTGCTCAAGGGCATGAACCAGCTCTGGCGGCGCAACATCAAGAAGGCCGAGAAGCTCGGCGTCGAGGTCACCGTCGGGACGCCCGAGGACCTGAAGGCGTTCCACGCGCTGTACGTCGAGACGGCCGAGCGGGACCACTTCACGCCGCGGCCGCTGCCGTACTTCGTCAAGATGTACGACGCGATGGCGAACCAGCCGGGTGACTGCTGCGACTTCCGGCTCTACAACGCCTATCACGAGGGGGATCTGGTCGCCTCGACGATCTGGATCCGGGTCGGCGGCCACTCCTGGTACTCCTACGGGGCCAGCTCGACCGCCAAACGAGACGTCCGTGGATCGAACGCGATCCAGTGGCGCATGATGTCGGACGCGCTCGCAGCGGGCGCGTTCGTGTACGACCTACGGGGCATCACCGACACCTTGGACCCGAACGACTCGCATGTCGGGTTGATCCAGTTCAAGACCGGCACCGGCGGCGAGGCCGTCGAGTACGTCGGTGAGTGGGATCTGCCGTTGAACAAGGCGCTCTACACCGCATTCGACCTCTACATGAGACGGCGATAACGACCATGCCCCTGATCCTGCACATCGATTCCGATCGATGGCGCGACCACCTCCGTTCCACGTGGAACCCCGACATCATCCCGGTCGCCAAGGGGAACGGGTACGGCGTCGGCAACCCGCGGCTGATCGCGGAGTCCCGGGCGCTCGGTGCCCGGACGATCGCGGTCGGCACCTACAACGAGGTGCCGCCGGACTCCAAGGACGACGTCGTGGTGCTCACGCCGTGGCGGCCGTTCCTCGAGGTCCCGCAGGGCAAGAACATCATCCACACCGTCAGCCGGCTGGCCGACCTGGTCTCGATCCCGGCCGGCAGCCGGGTGCTGATCGAGGTCCAGACCTCGATGCGCCGGCACGGTATCGGCGCCCGCGAGCTGCGGCACACGATGCTGCTGAACGCGCTGGACCGGATCCGGTTCGAGGGCTGGTCCCTGCACTTCCCGATGGGCGCGGGCGGCACGTCCGCGAACGTCCGGGAGGCGCAGGAGCTCGGCAAGGCGGCCCAGGCGGTCCGGCCCGGCACGCTCTGGGTGTCGCACGTCCCGGCCCAGAAGCTGGCCGACATCGGCGAGAACGTGAAGCTCCGGATGGGTACGGCGCTCTGGCTCGGCGACCGGGGTGCGTTCGACGTCCGGGCGACCGTGCTCGACGTCCACTCCGTACGCCGTGGCGAGCGGGTCGGCTACCGCCAGCGCCGGGTCACCGGTGACGGGCACATCCTGGTCGTCTCGGGCGGCACCGCGCACGGAGTCGGCCTCGAAGCACCCACGGCGGCGGCCACGGTCCGCCAGCGCGCGATCGCCATGGCCAAGGGCAGCCTTGACGCGGCCGGCCTCGCCCTCTCCCCCTTCACGATCGAGGGCAAACAACGCTGGTTCGCCGAGCCCCCGCACATGCAGGCCAGCATGCTCTTCCTGCCGGCCTCGGTAGCCCCGCCCGCCGTCGGCGACGAGGTCGGCGTCGACGTCCGCTACACGACCACCACGTTCGACAAGGTCTCGATGGACTGATCCCTTGACTTCAGGTGAACCTGAAGTTGCACCGTGAGGGTATGGCTGAACCGAGCTTTCTGGACCGGATCGAGCAACTGCCCGGCGCAGTGGCGTTACGGGCGGCGTCGTACGACCTGCTCGGCCTCTCGCCGGGCGACACGGTCGTCGATGTCGGGTGCGGGGCGGGGCACGCGGTGGCCGATCTGGCGGCCGCGCACCTGAAGACGATCGGCGTCGATCCGGATCCCGACGCCATCGCCGTGGCCCGGTCCCGCACGGCCGACGCAATGTTTCACGTGGCACGGTCGGACGACCTGCCGCTGGAGGACGCTTCGGTCGACGGCTACCGCGCGGCCCGGCTGTTCCATCTGCTCGACGATCCCCGTCCGACGCTCGCCGAGGCCTGGCGCGTACTACGACCCGGTGGCCGGATCGTCCTCGTCGGCCAGGACTACGGGTTCCTGCTCCTCGACGGCACCGACCAGGACCTGACCGACGTCGTCCTGCTCGGCCTCGAGTCCCGTACGCCGGCCCCGCGCGCGGCCAGGAGCTACCGCGACCTGCTCCTCGACCAGGGCTTCCGCGAACCCGAGGTTGCTGTGCACAACGAGATCGTCACCGACTACGCCCAACTGGCAACGCAACTGGAGTCTGCGGCGGCAGCCGCGGTCGAGAAGGCCCTGATCACCCAGCAGGATGCGGCCGACTGGCTGGCAGACCAGGCCGACCGGGGCCGCCGCGACCGCTTCCTCGCCGTACTGCCTGTCCTGCTGGTCGCGGCGACCCGCTGAGTCAGGCCGTCTTGACGCCGCCCTTCCAGCGGACGGTCGGGAGCAGGGCGTTCAGGTCGACGCGGTCCTTGTTGGCGGCAACGATGTCGAAGAGCGACTCGATCAGCGTGTCCGACAGCAGGTGCGGCTGGAGGCCGAGACCGACCAGGCCGGTGTGCTTCACGTTGTAGTAGTGCTCGGGCTGCTCCACTCGCGGGTTCTCCAGGTGCTCGACCTGCACCGGACCCGGGAAGCATTCGCTGACCAGTTGCGCGATCTGGCCGACCGAGTAGCTCTCGGTCATCTGGTTGAAGACGCGGAACTCGCCCGCCTCGGCCGGATGCTCGACGGCGAGCCGGATGCACTCGACGGTGTCGCGGATGTCCAGCAACCCGCGAGTCTGGCCGCCGGTGCCGTAGACGGTGAGCGGCTCGCCGAGCACGGCCTGGATGACGAAGCGGTTCAGCACTGTGCCGAAGACGGCGTCGTAGTCCAGCCGGGTGGCGAGCCTGGCGTCCTGCGCGGTCTGCGGGGTCTGCTGACCGTAGACGATGCCCTGGTTGAGATCGGTGACCCGCAGTCCCCAGATCCGGCAGCCGAACTCCAGGTTGTGCGAGTCGTGCACCTTGCTCAGGTGGTAGAACGAGCCCGGCTTCTTCGGATAGAGCATCCGGTCCTTGCGGCCGTTGTGCTCGACCTCCAGCCAGCCTTCCTCGATGTCGATGTTCGGCGTGCCGTACTCGCCCATCGTGCCCAGCTTCACCAGGTGAATCGACGGGTCGAGCTCGGCCACCGCGTACATCAGGTTCAGCGTGCCGATCACGTTGTTGTGCTGGGTGTAGACGGCGTGCTGCCGGTCGATCATCGAGTACGGCGCGGCCCGCTGCTCGGCGAAGTGCACGATCGCCTCGGGTTTGAACTCGGCCAGCACCCGGTAGACGAACTCCGCGTCGAGCAGATCGCCGGTGTACGCCGTGATGCGCTGCCCCGAGACCTCGTGCCAGGCGGCGATCCGGGTGTCCAGGTCCTCGATCGGAACCAGGCTCCGCACCCCGAGTTCCTCGTCGTAGCCGCGGCGGGCGAAGTTGTCGAGCACCGCGATCTGATGACCGCAGTCGGACAGATGCAAAGCGGTCGGCCACCCTAGGTAACCGTCACCACCCAGGACGAGAACTCGCACAGCAACCCCTTTGCTCCGGAAAAGTCGTGCCTTCCTTACCCTGTCTACCCACTTCTGGCCGTCATCAGCTGGGAGACAGCTGGCAATCTGCTGTGAATCAGCGCACCTGTTTCTGCACACCGTGCACAATGGGGCCCGTGCGGGTCTTGCTTCGCTACTCAGCGTCATCGGTTGTTGCCACCGCGATCAGTCAGCTGGCCTTCTTGGCCTGCTACTGGATCGGTACTTCGGCGACGGCCGCGAGCGTGATCGCCTTTGCCGCCGGCGCGGTCCCGAACTACCTGCTGAACCGGCGCTGGGCCTGGGGCCGCACCGGCCCGGCCCACCCGACCCGCGAACTGTTGCCGTACGTCCTGATCACGATCGGCTCCGCCTTCGTCATCACCTTCCTGACCACGGTCGCCGACGACTGGATCCGGACGATGATCGACGCCCATTCGCTGCGGACCGTACTGGCCGGCGGCGCCTACCTGGCCGCCAACGGCTTCACGTTCATCCTGAAGTTCGTGCTGTTCGACCGGTACGTGTTCGCCACGCCGGCCGCCGACGTCGAAGTACGAACTCCCGCCACCAGGTAGTCGTCATCACCCGCGCGTAGTTCGCGCCGTACACCAGGCCGGGACCCTTCTTGCTGGTCCCGTCGCCGCGGCGCCGCATGGTCATCGGCAGCTCCACCACCCGCGCTCCGCTGGCCAGTACTCCGAGCAGCAGCTCCGACGACTGGTACTGCGGCTCGCGCAGCGTCACCGAGCACGCCAACTCGGCCCGCATCGCCCGGAACCCGAACGACGTGTCGGTCAGCTTCCGCCGGGTCAGCACCGACGCCAGCACAGCGAACACCCGTACGCCGAGCCAGCGCAGCTTGCTGTCGGCATCTTCCTCACCCAGCCGCCGCGACCCGGTGACGAAGTCGGCCTGGCCATCCAGGATCGGCTGCAGCAACACGTCCAACTCGCTGTTGTCGTACTGCCCGTCCGCGTCCGTCGTCACCACGTACTGCGCTCCGCCCTGCGCAGCCAACTGGTATCCCAACCGCAGCGCAGCGCCCTGGCCACGATTGGCAGGCGCCTCGCAGACGTAAGCACCGTGCGCTGCAGCGACCTCTGCCGTGTTGTCAGAGGCACCGTCCACCACGACCAGTACGTCGAGCGGCAGTCCACCGCCCGTCTTCGGCATGTTCTGCAACACCGGGCCGATCCCGCCGGCTTCGTTGTAAGCGGCAATCACCACGACCAGCGGCGCGAAGCTCGGTGCGCCGTGCACCTTGCGGAAGTTCTCCACAGCCTCGGAGTCGACCTTGTCGGGGTACGGCGCGAGCGCGGGCCTCGCCTGGTCGCGTCCGAGGATCGCGGTCAACCCGATCGCCCCGGCGAGCGGGAAGAACACCAGTCCCGGTAGCTGGTACCGCCAGGAGAACTCGAAGGCGGCCGACCCGAGCAGCAACACGATCCCACAAGCAGCCGGCAGCAGCGCCGCAGCGCGAAGTCCGGACTGCCGAGCCTTGCCGAGTCCCGCGGCGGCAGCGAGACCGATCAGCCCGAAGATGCCCAGCAGGAGACCGGAGGTGTAGCCGCCGTTCAGCTGGTAGCCGCGCAAGATCTCCGCCGCCCAGCGATGCACGTGCGGGTCGGAGCCGCCGTACTGCCGGGCCGCGTCCGCCGTCTTCTGGTCGCCTCCGTTCGGGTAAGTCAGCTGGAACTGCCACCGGTCGAGCGGTACGTCGTCCGGCGAGGTGGTCCGGGTGGGCGCGAAGCCCTTGAGGAAGTCCTTCAGCGCGGCCTTGGTGACGTCCAGCGGCTGATGCTGGATCACCAGCCGGGCGAACTTCGTCGCGAGCTCCTGCTTGGTCGTCCCGGGCGGCAGTGGCTGCGACGGCCAGTTCGGATCGCCGTAGTGGTTGTGGGCGTACTTGTCGACGCCCAGTCGCTGCCCGAGCGGCTCGACCGGGCAGAACAACCTGGTGCCCGCGTCGAGCGGCAACTTGGAGCAGTCGGCAACGACAGCGGTCCGGCCGTACAGCACCTGGTTCTCGGCGCCGGTGAAGCCCCAGCGCCCGGTCTCCGAGTGGAAGTAGCCGACATAGGCAGCGACGACCAGGAGGAATCCGGAGACGGCAGCACCAGTACGCAGTACGAGCTGCTTCTTGTGGTGCCAGGCAGCGACAACGAGGTACAGCACGACGCCGAGGAGCAGGGTCATGCCGATAGCGCGTACGGCGAAGGCGGCGCCGAGGAGCAGGCCGACCAGGCCGGTGCGCTTCCAACCCGGCAGGCCGCCACCCAGAAGCAACCAGAGCACGCCGACGAGCAGTACGTCGAAGGTGGTCTCGGCCATGATGTTCTGCTCGATCTGGACCTGGTAGGCGTCGAGCAGGAGCGGAGCGGCCGCCACTGCGGCCAGCCAGCGGTAGACCCCGAGTCGACGGGCCAGTGCGTAGACGGCGATGCCCAGGCCGAGCCCGACCAGGTGCTGCACGATCACGACGAACGTCAGACCGCCCAGGTCGACCAGCGGACGCAGTACGAGGTCGTAGCCGATGGGGTTGAGCTGGTCGGGCTTCAGCTCCGTCATGTTCGCCAGATAGTGCACCGAGTCCGCGTAGATGATCGCGGGTCGATAGGCGATCGTCGCCAGGACGCGGAGCAGCGTGCCCGCCACCAGGAAGATGACGAGCAGCCAGTGCCTGCGCAGTACTCCGTTCACTGGTCGCGGAAGTACTTCCAGGTCCGCGCCAGGCCGTCCGCCAGCGACACACTCGGCCGGTAGCCCAGCGACTCGGCACTGGCCGACACATCGACCACTACGGCAGGCATCTCCCCAGCAGGCGCGTCCACGTGCTCAGCAGGGATCGCAGCACCGGTCACTGCTCGTACGGCGTCGACCAACTCGAGCACCGAGACCGACTTGCCCGAGCCGATGATCGCGCGGCCGCTGTAGCCGGTCTCCAGCGCCAGCAGGATCGCCCCGACCACGTCGTCGACGTACACGAGGTCCCGCCGCTGCTGCCCATCCCCGTAGACCCGTACGCCGGTGTCGCTGAGCGCAGCCCGCATGAGTCGCGGCACGAAGCTGTCCTTGTGAGACATGCCTGGCCCGTAGACGTTGGTGAAGCGCAGCGCCGCAGTACTGAGGCCGTAGCTTCCCGAGTACGCCGACAGCAGCATCTCTCCGGCCGCCTTCGTCGCGCCGTACGGCGTGAGCGGGTGCAGCGGGAGGTCAGCGGTGATGGTCGACGTGCCGACATCACCGACGACGGCGTTGGTGGAGGCGAGCACGAAGGAGCCCACACCACTTCCGCGGGAGAGTTCCAGCAGTACCTGGGTGATGGTGACGTTCTCGGCGAAGGTGCGCATCGGGGCGTCGACAGACCGGAGTACGGAGGTCAGGGCGGCGAGGTGGACCACTGCGCGCGGCCGGGTCTCGAAGGCCGAGATGCAGACCTCCTGCTCGGCGAGATCGCCGGTGATCGCCTCGACGCCCGAGTCCCAGGAGGGATCCGGCGGCTCCCGGTCGACAGCCGTCACCGGGACGTCCCGCTCCCGCAGCGCGGCCACCACCGCGCGTCCGATGAAGCCGGCGGCTCCCGTGACCAGCACCCTGTCGTCCATGCCGGTCAACCTACCGCCGGACGCCCAAACCGACGGCCCCGGCCGCGGCCGGTCGCGAGGCCGGAACCCGGCGGCTCGCGACCCAGTTCCGAACGGTGCGCGACGAACTCTTGACCGCGGGTGATCATGATGGGCAGGATCACCCCGGACGCGGGCTGACAACCTTGTCATCGGGGCCGCGTACCACTGGCGATCGGCACTGCCGGGCGCCGCTCTTCCCGTCCAAGGAGCGTAGATGAATCTCCGCCGCCCTCTGGGGCTCGTCACGTCTCTCGGCCTTGTGGTGACAATGACTGCCATGACGTCAGCGAGCGCCGCCGTACCCATCGGGGCCCAGGCCACCGGCCAGCCGGCCGCGACCGGGTCCTCCTTCTTCACTTCCTTCGAGCCGGGCCAGCCGCAACCCGGCTACACCGATGCGGTCGAGACCGGTCCGGACGGGAAGCCCCGGACCGGCGGTGTCGAAGGTCCGACGCCGACCGGGATCGGCGGCAGCGAGATGGACAAGGTCGTCAAGGTCGAGGCGAACGGCGAGAACACCGGAGGCGGTGAGATCGCGACGAACGCCGCCGACGGTGACAAGTTCACCAAGTGGCTGGTGTTCGAGCCGACCGGGTGGCTGACGTACCAGACCTCGGTCCCGGTGACGATCAAGAAGTACGCGCTGACCTCGGCGAACGACGCCGACGGCCGCGACCCGAAGAACTGGACCGTGTCCGGCTCGAACGACGGCACGACCTGGACCACGCTGGACACGAGGACGAACGAGGACTTCGAGTCGCGGTTCCAGACCAAGGAGTACACGTTCGACAACGCCACGGCGTACACGTTCTACAAGCTCGACATCACCCAGAACCACGGCGAGAACATCGTCCAGCTCGCCGACTGGTACCTGTCGAACGGCGCTCCGCTGCCGCCACCCGGCCCGACGGCCGAGTCCCGCCTCGACTCCGGCCCGACCAGCGCCTACAACGCCCGTGCCCGCACCGGCTTCACCGGCGTGAAGTCCTTCCGGTACGCCGGCCACCAGACGGCCGAGGGCCGCGGCTTCACCTGGAACAAGATCGCGGACGTGGACCTGAAGGTCGGCAAGGACACCCGGCTGGGCTACAAGATCTTCCCCGAGCACGTCGAAGGCGACCTGAGCTACCCGAGCACCTACGCGGCGATCGACCTGGCGTTCACCGACGGCACCTACCTGAGCGACCTCGGCGCCAAGGACCACCACGGCTTCGGCCTCAGCCCGCGTGGTCAGGGCGAGGCGAAGGGCCTGTCGACGAACCAGTGGAACAACATCGAGGCCGACCTCGGCAAGGTCGCCGCGGGCAAGACGATCACGCGGATCCTCATCGGGTACGACAAGCCGTCCGGGCCGGCCGACTTCCGCGGCTGGATCGACGACATCCGGATCGCCAACGGTACAGTCGATCCCGCCTCCAGTGACACAGCTGCCCAGAAGACGGCCAAAAGGCACCCGTCAGACCTCGCCATCACGACCCGCGGGACGAACTCGACCGGTGGATTCTCCCGGGGCAACAACTTCCCGGCGACCGCCGTACCGCACGGCTTCAACTTCTGGACGCCGGTCACCAACGCCGGCTCGATCTCCTGGCTGTACGACTACGCCAAGGGCAACAACGACCAGAACAAGCCGGAGATCCAGGCCTTCTCGATCAGTCACGAGCCGAGCCCGTGGATGGGTGACCGGCAGACCTTCCAGGTGATGCCGTCCACCGCCGACACCCCGACCGCGGATCGCGAGGCGCGGGCCTGGGCGTTCAGCCACGACAACGAGATCGCCCGGCCGTACTACTACGGCGTGACCTTCGACAACGGCAACGCGGTCGAGATGGCCCCGACGGACCACGCGGCGATGCTGCGGTTCTCGTTCCCGGCCGGCAACGCGTCACTGGTGTTCGACAACGCCAACAACAACGGCGGATTGACGCTCGACCCGGCGACCGGCGTGGTCACCGGCTTCAGCGACATCAAGTCCGGCCTGTCGACCGGCGCCGGCCGGCTGTTCGTGTACGGCGTGGTCGACCAGAAGGTGGTTGCCTCCGGCAAGCTCGCCGACGGTGGCGGCGCAAACGTCGGCGGCTACTTCTCCTTCGACAAGTCGGTCAAGCAGGTCCAGCTACGGATGGCGACCTCGCTGATCGGCACCGCGCAGGCGAAGAAGAACCTCGAACTCGAGCTCGCGGCCGACAGCAAGTTCGACAAGGTGAAGAAGGCAGCCCAGGTCGCCTGGGACGCCAAGCTCAGCACCATCGAGGTCGAGGGCGCCACCGCGGACCAGCTGCACACGCTCTACTCGAACCTCTACCGGCTGTTCCTCTACCCGAACAACGGCTCGGAGAACACCGGTACGGCGAAGAAGCCGGTGATCACCTACGCCTCGCCGACCTCACCGAAGATCGGCGCGGACACCCCGACCGAGACCGGCTCCAAGATCGTGGCCGGCCAGACCTATGTGAACAACGGGTTCTGGGACACCTACCGGACCGTCTGGCCGGCGTACTCGCTGTTCTCGCAGGACGACGCCGCGGCCCTGGTGAACGGCTTCGTCCAGCAGTACAAGGACGGCGGCTGGATCTCGCGCTGGTCCTCGCCGGGCTATGCCAACCTGATGGTCGGCACCAGCTCCGACGTGGCCTTCGCGGACGCCTACCTCAAGGGGATCAAGGGGATCGACATCCAGGCGGCGTACGACGCTGCGCTCAAGAACGCCGCTGCCCGGCCGCCGACAGACAACGTCGGTCGCAAGGGTCTGGACCGGTCCGTGTTCAACGGCTACACGGCCAACACCACCGGCGAGGGCTTCAGCTGGTCGATGGACGGCTACATCAACGACTTCGGCATCGCCAACCTGTCGAAAGCCCTGTACGACAAGGCGAAGAAGAGCGACCCGCGCAAGCAGGAGTACCTGGACAACTACCACTACTACCTGAACCGGGCGCGCAACTACGTCACCCTGTTCGACCCGGCGCTCAACTTCTTCCAGGGCAAGGACCCGCAGGGTGTCTGGGGCAACTCGCCGGCCACGTTCGACCCGCAGGACTGGGGCCACGACTACACCGAGACGAACGCGTGGAACATGGCGTTCTCCGCCCCGCAGGACGGTGCAGGTATTGCCGCGCTGTACGGCGGTCGCGATGGCCTGGCGAAGAAGCTCGACGAGTTCTTCAGTACGCCGGAGGACGCCCTGCACACCGGCGGCTACGGCGGCACGATCCACGAGATGCTCGAAGCCCGTGACGTCCGGATGGGCCAGTACGGGCACTCGAACCAGCCGTCGCACCACATCGCGTACATGTACGACTTCGCCGGTCAGCCGTCGAAGACCCAGGAGAAGGTGCGGGAGATCCTGAACCGGCTCTACCTCGGGTCGGAGATCGGCCAGGGTTACCCTGGCGACGAGGACAACGGCGAGATGTCCTCGTGGTACCTGTTCAGCATGCTCGGGTTCTACCCGCTGCAGGTCGGCTCCCCGACGTACGCGATCGGGGCACCGCTGTTCACCAAGGCGACGATCCGGTTGGCCGACGGCAAGAAGCTGGTGGTCAGCGCGCCGAAGAACAGCGCGAAGAACCTGTACGTCAAGGGCGTCAAGGTCAACGGCAAGAACTGGACCTCGACCGCGCTGCCGCACTCGCTGATCGCGGACGGCGGCAAGATCGAGTTCGACATGACCGACCGTCCGTCGAACTGGGGCAGCGGCCGGAACGACGCTCCCCCGTCGATCACCAAGCCGGGCGAGGACCCGAAGACCTGGCGGGACTCGACCGAGGACGAGGGCGCGGTCACCGCGGCCGCTGGTGCCGACGTCTCCGCGCTGACCGACAACGACTCGAAGACCCAGGTCACGCTGACCGGGGCGACTCCGACCGTGACGGTCAACCTGCAGACCGGCCGGCCGGTGACGATGTACACCCTGACCAGCGGGAACACCGGTGCCGCGCCGTCGGGCTGGGTGCTGGAGGGCTCGAACGACGGGACCAGCTGGACTCCGGTGGACAAGCGGAGCGGCGAGACGTGGGCATGGCCGGCGTACACGAGGTCGTTCAGCGTCGCTTCACCGAAGGCGTTCACGCAGTACCGGCTGGTGCTGACTCCGGCGGCCGGGGCTGACGGGGTGACGTTGTCCGAGCTCGAACTGCTCGGCACGCTGAAGGGCGTCGAGGCCGGTACGCATCCGAGCGACCAACGGGTGGCCGAGGCCAAGCCGAGCCCGACCCCGTCGCAGTCGATCGACCGCAACTACGGCTGACAGAAAACCACGTCCGGCGGAGCCTGCCCCTGAGAGGTTCCGCCGGACGTCTGTCCCGTTCAGAAAGAAATGGAGGGGTGGCGACCCCGCCCGGCCTGCCACCCCTTCACACCGTACTGACGACCGGGCCCCCGGATAGGTTGCCTCGGCCCAAATCTGTCCACATCGTGGACGCAGCGAGGCCTCGTGAGCAGCCCGCGGGCAGGCGATGATGGCCCGGTGAGCGAACGAGTCGACGACCTGCCGCCCCGCGAACTGGCCGAGCTGCGCCTGCAGGCCGAGCGGTACCTGCGGGACGAGAACGACCAGCCGCTGCTGGACCTGGTCGGCGACTTGCGCGCCGATGAGCAGTGGTGGGCTCATCTCTGGGCGCCCGGGGCGGCGATCGCCGCGCGCCGGCTCGGGTCACCGCAGGCGTCGGCGCTGCTGGAGGAGGCCGTCACGCTCGGCTTCAGCCAGCCCGAGATGTTCGAGGGCGAACTGGAGAAGTACTTCGGTACGGACACCGGCTGGCCGCTGCTGCAGCGGCGGATGCGGGTGAACGTCCCGCTGCCGACGCTCGAGCTGACCGAGTGGCCGGACGCCGGCCCGGTCGGTGCGCTGGATCTCTACGCGATCGCCCCGGAGCGGGAGAGCGCCTTGCTCGACCGGCTACCCGATTCCGCGGACTCCGCCTGGGACACCGCGACCGGGCTGCTGGAGTGGGTCCACGACCAGTGGCCGCACGCGAACGACCATGTCGAGGACCCGGACGCGCTGAACGTTCTCGAGCGGGTGGATGGCGGTGCCCGGTTCGCCTGCGTCGAGTACTCGATCGTGCTGAGTCAGGCGCTGAACGCCGTACGCATCCCGGCCAGGCGAGTCGATCTGCGGCAGGCCAACCACCACGTCGGGGTCGGCCGGGGCCACGTCGTCAGTGAGGCGTGGATCGACGATCTGGATCGCTGGGTGCTGCTCGACGGCCAGAACGGGTCGTACTGGATCGACGAGGCCGGCCGGCCGCTCGGCGTACGGGAACTGCAGCGGCTGACCGAGCCGCCTGCGTTCGTTGGAGCGCGCGGGGTGGAGTCGCTGAGCGCCGAGCAGGCTGCGGTGTGGTTCAGCTATTTCGCGTCGGTGACGACGACGGGCTACACGTGGGCGGAGGGTCCGTTCGCACCGATCTTCCAGGGCATGCGCAGCATCCGTACGCCGCGGCTCGTGCACGACGGCGACCTCGCGTATCCCCGGCTCTCCGCCGTCACGACCGGCCTCGGGGGCACTGTCACTGCACCCACGGTCCTGTTCAGCCATGCCCACCCGTACGGCACTGCGATCCGGATCAACGGCAAACCCGTCGAGGAGTACCCGCTCGACCTGACCCCCGGCAGCCACGAACTCACGGTCACCATCGCCACGCCGTACGGCGAAACCGCGCCGCAGCACCTTCGCTATCTCAGCCGGTCCAGCGACCGGTGAAGAAGGCGGCGGCCCAGACCGCGGCCAGGGGAATCGCTATCGCCAGGTAGAGGCGGCCGAGCCAGGGGCGTTTCTCGACCAGGACGGCAAGGCCGATCCACAGCGGCCACCACAGCAGCGTCGCGCGGGTCAGCGAGTAGACCCAGAACGACGTGGTGAACGCGCCGATCGTCGCAGCGACCCAGGCCGCCTCGCCCCAGGACCGCCGCCACAACAACCAGGCCAGCAGAACCAGTCCAACGAACAACGCGACCAGCTCGGCGCGGAACATCCAGGTCCAGTCGCTGCGATCGGCCGGAAAGTGCCCCTTGGTCGCCGCCTCGACCGTGTGCACCAGCGAGGTCCACGGCCAGGTGAACTCGCGCGCCCAGCCCTTCTCCTGCGCCTGCTGCCAGGCGAACCAGGACCCGTGGATCTTCTTCAGGTACGCCATGAACGCGACCACCGGAACCACTGGCAGCAGCAGCCACGGCAGCGACGACCAGTCGCGCTTCTTGGAGGTGAGGAACTCGACACCGAGCGCGAAGATCAGGAAGATCCCGGAGACCCGCACGGTCGACGCGAGGGCGACGAAGATCGCCGCCCGCGCCCAGCGACCCTGCCGCGCGGCCAGCCAGCCGGGAAAGGCGAAGGCGCAGAACAGCGCCTCGGTGTAGGGCGCGGCGAGGAAGATCCCGACCGGCGCGGTGAACCAGATCAGTGCCGCCTTCGGCCCGAGGTTGGCCAGCTGCGGGTACTCGTACTGCGCCAGGCGGGCCAGGTACACACCGGCGACCGCGCTGGCGATCGCCGAGACGAGGATGCCGCCACCGACGTACCCGATTCCCAGCCAGCTCGCGGCCCGCATCAGCGCCGGGAAGCCGGGGAAGAACGCGGCCAGCGGTGCGCCGGACGGTTCGCCGTGGTTGTAGCCGAACTCCGCGACCGCCTTGAAGTGCCAGACGTCCCACTGCAGGAAGGCGTGCCAGACATTCGGGTAGTCGGTGCCCCGGTTGAACAGCAGCGGCGCCGAGATCGAGAGGACGAAGATCCCGATCCGGGTGACCAGCCACCAGCCGAGGGTCTCGCGAGCGCTCAGGTCCAGCAGCCGCACGAGTCCGACGGCCTCGCGAGCCCTCCTGGCCCGGCGAGGCCGTTCCTCTGCCACCCGCTCAAACACCGGCCACTACTGGTTGCCGTCTCCGTTGCCGGGAGTCGGCGGACCACCCGTGGGGATGGTCGGCCACTTCGGAGTGTGCGTCTTGGTCGGCTTGTTCGTCGGCGTGTTGGTCGGTGTGTTCGTGGGCGTGTTCGTCGGCGTGTTGGTCGGTGTGTTCGAGGGCGTGTTCGACGGAGTGTTACTCGGCGTGTTCGACGGCGTGTACGTCGGTGTCGGCGAGTCCTTGAGCGCGTCGTCCGACGGCTCGGGGAACTCCGCCTTGTCCGTGTCGCCCAGCGCCGGCTCCATGTAGGCCAGCCACGTCCGCAGCGGCCAGTTGCCACCGAAGAAGGCGGCGTCGTCGCTGAACGGGTCGAGGTCGCTCTCACCGGTCTTGCCGGCGCGGTACAGCACCGAGGTCGCCAGTCCCTTGGAATCGGTCGGCGAGTTGTAGCCCGCGGTGTAACCGGTCCACCAGGATGTCAACGTGTCCGAGCCGTCCTTACAGCCGTCGCACTTCGCGTTGGCGGCGCGGTGCTCGACAGCGACGCCACCCGCCGTACCGGTCTTGCCGGCGACGGGACGGTCCAGATCCTTGGCCAGCTTGCCGGTGCCCTTCGGGCCTTCGACCACATCCTGGAGGACGTAGTTGACCTGGTCGGCGAGCTCCTTGCTGATCACCTGCTTGTGGGGCAACTGGGCGTCGGTCCAGTCCTTGGCGTTGCCCGGGTAGTCCACCTTCTTGATGGTGTGCACCGGCACGTACATGCCCTCGGCCGCGAAGGTCGCGTACGCGTTCGCCATCTCGACCGGGCTGGCATACGGGTCCGGCCCGAGGACGGTCGACGGGTTGTTCCGCCCCCGCTCCAGGGCGGTGGTCTTCGGGATGCCCACCTTCTCGGCCATGTCGACCAGCTTGCTGGGTCCGTTGTCCAGCTGTTTGTCGATCAGGTCGTAGAAGGCCGTGTTGATCGACTGCTCGGTGGCCTGTTTCAGCGTGACGTCGCCGTAGTCGTCGTTGAACTCGTTCTTGAGCTTCAGCCCTTGGACCTCGATCGGGCTGTCACCTTGGAAGGTGGAGTAGATGTTGAAGTCGCCGCTGTCCAGCGCCGCCGCGACCGCGAACGGTTTGAAGGACGAGCCTGGACGGGCTCGCAATGTTGCCCAGTTCAACTGGCTGGCCAGGTAGTCACTGCCGCCGTACATCGCGACCAGCTCGCCGGTACCGGGGCGGACCGAGGCCATCCCGATGTGCAGGTCGCCCTTGTTCTTGGGCCGTTCCGCGATGGAGGCGTTCATCTTCTGCTGCAGGTTCTTGTCGAACGTGGTGGTGATCCGCAACCCACCGCCGCTGATCTGGTCGTCGGGGACGCCGAGCCTGGACAGCTCCTTGCGGGCCATGTCGAGCAGGAAGCCCTGGACACCCTTGAAGCGGTTGGCCTTCTTCTTCTTGTGGATCGGCGGGACGGCCTTGCTCCACTTGGCGTAGTCGGCTTCCGTGATCGTGCCGGTCTGCTTCATGCCGTCGAGCACATAGCGATAGCGGTCCAGGACGCGCTGCTTCACCACCGGCTCGGTCGAATCGGTGTCGAACCGGGTGGGGTTGTTCAGCACGGTCGCCAGCAGCGCCGCCTCGCCGATGCTCAGCTGTGCCGGGTTCGCCTTGCTGAAGTAGGCGTCGCCCGCCGCCGCGACGCCGTACGCGCCCTCGCCGAAGTAGATCGTGTTCAGGTAGCCCTCGAGGATCTCCTTCTTGTCCTTCTGCCGGCTCAGCTTGGTGGCGATGAAGAGCTCGGAGAATTTCCGGGAGAAGGTCCGGTCCTGGGTCAGGTACATGATCTTCACGTACTGCTGGGTGATCGTCGAGCCACCCTGCAACTGCTGGCCGCGGGCGATGTTGAAGGCCGCGCGGGCCATGCCGGACGGCGAGATGCCGGGGTTGGTCCAGAAGGTCCGGTCCTCGGCCGCGATCACGGCGTCCTGGACGGTCTTCGGGATCTGGCTGAGCGGCACCGAGCGGCGGTTCTGGTCGAAGAAGCTGCCGATCGGCGTCTTGTTGTCGGAGAAGTAGACCGTCGTGGTGTTGGTCGCGAACGCCTTGTTCGGGTCCGGGATGTCGGTGGTCTGGTAGCCGATGAAGAACACCGCAGTCACCGCGATCACGCCGAGGAAGAACAGCGCCGCCAGCCAGCCGAGAACCCGCAGCGCCCAGTGCCGCTTCCCTCGCCGTCGGACCGGGGCGGCTTTCCTACGACCTTCACTCACAGTGCAATCCTCGACGATCTCGCTGAAGTCATTGCCACCCAGAGTACGGGCGATGTGGTAGCGCTCCCTATTCCGCCAGGCATCGTAGCGTCCCTGGCGACCACTCGGCGTCATCCCTTCGGAGGAGCGGCAAGTGGTCTGCAGCTCTTCCGGTCAGCTCTTCCCACGGTGCGAGAAATCGGTTTCCCTGATGCCGTTCCGCCCGTGCCGCACCGAGGAGGACCTCTGATGCGATCTCTCGTACGCCGGTTGCCCGCCGTCGGGTTGGCCCTGGTCTCGACCCTGACCCTGCTGAGCCCGCCGGCCGCGGGCGCTCGGAGTACGGGCGCGGGCTACTCGAACCCGGTGACAGCAGGGTTTTCGGCGGACTTCCCCGATCCTTCGATGATCAAGGGCCGGGACGGCTGGTGGTACGCGTACTCGACCGGCGGCCCGTATGCGAAGGACGGTTCCGACGGCGACTCGTACAAGATCGCCCGCTCGCGGGACCTGACCCACTGGGAGAAGGTCGGGTCAGTCTTCGACGCCGGCAACCGGCCGACCTGGGCGGATCCGACCAGCGGCTTCTGGGCGCCTGACATCCGTTACCTCGGCGGCCGGTATGTGCTGTACTTCACGGTCCACAACACGACCACCACGCCGGACAACTGGGACTACGCGATCGGCGCCGCGACCGCTCCGACGCCGGCCGGGCCGTGGACGGACTCGGGTGCTCCGGTGGTCGCGCCACGCCCCGCTGCCGACGGCGGCTTCCAATGGACGATCGACCCGGCCGAGTTCACCGACACCGACGGCACGCGCTACTTGTACTGGGGTAGCTACAACGGCGGCATTCACGCCGTCCGGCTCACTCCCGATGGGCTCAAGACGGTTGGTCCGGTGACTGACGTCGCGAGAGACCGCTTCGAGGGCCCGTACGTCGTGAAGCACGGCGGCTACTACTACTTGTTCGGCTCCTCCTCGAACTGCTGCGCAGGTCCCGCTACTGGCTACGCGGTGTTCGCCGGGCGCTCCAAGAGTCCCCTCGGCCCGTTCGTCGACCGCGAGGGCGCGAGCCTGCTGGCGTCCCGGACAGGCGGTACGCCGGTGGTCGCGTCGAACGGCAACAAGTGGGTCGGCACCGGCCACTCGTCGATCGTCACCGACCTCGCCGGGCAGCAGTGGTTCGCGTACCACGCGGTCGACCGGACCGATCCGTTCGTCACCGGCTCCAACGGCTGGCTGCTGCGCCCGATGCTGCTCGACCGACTCGACTGGATCGACGGCTGGCCGACCGTCAACGCCGGTACCGGGCCTAGCGAGACCAGTAGCTCAGCACCGGTCACCACTGTGCTCGCCGGGCCGCTGCCGGCCGACGTACGGGTTGAGGCTGACCTCCGTGGCGGTGGTGGCGTCTATGCCCGACGCAGTGCCGACGGCTCGTTGGTGAGGGCAACGGTCAGTGCGCGGCGGCTCGTGGTGGAGACGGTTCGTCACGGGCGAGTGATCAGCCGTCGGGAGGCTGCACTGGCGTACGAGCCGGGCAATGTGGCTGTGGAGGCACGGGGCAACCACGTGATCGCCGAGGCGAGCGAGGACCGGCTCGGTGATCCGCTGGCTGTGGTGAGTCTCGAGCTGCCCGCTGGGATGAGCCGAGGCTCGGCTGGTCCTATCGGGGCCGTGGACAACTTCTCCGCCGCGGCGCTCTACCAGCCCGTGCGCCACGCGACGCCCACGCCGTACGTGGGGAAGGTCGACCTTCGCTACAGCGACGACTTCAGTCATGGGCTGGGCAGCGGGTGGACCTGGCGGAACGTGAGTCCGGACGCTCGCGTCGCCCGTGGTGCTCTGACCTGGCCTACAGAGACCGCTGACCTGTCCAGCGACGCCACTGCGGCCAAGGCTTCCCTGCTGCTGCGCGACCAGCCTCAGGGCGAGTTCGTGGTGGAGACGAAGCTGAGCCTGGACGTCGGCAGCGACACGGTCCGCAACTACCAGCAGGCCGGGCTGCTCGTCTACGTTGACGACCAGGACTGGATGCGGCTCGATCATGTTGCCGGTGGCACCGGACGGTTCGTGGAGTTCGCCAAGCGGATGCGGTTCACCCCTCCGGCGGCGCCACCGATCGTCAGCTTCGGCGGCGCGATGATCGGGCCGCCTGCCGCGACCACCTGGCTCCGGCTGGCTCACGACCTGGTCCCTGGCACCGGGGAACACCGATACCGCGCAGCATCGAGCACTGACGGCAAGCACTGGGTCTGGGGTGCAGCGTGGACCCTGCCGGCCGGTACGACGCCACGGATCGGCCTGGTCTCCCAGGGCTCGACACCGGAGGCGGAAGCGGCGTACGGCAAGGCCACCGCGACCTTCGACTACTTCCGCGTCACCCGGTGACGTGTGGCGCCAGTAGGGTCACGGCGATCAAGGCAGCGGGGAAGCAGGCCAGGAACATGGTGAAGGTGTAGCCCATGATGTCGCGGGCCTTGAGCCCGAGGATGGCCAGCGTCGGCAGCATCCAGAACGGTTGCAGCAGGTTGGCGCTGGCCTCACCGAGGTCGTACACCACCACCATCCAGCCCGCGTCCACGTTGAGCTCGTTGGCCGCCTGCAGCACGTACGGCGCCTCGATCACCCACTTGCTGCCGCCACTGGGCACGAACACGCCGAGGATGCACGAGTAGATCGCGACCAGCGGCGGGAAGAGGAACTGGTTGCTTGCCTGCACCAACCATCCGGCCAGCCGCGCGGACACTCCCGTATAGGCGATCATGCCGAAGATCCCGCCGTACAAGGGGAACTGCAGCAGTACGCCGGCCGCCGCGGGAGCGCCGTCGCGAACTGCCCGGGCCATCCGCCACGGGCGCCAGTGCAACAGCATCGCGAGCAGGAACAGGATCAGGTTCACCGTGTTCAGGTCGAGTGCGTTGAAGAAGCTCTTGCCGTCGAAGTACCGGACCAGATAGACCGCGCCGAGTGCGACCACCAGCAGGCTGAACAGCGGCGAGTGCTCCAGCCAGTCGCCCGGCCTCCTGGCCTCGCCGTCGACCCCCTGCTTCCCGTTGTACTGCGAACCTCGCCCGATCAGCGGCTTGAGTTCGATGCCGATCTCCTGGGCCGTCCTGGCGTTGCCCTCGCCGGGTGCGATGAACCACGCCATCGCCACCCCGACGGCGTACACGATCAGCGTCGCGACGATCGCCTGCCAGGTGAAGATCGTGTCGCTGAGCGGGATCAGGCCGCTGGCGTGTCCACTCGCCTTGATGACTTCCTGGACCGGGGCCGGGCTGCTGCTCGCACTGGCGACCTGGAGCGCGGCCGACCCCGACAGTCCCTGCGCCCAGACGGTGCCCAGGCCGAGAAACGCCATCGCGCCGAGAGCGCGGTAGTCCGCCTTCGGCACGTTCCGGGCGACCTCTCGCGCCAGGATCGCCGCGAAGATCAGACTGAAGGCCCAGTTCAGGTACGACGCCAGCATCGCGACGCCGGCCACGAACGCCACGGCCGTCCGGGGCGACTGGGGGATGCGCGCGAGGCGGGTGATCAGCCGGGCGACCGGACCGCTGGTCGCCACGGCGTACCCGCCGATGATGATCATCGCCATCTGGAGGGTGAAGGTGATCAGGCTCCAGAACCCCAGGCCCCACCCGTCGATCAGGCCGTAGCCCTTGGTCGCGGCCGGGTCGTCGGGGCGTTTCAGCAGCGGTTCGCCGGTGACGAGGCCGAACAGCAGGACGACGAACGTGCCGACCAGGACGAACCCGAAGGCGTCCGGCAGCCACTTCTCGGTGAACGAGGTGAAGCGCAACGCCGTACGGGCCAGCGGGCCCTCGTCGGCCACGCCGTGCTTCGCGTGCTTCCCATGGCTGTCGGCCATGACCCTCCGCTCCTGGACCACGACTCTGTGTGTCAGTCGAATTAACGCAGATCGGAGCCTGACGTAACAGGTTTTCTGCCTCGACGGCGCGGCCCGGGTGACAAAGGCCGACTTTGTCAGGAGTTGATGGGCGAGCGATCCCTGCTTACAGTGGCGCCACGATGTATCGAGTCGATACATCAGGTCATGACAAACTGGATCGAGGGAGGTGGGTCATGGGAAACCGCAGTGGTGTCCTGGAGCTCGCCGTACTCGGTCTGCTGCACGAAGCGCCGATGCACGGCTACGAGCTCCGCAAGCGCGTCAACGCCCAGTTCGGCTGGGGACGCGTGCTGTCTTTCGGATCGCTCTACCCGTGTCTGAAGGCGATGCTCCGCAACGGACTGATCTCCGCCGACGCCGGGACGCCGGACGGGCGGAGGCAGAAGATCGTCTACACGATCACGGCCGACGGCAAGGACCACTTCGCGCACGCGATGCACGATGCCGGTCCGTCGGCGTGGGAGGACGACACGTTCGGCGTCCGGTTCTCGTTCTTCGGCCGGACCGATCCGGCCACCAGGTTGCGCATCCTGGAGGGCCGCCGGACCCGGATGGAGGAACGGCTGGCCAATTTCCGGGCCGCGATGAGCCGGACCGCGGAGCGGGTCGACGCCTACACCCTCGAGCTGCAACGGCACGGCCTGGAGTCCGCCGAGCGCGAGGTCCGCTGGCTGAACGAGCTGATCGACGGCGAGCGGCGCCAGCAGCGGCCCCCCGAAGAGCATTCCCCGCCTGTTTCACCCCCCAATTAAGGAGTTCCAGATGACTTCGATCCGCGTAGCGATCGTCGGTGTCGGCAACTGCGCCAGCTCGCTCGTCCAGGGCGTGCACTACTACCGTGACGCGAAGCCCGAAGAGCGTGTTCCCGGTCTGATGCACGTCCAGTTCGGCGACTACCACGTCCGCGACGTCGAGTTCGTCGCCGCGTTCGACGTGGACGGCAAGAAGGTCGGCCTCGACCTCGCCGACGCGATCGGCGCCAGCGAGAACAACACGATCAAGATCTGCGACGTGCCGCCGAGCGGTGTCACCGTGCAGCGCGGCCACACGCTGGACGGCCTCGGCAAGTACTACCGCGAGACGATCACCGAGTCCGACGCGGCGCCGGTCGATGTCGTCCAGGCTCTTCGCGACGCCAAGGTCGACGTGCTGGTCTGCTACCTGCCGGTCGGGTCGGAGCAGGCTGCCAAGTTCTACGCCCAGTGCGCGATCGACGCGAAGGTTGCCTTCGTCAACGCGCTGCCGGTGTTCATCGCCGGCACCAAGGAGTGGGCCGACAAGTTCACCGAGGCGGGCGTGCCGATCGTCGGCGACGACATCAAGTCGCAGATCGGCGCCACCATCACCCACCGGGTGCTGGCCAAGCTGTTCGAGGACCGCGGCGTCACCGTCGACCGGACCTACCAGCTGAACGTCGGCGGCAACATGGACTTCAAGAACATGCTGGAGCGCGACCGGCTGGAGTCCAAGAAGATCAGCAAGACCCAGTCCGTCACCTCGCAACTGGTCGACAAGATCGACCCGCGCAACGTGCACATCGGCCCGTCGGACTACGTGGCCTGGCTGGACGACCGCAAGTGGGCCTTCATCCGGCTCGAGGGCCGCAACTTCGGTGACGTCCCGCTGTCGCTGGAGTACAAGCTCGAGGTCTGGGACTCGCCGAACTCGGCCGGCATCATCATCGACGCCATCCGCGCGGTGAAGATCGCCAAGGACCGCGGCATCGGTGGCCCGATCCTGTCCGCCTCCTCGTACTTCATGAAGTCGCCGCCGGAGCAGTACGCCGACGACGTCTGCCGCGACCTGGTCGAGAAGTTCATCAAGGGCGAGGTCGAGCGCTAGTACGCCGGTTACTCCGTTCTTCGAGCGCGGAGTAGCTCCGGGGCCCCGCGGCATCGACTGTCGCGGGGCCCTGACTTGTCGGGGCTTTTCGGTAGCGTCGTCCTCATGCGGTTGCATGTGGGGTGCGCGATGTGGACGTACGCGCCCTGGCAGGGCCGGCTGATTCCGCATCCGCTGCCGCCTTCCGAGCGCCTCCGCGCCTATGCCAGTTGGTGTAACGCGGTGGAGGGCAACACGACCTTCTATGCGACACCGGCCGTCGCCACAGTCGAGAGCTGGGCAGCGCAGACCGCCGAGGACTTCCGCTTCGTGGTGAAGCTGCCGAAGACCGCCACGCACGAGCAGCGGCTGCGTGGGGTGGACCTGCGGCCGTTCTTCACCGCGATGGAACCGCTCGGGCCGCGCAACCACGCTTTCTGGATCCAGCTGCCGGCCTCCTTCGCGCCGGCCGACCTCGGCGTTATCGCGACCTTCCTCTACCGGTTGCCTCGTGGGTATCGCTACGCGGTCGAAGTCCGCCATCCTTCGTTCTTCGACGACGAGCGCTCTGCTCGGCAACTCGAACATGTTCTGGGCCGGGTCGGCGCCGAGTGGATCCCCTTCGACACGGTCACCCTGTTCCGCACGCCGGCGAGCAGCTATGCGGAACGCGACGCCTGGATGAAGAAGCCTCGCGTACTGCGTCGCACGCGGGCGCTCACCGCGACGCCCATCGTGCGCTACATCGGGCGGGACGATCCTCAGCTGACTGTGGCCGGTTGGGACTATCTCGTGAAGGCGGTCGTGGACTGGCTGGCCGAAGGCCGGTCGCCCACCGTCTTTCTGCACACGCCGGACAATGTCGACGCGCTGACGCTGGCTCGTCGCTTCTACTCCGACGTCGCTGCTGTCGTGCCTGAGCTCTCGCCGCTGCCGGAGCCGTTGCCGGTTGCGCCGCCGACGCTCTTCTGAACGTTGTCCACAGCCGCGAAATCCGCAGCTGAATCGGTGGTCGGTCTCCATATGTTCTCCGGCGAGTAGCCAATCCCGGGAGGACAACGATGGAGCACGAGAGCTTTGAAACCGCTCAGGCCGCTGAGACTTCGAGGACTGCTGAGCGGCGAGCGCGGGCAGACTGGCTGATCGCCGAGTTGCGCCGCCGTGCCGCCGGCACCGACGAGCCCGCGGAGCGACATGACCTGCGTCGCTCCGCCGACTCGCTGGTCCGCCTCGCCACGGCGCTGCGCGGATGACCGCCACCGACGAAGTCACCGCCGCACTACATCTCCTCAACTCACCGCGGTACGTCGGTCGATCGGCCGGGCCGCCCGACTCGCTCCCTTCGTTGCTCGCCGTCCATGCCCAGGCGGCCGTCGACCTCAGCGGTGCGGACCAGACCGCGTGGAACGGTCATGTCGTCGAGGCGGGCGAAGGGATCCTCGGCCTCGCTCATTGGGACGGGACGCTTCATCTGGATCGTGAGTGCATCCTCGATCCATTGCGCTCGCTGTATGCGGAGCCAGCTCTCAGCCGGTCGGAGGAGGACCTGGTCCGCTGCCGCGAGGCCCTGGTGACAGTGCTGCACGAGCAATCCCACTTCCTCGGTCCGGCCGGCGCTACCCAGGAGGCGGCGAGGGTCGCGTTCCGCTTGCCGGGCGCTCGCGCTCTGGAGGAAGGAGTCGCCGAGGCGTGGGCACACGATCAACTGGACGACTACCTGCAGCGCCTCGGCATCGACAAGGTGGCGCCGGGGATTGCCGAGGTCCGCAGCACCCCGTCGTACCAGGCGTTCGTCCCGGCCGTCCGGCTGCTCGCCACCGACCTGGACAGGCGGGCGGGTCTCCCCCGAGGCACGACCCTCTCGGCGCTCAACCGCCAGACGGCCGAGGGCCAATGGCCCTTGATCGTCGACTCCGCCTACCGCTCGAGTCGTCTCCCCGACCTCGTCCCACCCGACCGCGAACCAGCCGTCCGCCTCCGCCTCGAGACCACTCTGCGGGATTCCTTCAACTCGCTCGCTCGCTACGAAGCCGACCCCCGAGACCTTGCTGCCACCAAGTCCCTCGCCACGGGCCACCACGCCATCCAACGCCTCACCGAAGAAATCGCGACCGCCGAAGCCATCTTCGACCGACCACACCCGCCGTCCATCCCTGGCCCGATGTCGGAATCCTTTCCGCTCCGGAAGGCCTTCTCCGGCCTGCCCGCACCGACCACCTCACCGCCCCCGTCCCCATCACACTCACTCACCAGAGCAGCCGTCGGCCGCCCAGCCCGCCACCCCCACTCGGCCAACGCAGAACATCTCCGACGATGACCTCGCAACCTCGACTGAGCGATCCCGCCGGCGGCCGTCGCGGTGAGTTGTCGCAAGTTCGCCGGTGGACAGCTCCCGCGTGTGCCACCCAAGCGGTAGGCCTACTGCGCCTACTCGGCCGCGGTTTGCCAGGGAGTGGTGTCGAGCTCCGGGTAGCGCTGGCTGATGCCTGTCAGCGTTTCGTCGTTCCAGAAGGGATGGCCGGGCGGTGGGAATCCGAAGAGTTCGAGTTGACGGGGTGTTGCGCGATGAACGAACTCGTACCAAGCCGGTTCGTGGCTCCGAGCGGCCCAGCCGACCCGCTGACCCCAGTCCGCCTCGGCCGGCCGATAGATGAGCTGCATCGAGTACCGCGCACCTCGCGGCTTCCGCAGCCCTGTACCGCGATGGAACGTGCGGGTGTTGAAAGCGATCACCGTGCCCGCAGGCGCCGAGCCGGACTCCTCGGCGTCGTACAGCCGGGCGTTGTCCTCGGTCGAAACGAAGTCGCCGCTACCGCCGCTTCGTGGATAGAAGTTCGGCTTCATCGGCAGCTCGGCCGTGTGCTCGTACGCCACCAGGTGCGGCGGCCCGAGTTCCTCGGGCACATCGCCGAGAAAGACGAACAGCTCGAGCTGCTGGTACCGATCCTCGGTGGACGGCACCAAGATGGTCTGATTCAGGTAGTCGCGATGCAGCTCCTGCTCGTACGACGTCGCCCCGGTGTACTTCGCCCATGCCTCAGCCGACGACAACCGCAGCTCCGTCCGACCGAGCAACTTCTCCGCAAGCTCCACGATCCTCGGATGCACGGCCAGCAAGCTGAACTCCGTGCTCCCGAACGGGAACACATCGATCCCGTCGAACTCGTCCTCGACATACCGCCCACGCCGCTCGTCCGTCCCGTCGTGGAACCCCTCGGCCGTCGGGAACATCCGCCCCAACTCCCCAATCGCCGGCGCCAACTCCTCCCCCGACAAGAACCCCGGCAACACCACAAACCCGCGTGCCCGCCACTCCTCCACAACACCCTCATCCCACATACCAGCACCCTCCCGCTCGCCACCCAACCTCCACAACCGCTTTAAACCAACGCCCCCCACCGCAGCCGACCCGGCGCAGCCCTTCGTGGAGTCCGAGCTGGACCGGCTTCATCCCAAGCGGGTCCATCAACGCCACACCTGGCCGGACTGGCCGTCTGCCAACGACATCGCTCCACGGCCGACGCCGCGGCAGCGCGGGTTCGTGCAACTTGCAAGCGCGTCTTCGCAGCAGCGCCGACTGTCGAGGGCTTGGATGCCCCTGAGGAAAGGGATCATTGGCGGGTGAAAGAGGTTGAAGAGGTTCTGACCGGCGGGAATGTCAGCGGTGCGGTCGTGCGGGTGGGGTCGACGGTGCGGAAGCCGGCGACGGCCGCGACGCCGGGAGTCGAGGCGGTGCTGGAACATCTGGCTTCGGTGGGCTTCGAGGGTGCACCTCGGACACTGGGCAGAGACGATGAGGGACGGCATGTCGTGGAGTACGTTCCTGGCGTACTCGCCGACACGCTTCCGCCCTTCAGTCCAAAGGAGCTGAGCCGGCTCGGGCGGCTGGTCCACGATCTGCACGACGCGATGTCAGACTTTCGTCCGCCGGCCGACGTCGCCTGGGATGTGGCCATCCCTGACCCCTCCGACGGTCAGCTCATCTGTCACAACGACCTCGCGCCCTGGAATCTGGTGATCGACGGCGACCGCTGGGTCTTCATCGACTGGGACGGCGCAGGGCCTGGTTCTCGGCTGTGGGATCTCGGGTACGTGGCTCACGGCTTCGTGCCGTTCCACCAGGACGGCGACGTGGCGACGGACGCCCGCAGATTGCGCCTGCTGGTGGACGGTTACGGTCTCGACGACGAGGAGCGCCGGGCGTTTCCGGCTCTGATCGAAGCCCACACACGGGGAATGTACGACCTGCTCCGCCGTGGATCGGAGACCGGCCAGCAGCCCTGGGCGCGCCTGTACGCGGAGGGCCACGGTGATCACTGGGGTCCCACCGCGGACTACCTCAAGACCCACCACGACTCCTGGATCGCCGCCTTGCAGTAGTCCCCGACCAGCTTTGGTTGATTGCCTTGCCGTGTCGGCCGACTGCGAGGTCAGCTGACTCGGGGGTGGGGCGAGGGATGGACCCGCACGGTGCCGATGCTCCCATCGATCGTGAGCAGTTGCCCGTCTTGCACACTACTGTGCAGGGAAGAAATCCCAAGCACTGCAGGAATCCGGCGTTCCCGAGCAACGATCGCGGCATGAGACAGCCGCCCGCCTGCCTCAGTCACAACGCCGGCCACCACGCCGAACAACACGGTCCACGCCGGATCCGTGAACGGGCACACCAAAATGTCGCCCACAGCAACCTTCTCGAAATCCCCAGGCCCCTTCACCACCCGGGCGGGCCCTCTCACGACACCCGCACTCCCCGCAGTTCCCCGCAGTACCAGCTCGCGCTCGCCCGCATCGGCTTCGGACGAACGCAGTACCAGGTCCGCAGTGATCGGTCGGGCCTGGAGGAGCCAGAGGTGGTCGTCCTCGATGGCGAACTCGATGTCCTGCGGGGCACCCAGGCATTCGGCGACCTCCTGGCCGAGCTTCCTCAACCGTTCCACCTGATCGTCGGTGAGGCACGCCCGGTGACGAGCTTCACCCGGTACGTCGCGGCTCACCGTTCCGTCCGAGCCGCGATCGATCCGGGTCCGCTTGTCACCCAGTCGCACCTCGAGTACGCCGTCCGCCCCCACCACGAATTCATCCGGTGTCACCAGTCCCTGAACCACGCTTTCCCCCAAGCCCCACGACGCCTCGATCACCGTTACGTCTCCAGCCCCGTGACCAGACGGGTGGCTCGCGCTGCCAGTGAAGAGCACTCCGGCAACGTCCGCGTCCACATGCCGCTGAATCAACACAGCCAACGCCGGATCAACCGCGCCCGCCCCCGGCAAAAGAGCCACATCCAACGCGTTGATCCCGCCATCCGAAGCCGAGGCGTCGGCTGGGGAAACTGCGGGTGGGAGCGCGGTGCGGCGGTAGCTGGTGGCTCGGGGTGTCCAGAGGGAGGACCAGGTGGCGAGGAGTTTCGTGGCTACGGCGTGGGGTCCGTGGACTGCGAGGTGGGTGTCGTGTTGGCCGGCGGCCGAGGCGTGAAGGGTGTCTTCGGTGGTGGCCGATGAGCGGACGGCTACGGGGAGGTCGCCCAAGGCGTGAAGTGCATGGGTGAGTTCGGTGAGGAGTCGGGGTGGCAGGAGCTGGGACTCGATCAGGCGGCGGAGTTCGGTGGAACCGCCTTGGGCTAAGGCGCTGGGAATGTCCAGGTGGGCGACGAACGAGCTGTAGATGTCGGTCGGCACGACGAAGGCGGGTGGCACCGGGAAGCCGGCGTTGGCGAGTCGGGCAAGCGTTGCGGCCTTGGCGCCTGCATTTCGAGGAGTCGCGGCCGAGAGGTGGATGAGCATGCGGGCAACTCCTCGGCAGGCAGTCAATGGGTAGTGCCGCGGCAAGCATCGCATGTTTTCAACAGAATGTTGACAACGATCTGTTGAAACGAGATGGTTCGCGAATGAGTGGAGTGCAGCGGGATGGTGGGGCGGCCGAGGATCAGCTAGCGGCTCAGCGGGAGCGGGACGCCAGAGAGTTGTTGCTCGCGGCGGGAGCTGATCGGCTGGAGCGGAGGCCGTGGCGGCCGGAGCCGGTGCCGCCGTCGGCGGTGGATCTGGTCCAGTTCTTTCTCTGGCAGTCGGCCTCCGCGGAAGATGTAGAGGACGGCGAAAAGGTGGAGCGGGCTCTGGCGGCCTTGCGGCTGTTGCGGGCGGCGCGGGCTGAGATCGATCAGTTGGAGACCGGGCTGCTGTTCGCCGCGAGGGGGCAGGGGCTCACCTGGGCGCAGATGGCGGGCGCGCTGGGGTTGAATTCGCCGCAGGCTTGTCAGCAGCGCCTCGATCGGCTGCTCTCGCGCGGAGACCGCCCCGCCGGAGAGCAGTCCGGCGTTGGCGGGGTGGCGCGATGAGCAAGCGGTCGGCGGTGGAGTTGTTGGTGTTGCATGCCGTTCGGCTCAAGGGAGTGGCTGATGAGGCGGCCGTGGCCGAGCGGTTCAGGGTTGGGCGGGACCGAGCGGGTGAGTTGTTGCTGGACTTCCAGGCGTTCGGGTGGGTCAGTTGGTCGGAGTTCGCCGGGACCGGTGGGTGGTCGATGACGGCTGCGGGGAGAGCGGAGAACGAGCGCCAACTGGCGGCCGAGCTGCAAGATGTTGTGGATGGCCGGGCGGCTGTGCGCGCGGCGTACGAGGTGTTTCTGCCGTTGAACGGGCGGTTGCAGCAGGCCTGTACGGACTGGCAGCTCAGACCGACGCCGGGAGATGCGCTGACCTTCAACGATCACAGTGATCCGGCCTGGGACAAGGCGGTGATCGGTGAGTTGCAAGCGCTCGATCGGGAGCTCGAGTCGGTGGTGGCGCGGCTCTCCGGCGTACTGGATCGGTTGCAGGGCTATGACAGCAGGTTCAGCAGAGCGTTGGGGCGGGCGGTCGCTGGTGAGGTGGCGTGGGTCGACGGGACGGGAGTCGATTCCTGTCACACGGTCTGGTTCGAGCTGCATGAGGATCTGCTCGCCACGCTCGGACTTCAGCGCGGGGAGTAGACCCGCGGTTGGTCACCCCGCCAGAGGATGACCAACCGCAGGGGCTCAGGTGAGGTTGACGGCGAGGGAGTACGCGCCGCGGCTTCCGTAGGTGGAGTAGCCGTCGCTCAACGGGTTGCCGTAGCCGGTGTTGTCGACCCGGAGGTAGTAGGTGCCGGGTTGGAGATTGCTGCTGAGGGTCGCGCCCAAGCCGGTCGGTGTGCCGGCGTCGCTCTGGCCTGAGGCGGGGTCGGCGGAGGTGATGACAGCACCAGAGCTGTCGAGCAGGTCGAGCTTGATGTCCAGGTCGCCACCGAGTGCTGCGGCACTGGCAGTGGCCGTGTAGTTGCCGGCGGCACCGATGTCGACCTTGTAGACGTCGACGTCGGACTCGGCGGCGATCACACCGGTTGCGGTCGCTCCGACGGCGAGAGCGGCAGCAGCCCCAGTGCTGTCGCCGACCTCGTCCGTGCGGAGCGCCAGACCATGGGTGCCGATGACGGCGTAGTCGTCCTCGGTGTTGTTCGCGCCGGAGTACTCGCCCTTGCTCCACTGGCTGATACCACGGTAGTAGCCGACCCCCATGATCGGCGCCCAGGAGCCGTGGCCCTCGTAGTAGCCGACCGACGCGGTGCCGTCGTGGTTGAGCCCGACGTTGTGGCCGGCCTCGTGGGAGGCTGCTTCGGCGAGGTTCTTGGCGCCGGTGCCGACGCCCTTGGTGAAGACGAGCGCCGGTTGGTAGTAGTCGTGGTTGCCGGTCGTGTCGTAGACACCGATGTACGCGACCCCACCACAGCCACACCCGGACTGGTACCAACCGGTCGGATCGATCACCACCCGCGTCCCGAACCGCTGATCGGCAGCGTCGGTCCGGTTGATCGCGTCCTGCCCGGGGTCCTGCGTCGTCACGTCGACATCGAAGGGGGCGTAGTCCTCCGCGACCCGCGCCCACACCTCGTGTACGACGTCCTGCTCGGCGGTGCTGAAGCTCGCCGGGTCCCCGTCCGTGTCGTACGCCGTGACGTTCACCGGATCGACACTCTGGGACGAGTTCCACGCGGTCCCGGTGATCGTGTGGCCGTCGAAGTCCAGGTACAGCACGCGGTTCGAACCCGGCTTGCTGTGCAACTCGAAGGCCGGCCCAGTCGCGGCATCGACCGACTCGGACGCCCAGCGGGGCGAAGCCTCCGGTGCCTTCTGGGCGTTGGTCAAGCCTGGTTCACGAAAGAACAAGCGTCCCTGCGCGTCCAGCCAACTGGTCTTGTCGGCGGCCAGCGTGTCGCGCAACTTCTGTTCGCTCAAGCCGTTGCGCCGGGCAACGTCTGCCAATCGGCCCTGAACCTTGGTAAGCGCCGCCTGGCCCGGCGTGGGCCGACCGAGCAATTGATCGAGCGGCGTCTGTTGCGCGTCAGCCTGGTTGCCAGTAGCAACTGCCAAGGCGGCGAAGACAAGGGCGCCGGCGCCAACGAGCGCACCGGTACGGCGGTATTTCGAACTCATCCGGAATCCTCCTCAAGGATTCCCCCCAGCGCTTCCACTCCCCCGTGGGTCAACTGCGGGTTGCTGCTTCCCCCAGGGAAAAGCAGCAACCCGCGCAAGACGTCGTACCGGCTAGCCGGCGGTGACGCGGACCGAGTAGGCACCCCGGCTGCCGTAGGTGGAGTAGCCGGTGTTCAGCGGGTCTCCGTACCCGGTGTTGTCGACGCGCAGGTAGTAGCGACCCGCGGCCACCTGCTGGCGGACGCTCGCGCTCAGGCCGGTCGGCGTACCGGCGTTGGACTGGCCGGACGCCGGGTCGGCGGTGGCGACCACCGTGCCGGCCGAGTTCAGCAACTGGAGCTTGATGTCCAGGTCGCCGCCGACGGCCGCCGAGTTCGCGGCGAAGGTGAACGTGCCGGCCGACAGGTCGATCCGGAAGGTGTCGACATCGGCGTCGCTGGCGTAGATCCCGTTGACGGTGGCGCCGAGGCTCAGGGCGGTAGCATCGGTGGTGCCGTTTCCGTGATCGTCGGCCCGCAGCGCCAGGCCGTTCTGGCCGATCACCGCGAAGTCGTCTTCCTTGTTGTTGGCGCCGGCGTACTCGCCTTTGCTCCACTGGCTGATCGCCTTGGAGTAGCCGACCCCCATGATCGGGGCCCACGCGTTGTGACCCGCGTAGTAGCCGACCGACGCAGTACCGTCGTGACTGAGTCCGACGTTGTGGCCGGCTTCGTGCGAGGCGGCCTCCGCGATGTTCTTCGCGCCGGTGCCGACACCCTTCGTGAAGACCAGGGCCGGCTGGTAGTACGCGTGCTGGCTCGTCGAGTCGTAGACGCCGACGTACGCGACACCGCCACAGCCGCACCCGGACTGGTACCAACTGGTCGGGTCGATGACGACGCGCGTCCCGTACTGCTGATCGGACGAGCCCGAGCGGTCGATCGCGGACTCGGCCGGCGCTTGTGTGGTCACGTCGACGTCGAACGGCGCGTAGTCCTCGGCCACCCGGGCCCAGACCTCGCGGACGACGTTCTGCTCGGTGGTGCTCCAGTTGTTCGGATTGCCGTCGGTGTCGTACGGCGTGATGTTCACGGTGGCCGGTTTGCCATTGGTGTTCCAGGCGGTGTTGGTGACCGTGTGACCGTCGAAGTCCAGGTAGATCACCCGGTTCGAACCGGCCTTGCTGTGCAGCTCGAACGCCGGCCCGGCCGCGGCTGCCGCGAGCGTCCGCTTCGAGACCTTCGACTTGGAGGCGGCGGTCTTCTCCTTGGCGGTGGCGACCGGCTCCTTGAAGAACAACTTGCCGTCCTTGTCGAGCCAGCTGGTCCGGTCTCCGGCCAGGATCCGCTGCAGCTGCACCTCGGCCAGACCGTTGCGTTCGGCCAGCTCGGCGAGTCGTGGCTGCAGCTTGGCCAGCGCGGCCTTGCCCTGGAGCGGCCGGCCGGCGAGCTGCTGGCCGAGCATCTGGTCCAGCGGGACCGGTGCCGGCCCGAGCTGTGCGTCTGCCTGGTTTCCGGCGACGATCGCCAGCGCACCGAAAACCACGGCACCGGCGCCTACGAGCGCACCGGTTCGGCGGAACCTGCTCTGCATCAGGGGTCCTCCTCAGGGACTCCTAGCGCGCCGTGGCGGGGGCGGCACGGCGGGCTAGCCTCACTTGTCGTGCGCTCCCGCGCACTTTCCGTAGCCTGCCCGACCGTTGCCGTCGTGTATACGGTTTCATCTCAATTTAACGTTTGCTTGCTCGGCAAACCCTTTCCAGTTCCGGAACCACAGATCGTCGCGAACTCTTGACGGAGCACAGCCGGGGTCTGACAGTTAGGAAAGTTTCCTAACTATATGGAGAGGTGAACGATGCGTAAGTTCCGCCCCCTCGCACTCGTCCTCGCAGTCGTCGGCAGCCTGTTGCTGGTGCCGGCCATCACGTCCCCGGCGTCCGCCGCGACCACGACGTACCAGGCAGAGAACGCCGCCCGCAGCCAGGGAGTGGTCGAGTCGAACCACGCCGGCTACACCGGCACCGGGTTCGTCAACTACGACAACGTGACCGGCTCGTCGGTCACGTTCACGGTGAACGTCGGAACCGCCGGCAGCGCCGCACTGGCCTTCCGGTACTCCAACGGCACGACCGTGAGCCGCCCGATGACGATCGCCGTCGACGGCAGCACGGTCGCGACACCGCAGTTCGCCGGCACCAGCGTGTGGACCACCTGGAAGACGACCACGGTGAACACGAACCTGTCGGCCGGTTCGCACACGATCAAGGCCACCGCGACGACCGCCAACGGCGGCCCGAACCTCGACTCGCTGACCGTCACGGACTCCGGCGGCGGGAGTGGTGGCGCCCCCACCGCGGCCGAACTGCTCGCCAAGGTGAGCACCTGCAGCCAGATCTCCAACGGCACCTACAAGACCGATGAGGAACTCGGCCGGACCATCCCGGTCTGCGGCAAGAACGGCGCGGTCTTCTGGAAAGCCGACATGGACATCGACTGCGACGGCATCCGTACGTCGCAGTGCAACGAGAACACCGACTGCTGCTTCCTGCCCGACACGGCCTTCCACACCTCGAGCGACCAGCCGCTGAACGCGGCCCAACTCCCGTACGTCGTGGTGCCGAGCCCCAGCAGCACCTGGGACTACCGCAACTTCCAGATCGACGGCGGCGGTGTGGTCGCGGTGATCTACAACAACCAGGTCACCTATGCGGTCGTCGGTGACACCGGACCCGAGGACATCATCGGCGAGGCGTCGTACGCCGCGGCGAACCAGCTCGGCATCAACCCCGACCCGAGCAACGGCGGCACGGACTCCGGCGTCACCTACATCGTCTTCAAGAACTCGACCATCAACCCGATCGAGGACCACAACCTGGCCGTCTCCCGCGGTCAGGAACTCGCCCGGACCTTCATCGACAACAACTAGTACTGCGTGAGCGGTGGTGGCGGTCGGCGTACGGCTGACCGTCACCACGGCCGGTCAGAGGACCAGCACCTGCCTGATCGCGGTACCGGCTGCGAGGGTGTCGAAGGCTTCGTTGAGATCGTCGAGACCGACCGTGGCCGAGAGCAGCCGGTCGACCGGGAGGCGGCCGGCGCGGTACAGGGCGATGTAGCGAGGGATGTCCCGGCTGGGGACGGCCGAGCCGAGATAGGAGCCTTTGAGGGTTCGTTCCTCGGCGACCAGGCTGACGGCCGGAATGCTCAAGGTTTGCGAAGGATGTGGCAGGCCGACCGTCACGGTGGTGCCGCCGCGACGGGTTGCGGCGTACGCCTGAGCCAGTACTGCGGCGTTGCCGACGGTCTCGAAAGCGTAGTGCGCGCCGCCGGCTGATGCCGCTCGCACCTCCTCGACGACATCGTTGCTCCGGGCATCGATCGCGTGGGTGGCGCCGAGGGCCAGAGCCAGCTGAAGTTTCTCGGGTACTACGTCGACCGCTACCAGCGGATGAGCTCCGACGAGGGCGGCGCCTAGTAGCGCGGACAAGCCGACGCCGCCCAGGCCGAAGACGACTGCGCTCTGGCCGGCTTGTAGGCGAGCGGTGTTGACCACTGCACCGACACCGGTCATCACTGCGCAGCCGAAGAGGGCTGCGATCTCCGGTGGTAGCTCCGGATCGATCTTCACTGCCGACCTGGCCGAGACCACCGCATGGTCCGCGAAGCCGGAAACACCCAGGTGATGGTGCAGGTCCAACGAGCCGACGGGCGCGGTGGTAGGCCCGCGATCCCCGGAGGGGGCAGTGGCGGGCCGGCGTTCGCCGGAGGGCGTGATGGTGGTGAGGCGGCGTTGGCCGGAGAGCAAGGTGCCGGCGGTGTTGGCGGCGGCGCCTGGTTCGCAGAGGGCGGCGCGGCCTTCGGCGCAGGGGCCGCAGGTGCCGCAGGCGGGGACGAAGGCGAAGCCGACCGTGTCGCCCGGCGAGAATCCCGCCGCCTCGGAACGGATCACCTCGCCGGTCGCCTCGTGGCCGAGCAGCATCGGCATCACCCGCGGCCGCGAGCTGTCGATGACGGAGAGATCGGAGTGACACAGGCCGGCCGCGCGGATCCGGACCAGCAGCTCACCCGGGCCGGGTGGAGCGAGCTCGACCTCTTCGATCCGGAGCGGACGCGATACGGCGTACGGGCTGGGCAGGCCCATCTCGCGGAGGACGGCGCCGCGGACGATCATCCGGTGATTCCTTCCAGGGCGGTCCGGATCGGGTCCGGGATCGGGACGGGACGGCGGTCGGTCCGGTCGACGAACACGTGCACGAACCGGCCGATCGCCGCCGGGTCGTCGGCGCCCGACCGGAACAGGCCGATCTCGTAGTGGACGCTGGAGTTGCCGAGTTTCGACACCCGCAGCCCGGCGTCGACGGAGTCGGGGAACGCGAGCGACTGCTTGAACGTGCACTGCGACTCGACGCACAGCCCGATCACGTCGCCACGGTGGATATCGAGTTCACCGGCGCGGATCAGGAAGTCGTTGATCACGGTGTCGAAGAAGCTGTAGTACTCGACGTTGTTCACGTGCCCGTAGACGTCGTTGTCCTTCCACCGCGTACCGATCGCGAGGAAGTGCGGGAAGGCGCTCCGTTCCATCGGCCCACCATAAGGTGATGCCGTGACTTACGTGCTGATCCCCGGCGCCGGCTGCACGCCCTGGCACTGGCACCCGCTCACCGCCGAACTCGAGGCGCGCGGACACGAGGTCATCGCTGTCGACCTCCCCTGCGACGACGAGTCCGCAGGACTTGCTTCGTACTGCGAGGCGGTGGTGACCGCTGTCGGCCGGCGTACGGAGCTTGTCGTGGTGGCGCACTCGCTCGGCGGGTTCACTGCGCCTGCTGTGTGCGAACGGTTGCCGGTGGAGCTGATGGTGTTTGTCGCGGGCATGATCCCGCTGCCGGGTGAAGCGGTGAGCGACTACTGGGGGCATACGGACTACAAGTGGGACGGCGATCCGGAGTCGGACTACTTCTTCCAGGACCTTCCGGCCGAGCTCGCTGTCGAGGCGAGGCGGCGGTTGCGGGCTCAAGCCGGGCGGCCGATGGACGATCCCGCCTTGTTCGAGCGGTGGCCTGAGGTGCCGACGCGGGCGGTGATCGCGACCGACGACCTGCTGTTCCCGGCCGACTATCTTCGGGCGCTGACTGTCGACCGGCTCGGGTTCGCACCGGCCGAGCTGCCTGGTGGGCACTTCCCGATGCTCGGCCACGCCGGTGAGCTGGCTGAGTTGCTGGAGACATACCGCCGCGAAGTACAGGGGCGCGAAAAGTAGCGAAATGTCGAGGGCGGGGCTGGGGCGGCGACGTTGCCGGCATGGATGACTTCGGAGTTACTGGGGCAACGGTTGAGATTCAGGTGCTGGTCGGGGCGCGGATCGAGGAGGTGTGGGGCTGGATCACGGATGTGGCGGGGTACGGCCTGTGGAGTCCGGAGTGCGTGTACGGCGCCTGGGTGGACGGCGCTGACGGGCCGGCGGTAGGGGCTTGGTTCGAGGCGCGGAACGAGTTCGCCGACGGGTTCAAGACCGAGGTGCGGTGCCGGGTGACGCTGGCGGAGGAACCGGTGCGGTTCGGGTGGGACGTGTTCGGTGGCGAGGACGAGCCGTTCGCACACTGGGAGTACGAGCTGGCGGCGCGGGCCGACCGGACGCTGATCCGCCAGTCGTTCACGCACGGGCCGGGCGACAGCGGGATGCGGCGCGGCGTACTCGCCGATCCTGCTGGGGCGGAAGCGGCGAAGCAACGTCGGCTGGATCAGCTGGGCCGGAACATGCGGCTGACCATCGCGGCGATGGTGAACGCCCGGGCTTAACTTACGGTTGCGTAACTTACGGTGCCGTAAGGTGGGGGGATGGATGCCAAGTTGGTGACGAATCTGCTGCACGAGCTCGAGCCTGTGGTCGAGGAGAATCTCGAGCGGCACCTGAAGATCACCAAGAACTGGAATCCGCACGACTACGTGCCGTGGAGCGAGGGCCGCGACTTCGCGTTCCTCGGCGGCGAGGACTGGGCGCCGGAGCAGTCCCGGCTGGATCCGGTCGCCAAGGTCGCGATGATCACCAACCTGCTGACCGAGGACAACCTGCCGTCGTACCACCGCGAGATCGCGACCCAGTTCGGTCTCGACGGCGCGTGGGGCACGTGGGTCGGCCGCTGGACCGCCGAGGAGGGCCGGCACGGGATCGCGCTGCGCGACTACCTCGTGGTCACCCGCGGCGTCGACCCGGTCGAGCTGGAAGTGGCCCGGATGGCGCACATGACCGCCGGGCACCAGGTCGACAAGAACATGCTCGAGGCGATCGCGTACGTCAGCTTCCAGGAGCTGGCCACCCGGGTCTCGCACCGCAACACCGGCAAGGCGACCGGCTGCAAGATCGCGGACCAGTTGCTGCTCCGGATCGCGACCGACGAGAACCTGCACATGATCTTCTACCGCAACCTGGTCGCGGCCGCGTTCGAGGCGGCGCCGAACGAGACGATGCGGGCCGTCACCAACGAGGTCCGCGACTTCTCCATGCCGGGCGCCACGATGGAGGGGTTCGCCCGGAACTCCGTCACGATCGCGAAGGCCGGCATCTACGACCTGCGGCTGCACCACGACGAGGTGGTCGCCCCGATCCTGCGGAACTGGAAGGTCTTCGAGCGCGAGGACCTGTCCGGCGACGGCGCGAAGGCTCGCGACGAACTGGCCGAGTTCATGGCCGCCCTGGACGCCCAGGCCACCCGCTTCGTCGAGCAACGCACCCGCCTCCTCGACCGCCAGGCCGCCCGCGCCCAAGCCTGACGGCGAGAGGGGCAGCAGCCGAGCGACGGGCGGCGGCAGACCAGGTCCGAGCTACGGGCAGGGGTGGGTCGGTACTGCGCCGTAGCGGCGGGCTGAGGCGTTTTGCTGGGCCAGGCGGCGGAGGGCCAGCAGGACCGGGCCGCCCAGGGCGGTGATGACGACGGTGGCTTCGACGGTTTCGGCGCGGTCGCCGGCCGGGAGATGGGCGACGTCGGCGTCGCCTACTTGTTCGGCTGCCATCAGGTAGCTGTCGAGCAGGGTCGAGTCGAGTGGGTGTCCGACTCGGTCGAGGGCGTCGAGGGCGTTGGCGAGCAGGGCGCGGTCGGGTGACTGGTCGTCGACCAGCCAGCCGTGGTCGTCAAGTAGTTCGCCGACCCGCTCGAGGGATTCGGGTGACGCTTCGATGGACTCCGGCAGCAGAGCGCCGTGGGCAGCGCCCAGTACGGCGTGCATCTGCTGGGACTCCTCGTCGACGGCGGCGAGGACACCGCGAACCCGGGCGAGGCTGAGGCCGCCCGACTCGACCAGCGCCCGGATCAGGCGCAGGCGGCGGACGTGCGACTCGTCGTACCGGGCTCTGGTCGCGCCGACCGATTCGCCCGCGGGCAGGAGTCCTTCGCGCAGGTAGTACTTGATCGTCGCCACCGGCACCTCGGTCTGCCGGGACAGTTCAGCGATCCACATGCTCACTCCCTCTTGACTTTTGGAGAGTATCACTTTCCAATATTGGAGAGTCGAACTATCTAAGGGGGCAGTCATGGATGTCATCGAGGGGCGGCAGACCGCGGCGCACGACGGGGAGATCGTGGTGTTCCTGATCGGGATGCGGGTGAACAAGCTGCGGGCCTGGCGGCAGTGGCTGCCGGTCGCGAAGGCGATGGGTCCGATGCTGCGCGAACTGTCCGAGGACCCGGACAGCGGGCTGCTCGGATTCCGCAGCTTCTTCGGGCTGCGGAACACGACGATGCTGCAGTACTGGGAGTCGACCGAGAAGCTGCAGGCCTTCGCGAACGACCCCGATCGCACGCATCGGCCGGCCTGGACCGAGTTCTACAAGCTCGCCTACAAGGGCAACAACGTGGGGATCTGGCACGAGACGTACGTCGTACCGGCCGGGAACTTCGAGACCATCTACGGGAACATGCCGTTGCTCGGCCTCGGCAAGGCGTCCGGTGTCGTTGCCGCGAACAAGCGCGGCCGCACCGCTGCCGAGCGGCTGGCCAAGAAGCCGGTGTCCTGAGCGGCCCCTCCGGGCCAGCCTCTCCGGCGACTCCCTCCCGCGCCCTCCCTGGCCTCCTCTCCACCGCCCCGCTTGGGCCTCAGAGTCCGGGGCCGGGTGGAGGATGCGGAGGCGGTTACAGTGCAGCCGTGCAGTTCATCCGGGATCTCGGCAGGCTGTTGCGGCGTGCGGATTTCCGGCGACTGTTCGCGGTCCGGCTGACGTCGCAGTTCGGCGACGGCGTGTTCCAGGTCGCGCTGGCGGCGTACGTGCTGTTCTCGCCGGAGCGCGCGCCGGACGCGGCCGCGATCGCCGGACTGTTCGCGGTCGCGCTGCTGCCGTTCTCGATCCTCGGTCCCTTCACCGGCGTGCTGCTCGATCGCTGGTCGCGCCGGCAGATTCTGTTCGGTGCGAACCTCACCCGGGCCGGGCTGGTCCTCGTCGTCGGCGCGATTGTTGCCCTAGGCAACGCCGGGGTGCCGTTCTATCTCGCCGTCCTGCTCACCCTCGGCGTCAACCGCTTCCTGCTCTCCGGCCTGTCCGCCGGTCTCCCCCACGTCGTCGACTCCGACGAACTGGTGATGGCGAACGCGGTCACCCCGACGTCGGGCACCGCGTCCTTCCTGATCGGCGGCGGCGTCGGAGCCGGCGTGAAACTCGTCTCCGACTCGGACCTCGCAGTTCTCGGTACTACGGCCGCTGTCTACCTCGCCGCTGCCCTCCTCGCGTTGCGGCTCGGGCGACGCCAGCTCGGCCCGGACCTGACCGGTGACGAGCCCGGCGTCGTCGAGGCGATCCGCGGCATCGTCGCCGGCCTGATCGACGGCGGTCGGCATCTGAAGGAGCGACGGCAGGCCGCACTCGGGCTGGCCGCGATCGGGTCGCTCAGGTTCTTCTTCGGTCTCGTCACGGTCGCGATGATCCTGTTGTACCGGAACAGGTTCTACGGTCCCGACCAGCTGGACAAGGCTTTCGGCGCCCTCGCGCTGGCGACCGGTGCGATCGGAGCGGGTTTGTTCATCGCCGCTCTCGTGACGCCCTGGGCGACTCGCGTCCTGACCCTTCGCCGCTGGATCACCGTGCTCTTCGTGGCGGCCGCGATCGTGACGGCGTTCCCCGGCGGGCTGTACACCCAACCCGCGATCCTGATTTCGGGGTTCTTCACCGGCTTCTGCGCGCAAGGCATCAAGATCAGCGTCGACACCCTCGTCCAGACAGGTGTCGACGACGTGTACCGCGGCCGGGTCTTCTCCCTCTACGACATGATCTTCAACGTCGGGCAGGTCTCGGCGGCCGCACTCGGTGCCGTGATCCTGCCCGACGACGGGAAGTCCTACCCAGTGCTCACCTTCGTAGTACTTGGCTTCGGGCTTACCGCACTGGCCTACTCCAGGCTCTCGGCAAGGCAGCCGCTAAGCACCGCGTAGCGCCGTGATCGGCTGGATTGCCGAGGCTTTCCAGGCGGGGTAAGTGCCGGCGACGAGGCCGATGAACGCGCCCAGGAACGGCGAACCGAACGACAGCGAGGTGGACAGGATCGGGGTCCAGTCCCGGCCCCAGGAGACGCCGACGGTCAGGAGTACGCCGACCGCCGTACCGAGCAATCCGCCGAGGAAGCCGACCAGCACGCTTTCCACGAGGAACTGCGCGGCCACGTGTCGTCGCGCGGCGCCCAGGGCTCGTCGCAGGCCGATCTCGGAGACTCGTTCCAGAACCGACAGCAGCGTCACGTTCGCGATGCCGAGACCGCCGACGAGGAGCGCGACCGCTCCGAGCAGCAGGAAGAGTGCGTTGAGGTCGCTCTGCACGCCTTTCCGTACGCCGCCCTGTGCCGGCGGCGCGTCGACCTTCAGCGTGCTCGGGTTGTTCGGGTCGATCGCGACCGGTGCCTGCTTCGCGATCAACTGCGCCGCGCCCACCTGGGTACGGATCTCGACGGAGTCCGGGGCCTCGAGGTCGTACGCCGCTTTGGCGGTCCCGTTCGGCATGATCACCGAGTCGAGGAGTTCGGCGCGGCCGCTGACCGAGTCGAGGATGCCGATCACGGTGTACGGCTGGTCGCCGATGAACACGGCCGGCTGGGAATCGACCCGGTTGATGCCGAGGCGGTCGGCCGCATTCTTGCCGAGGACAACGACCCGGTCGGCGCGGGAGTCGTGGCCGGCATCGAAGTACCGGCCGGTGCGCAGGGTCGCCCGGACGGCCTCGAACAGGCCGGGTGATCCCGCCAGCACGGTGAGTGCGTGGCCGTCCTTCTGGGTGTCGAGACCGGCGACGCTGCGGACCAGGTCGTCGCCGACGTCGAGCGTGCTCACCGTGCCGGCCGCGTCGACTCCGTTCAGTCGTCGGATCCGGTCGGGTGCGTCCCAGGGCAGTTGGGTCGCCGCTTCGCCTTCCTGACCGCCCTTGTCGTCGGGTGAGACCACGACGCGGGTGGCGGCGGCGAGGTCGAAGCGCTGGGTGATCTGACCGTTCGCCGTCTGGCCGAGCCCGACGGTCGCAACCAGCGCGGCAACTCCGAGCACGGTCCCGAGCGTCGTCAGGACCAACCGAGTCGGCCGCGCGGCCACGCCCGCCAACGCTTCATCCAACAAATCCCGCACCGCGGGCCCACTCCTGACCCGCTTCCCAGCGCGCCTATTGCGCGAGCCCGCAGCTCGTCGAATCAATCCCGCGAGACCAAGCCGGAAGCGGTTGGCTCGCGAAGTGGACGGCTCGCCGGCGGGATCCGGGGAGCCTGTTCTTGGGGTTACCACTGGAGGGTTCCGTCGACTATGCGGACCTGGCGTTGGGCTCGTTGGCTGACGTGGGCGTCGTGGGTGATGACGGCCAGCGTCATGCCTTCGTGGTGGAGTTCGTCGAAGACTTCGAGGATTGCTTCCGCGTTGGCGCTGTCGAGGTTGCCGGTGGGCTCGTCGGCCAGCAGGAGGCTCGGCTCTGCCACCAGTGCTCTGGCGATCGCGACCCGTTGGCGTTCACCGCCGGACAACGTGCCCGGACCGAAGTCCATCCGGTGTGCCAGTCCGACCCGCTCCAGCGCGACCCGCGCGCGAGCCATCCGTTGCTTGCGCGGCACCCCGACGTACACCATCGAGAGCGCGACGTTCTCCAGCACCGTGCGGTGGTCGAGCAGATGGAACGACTGGAACACGAACCCGATCCGCTCCCCCCGCAGGACGGCGCGACGCCGCTCCCGCAGGCTCATCGTGTCGACCCCGTCGAGCCGGTAGACACCACCGGTCGGGTTGTCGAGCAGCCCGAGCAGATGCAGCAGCGTCGACTTCCCCGACCCGGACGGCCCGACGATCGACAGGTACTCCCCCTCGCGGATCGTCAGATCCACCTCGCGGATCGCCTGCACCTCGGGCGGCCCGGGAAAGAACCGCCGTACGCCGATCATCTCGACCACCGGTGCCGGCAGGGCGACCGCGGTGGCGGTCATCGCCCGACCACCACTTGGTCGCCCTGGACCAGCTTGGCGTCGCCGGCCGGCGTCACCTGCGCATAACCGTCAGCCGACAGCCCGACCGTCACCGGGATGAGCTCGACCTTGCCGTCCCGCAGTACTTCGACGCGCGAACTCCCGTCGGGCCCGGCCGACAGCGCGGCCACCGGTACGGCGAGCACCTTGCCGTTGGTGCTCTTGACCGGGATGGTGACCCGGACGTTGGCGTCGCGGAGCAGCTCCAACTGGTGCGCGGTGAGCGACTTGGGCGCCACCACCACGTAGTACTGGTCGGCGTTGCGGGTGATGCGGCGGACGGTGGCGGGCACGATGGTGCCGTCGCCGAGGTCGAGGCTGGCGGTCATCCCGGCCTTGAGCCGCTCGTGTGTCTGCGCGTCCACCTTGAGGGTGACGACCAGGGAGGCACCGCTGGCCGACATCACCACGCCGTTGACGGTGCCGCCGCGCTCGACCTTCACGTCGTCGACCCGGCGCGGCAGCGACTTCACGAACACGACCTCGGACACGGGCAGCGGCGTACCGGCTTTGAACCTGGCGTCCGCGAGCGCCGTCTCCGCGTCGTCGAGGTTGTCCTGCGCGTCGCTCACCGCACCCTGCTCGACGGAGAGGTCCTTCTTTCCCGGCATCGCCTTGGCCTGGTTGAGCGCGCGTCGGGCCTGCCGGAGCGCGTTCTTCGCCTGGTCGACGTTCTTCTTGGCGGCGTCGACCGTCTGGGTCAGCCGCTCGTCCGGCTCGGGCGCGTCGTATCCCGCAGCCTCGTAGAGCTGCTCGACAGCGTTCGCGGTGTCGAGGTCGTACTTGCTGTCCACCGTCCCCGGGTCGAACCCGAGCCGGTCGAGCGTCTGCTCCAACTGCAGCACATCCGGCCCCTTGCTCCCCGGCGAGAGCGTCCGGTACATCGGCAGTACGCCGGCCAGCCCGATCACCGGGCGTCCGGTGATCTCCAGCAGCGCCTTGCCCTCCTTCAGGGTCGACCCGACGGTCGGCACCTTCCCGGTCACCACGGCCGGCGTGGTCAGCCCACTCGTCTCGACCCGGATGTTCACCGCGCCGTCGAACGACGTGTCGCCGCGGCCGACCACCTTGCTGGCCAGCGCTTTCAACTCCACCGGCACGGTGATCTGGGAGGCCTTCGGCGGTGCGGTCTTCGCGGCGGCGTCCTCCGGCGAGGTGATCCGGCTGCCCGCGGCGACACCGACGCCCAAGGAGAGCGCGGCGACCGCGGACACCCCGACCAGAACGCGCCGGCGGGACTTGGGTGAAGCGGTCACCGGTTCGCCATTCCGTCGCGGTAGGCCTCCAGCTCGGCCTTGTGGCTGCTGACGAACTCCTTCTCCAGTTCGAACTGCGCCTTCTTGTACGACGCGTCGTACACCTTCGCCTTGCAGCCCTGGTCGGCCTTGGCCAGCTCGATCTCGAACTTCCGCAGGTCGGCCAGCTTCTGCGCGTCGACCTTGTCGAACGAGGGCGGCCCGACCACGACGTTCTTGCCCGGCCGGGGTGTCTGCGCGCCGCCGGTGCCGGTCAGCTCGTCCAGCTTCTTGCTGACCTTCTCCCGCGGCTCGTCGACCTTCTTGAATCCGGCGTGCCCGGCATCGGCCAGACAGTCCGACCAAGCGGCGGTGGCATCGACCACCCGCTGGTCGGCCTCGATCCGCTTCCGCAGGGCGTCGATGTCCTTGAAGAGCGATTCGTACTTGCTGAAGTCGGCCATCTTGTCGTCGGCCTTGCCGTACACCTGCTCCGCCGCCTTCCCGCGACAGCCGGTGTCCAGCTTGGCGCCGTTCTTCCCGTCGGCCGGGATCGCGACGACGTTGCCTCCGTTGGTGGCGAGCTGGCCGTTCAGCGCCTTGTCGTAGGCCTTCTTCGCGGTCGGCGACAACTTGTTGCGGATGGCCGTGTTCGGGTTGCTGGTGTCGTCCTTGCCCAGTTTCGACCAGTCGATGGTGCTGATGCCGTAGCCGTACTGCTCGGCGAACTTGTCCGGCGGCAGGTTGAAGGCGTCGTTGAACTTGGACTTCGGGTTCGACTCCGGCGGTACGGCGACGTAGTCGAAGCCGGCCGTCTTCATACAGGCGGCGGTCGCGTCCTCGATCTTGCGTTGCTTGGCCAGTTGCTCCTCGTCGGACTCCTGCGGACCGCCGGCCCGCACCGCCATCCGCATGCCGCCACCGGAACTGCTGGCGAAGCCGTCCCCCATGTACTCCGCGAGCGGGCTCTTCTCGTCGCTCTGCACCGGTTTCTTGTCCGCCGCCGGACCGTTGACGATCCCGCAACCAGCCAGTGCCAGCACGGCAACCAGTGAGAGCGCTTTGCGTGAGTTCTTCATGGGGCCGAGCGTGGCCCGGGTGCTGTGAAGAACCTGTGAAGGACCGATCAGCACCCGATGCTCTCAGCTGATCTTCATCGAAATCTCATCAAGTTCGGCGACAGTGAACAGATGCCAGCCCGGATCCTCGTTGCCGAAGACGACCGCAAGCAGGCGGAGCTGATCCGGCGATACCTCGAGCGCGAGGGTCACCTGACGGTCGTCGTCCACGACGGCCGGGCCGCCATCGACGAGGCCCGCCGGCGCAGCCCCGACCTGCTGGTCCTCGACGTGATGATGCCCAAGGTGGACGGCCTGGACGTCTGTCGCGTACTCCGCGCCGACGGTGCCGGCGATCGGGACGTCCCGATCATCATGCTGACCGCTCGGGCGACCGAGGACGATTTGTTGCTCGGTCTCGACCTGGGCGCGGACGACTACCTCACCAAGCCCTACAACCCCCGTGAACTGGTAGCCCGGGTGCGGACCGTACTACGGCGTACGCGCGGGCGGGCCGAAGGCGAGGTGTACCGGGTCGGCGCGCTCGAGATCGACCCGGTGCGGCACGAGGTCCGGCTGGCCGGTGACCTGGTCGACGTGACGCCGGCCGAGTTCAAGATCTTGGCCTGCCTGGCCGCTTCGCCGGGTCGTGCCTTCTCCCGGCAGCAGTTGCTGGAGCACGCGTTCGGCTTCGACCACTACGTGTTCGACCGGACCATCGACGTGCACGTGATGAACCTGCGCAAGAAGATCGAGCCGGAACCCGGCAACCCGGCGTACCTCAAGACCGTGTACGGCGTGGGCTACAAGCTGGCCGACAAGGTGGTGACCTCGGATGCGTCGTAGCGTCCTGCTCAGATTCCTCGGGCTGTCGCTGGCGGTGGCCCTCGGCGCGGTGATCGCGACAGCGGTGATCGCCACCTACAGCACGTCGGAGAAGCTGCAGGGCGAGTTGGAGGACAACGCCTCGCAACTGCAGGTCGACGGGGACATCTATGCCCGGCTCAGTACCTTCGCGGGCGATCACGCCACCTGGTCGGGCGTCGACAAGGTCGTCCGGCAACTGGCCGACCAGACCGGCCGCCGGATCGCGCTGACCGATGCCGACGGGACGATGATCGTCGACTCCGCCCGGGTCCTCGGCGCCGGGCCGGACCTACCTTCGGTGCCTGCGGCAACGATCGACGCGCGGAACAGTGGCGCGGCCGGTGCCGGCGGCATGTTCGTCAGCGCGGTCGCCGCGACGGCACCGCGGTCAGTGGCTTTCGGGAAGGCGTCGCTCGCCGCGATCACGATCGGCGCAGGCCAATGGGGGTTGACCGATGCCGAGCTACGGCAGCGCGAGAAGCTGGCGGCGCAGGCGGTGGACTGCTACCGGGCGCACGGCCGCAACGTGACCGTCTCGACCAGCGCCGACGGTGTCCCGACCCTGGCCTACGAGGCCACCCAACTCTCCGGCTATTCCATGACCGAGATCCCGAAACCGACCGCCGCCGAGAACGACTCGTGCCTTCCGGCCGGCCTTTACGCGCCGAGCGCGAAGGCGATCAAGATCAACAGCGACGAGATCCGCCGGTCGATCGCCTGCCTCGATGCGGCCGGCGAGCAGTACACGCTCCAGGCCACCACCAAGACCGACGGACTCCAGGTCGTCACTCCCAAGGACAAGTCCAACGTCTCCAAGCAGTTCGTCGACTGCACCGTTCAGGCTCGCTCCGACGCCCTCGCGCCGTACGTCGCTCCGCAGGCGAAGCTCTACCTCGGGGCCAAGAGCACCTTCAACGTCTTCTCCGGCGAAGGACTCCTCCGTACTGCGGCGACAGCGCTCGGCGTGCTCCTGATCGCCGCGCTGGTGATGGTGTTCGCGGGCCGCCGCCTGGTTCGGCCGATCCTGGCGCTGACCGGCGCAGCCCAGCGGATGACCAACGGCGACCACGCGGCCAGGGTCCCGGTGACCGGGCGCGACGAGGTCGCCCGGCTCGGGCACGCCTTCAACGCGATGGCCGAGTCGATCCAGCATCACGACGTCCAGCGGAAGGCGATGGTGAGCGACGTGGCGCACGAGCTGCGGACCCCGCTCGCCAACATCAAGGGCTACCTGGTTGCCTCCGAGGACGGCGTGGTGCCGCTCGACAAGGAGCTGGTCACCTCGTTGCTGGAGGAGGCCGGGCTGCTCGAGCGCCTGGTGATCGACCTGCAGGATCTGGCTCTCGCCGACGCGGGGATGCTGCGCCTGCACCAGGATCCGCGCGATCTGGGTGAGCTCGCGCAGCAGGTGGTGTCGGCGCATCGCCCGGCGGCCGAGTCGGCGGGCGTCACGCTCCGCGCCGAAGTGGCCGGAGCAGCTCCCGCGATCGTCGACGGCGCACGGATCCGCCAGGCATTGGGGAATCTGGTCTCGAACGCGATCCGCTTCACCGGGGCAGGCGGTCACGTCCTGGTCGGCGTACGGGGTGTCGGTGACGGCTACCACCTGACGGTGACCGACAACGGTGCCGGGATCGCGCCGGAGCACCTGCCGTATCTCTTCGACCGCTTCTACCGCGCCGAGCATTCCCGCAGCCGGACGACGGGCGGCAGCGGACTCGGGCTGGCGATCACCAAGCACCTGGTCGAGGCCCACGGCGGCACGATCACCGTCACCAGTACGCCGGGGCAGGGCTCCACGTTCACGATCCGGGTCCCTGCTCGTCCCTAGACTGTCGGCATGGCCGGACGGAAAGCCCGCGTGGCGGACGTACATGCGGTCGCGGGCGGGATGCCGCACGTGACCGTCGTGCAGGGTGGCGGCGAGAACCCGGTCTACCAGGTCGGCGGGAAGTCGTTCGTGTTCTTCCGGACCAAGCGGCCGGACGCGTTCGATCCGGAGACCGGCGAGCGGTACGACGACGTGATCGTGATCTGGGTGCCGTCGGAGGACGACAAGCTCGCGCTGGTCTCCGACGACAGCAACCCCTTCTTCACGACTCCGCACTTCGACGGGCACCTGTCGGTGCTGGTGCGAGCGAGCCGGCTGGGTGAGCTGAGCGTTCAGGAACTGACCGAGGTGATCCAGGACGCCTGGTTGTCGCGGGCCTCCAAGCGCCGGGCGGACACCTGGCTGAAGGAGCAGCGGCTCAGCTGACGCGCCCCTCCCGGATGCGACACTGCGTGACGTGAGCTCACCGAACAACCATGGCGGTTGGCAGAGCCCGCCACACCAGGGCTACGGCCAGCCGCCCCAGAACGGCGGACCGCCACCCGGCTACCCGCAGGCGCCTCAGGACTACGGGCCACCCCAGACCTACGGGCAGCCGCCCCAGGGTTATGGGCCACCGCAGGGTTATGGGCCGGCGCCGGGGTACGGGTCTCCGTCGGGCTATGGGCCGCCACCCGGCGGCGGTGGACAACCGCCGAAGCGGAAGCGGGGTGTGATCATCCTGGCGATCGTGGTCGGCGTTCTGCTGCTCGGCGGGAACGTCCTCGGCTACCTCCTGCGCGACGACTTCTTCGGCGACGACGAGCCCACGAGCACGGCCACCGCCTCCACGCCCGTGGAAAACCCGATTTCCGGACCCACTGACAACTCCAGCCCGGCCGCCGACGCGCCGCGGCTCGCGAACGCGGTCGTCATGACCAAGAAGTTCCTCGGCTATCTGAACACCAACAACCAGAAGGCCGCGTCCGCGATGGGCTGCGAGGGCTCGAAGCAACTGCTGCCGACGGCGATCTCGCTGGTCGTGGACGAGTCGACCAACCTGACGGCCGGTACGGCGACGGTCGAGGAGCCCGGCACCTCGGCGTACCCGATGCGGATGGATCTCGTCACGATCAGCGGCACGGTGAAGTACCGGCCGACGAACGGCTGGGTGCGGATCCAGGACGTGCCGGGTGAGCCGCTCTGCGTCCGGATGTTCCAGACTCCCTAGCGGCCCTGCGACACTGAGCCGTGAGCACTCCGACGCCACCGGGTCCGCCCGGCCAAGGTCAGCCGGGTCCCAGCGGTCCGCCGCCCGGATGGCAGCCGCAGAACCAGCCGCCCCAGCACCAGCCGACGCAGAACCAGCCGACGCAGTGGACCGGGTACGACCAGAATCGGTACCAGCCGAACAGGCCCCAGGACGAGACGCGGGTGTTCGACCCGAACGGGCCCGGCGGTTTCGGCGGCCCGCCCGGATATCAGCGGCCGCCGCAGCGGAACCGGGCCGGGCTGTTCATCGTGCTGCTGGTGGTGCTGCTGATCGCCGTCCTCGGCATCGGTGGCGTGGTCGCCTACAACCTGGTCAGCGACAAGTCGCCGTCGTCGGAGACCACCGAGCCCGGCGGCCTGGATCCTTCGGACATCCCGACCGAGCTACCGACGTACTTCCCGACGGAGCCACCGACCGAGGACCCCACCGAGGAACCTTCCGTGCCGGCGACCACCGCGCCGACCAAGCCCCCGAGCGGCAACCCGGCGGAAGCGAAGGCGCTGGTCACGCAGTTCGTCGGTCACCTCAACGCGAACCAGCCGACCGCCGCGGCCGCCCTCGCCTGCCAGGAGTCCAAGGAACTGTTGCCGACGCTGATCAAGGTGCTGATCAAGCCGCCGACCAAGCTGACCGTCGGCGAGACCATCGGTCAAACCGTCATCATCGTCCGGGTCAACGGCACGACCAACGGCCGCAGTGTCACCGGCATCGTCCTCGTCCAGGCCGACCAGAGCGGGCACCCCTGTGTCAGAGCCCTCCAGGTAGCACCGAACTGATTCGTCTCAGCGAGTCGGTGCGAGCGCGCGGGCCGTCTCCAGCAGATCGGTGCCGGTCGGCAGTGCGGCGATGATCGGGGTGTCGAGACCGTTCGCCACATAGGCGTCGATCTGCGCGCGACAGTCGTCGGCCGAACCGTGCACGACCAGATCGTCGATCACCGAGACCGGAACCGCTGCCATCGCGGCGTTCCGGTCACCGGCGGCCCAGGCATCGCGCATCTCTTTCAGCTGCTCGCCCCGACCGAGCCAGTCGTGGAACGCCGCATATCCCGGCACGGTCAGGTAGGTGGCGATCAGATAGCGCCCGATGTTGCGCGCCATCTCGGTGTCCTCGGTGACACAGACGAAGATCCGCGCGGCGAGTTCCTTGTCGTCACCCAGCTCGGCGCGCACCTGCCGCACGTCGGCGGCCGAAAGCCAGTTGGTGATCGCCCCGTCGGCTTCGCGCGCGGCCAGTTTCAGCATCTGCGGCCGAAGCGCGGCGAGCATGATCGCGGGCGGGATCTCCGGCGCCTTCTCCAGCCGGAACCGGTTGATCGTGAAGCTGTCGAACTCCCCGTCCACCTTCTCCCCCGCCAGCGCCCGCCGCAGGAACCGCAGTACGTCACGGGTCCGCGCCAGCGGCGGGTCGTACGCGATCCCGTTCCACCCGGTCACGATGGTCTCCGACGACGCCCCGATCCCGAGCACGAACCGCCCCGGCGCGAGCTCGGCCAAGGCCGCGGCACTCATCGCCAGCGCGGCCGGCCCGCGCGTGTGCACCGGTACGACGGCAGTCCCCAACCGCAATCGTTCGTCCCACTCGGACGCGAGCACCAGCGGGGTGAACGCATCGGCGCCGGCCACCTCGGCAGACCACAGGTCCGTGTAGCCGAGCGAGGCCAGCTCGCTGATCAACGGCCGGTGGTCGCGCAGCGGCACCCCGGTCAACGGAACGGTCAGACCCCAACGCATCAGATCACCCTTTTCAACAGCGAGACCGGCACGACCTTGAGCACCGAACTCAAGGGACGCCACGGCCACGACGGTACGACGGCTTTGGCGCGTTCGGCCTCGATCGCCGCGACCATCGCGCGGACGCCCGGCTCGGTATCCACCACGAACGGCAGCTTGCGGACCCCTTCGTTCAGGTCGGACCTGATGTAGCCGGGCTGGATCACGCTCACCTTGATCGGCTTGCCGAGCATTTCCAGCTGCAGACCTTCACCGACCGCGGCGATCGCCGACTTGCTCGCGGAGTACGCGGTCATCGCCTTCGGCATCCCGCGCAACCCGGCGACGGACGAGATCATCACCAGGTGGCCCGCGTTCCGGGCCCGGAACAGCTCCATCGCCGCTTCGGCCTGGGCCAGCGCGGCGACGTAGTTCGTCATCGTCGTCGCCAGGTTCGCATCGAAGCGTCCTGTGCCGATCGGAGTCCCCTTGCCGATCCCGGCGTTGACGATCACCCGGTCCAGGCCGCCGACCTCCGCGTCGGCGGAGCGGAACACCTCGAACACCTGGTCGTGATCGGTCACGTCGAGCCGGCGGACGACCACCTCGATCCCGGGGTGGGCGCTGGTCAGCTCGTCCTGCAAGGTCTTCAGGCGGTCCTCGCGGCGAGCGGTCAGCACCAGGTTCCGGCCCTTGGCGGCGAACTGCCGGGCCATCTCCGCGCCCAGGCCGGCGCTGGCTCCGGTGATCAGGATGTTGCGTCGCATGAACCAGCCCTATCTGTAGGAGAGCATGTCGGTGCCGTCGAGATGCGCGTGTTCGTTGTAGCTGATCACGGTCAGACCGCTGCGACCGGACACCAGTTTGGTGATCGCGGTGTTGATCGTGACCGGGTTCAGCCGCAGCCAGAGCCCGTCGTCGCCACCCAGCAACCGCCCGGCGATCGCGGCGATCGGCCCGCCCGAGGTGAACACGACCGCGGTCTCCCCTTTGCCGAGACGGTTCGCGGTACGGCGTACTGCCTGCTCCGAGCGCTCGCAGAAGTCGGTGAAGCTCTCCGCATACCCCTCGCCGTCACTCGCCGCCCAACGCTCGGTCGCGGCAGTGAACATCTCCTGGAAGGCCCGAGCGGGATGCCCGGTACGAGCCAGATCGGCAAGCAGCACGGCGCGACGCTTGTACGCCGGTTTGTGCGCCACGATCACCTGGTCGTGGTCGAACTCGTTGAACCCCTCGTCGACGTCCACCGTTGTCTCGAGCCCGGCGGCGGCGAGCGCGAGCTCCGCAGTACGGGCATGGCGTTGCATGGCGCCCGCGACGACGAGCTCGGGCTTCACGCCACGCTCGGCCAGTGCTTCACCGAGGCGCTCGGCCTGTCGCTCACCCAGCGGCGAGAGCCGGTCGTAGTCGCTGCGGCCGAACGACGCCTGGGCGTGCCGTACCAGGTAGATCGCGCCCATCTCAGGCCGCCTTGCGGATGATCCGGCGGCAGCGGCGCTCGAGCAGGTTGACCGGCAGCCAGAGGTTCTTGAACCGTGGATTCCTGGTCTGCTTGTGGTGGTAGCGGTAGTAGATCTGCTGGCAGATCACGGCCAGCCGGAACAGCCCGAAGACCTCGTAGAAGGCCCAGTTCGCGGGTTCGATGCCGGTCTTCTCCGTGTAGTAGCTGACGATCTCGTCGCGGGTGAGCATTCCGGGCACGTCGGACGGCTGCATCTTGAAGCGCTTGAAGGCCCAGTCGTCGTCGGCCTGCACCCAGTACGCGAGCGCGCTGCCGAGATCCATCAGCGGATCCCCGATCGTTGCCAGCTCCCAGTCGAGCACGCCGACGACCTTGAGGGGATCGCCCGGATCGAGGACAACGTTGTCGAGCCGGAAGTCGTTGTGGATCACGCAGGTCCGTACGTCGGCCGGCTGGTGCGCGGCCAGCCAGCTCATCACCTTCTCGAAGCTGGGAACGTTCCAGGTCTTCGCCTTGCGATAGCGACCGGTCCAGCCGGCGACCTGGCGCTCGACGTACCCGGCGCCGCGGCCGAGATCCGTCAGCCCGGCGGTGTCGGGGTCGACCTGGTGCAGGTCGATCAGGGTGTCGATCAGGGTGTGGCCGAGTTGCCGGGTCTGCTCCGGAGTCAGCTCGACGCCGAGGTCTGAGCGCCGCGGGATCGTACCGGCGATCCGCTCCATCACATAGAACTCGGAGCCGATCACCGGGTCTTCGTTGCAGTGGGCAACCATCTTGGGGACGTAGGGGAAGACGGGCGCCAGCGCGGCCTGGATCCGGTACTCCCGGCCCATGTCGTGGGCGCTTTTCGCCTTGGTCCCGGCGGGCGGGCGACGCAGGATCAGGTCGCGGCCGGCGTACCGGAGGAGATAGGTGAGGTTGGAGGCGCCGCCGGAGAACTGCTTGACCTCCGGCAGTCCGGCGGGCAACTCGGTTTGTCGCCGAAGCCAACTGTCAACGGCAGCGACGTCGAAGGCATCCTCGTCCCGCACCTCCCGCGCCCCGTGGGGAGCGTCCGCACCGCCCTCGTTCGCTGCCAACGGAGCCGTCACCGCTCCCCGGCTGTCGGCACCGAACTCGCGCCCGTCGACCCGCCTGCCCCCGTCCCATCTGCTCCCGTCCCATCTGCCGCCGGGCCGGTCGCTTCCCCGCGCTCCCGGGCTCGGGCGGCGATCTTGCGCATCTGGCGGTCGTAGAGCGGGCGGGCGAAACGCTTGGTCCGCCAGGCGATCAGGGCCGGCCGGTCCGGGATGATCAGGAACTGCCGCTTCTTCACCCCGGCGATCACCTTGGCCGCGATGTCGTCCGCGGTCCGCGGTGACTTCTCGATCAGCTTCCGGGCGGTCGCGCCCATCTCGGTGTCGTCGCCCTGGATCGAGTCGGCCAGATTGGTCCGGAAGAACGACGGGCAGACGACCGACACGCTCACGCCGTACGGGCTCAGCTCGTGCGAGAGCGTCTCGGACAGCGCGACCACGCCGGCCTTCACCGTGTTGTACGAACTCATCATCGGCGGATGCACCAGGCCGGCCGCGGAGGCGGTGTTGACGAAGTGACCCGAGCGCTGCCGCTTGAACATCGGCGTGAACGCGCGGCAACCGCGGACCACACCCATCAGGTTGATGTCGACGACCCGGTCCCACTCGTCCAGCGACTCGACGTCGATCCGTCCGCCGGTCGCGATCCCGGCGTTGTTCACCAGGATGTCGAGACCGCCCCAGTTCTCCTCGCACCAGGCGACGGCGGCGTCCCAGTCAGCGGCGTCGCGCACGTTCAACTGCCGGTACTCCGTGGCGCCGTGCCCGGGGACCTCGGCGGCGACGTCCGTACACAGCACCTTGTGGCCGTCGGCAACGAATCGCTGGACCAGCGCCGCGCCGAGTCCGCTCGCGCCACCGGTGACGAGAACTCTGCTCACTTCGACTCCTTGCTGTACTTGGCGAGCTCGATCTTCGCGACGACTCCACGGTGCACCTCGTCGGGCCCGTCGGCCAGCCGGAGCGCACGGGCACTCGTCCACGCGGCCGCGAGCGGGAAGTCGTCGGAGAGCCCGCCGCCACCGTGCAACTGGATGGCCATGTCGATCACGTCCTGCGCCATCCGCGGTACGGCGACCTTGATCTGACTGACCTCGCTCAAGGCACCCGCCAGCCCCTTGGTGTCCAACAGGTACGCCGTTTGCAGCACCAGCAGTCGCGCCTGGTTGATCGCGATCCGGGCGTCGGCGATGCGCTCGCGGTTGCCGCCGAGGTTGACCAGCGGCTTGCCGAACGCAGTACGGGAGGTGCCGCGTTGGAGTGCCAGCTCGAGCGACTTCTCCGCGAGACCGATCAGGCGCATGCAGTGGTGGACGCGGCCTGGACCGAGTCGTCCCTGGGCGATCTCGAAGGCGCGACCTGGGCCGACCAGGATGTTTGAGGCCGGCACACGGACGTCGGTGAAGGAGACCTCGCCGTGCCCGTGCGGTTCGTCGTACCGGCTCATCGCCGGGAGCAGGCGCTCGACCTTCACGCCGGGAGTGCTGCGCGGGACCAGCACCATCGTGTGGCGAGCGTAGCGGTGCGCGTCGGGATCGGTGAGGCCCATGAAGATGAGCAACTCGCAGTCCGGATGGCCGACGCCGGTGCTCCACCACTTGCGGCCGTTGAGGACCACCTCGTCGCCGTCGACGACCGCCGTCGCGGCCATGTTGGTGGCGTCGGACGAGGCGACATCCGGCTCGGTCATGCAGAACGCGGACCGGATCCTGCCGTCCAGCAACGGCTCCAACCACTGCTGCTTGTGCTCGGGCGAGCCATAGCGGAGCAGCACCTCCATGTTGCCGGTGTCGGGGGCGTTGCAGTTGAACACGTACGGCGCGAGGAAGGAGCGGCCGGTGAGCTCGGCGATCGGGGCGTAATCCAAATTGCTGAGGCCTTCGCCGTACTGCTCGTTGCCGGGCTCGGCCGGCGGGAGGAAGAGGTTCCAGAGACCTTGCTTCCTGGCCTTGGCCTGCAACTCCTTGTAGACGGGGAGCGGCTGCCATGGGTCCTCGGCGGCTTTCGTCGCCGCGTGCACCTCGGCCTCGATCGGCTCGATCTCGGTCCGGATGAACTCGTCGACCCGGCCGATCAGTTCCTGAGCTCTGCTGGACGGCTCGAAACCCATCCCACGCCTCCTCAGCTTGATGTTCCTTGACGGTAGCGCACTTACTGAGCAATGCTCAATAGCGTGCGCCAGCGACTGACAGCGGAGGATCGCCGCAAGCAACTGGTCGGCATCGGGCTGCGGATGCTGCGGACCCAGCCGATCCACCAACTGTCCGTGGACGCGGTCGCGGCCGAGGCGGGCATCTCGCGCGGGCTGTTGTTCCACTACTTCCCGACCAAGCGCGACTTCTACATCGCCGTGGTGAGCGCGGCCGGGCGACGGCTCCTGCGGGTCACCAAGCCGGATCCGTCGCTGCCACCGGCCGAGCAGCTGCGGGAGATGCTGCTGGCCTTCCTCGCCTTCGTGACCCGGCGGCGCGACTCGTACATCTCGTTCGTCCGCGGAGCGGCCGGTGGCGACCTGTACGTCGTGGAGATCTACGCCGAGACCCGGGCCGGGCTGACCACCCGGGTGCTCGACCTCCTCGGCGACTCCGCGGCCGCGACCGACCCGGCCTCACCAGTGCGACTGCTGGTCCACGCCTGGCTCGCGTACGTCGAAGACCTCGCCGTCGAATGGTCCGGCCTCCCCGAACCCGACCGCCCAGTCACTGCCGAAACCCTGGTCGACCAGTCCATCGCCGCCCTTCACGCACTCCGCACGCTCTAACCCCCACCCCGCTCGCCCTCGCCCCGCTCGCCTTCGCCCCACTCACCCCGCTCCCACTCACCCCGCCCGCACTCACCCCGCTCCCACTCACCCCGCCCGCACTCACCCCGCCCGCACTCACCCCGCCCGCACTCACCCCGCTCCCACTCACCCCGCCCGCACTCACCCCACTCGCCCTCACCCCGCCCGCCCTTACCTCGCTCGCGCTCGCCCCGCCGGGCTCTGCTCGGGGCGGTGGTCAGTTTGGTGGGGCTGTGGAGGCTCGGATGATCAGTTCAGTAGCCAGTTCGACGTGGAGTGCCTCGACCTCGTGGCGGTCGAGGAGGCGGGTCAGCAGGCTCACCGCCATCCGGCCCATCTCCTGCAGCGGCTGCCGGACCGTGGTGAGCTGGGGCGAGGTGGCCCGGCTGAGATCGATGTCGTCGAACCCGGCGATCGACAGGTCGTCCGGGATCCGCAGACCGCGCTCGGCCGCCGCTTGCATCGCACCGACCGCCGCCTTGTCGTTGAAGGCGACCAAGGCAGTCGGCCGCTCGGGAAGATCCAGCAGTTGCCCGGCCGCGCGGTACCCCTGCTCGATCGTCGGCTCGACGTAGCGGACCAACTCGGCGTCCGGGAGGATCCCGCCGTCGGCGCAAGCAGCCGCATGGCCGCCCATCCGGGCGTCGCTGGCGAGCCACTCGCGGGGACCCGCGATCACCCCGAGGCGGCGGTGGCCGAGCTCGACCAGGTGGGCCGTGACTTGGCGCGCGCCGGAGAAGTGCGCGGCCGAGACGGACGGGATGTCTCGCGGCAAGGGTGTCCGGGGGTCGACCACGACGAACGGGAACCGGCGGGCCTGGAGCCGGACCAGCTCCTCGCCCGGCTCCGGCGGGAGGATCAGGATCGCGCCGGCCAACCCGTGCGCGCCGGCCAACCCGTGGCCGCCGGCGAGGCCGTGGCCGCCGGTCAGCCGGGCGAGCGCCTGGGTGTGCTGCGCGCCCTCGCCGGCATTGAGGACGAGCGGGCGGCCGTGCCGCTCGAGGGTCTCCGCGATGGACGACACGATGAGACCGAAGTAGTCGGTCAGCACGTACGGGCAGCGGACGTAGACCGCGCCCGCCACCGGCTTCGGCCGGCCTCCCCGCGGCCCGGGTGCGCGGAGTCCGAGACGCTCGACCGCCTGCTCGACCAGCTCCCTGGTCTGCGGCGCCACGTTGCCCGCCTGGTTGAGCACCCGCGAGACGGTCGCGATCGAGACCCCGGTCTCGGCCGCGATGTCCCGCACGGTGGCGCGACCCTTAGGCATTTGTTACATCGTTTTGTTTCACACCTGCACCCTAATCCCAGTCTTGACAGGGTGCTAGAGCAGTTGTTTTCTGAGCCTGAAACAACTCACTGTGTTTCATTTGTTACAGCCCGCCCGCTGTGAAGGAGAACAATGAACTGGCAAGCGATCGGCGGGACCGTCGCGGTCTCCGCCCTGGTGCTCAGCGGGGTGACCGTCGGCGCCGACGCCGCCCGGCTTCCCGCCCAGAGCCACTCGACCGGATCGGCGGCCCGGGTCTGGGTCACCACTCCGGACCGCACCGAACTGCTGCACGAACGGACTCCCGTCGCGTTCAGCCGGACGGGCAGCAAGCTCACGACGATCACGGTCGACCCGGCCACGAAGTACCAGACCATGGACGGCTTCGGCGCCGCCATCACCGACTCGTCCGCTGCGGTGTTCTACCGGCTGAGCGCGGCCGACCGGGAGAAGACCCTGCGGTCACTCTTCGATCCGAAGCAGGGCATCGGCGTGAGCTTCCTGCGCCAGCCGGTCGGCTCGTCCGACTTCACCGCCGCCGCGGCGCATTACACGTACGACGACGTGCCGGCCGGGCAGACCGACTTCGCGCTGCGGCACTTCACCGTCGCGCACGACCAGGCGCAGGTGCTCCCGTTGCTGCGCCGTGCCAAGCAGCTCAACCCTGCACTCAAGGTGATGGCGTCGCCGTGGAGCCCGCCGGCCTGGATGAAGACCGGCGACTCCCTGATCGGCGGCCGGCTCAAGGACGACCCCGCTGTCTACAACGCCTACGCGCGCTACCTGGTGAAGTTCGTGAAGGCGTACGCCGCGGCCGGCGTACCGGTCGACTTCCTGTCCGTCCAGAACGAGCCGCAGAACCGCAAGCCCGGCGGCTACCCGGGCACGGACATGCCGGTACGACAGGAAGCCGCCGTGATCGAGGCGCTCGGCCGACTGCTGCACGCAGCGAGCCCGCGCACCAAGATCCTCGGCTACGACCACAACTGGACCACGCACCCCGGTGACGTCGCCAGTACGCCGCCCGGCGAGGACCCGGAGACCGACTACCCGTACCAACTGCTGAGCACTCCTGCCGCCAAGTGGATCGCCGGTACGGCGTACCACTGCTACTCCGGCAGCGCCGCAGCGCAGAGCGCCTTGCAGAAAGCCTTTCCGGAGAAGGGGATCTGGTTCACCGAGTGCTCGGGCTCGCACGGCGCGACCGACACACCGGAACAGATCTTCCGCGGCACGCTCACGTGGCACGCCAGGAACCTGGCACTCGGCGTCACCCGGAACTGGGGCAGGTCGGTGGTGAACTGGAACATCGCGCTCGACTCCACCGGTGGTCCGCATCTCGGTGGCTGCGGTACCTGCACCGGGCTCGTCACGCTGCAGCCCGACGGCACGGTGAGTACCGATGCGGAGTACTACACGATCGGTCACCTGTCGAAGTTCGTGAAGCCCGGCGCGGTGCGGATCGGCTCCACGTCGTACGGGACCACCGGGTGGAACGGGCAGTTGATGGATGCCGCCTTCCGCAACCCGGACGGGTCGACGGCGCTGGTGGTGCACAACGAGAACGACGACCCGCGGTCCTTCGCGGTGGCGGTTGGGGACGAGTCGTTCGAGTACACGCTGCCGGGTGGAGCACTGGCGACGTTCACCTGGCCGCGCTCGGGTATTTCCCGGTTGACGCCGATCTCGCTGGCCGGCGCGACCGCTTCCGCAGTACCGGCTGGTGACGCGTCGGCGGCGATCGATGCCGACGGATCGACGCTGTGGCAGTCGAAGGCCGCGCAGGCGCCGGATCAGTACCTGCAGGTCGACCTCGGTACGGCGAAGACGATCCGCCGGGTGGCGCTCGACAGCGGCGGCAATCTGGGCGACTTCGTTGCCTCGTGGAAGCTGACCTACAGCAACGACGGCACGACTTGGCGACCACTGGCGACCGGTACGTCGGACGGCCCGCTGACCAATGTCGACGTGGCACCGACCCGGGCGCGCTACGTCCGGATCACCTCGACCAGCAGCAGCGACCACTGGTGGACACTCGCTGACGTGCGCTTCTACAGCTGATCCGCCCCGCTTGATCTCCCGTCCACAGCCTGTGGACGGGAGGTCAGGGCCTGCTCGACCCAGTGCGCGACGGCACTGGCGGATTGGTTGTCTAAGGCAATCACCTGCAGACCGACCGGCAGGCCGTCGGTCGGCAGCGGGACGCTGTACGCCGGGTAGCCGGTCAGGTTGGCCAGGCGGGTGTTGCGCAGGAGTTTGGCCCGGATGCTCAGCGAGTCGTTTTCGACCTCGCTCAGCGTCGGAGCCGTCAGTTGGACGGTCGGCAGCAGCAGGGCGTCGACACGGCTGATGGTGGTCCCGAGTTCGACGGTCACCGCGAGGACCTGCTCGCGAGCTCTGACGTAGCGCCAAGCCGGGATCTCGGCCGCCTCCCGCAACCTCTGCTGGACGTCGGGCTGGTAGTTGTCGACGTCCCGGCCGACATGGTTGGCGACCGCCTCGGGTCCCTGCAGGTCGATCGCGGTCTGGTTGGTCTCCGCCCAGTCGGGGACCTTCGCCTCGCTCATGACGGCACCGGCGGCCCGGAGCGTTGCTATTGCTGCAGACCAGGCAATGGTCACCTCTGGTGAGCAGTCGAGGTGTTCCGGGTTCGACACCAGCCCGAGGCGCGGCGGGCTCGCAGTACGGGCTGTGTGTTGTGCAGTCAGTGCGTCGACGGCGTACTGCGCGTCTGCGACCGTGGCAGTGAGTACGCCGACGTGGTCCAGGCTCTGGGAGAGCGGGAAGACCCTGTCGGTGGACAGTGTGTTCCGCGCGGGTTTGAAGCCGACCACTCCGCACAGGGCGGCAGGGATGCGCACTGAGCCGGCAGTGTCCGTGCCGATCGCCAGTGGGACGACACCGGCCGCTACTGCCGCAGCAGCACCCGCACTGGAGCCACCGGTGATCCGTGACGGGTCGTGCGGATTGTGGCAGGGTCCCGCTCGGTTGGAGGTTCCAGTGCAGCCATAGGCGAACTCGTGACTGTGGCTGAGCCCGAGGACGATCGCCCCGGCCGCCCGCAACCGCCGTACGACGTCTGCGTCGGTGCTGCCGACTTCGTCCATCGTGAGCGAGCCGCAGCGGTACGGCAGGCCTTCGACCTCGATGATCTCCTTCACCAGCACGGGTATGCCTGCCAGCGCACCACGACGGTCGTGCGCGGCGGCAGCCTTGCGTGCTCCTTCTGCATCCAGGTGAACGACTGCGTTCAGCGCGGCCGTCTCCTCGGCCCGCCGCAACGCCTGCTCAACCAGGTCGACCGGATCGACTGCACCACTTCGGACGGACGCGGCAATCGCTTCGATGGACTCCACACCGAACATCAGAGCACGGCTGCACCTCGATCGGCATCAGTTGCGGGTTGTCGGCCTCACAACCGGGCGCAGCGTCGGTGAGGAAAGCGAAACAGCAGCGTCACGGCTCGTTGCTACCGTCGCGATCATGACCCTGATCGACGAGGCGGAACTGCGATCGGCGACGACGACCGACCCGGACATCGTCGCGCTCACCACCGCCCAGCAGGCCGAACTCGCCGCCATCTACGGCGACGACCAGCCCTTGGTCGACCTGCACCCCGACATCCGATTCATCCTGCTCCTCGTCGGCGGCACCCCGGTCGGCTGCGTCGGCCTGCAACCGGTCTCACCCGGCCTCGGCGAGATCAAACGCATGTACGTCGAACCCGCCTCCCGCGGCTGGGGCCTGTCCCGCCTCCTGCTCACCGAGGTCGAGTCCGAGGCCCGACGCCTCGGCCTCACCCACCTCCGCCTCGAAACCGGCACCGCCCAACACGAAGCCCGAGCCCTCTACACCCACCACGGCTACACCCCCACCTCGCCCTATCCCCCCTTCGAGAACGAGCCTGCCTCCCTCTGCTTCGCCAAAGAACTCTGATCAGCGCGGGAGGTCGAGGACGAGGTCCTGGTCTTCTTGGTGGAAGCCGACTTTGTTGAGGTAGGAGGCCGAGTTGCGCATGCGGCGGGGGGCTATGACCTGGTGGAAGCCGTGGTCGGTGAAGACGTCGCTGCGACGGTAGACGAACTCGCCGGGGGTGAAGTCTCGGTACTCGGGCAGGACGTAGTCGAGGTCGATCTGGGCGCGGCCGTTGCCCGCGTCGTGGGCGAGGACGACGCCTACGGTGCGTTCGCCGCGCTGGACCAAGAACGCGTACGGGCTCGTGGCGGACGTGAAGCCCGGGTTGAACCTGCTGATGTCCTTGCCGTGCGCGGTCAGTACGTGGCCGAGGTACGCGTCGGTGGAGTTCACCTCGAGCACGGCGTACTCCGCGTCGTCGTGTCGGTGCCGCAGTAGGCGCCAGAGCTGGATCACGTTGATCACGGCCAGTACGGCGTTCATCCCGACCATCGGCCAGACCGGGATGGCGAGGTTGAAGCCGACCAGGATCACGCAGCCGATCAGGTTCAGCACACGCAGTCGCAGGATCCGGGTCTGCAGCAACGACACGACCACGAGTGCCGAGCCGCCCCACCCGATGATGCTCATGAGGTCCACGCCGTGAGACTAGTGCCCGGTGGACCCGCCACGCGCAGACTAAGGGGGTGACCGAGAACCTGGAGCTGAACGGCGTACCGCTCGAATCACTGCCGGCCACGTTGCTGAGGGCAACCAGTTACGGCCACTTCACCTCGCTGCAGGTCCGCGATGGCCGGGTCCGTGGACTCGCCCAACACCTGGAGCGGCTCGACCGCAGCTCCCGCGAACTCTTCGGCCACGGCCTCTCCGCGGACCGCGTGCTCGAGACCCTACGAGCCGCCCTCGATCGCGCGTGGTCGGCCGACGTCTCCGTCCGCATCAACGCGTTCTCGCAGGCCGGCACGGGCAAACCGGTCGAGCCCGATCTCCTCGTCACCGTGTCCGACCCCGTCGCCCCCACCACCACGCCACCGAGGCTGCTCGCCTTCGAACACGAGCGACCCGTCCCCCACCTGAAACACACCGGCACGTTCTCCCTGACGTACTACGCACGCCAAGCGCGGCTCGCGTCGTACGACGATGCGCTGTTCTACGACCGCTCGGGCAACGTCTCCGAAGCCTCGATCTGGAATATCTGCTTCGCCATGGCCGACCGCATCATCTGGCCCGAGGCAGCCGTCCTCCCCGGCATCACCATGCTGACGCTCCAAGCCGGCCTGGAAACTCTCGGCGTTGCACGTGAAACGGTGCCCGTCCCCCTGGGCACCGTCGCCGACTACGGCGCGGCGTACCTCACCAACTCCATCGACCCCGCGCTTCCGGTCGCCTCGATCACCACCCCGGCCGGCACCACGCAGTACAAGCCTGACCCGGCGTCCGCCGACCTCATCGCCCGTGGCTATGCCGCGATTCCGCTCGACGTGATCTAGAGCCAGGTCGTGGCCCGGTCGGCGATCAGCCGGCCGAGTTCTTCGGGAGCGTCGCGGGCGATCAGGTGTCCTGCGTCAGGGATCCGGGTGACCTCGACGGTGGGCTTGGCAGCGCAGAAGCGGTCGATCTCGGCATCCGCGAGCGGGGAGGTCGGCCCACCCCGGACGAGCAGGATCGGCAGTTCGAGGTCGGTCGCTGTGGCCAGCAGTTCGTGACTGTGTTCGAAGATGTCCTCGACGAGGTGCGCACGCCGGTCGCGGAGACCGAGGCTGTCGAGCCAGGCGCGGACCCGCGGCGCATCGGATTCGGGGACGACGTCGACGAGGATCAACCCGGCGACGGCCAGGGCCGTGGACGGATCGGCGAGCGAACCGATCGCGGCCAGCCCACCGAGGGACGCGCCCACTACGACGACCGGTGCGGGCTCCCGGTGAATCATCGCGGCGACGTCCGCCACAAGTACTGCGAGCGTCGTCGCCTCTCCCGAACTCGCGCCGTGCCCGCGCAAGTCGTAAGCCACACTCCGCAAGCCGCGCTGGCTGAGCGCGGCCGCGACCGGCGCCCACACCCCGCGCTCCTCGCCCCCGGCATGCAGGAGCAGGACGGTCGGACCACTGCCGGTCGCCGTGCCCCGCAGCTCTACGTCTCCCCGGACGAGGGTGAACTCGGTCATCAGTCGGCTAGCGGTTGTTCCACCAGGTGAGGAGTTCGTCGCGAGCACGGTCCTCGCCGAGGGGACCCTCGTCCATCCGGAGGTTCATCAGGAACTTGTAGGCCTCGCCGACCTCGCGGCCGGGGCCGATGCCGAGGATCTCCATGATCTGGTTGCCGTCGAGGTCGGGGCGGATCGAGTCCAGCTCCTCCTGCTCCCGGAGCCGGGCGATGCGCTCCTCGAGATCGTCGTACGCCGACCGCAGCGCCTCCGCCTTGCGCTTGTTCCGGGTCGTGCAGTCGGCCCGGGTGAGGATGTGCAACCGGCTGAGCAGGTCGCCGGCGTCGCGGACGTACCGGCGTACGGCGGAATCGGTCCACTCGCCGGTGCCGTAGCCGTGGAAGCGCAGGTGCAGCTCGACCAGCTTGCCGACCTGCTCGATCTGCTCGTTGCTGAACCGGAGCGCCTTCATCCGCTTCTTCGCCAGCTTCGCGCCGACCACGTCGTGGTGGTGGAACGTCACCTTGCCGCCGGCCTCGAACTTGCGCGTCTTCGGCTTGCCGATGTCGTGGATCAGCGCGGCGAACCGGCTGATGAAGTCGGGCTCGGTCCCGCCGAGTCGCGGCTCCAGCTCGATCGCCTGCTCCAGCACGGTCAGCGAGTGCTCGTAGACATCCTTGTGCCGGTGGTGCTCGTCGCGTTCCAGCCGCAACGCGGGAAGCTCGGGCAGGACGTGGTCGGCCAGGCCGGTCGACACCAGCAGGTCCAGGCCGATCCGCGGATACTTCGCGCAGACCAGCTTCACCAGTTCGTCCCGGACCCGCTCGGCGGAGATGATCGTGATCCGCTCGGCCATCGCCGTCATCGCGGCCACCACGGCCGGGTCGGGGGTGAACCCCAACTGGGCGGCGAACCGGGCCGCCCGCATCATCCGCAGCGGGTCGTCGGAGAAGGAGTCCTCCGGTGATCCCGGCGTCCGGATCACCTTGGCGGCGACGTCCGCCAGCCCGCCGTACGGGTCGACGAACTCGTGCGACGGGAGCCGGACCGCCATCGCGTTCATCGCGAAGTCGCGCCGGGACAGGTCGTCGGGGAGATTGTCGCCGTAGGAGACCTCGGGGTTGCGCGAGGTGGGATCGTAGGACTCCGAGCGGTACGTGGTGATCTCGAGGATCCACTCGCCCTTCCGACAACCGATGGTGCCGAAAGCCTTGCCGATGTCCCAGACGTGGTCCGCCCAGCCGGCCAGCAGCTTCTCCACCGCCTCCGGCCGCGCCGAGGTGGCGAAGTCGAGGTCCTTGCTCCCGCGACCCAGCAGAATGTCCCGGACAGGACCGCCGACCAGGGCGAGTTCGTGCCCGGCCGCGGCGAACCGGTTGCCCAGTTCGTCGACCACCGGCGCGATCTCCAGCAAGGCCTGGACACCTTTCCGCTGGACGGCGGTCAGCGATCCAGGGGTGGCAGAACGGTCGGCAGTAGAGGACACGGGGAACTAGGTTACGGTGACGGCGTGTTCAGACGGCGACTGAGGCTCTCCGCGGCGACGGCGGCGAGCCTGATGATCGTTGCGTCGGCAACAGTTTCCGCCGCGACGACCGCCGTTGCGAGCCCGCAGGCGGACGATCCGGTGGTCGACGTCGCGATCGATTCGTTCAGTCCGGCGATCCCCAAGGTCGGCCAGGCCGTGACGATCACCGGCACGGTCACGAACACCAGCAACGTCACGCTCGAGGTGCCGCAGGCGATCGCCTGTATCGACACCGAGCGGCTGACCACCCGGGCCGAGCTCGCCGCGATCCCGACCGAGGAGAACAAGCCGGTCGGGAACCGGAACAACTGCCACGGCCTCGACAGTGCCGAAGCCGCCACCTTCCAGCCCTTCACCGAACCGCTCGTCCCGAAGGCCAGGGTCAAGTTCGAGCTGGTGGTGCCGTGGGCCGAGTGGCACATCAGCAAGAAGCCCGGCGTCTACGTGGTCGGCGTGATGTTCCGCGGCACCGTCGCGACGACCGTCGACGGGCAGAAGTCGACGAACCGGATCACCGCCGGCCGGAGCCGGATGCTGATGCCGGTGACCGACGGCAAGCCGACCGCCCGCAAGGTGACCACCGCGGTGGTGCTGCCGCTGCGGCACCGGCCGACGTTGCTCGCCGCCGACCGGTTCGCGAACGAGTCGCTGGCCCAGTCGATGGCGCCGACCGGTGCGCTCGGCCGGCTGCTCGCGCTCGGCCAGAAGCAGAAGGTCACCTGGCTGGTCGATCCCGGCATGCTCGACGAGGCCCGGCAGATGCGCGACGGCTACCGGGTGGTCGGCGACAACAACGTGAGCCGGCCCGGCACCGGCGCGAAGGCGGTCGCGAACTGGCTCCGGGCGTTCGACGCCACGCGCGCGAAGAACCCCGTCGTCCTGCTCCCGTACGGCGACCCGGACGTGGGCAGTTTGATCGAGGCCGCCGGCGGGCTGAGGGATCTGGTCGGTCAGGCCCGGGCCGCCACCGAGCAGTACAACCTCGGCGGCGCCCAGGGATTCAAGTCCGGGCTCTGGCTGGAGAACGGATCGGTCACCAGCCGCAACCTCGCCGCTGCCTCCACCGGGTACGCCGGGGCCAGGCCGGACGACACCACGCTGGTCAGCAGCTCCTCCTGGACTGCCGACGACCGGCCGGCTCTGTCGCCGTCACCGGTCTACAACGTGCTGACGCCCGAGGGCCCGGTCAAGAGCGTCAAGACAGTGATCGCCGACTCGTCGCTGACCGCGGGCGGCCCCGATCCGGCCGACGCCTCGTCGCCGCTGCAGGTCCGGCAGCGGTTCGCCGCGGAGACCGAACTGCTCGCCTCGAGCGGCAAGGGCCCGATCTCCGTGGTCGCGCTGCCGCCGCGGGGCTGGGATCCGGACGGCCAGGCCGCGGTCCAGTTGGTGCAGAGCCTCAGCATCCTGCCGTGGGTCAAGCCGGCCACGCTGAACGAGATCATCGCGGCGACGCCGAAGCCGGTCGTCACCAAGGCACCGCCGGCGGGACGGCCGGCGCCCGGCCTCAGCCCGGGTCAGCTCGACCAGCTGCGGAAGCTCGGCACCTCGACGAACACCTTCATCTCGCTGCTGAACGACATCGAGCAGGCCGACGAGAACCTGCGCCGGGCCCTGCTCCGGGCCGCCTCGTACAGCTGGCGCGGGTTCGCCGACGAGGCCCAGCGGTTCGTCGGCTACGAGCAGGGCGGAGTCACCTCGCAGCTCAACAAGGTGCACCTGGTGACGAACGCGGGTGGTGAGCGCGGCCAGCACCGGGCGATCAAGGTGAACCTGTCCGGGAGCAAGGGACAGTTCCCGCTGACGGTCGAGAACGGGCTGGACGTCACGATCCGGATCGGCGTCGCGGTCTCCTCGCCGAACCGCGACGACCTGCGGATCCAGCCGATCCAGCAGAAGATCGTTCCGCCGCACCAGAAGGCGACCTTCCAGATCAAGGCGAGTGCCGAGCAGAACGGTCTGATCCGGGCCGAGGCCAAGGTGATCTCGCAGTCCCAGGCGCAGGTGGGCAAGTCGCAGGAGCTGGTGATCCAGGCCCGGCAGTACGGCAGTGTCGGCTGGATCCTGGTCGGCTCCGCCTGCGCGCTGCTGTTCGGTACGTCGGCGGTCCGGATCTACCGGCGGATCCGTTCGGAGAAGCGGAACCCGAGCGCCACCGAGCCCGGCCCGGACCCGCTGCACCCGGCCCCGCTCGACACCACCGACTCCACCGGCACCCGTGACGACGCCGCAGCCGAGCCGGTCGAGCCGCTCGCCGACGAGCTGCAACCGCACCTCGCGGCCACCCCCGAACCCAATGGCCACGCCCAGCAGAGCTTGAAAGAAGGAGTCGGGACGAAGGATGGCTGACCGCACCCTGCGATCCGCGGCGGTGATGGCAGCCGGAACGGTGCTGTCCCGCCTGCTCGGATTCGTCCGGATCGCCCTGCTCGCCGCAGCCATCGGTACGGCGTTGCGGGGCGACATCTTCACCGCCGCGAACACCATTCCGAACAGCCTCTACATCCTGCTGGCCGGCGGCATCTTCAACACCGTCCTGGTGCCGCAACTGGTCCGCGCGATCAAGAATCACGACGACGGCGGCCAGGACTTCACCAACCGGCTGCTCACCTTCGGCTTCATGGTTCTCGCGGTCGTCACCGTGGGCTGTGTGCTGCTGGCGCCGCAGATCTCGGAGCTCTATCTGCCGAAGGAGTTGCACGACCCGTCGCGGGCCGCCGAGAAGGCCTCGATGATCATGTTCGCCCGGCTCTGCCTGCCGCAGATCTTCTTCTACGGCGCGTACGTGCTGGTCGGCCAGGTGCTGAACGCGCGCCGCCGGTTCGGCCCGATGATGTGGGCGCCGATCGCGAACAACATCGTCGCCTGTGCCTCGATCATCACCTTCCTGCTGATCTACCGGGCCGGTGACAACCCGCCGACCTTCACCCATGGCGAGGAGCTGCTGCTCGGCCTGGGCCACACCGTCGGCATCGCGGTGCAACTGCTGGTGCTGCTGCCGTATCTGAAGGCCAGCGGCCACACGTACGTGCCCAAGTTCGGGCTGCGTGGCACCGGCCTCGGCCAGACGGCCAAGCTCGGCACCTGGACCGTGCTGTTCGTCGCGGTGAACCAGGTGACCCTCGTGGTTGTCACCAAGCTCGCCATCGCGGGTAGTGCCTCGACCGACCCCGGCGCCAAGGCCGGCCTGTTCGCCTACAGCACGGCCATGCTGATCATCCTGGTCCCGCACGGGATCGTCACCGTCTCGCTGGCGACGGCCGCGCTGCCGCAGATGTCCGCCTTGGCTTCCGAGAACGACGTGACCGAGGTGGCCCGGCTGTCGGCGAACTCGATCCGCCAGACGCTGGCGATCGTCGTACCGGCGGCTGCCGCGATGATCGCGTTCGCCCATCCGATCGTCACGGTGATCGCCGGGTACGGCGCCGGTAAGAACAACACCCAGTTGATGGCCTACACGCTGATGACGCTGGCGCTCGGGTTGGTGCCCTTCACCGTGCAGTACTTCCAACTGCGCACGTTCTACGCGTTCGAGGACACCAGGACGCCGTTCTTCATGCAGTGCGCGATCGCGGCGACCAACATCGCTGCCGCGCTGATCGGTGTGCGGGTGCTGCTGGACAAGGAGCACCTGCGGTACAGCGGTGTGATGCTGGGCGCGGCGTACGCGCTTGCCTACCTGGTCGCCGTACTGCTGTCGCGCCGCGTCCTCGCCCGCCGGATCCCCAAGGTGGCCGGAGCGGGGATCGGGCTGCCCCTGCTGGCTATGGTCATCGCGGCCGTCGTCGGTGCGGGGATCGGCCGCGCGGTGGTGAGCGTGATCGAGTCCGTCACCGACTGGAACGGCCCGGTCACGTCGGCGGTGCTGCTGGCGATCGCGGCCGCGGTGATGTTGCCGGTGTACGTGGCGGTGGCCCGGGTACTACGTATTCACGAGGTCACCGATGTGGTGTCCATGGTCACATCGAAGTTGCCAGGCCGGTCCCGGCGCGCCTGATCCGCCGCTTGTGCGCTAGTGCACCCCGCTTGGCGTGGCCGGGAGCACCGGCGCCGCGGGGTACTAGCATGGGGCTGCGATCTGACCAGTGCCATCGAGGAGGGCGAGAGACCCTGTGTCGAACCAGACAGTCAGTCCGGGTGCTCTGCTCGCCGGGCGCTACCGGATCGCCGAGCTACTCGCGGAGATCGACGGCGCCCGGGTCTGGCGAGCGGTGGACGAGGTGCTCAGCCGCGCTGTCGTGGTCGACGTCCTCCCGGTCGGCGATCCCCGGACGAACCTGCTCTTCGAGGCTGCCCGCCGGGCAGCGGCCGCGGCCGACCCGAGATTCCTCCGGGTGCTGGACTGCGACATGCACGAGGGCGTCACGTACTGCGTCCGCGAGTGGGCCGGTGGCCGCCCGCTGGAGCGGATGCTCAGCGCGGGACCACTGACCGGCCAGCAGGCCGGCTGGCTCGCCCGCGAGGTCTCCGAGGCATTGGAGAACCTGCATCGCACCGGACACGCCCACGGCTCGATCAGCCCGGCCACGGTCGTCGTGACCGACGCGGGCGCGATCAAGGTCGTCGGCCTCGCCACCGAAGCCGCTCTGCGCTCAGCCGGCCCCGGTACGCCGGAACGGGACGTCCGCGCGCTCGGCGAAATCCTCTACGCCTCCCTCACCGGTAGGTGGCCCGGCCCGGCCCCGGCCTGGGGACTCCAGCCCGCACCGATCGAACACGGCCGCCTGCTCAGCCCGCGCCAGGTTCGCGCGGGCGTCCCGCGGTCCCTGGACGACATCGCCGACCGGCTGCTCGGTGATCCGCCCCGGCACCACTCGGCACCGATCACGAGCGCCGCGGGACTGTCCGCCGCTCTGTCGGGCGTGGTCGGCAGCTCGCACGAGCCGCCGAGCCAGATGGACGAGACCGTCGCGGTCGCGCGGCAGAACGGCAGTGTCGACGACGCGACCCAGATCGTCCCGCCGACGTACGCACCGCCCGCGCTGGACCCGACCCCAACGCCCGACTACCAGCTCGGCAACGGCCGGGCACCCGCCCAACCGGCGTACGCGACCGCGGCGGAAACCCGCCCGGTCCGCCGGCAGCCACCGCCGCCGAGCCAGAACGGTCACGGCCGGCGCAAGCCGCCGAACGACGAGCCGAAGGCCCGCGGCAGCTGGGGCGGCCGGATCCTGATCCTGCTCGCGATCCTCGCCCTGTTGTCGGTGGTCGGGATCGCGCAGTTCCTGGTCAAGGGCGCGATCAACAACGACCAGGGCAACGGCGGCAACGGCGGCAAGAACACGCCCGCCACCAGCGGACCGCCGCCGGTGACGAACACCAAGGTCACCATCGTCGCGGCCAAGGACTTCGACCCGCCGCCGGACGGCAACGGCGTCGAGCACTCCGAAGACGTCAAGAAGACCTACGACGGCAAGACCGACACCACCTGGACCACCCAGTCCTACTTCAAGCGGCCGGATCTGGGCGGCCAGAAGAAGGGCGTCGGGATCTGGTACGACCTCGGCCAGCCGACCAACGTGGCGCAGGTGACGGTCACCCTGGTCGGCGACCCGACCAGCCTCCAGCTGATGGTGCCGACCGACGCGGGCGCCACCAGCGCGCCGGACACGGTCGACGGCTGGAAGTCGGTCGCCAAGCTCAAGGACGCCGGAGAATCCGCCGTACTCAAGCCGGCCGCACCGACCCAGACCCGGTTCGTGCTGGTCTGGCTGACCAGCCTGCCCAAGGTCGGCGGCGACTACCAGGGCGAGATCGCGGAGGTCGTCGTCCAGAAATGACCTCCCTTGATTCGGACCCCACCCCGCCCCCGCGGTCGGAGATCCCGCGGATCGGTCCGGTGAGCGGCTCCCCGGAGCACCCGGTCGCCCCGCGCCCGACGTACGAGACGATGGACGATCACGAGCTGCTCCGGCTGCACGTGGCCGGCAACCCGGACTCCTTCGGTTACCTGGTCAAGCGGCACCGGGACCGGATGTGGGCGGTCGCGATCCGTACCCTCGGCGAGCCCGAGGAGGCGGCGGACGCGCTCCAGGAGGCGTTCATCTCGGCGTTCCGGCGGGCCGACTCGTTCCGCGGCGACGCCAAGGTGACCACCTGGCTGCACCGGATCGTGGTGAACGCCTGTCTGGACCGGATCCGCCGCCGCCAGGTGCGCCAGGCCGACCCGTTGCCGGAGGACGAGGATCGCGCGGCCGAGCTGGCCGGCCCTGCCGAGGACGATCCGGCTGAGGTTCGCGAGCGCCGGCTCGACGTCCTGCACGCGCTCAAGCAGATCAACTCCGACCAGCGCAGCGCCCTGGTTCTGGTGGACATGGAGGGCTACTCGATCGAGGAGGCGGCCGCCATCCTCGGTTGCGCGCCGGGCACGGTGAAGAGCCGGTGTGCCCGTGGCCGGGCCAAACTGCTGCCGTTGCTGCGGCACTGGCAGACGACCCGCGGCGGCAGCCCCGAAGTACCGGTGGCCGAGGTGGCGAAGGACCCGGCGCGGACCAGCGCGGATTCGGTGGGAACCGAATGAACGGGTCCGCCGTCGAAGGGGGGTCGCCCACCCATGACCCGCGATCCCGGAGCAGTTCAGCGATGACCACTTTGCGCACCTCCCACGAGGGGGCGAGTTCCCGATGACCGAATCCGGTCTGCCGACCAGTGAGCACCTCGAGCATCTGTCCACGGACACGATCGCCGATCTGATCGAGAACCTGCTGCCCGCGTCCGAGGCCCATCGCGCTCGTGAGCATGTGAAGGCCTGTCCCGACTGCCAGCAGACGTACGACGCGTTGCTGCAGCTGACCGAGGACCTCGCCGAAGAGGGTCGTGCCGACATCCCGATCCCGCTCGACGTCGCCGAGCACCTGGACGCCGTCATCGTGTCCGAGTCCGTACTGCGTGCGTCGACGGTCGGCGTCCACTCGCTGGCTCAGCTCCGCGAGGAGCCGCGTCGTCATCTGCCCAAGCTGCTGCTGGCCGCCGCGGCGGTGCTCGCGATCGCGGCCGCCGGAGCCGGCGTGATGATCAGCACGATGGACCGGAGCAACGAGGGTGCGGCCGGGATCAACACCAGCCCGCTCCCGGACGCCGTGCCGACGCTGACCACCGATCAGGTGGGCCCGCAGACCCAGCGCTGGCTGGAGAAGGCCAACAGTCCGGTGCTGCACGGGAGCGCCGACGAGATCGGCTGCGCCAAGAGCTTCGCCTCCAGCCGGCCGAACACGCAGCTCCGGCTGGTGCAGCCGGCGACGGTGGACGGCAAGCGGGCCACGATGATCGGTCTGCAGGGTGCCACGGCGCGCGACATCGAGATCTTCGTGGTCACCGGTTGTAGTGGCTCGGGTGGCGTCGCCAGCCCGTTCTACGACACCACGGTGACGCTGCGCAACCGCTGAGCCGGGTGCCGTGAGCCTGCGGCATGCGGGCGGCCAGGGATGGGTACGGTGGGAATGGTCGGCCTCTAGGATCCGTTGAGTACGACGTACCACTCGACGACAACCGAGGAACCCACTTCATGAGCGACGCAGGCGTCCGCAACGTCATCATCATCGGCTCCGGCCCGGCCGGATACACAGCCGCGGTGTACGCGGCCCGCGCGCAACTGGCCCCGCTGGTCTTCGAAGGCTCGGTCACCGCTGGTGGCGCCCTGATGACCACGACCGAGGTGGAGAACTACCCCGGTTTCTCCGAGGGCATCATGGGCCCGGCGCTGATGGACGAGATGCGCACCCAGGCCGAGCGCTTCGGCGCCGAACTGGTCGCCGACGACATCGTCGAGGTCGACCTGACCGGCGAGATCAAGTCCGTGACCGACTCGGCCGGTGGCGTGCACCGGGCCAAGACCGTGATCCTGGCGATGGGCTCGGGCTACCGCAAGCTGGGCCTGCCCGACGAGGAGCGGCTGTCCGGCCACGGCGTGTCCTGGTGTGCGACCTGTGACGGCTTCTTCTTCCGCCAGCACGAGATCGCCGTCGTCGGCGGTGGCGACACCGCGATCGAGGAGGCGACCTTCCTGACCCGGTTCGCGGACAAGGTGACCATCGTGCACCGTCGCGACGAGCTGCGCGCCTCCAAGATCATGGCCGAGCGCGCCTTCGCGAACGACAAGATCGAGTTCGCCTGGAACTCCGAGGTCGCCTCGATCCAGGGCGAGGACAAGCTGACCGGGATCACCCTGCGCGACACCGTGACGGGCGAGACCCGCGAATTGCCGGTCACCGGCCTGTTCATCGCGATCGGTCACGACCCGCGCTCGGAGCTGGTCAAGGGCCAGGTGCACCTGGACGACGAGGGCTACGTCCTGGTCCAGAGCGGTTCCACGAACACCAACCTGCCCGGCGTCTTCGCCGCCGGCGACCTGGTCGACCACACCTACCGCCAGGCCATCACGGCTGCCGGCACGGGCTGTTCGGCCGCACTGGACGCCGAGCGCTTCCTGGCGACGCTGGAACACGCCGAGAGCTCGGCGGCCGCCGCGGCCACCGTGCCCGTCAGCGTCTGAGTCCGAACCACCGACACCATTTCGAGCAGCAAACCGAAGGAGATCGCCGTGGGCGAGAAGATGAACGCCGTGACCGACGCCGAGTTCGACAGCACGGTGCTGAAGAGCGACAAGCCCGTACTGGTGGACTTCTGGGCCGAGTGGTGTGGCCCGTGCCGTCAGGTCTCCCCGATCCTGGAGGAGCTGGCCGGTGAGCACAGCGACAAGCTCACCTTCCTCAAGATGAACGTCGACGAGAACCCGGTCACCCCGAGCAACTACCGCGTCACCGGTATCCCTACCATCAATGTCTACGTCAACGGTGAGCTGGCCAAGTCCATCGTCGGAGCGAAGCCGAAGGCCGCGCTGCTGAAGGAACTGGCCGCCTTCACCGGCTGACGCAGGACAGCTCGAGTGGCCCGGCGACAACGGCCACTTTCCGCCGCACGGTAGTAGCAGCAAGGAGCATTGATGGCCGGGAACTCGTTGGATGGCCCGCACGGCGCCAGGATCTACCGGATCGGCGACAGCGGCGACGCTGTCGCCGAGATCATCGGCAAACTGCAGCGGCTCGGCCTGCTGGAGTCCGGCGATCACCACGTGTACGACGAGGCAACCGCGCAGGCCGTCCGCGGGTTCCAGCAGGCTCGCGGCCTGATGATCGACGGGATCGTCGGTCCGCAGACGTACCGCGCGATCGACGACGCCCGGTGGCGGCTGGGCGACCGGCTGCTGACGTACGTCCCGTCCCATCCGCTCACCGGGGACGACGTGGCCAGCCTGCAGGCGAAACTCCAGGAGCTCGGCTTCGCCGTCGCCCGGGTGGACGGCATCTTCGGACCGGACACCCAGCGCGCGGTGACGGAGTTCCAGCGCAACATGGGCCTGCCGTCCGACGGCACCTGCGGCCCGTCGACCTTCAAGGCCCTGCAGCGGATCCGGCCGATGGCCACCGGCGGCCGGCCTGACGCGCTGCGCGCGTCCGAAGCGGTGCGCGCCGCCGGACCGCGGCTGTCCGGCAAGACCGTGGTGATCGATCCCGGGCACGGTGGCTTCGACTACGGCTGGGAAGGAAATGGGCTGCGCGAGTCCGACGTGGCCTACGACCTGGCCGCGCGGATCGAGGGTCGCCTCGGCGCGACCGGCGTACGGGCTTATCTGTCCCGGGGCCGGGATCAGGGGCCGGACGAGCTCGCCCGCGCCGCGTTCGCCAATGAGACGGACGCGAATCTCTGCGTCTCCCTGCACACCGACGGTTCGATGAACCCGGCGGCCCAGGGCGTCGCGACGTACTACTACGGCGCGGATCTGCACGGCGCCTCGTCCAGCGTGGGCGAGCAGTTCGCCGGCCTGGTCCAGCGCGAGGTCGTCGCCCGCACCGACCTGCTGAACTGCCGCACCCACGCGAAGACCTGGGACCTGCTCCGCCGGACGAAGATGCCCGCCGTCCGGCTCGAGATCGGCTACGTGACCAACCCGCACGACGCCTCGCGGCTGGCGGATCCGGACTTCCGGGACGTGGTGGCCGAAGCGATCGTGGTCGCGATCCAGCGGGTGTACCTTCCGCCGGAGCAGGACGCCGCGACCGGCATGCTCCGCCTCGGCCAACTCACCGTCTAGTCGAGCGCGACCTTCGGTACGACGCGCTGCAGGCGGCGGGGTAGCCACCACGCGCGGTCGCCGAGCAGCCGTAGTACGGCCGGAACTATCACGCAGCGGATCAGCAGAGCGTCGAGCAGTACGGCGACCGCGAGGCCCAGACCGAACTGCTTCAGCATCCGGTCCGGGCTGAGCAGGAACGCCCCGAAGACGACGATCATGATCGCGGCCGCCGCGGTGATCACGCTGCCGGTATGCGCGAGCCCTTCCCGTACTGCGTTCTGCGCGTCTCCCGTACGCCGCCATTCCTCGTGGATGCGGGAGACCAGGAAGACCTCGTAGTCCATCGAGAGTCCGAAGACGATCGCGAAGATCATCACCGGCACGAACGCCTCGATCGGACCCGGCTGCGCGCCGAACCAGCCCTGCTGGAAGACCAGCGTGATCACGCCGAGCGAGGCGCCGATGCTCAGCAGGTTGAGCAGAGCCGCCTTCAACGGAATCAGCACGGACCGGAACACGGCCATCAGCAGGAGGGCCGAGAGCCCGACCACCACCAGGACGAAGATCGGCAGCCGCTTGCTCACCGCGCCGGCGAAGTCGTCCGCGGCGGCTGTGGCTCCGCCAACCAGGTAGGTGGCCTTGGTCTGCGTCTCCAGCGCGGGCAAGGTCTTGTCCCGGAGTCGCTCGACGAGGTCGCTGGTCGCCTTGTCCTGCGGCGCGGACTTGGGGAACGCCATCACCGTGGCGACCTTGCCGTCGGCCATCAGTTGCGGCGGGGCGATCGCGGCGATGCCCGGATCGGCGGCCAGTGTCCGGCCGAGCGCGTTGGCGGCAGCCTCGTCGCCCTGGGACACGACGATCAGTGGTCCGTTGAAGCCGGGCCCGAATCCCTTGGCCAGCAGGTCGTACGCCTTCCGGCTGGTCTTCGCCGGAGCGTCGGTTCCCGAGTCGGCGAAGCCGAGCCGCAGGTCGAGAGCCGGCAGACAGAGTGCCACCAACGCGACGGTTCCGAGGATGAGCGGAACCCACGGACGGCGCTGCACGAGCGTCGCCAGCCTCCGCCAGCCATCACCCGGATTGCGTCGTAACTTGGCCGCGTGCTTGCGAACACTGCGCTCGATCCGCTTGCCGAACAACGTCAGCAGCGCAGGCAGCAGACTCACTGCCGCCAACATCGTCATCAGGACGGTGAGGGTGACGCCGATCGCAACCCCTTGCAGGGAACCAAGTCCGAGGGCCAGCAGGCCGAGCAGCGCGATGACGACAGTGCAACCGGCGAACATCACCGAGCGGCCCGCTGTGTCGAGAGCCTTCCCGCCGGCTTGAAGGCGATCCGCGCCGTCGAGCAGCTCGCTGCGGTAGCGGGAGAAGATCAGCAGGGCGTAGTCGATGCCGACGCCCAGGCCGACGAGCATCATCACCGGTGCTGTGTAGGAGGGCACGGTGAACAGGTGCGACGCCAGCACCAGCAGGCCGAGTGTGCTCCCGACGGCGAAGACAGCGGTCAACAGTGGCAGGCTTGCGGCGAGCAGAGAGCCGAACAGAAGAACGAGAATCACCAACGCAGCAAGGATTCCGGCGCCTTCGGAGGCGCCGCCGCTGCTCTCCTGAGCGCCGCGGATCACGTCGCCGCCGAGTTCGACCTGCAGGCCGTCCTTGGAGATCTCCTGTGCCTTGTGGATGATCGCGCGGGCGTCCTCGGTCGGCAGGTCGGTGGCCGCCACGTCCAACGAGACAGTCGCGTACGCCGTACGGCCGTCCTGGGAGACCGATCGCGCGCTGGTGAACGGGTTTGCGACGGCTGCGACCTGCTGGAGTCTGCCGACCTCGGCCAGCATCGGCTCGATCCGGGCACGCTCGGGAGCGAGGCCGTCGGCGTCGTACAGGACGATCTGGATCGAGTCGGTCGAGCCGTGGGGCTGGTGTTCACGGAAGGTGTCGATCACCTTTTGGGAGTCCGTGCCGGGGAGTGAGTTGTCGTTGCGGTACTCGCTGCCGACCAGCGTCGAGGCGACCGTGACGGCCACGAGCGCGAGCACCCAGAGGAAGACCGCCAGGCCGGCCCGGCGCATTGCCCAGCCGGACACCCGGTGCAGCAGGCCGCCTGGTGGCTGCTGGCTCGAGGCCGGTCGTTGACTGGTGGTTTGCACGCTCATCGGAGCCCCCTGAGGCTTGCGCAGCTACATGTAGGCCGTCTACATGTCAGGCCTCGACCGTAGCAGGCATATGAGTAGACTGGCTACATGAAGGCGGACGCGCTCCGAGGGCACCTCGACCCGATGATCCTGGCCGTGGTCGAGCACGAGCCTCTACACGGCTACGCGATCATGGAGGCCCTGCTGGAGCGCAGCGGCGGCGCGCTCGACCTCCCGACGGGCACGCTCTATCCGGCGCTTCGTCGCCTGGAGCGAGCCGGCTACCTGGCGAGCGAGTGGAGCACGGTCGGCGGCCGCAAACGGCGTACGTATCAGCTCACGTTGGCCGGACAGAAGATGCTCGCCAACGGCAAGTCCGAGTGGGACGCCTTCCGCGCGGTAGTAGAAGGCGTACTACGGCCTCGCGGCGCTCCCAGCTGACCTGGCGGCTAGGCCAGGCGCAGGCAGCGGCGAGCAGATCGGCCCACGAGCAGAAGTGGGAACAGCACGAAACCGAGGACGACCGCTATGCCGTCCGGGCCGGAGCGCTCGGCCAACGCACTGGATGTCGACAAAGCGATAGCGACCACGCTGACCGCGCCTCCGCTGAGCAGAGCGAAGACCGCGATCGCCCGGGTCGCGCGATCGCGGACAGCCGGGTAGCGCAGCCCGATCCCCGAGGCGAGCAGGGCCAGCACGCTCCCCACGATCGTCAGCATGCCGATCACCATCACCAGATCGTTGAGGAACGCGGTGTAGGCGGTCGGTGAGCCGGAGTCGCGGTTCCAGGCCCAGAGCCCTTCTTTCCAGATGATCGGCTGCGCCAGCATCACCAGGCACAGCGCCAGCGCCGTACGCCGTCCCTGCGCGATCCCGAGTTCGGCGCGATAGCCAGGCACCACCTCGTCGAGCTCGCCGAAGTCGGCGACCGCGTGCTGCTCGGCGTCCCAGCGGCTCAGGCCGCCGGCCTCGAACGCCTCGGTGGCGTCCTCCAGACTGTCCCGCGCCTCGGCCATCAGGTCGGCGCGACGACGCCGGGGTCCGCTCAGGGCCCGGCTCAGTTCGGCCAAGTACGTCTCGACCGGAGCTCGGCTGGTCTCTGTGGCGGGCACGCCTACCAGTATGCGGCCGGGCCGGGTGGAGCACGTCGGGGTCTCCACTGAAGTGTCCCTGACTCAGGCGCTCACGCGGGCTCGCCGGCGACGCCGGAGTACGAAGAATCCGGCGTACGAGATCACCAGTAGGGCGAAACCGACCTTCTCCGCGACCCAGGTGTAGCCGACCGGGTAGATCGTGCCCTCCACGTAGTGCTGGATGAAGCCGCCGACGTACGGCTGCTCACCGCCGCGCCGGCGGAGCTCCTTCTCCAGCGCGGTCACCGGGCAGCCGAAGTCGAGGATCACGATGCTGAGGTTCCACAGGCCGATCCCCAGGTGGAGCCAGATCAGTCGCCGCCAGCGCCAGGCGAGGAAACCGCCGACCAGGAAGAACACCAGTAGCGCGCCGTGCACCACCATCACCAGGTCAGCGAGGAAGCGGTACACCATGAGGCGCCTACTTCAACGGCTCGCGGCTGAGACCGTCGCGCACGGTCACCGGCGCGGGCGGCGAGTGCTCGGGCCTGATGGCACCGATCAGTCGCTCGACCACCGCGGCCGTCTCGCTGCGCCAGGTCACCGTGGACCGCAGATCGAGCCGGAGCCGGGGATTGCGTGGATGATCACGGACGACGCCGAAGCCCACCGCGCGGAGGAAATCGGTCGGCCAGACACAACTCGGGCCGTCCCAGCGGGAGTCGCCGAACGCCTCGAGCGCGCGGAAGCCGCGCTTGAGCACATCCTTGGCGACCGCTTGGACCAGCACCTTGCCGAGGCCCATCCCGAGGTACCGCGGCTGGATGCGCCCGGTCGCCAGCACGATGGCGTCGGGGCTGACCGGGGCGGTCGGGAAGGCCTGAATCCTCGGTAGATAGGCGGCCGGCGCGTAGACGGCGTACCCGGCGGGCTCTTCGTCGACGTACAGGACGACGCCCGCCTGACCCCAGTCGAGCAACAACTGCGACAGCCAGGCTTCCTTCTCCAGTTCGGTGTCACCCGCGCGGCCGGCCTGGCGGGCGGCGACCGGGTCCAGCTCCCAGAAGACGCAGGCACGGCAGGGCGCCGGGAGGTCGCCCAGGTTGGCGAGCGTCAGCGGTTCCAGCCGTCGGGCCATCAGGACATCCAGGCCGTCATCGCGCAGCCGGGGCCGGTGTCCTGGCGTCGGGTGTCTCGGCCGCCTCGGGGGCGACATAGCGCTGCTGCACCTTGTCGGCCGGCTGACGCCGGAACAGCTCACCGGCGAACCCGGCCGCGACGCCGAGAAGCAGCCCGCCGAGGGTCCAGCCGAACGTCTTGCCCACGCTCATCCTGATCCTGCCTTCCAGGTGTGCAGGGGTCTGGACGGCTGTCTCAGCCACCAGTCGGTGACATGGCCGAACTTTCCCCTATAAGGCATGGTAGTGAGAGGTCGCGCCGATCGGCAGCCCGGGCCCGCGCCAGCGGGTGGCTACTTCGGCGTAACCTGGACCTTCCCCTCGAGTCCGCCTTGGAGCGCCACCGTGAGTGCTGACCTGCCCGACGTCCGGCAGACCCGTCTCGACAATTACGTCGACCGGTACGCAGCACGGACCAAGGGCATGACCGCATCGGAGATCCGGGCGCTGTTCTCGGTCGCCAGCCGTCCCGAGGTCGTCTCACTGGCGGGCGGGATGCCGAACATCGCCGGTCTGCCGCTCGACGTGGTCGGCAGCGCGGTCCGCGACCTGGTGGTCGACCACGGCGCGACCGCGATGCAGTACGGCTCGGGCCAGGGCGACCCGACCCTGCGCGAGCAGATCTGCGACGTGATGCGGATCGAGGGCATCGACGCCCATCCCGACGACGTGGTCATCACGGTCGGCAGCCAGCAGGCGGTGGACCTGGTCACCCGGGTGTTCTGCGACCCGGGCGACGTGGTGATCTGCGAAGCCCCGTCGTACGTCGGGGCGCTCGGTGTGTTCCGCGCGTATCAGTGCGAGGTCGTGCACGTCGCGATGGACGACGACGGGGTCCAGCCGGAGGCGCTGGAGCAGGCGATCTCAGCGGTCCGGGCAGCCGGCAAGAAGATCAAGTTCTTCTACACGATCCCGAACTTCCACAACCCGGCCGGCATCTCGCTGTCGGCCGAGCGGCGCAAGAAGGTGCTGGAGATCTGCCAGAAGGCGGACCTGCTGGTGCTGGAGGACAACCCGTACGGGCTGCTCGGGTTCGACGGCGACCCGATGCGGGCGCTCCGGGCCGACGACCGGGAAGGCGTCATCTACCTGGGTTCGTTCTCGAAGACGTTCGCGCCCGGCTTCCGGGTCGGCTGGGTGGCGGCGCCGCACGCCGTACGGGAGAAACTCGTGCTGGCGCAGGAGTCGGCGACGCTGTGCCCGCCCGTCTTCAGCCAGCTGGCGATTTCGTCCTACTTGTCCCGGCACGACTGGATGGGACAGGTGAAGCAGTTCCGGGAGATGTACCGCGAGCGCCGCGACGCGATGCTCGCGGCCCTGACCGACAAGATGCCTGCGGCAACGACGTGGACCAAGCCTGGTGGTGGGTTCTACGTGTGGCTGACGCTGCCGGACGGGCTCGACGCCAAGGCGATGCTGCCGCGGGCGGTCACCGCGCGAGTTGCCTATGTGCCCGGAACCGCCTTCTTTGCGGACGGTTTCGGCTCGCAGTGCATGCGGCTTTCCTACTGTCACCCGACGCCCGAACGGATCACCGAAGGGGTCGCCCGCCTGTCCGCGGTGATCAACGAGGAGCTCGAGCTCCGGCAGACCTTCGGTCCGTTGCCGGCCGGCCACGGGCACGACTACGACGCTCCGGGACCGGAGTTGAGCTGATGCCGTGCGCGCAAAGGTTGCGCATGGATCTTCGGGCGGCTCCGCGGTCCACCGACAGGTAGCGGTACCGTTCGAATGGGCCTCGGGACCGGCGCCCCGCCGGAGTCGCCCACGAGTGATCGGGAAAGTTCTATGAGTGATCTGGGTCGAGTGCTGGTTCTTGCCGGTGGGCTGTCGCACGAACGCGACGTTTCGCTGCGCTCCGGCCGGCGCGTTGCGGAAGCACTACGCAGCGTCGGTGTGGAGGTCGAGCAACGCGATGTCGACGCGAGCCTCGTCGACCGGCTGCGCAACGATCCCCCCAATGCGGTTTTCCCTGTCCTGCACGGCGTCACCGGCGAGGACGGCGCCCTCCGCCAGGTCCTCGACCTGTACGGCGTTCCGTACGTCGGCGCCGATGCCGCTGCTTGCCGGACCGCCTTCGACAAGCCGGTCGCGAGCACCATGGTCGGTTCGGCCGGGTTGCACACGCCGCCGTCGATCGTGCTGGGTCACGACACGTTCCGGGAACTCGGTGCGGCTGCGTTGATGGAGGCCGTCGTCCAGCAGATCGGTCTTCCGCTGGTGGTGAAGCCGGCCCGTGGTGGTTCCGCCCTCGGTGCGTCGATCGTGCGAGCGGTCGAGGATCTGCCGTCGGCGATGGTGAACAGCTACGCCTACGGACCGGTTGCTCTGATCGAGCGGTACATCGTGGGCACGGAGGTCGCCGTGACGGTGGTCGACACCGGCGACGGCCCGCGGCCGCTGCCTGCTGTCGAGATCCAGCCGGACTCGGGCTTCTACGACTACGAGGCTCGCTACACGGCCGGCGCGACGCAGTTCATCGTCCCGGCTCGGCTCGGTCCCGCTGTCGCTGCGGCTTGTGCGGATGCGGCCATCACGGCTCACCGGGCACTCGGCCTGCGGGATCTGTCGCGGTCGGACCTCGTCGTGGACGCCGAGGGCGTGCCGTGGTTCCTGGAGGTCAACGTGGCTCCGGGGATGACCGAGACCTCGCTGGTTCCGCTGGCCGCCGAGGCGGCCGGCATCGAGCTCGGCGTACTGTGCCGCGATCTGTTGGCCGCCGCCGCAGCACGTTGAGGTATTGATGCCTGTCGCACCGACCACCGAGCCCGAGGCTGCTGTTCCGGCTGAGCCCAACCGGTCGCTGTGGAAGACACTTCTCACGCCGCGATGGTTGGGCTTGCTCGCTCTCGCCCTCGCGATCGCGGCGGTGATGTCGGTCCTCGGTGTCTGGCAGCTTGACGTCTACCGCTCGAAGACAGCAGCCAAGACCGCCGAGCGCACCGCGGCTGCTCCGGTTGCCTTGCAGTCCCTCTTCCCCATCGACGCCGGCCTTCCTTCCAAGGCAGTCGGCCGCCGGGTCACGGTTACCGGCACCTGGGGCCCTGCCACCGACCAGCTCTACATCTCGGACCGCCGCCTGGGCGACCGCAACGGTTTCTGGGTTGTCACGCCCGTACTCCTGGACACCTCCGGCAGTGGTGCGGGCGACGGCGGCACCACGAATCCATCGGGCGCCGTCATGGTCGTCCGGGGCTGGGTGCCCTCTGCTACCGACCCAGCCGCCAAGCCACCAACCGGCCAGGTCCAACTCGTGGGCGCGATCGTCGCCTCCGAAGCCCAAGACGCCTCCGGCGACGACACCGAGGGCCGCATCCTCCAGTCCCTCCGGATCCCGACCATCGTCCACTTGGTCGACTACCGCATCTACGACGCCTTCGTAGTCATGTCCTCATCCACCCCCGCCCCGGCGACGTTGGCCCCCACGGTCGTCCCACCCCCCGCCCCACCCACCGACCACGCCGGCCTCCGCAACGTCGCCTACGCCTTCCAATGGTGGATCTTCGCCGCCTTCACCCTCTGGATGTGGACCCGAATGCTCCAAGACGCCCACCGCACCCCCACCCGGCCAGAGTCACCTCCCACCCCGGCCTAGCCCCCCCCGACCGGCCCGAGTCCCCTCCCCGACCGGCCCGAGTCCCCTCCCCGACGGGCCCGAGTCCCCTCCAACCCCGCCCGAGTCACCCGACCGGCCCGAGTCCCCTCCCACCCGGCCGAGTCACCTCCCACCCCGGCCCAGCCGCACTCCCCCCGCGGGCCTAGTCCTCTCCCACGCCGGCCCAGCCGCACCCCAACCCCGGACCTAGTCCCCACCCCGGGCCTAGTCCCCTCCGCGCGTCCGAGCCTCCCCGCACGTCCGAGCTTCCCCGCAGGCCCGAGACCTCCCCGCGCCCTCCCCGTGGACACCCACAGCGATGCGACACCCGGTTGATCCCCTCCACCCATTCGCCCTGCGACCTCCGGCGCCCTAGCCCCACCTCGGAAGTCCCCGGGCCGAGGACCAAGGATCTCCAAGCGGTACCTTTTCAAGGTGACCTCCCCCGCAGACCCCGCCAGCCCAGCCGGTACCCCGAGCACCACCGCGCCCGCCATCTCACCGGCGACTCGCAGCGCCCTGACCCGCTACCGGGTGATCGCCTACATCGTCGGCGTCATGCTCCTGGTCCTGCTCTTCGTAGCCATGCCCCTCAAGTACCTAGGCGACAACCCGTCCGCCATGAACGTAGTCGGCCCTCTCCACGGCTTCCTCTACGTGATCTACCTCCTGGCATCCTTCGACCTCGCCCGCCGAGTCCGCTGGAGCCTCCCCCGCCTCGTCCTGGTAGCCCTCGCCGGCACCATCCCCTTCCTCTCCTTCTACGCCGAACGCAAAACCACCCACGAACTCACCCCCTCCTGACCCTCCCTCCGCTCGCCACCCCTGGCCGATGTTTCACATGAAACATCGGCCGATTCATCTCCAAGTCTTTTTGTCGACAAATCTCGCAGATCCCCTTCAGTAGCCGCCAAGCGCCCGCCACAGAACGCGGAACGCTCCGCACGCGAGGCAAAGCCGCCGCCGGCGCCGCAGCACGCTGCCGACTGAGGCACCCCGAGCCGCAGCCGCGCACCGACAGCAAGCCACGAGCCCGCAAGCGCCACCCCTCCAGCGAGTGAGCAAGGCGTGCCCACCGCGGCAGAAGCGAATGCAACCACGAGCGCCAGGCCGGGCATCGGAGTTCCAACGTGCAATGAGCACGAGTACGAAACCCATCCCGCGTCGGCCGAGCCGTGCAGAGGTGCCGCGACCTTCGGAGCACAAGGCGACGTTGCTGGGGAGCTGACCGCAGGGATGGGGCACCAGTAGGTGCGGCCGCCGCTGAACCGCCCCAAGCTGACGAAGCCCACCTCAACAAGCCTCCAAGCTGAGTGGCCGGTTCTCCGCTTGCATCCCCTGACAGCCAGCCGCGTCGACACGACCTGACGTGGGAACTAGTGGATTGAGAACCGGCGTGCTGGCGCGGCAGAGACGGACAACGAGCGCAGCTACGGTCCACACCCGCCCGCAGCCCGGTACGCGGAGTTCACATCCGGAATCGCCTGCCTCTTTGCAGTGCACTTCAGCGCACCCACGGGCGCGCCAAGTCGCACCGACACCACTGACCAAGACAGCCGAAGCGCGTACTGGTACTCACGCTGGCCCGACGCTGCCGTTGCTCCGGTCCATTCCCGGGACCTCGACCGCGCGGTGGCCGGCGAAGCCTTGAAGCGCGCGCCTGACGGCTCCCGGAGAGAGATGCGCGGCTCCAGGATCAGCGTCGGACTGACGTTCTCGAGGACGCCCGAGCCGGCGCCAGGGCCAACGGCAGACCCGCAGCACCCAGCGAACGAGTGACCGGGTGACCGGGTGACCGGGTGACCGGGTGACCGATCATGACCTAGATGTTCGAGATCGTTCTTGCTTGGTGCCGCCCATATCGGGGCTCTGCATCTTCAGTCTGCGACCGCGTCCTTCACCAAGGCTGACCTCGAAGGGCGACGTGATGGCGACCTGCACCGCCTCGGGTGAGGGTCGACGGCGGTCCACGTGCGCAGTTCGCGTGGCTCCCCCAGCCTCTAAGACTGCGTCGACAGTCGACGCCTCGTCGGTTTCACGTGAAACCGGCACTTCCGCACTCTGTACAACCGAATGGCGAGCGAAGTCCGAGTGACTGCTTGATTCAGTCGGCCGAGGCGATTCGGTGTGCCGGAGTTTCCGACGAGGCACTGACCGGAATGCGGTTCGAAGCTGGCTGGGCCGGCATACCGTTCGAGCATCGCGATCGACGGAATGCGGCGGCGACCGGAAGCGCAGGCCGGACTACCTGGTCGGGGATTCAAGCGGAGTCATCCAGGGACTATCCGGCACGCCGTTCTACGCGGCTGGTGGGCCGCGCGGTAGAGCCGGCGCAGATCTGACGTGTGGTCACGACCTATCAGACGTCTCGCTGGCCGGCGCTCGGTTGCCATTGAGTGATGAGTGATCGTCAGAACCGTCTGCTCCGGTCTCGCTCCTCTAGCGAGGTGCCCTTCTTCAGCCGGTGCCGTGGGCGGGGCGCGGCTTGAGATCGGGCGAAGTTGGCGACTCGCTGGAGGTGGGGCGCCACCTACTGGGGCTGTTCTGATGTGATTTCGGCGATGGGCGGTCCGGCGTTGAATCGTGGAGATGGCTTAGAACGACGCTCACAGAACTATTTCGACATCTCGGGCGTTCGCCGGGTAGTCCGGGCGAGTGTCGGGGCGGCGCCGGCTGGGGGAAATGGGTGCGCCCTCCGGCCGAGGGGCGGGAGGGCGCGTGGGGGTGGGGGTCGCTAGTCGGTTGGCTTGTTGGGGTCCATCAGGGTGACGATTCGTTCCAGGTCGTCGATGGAGGCGAACTCGACGGTGATGCGGCCCTTGGTCTTGCCGAGGTCTACCTTGACGCGGGTTTCGAAGCGGTCCGAGAGGCGGTCGGCCAGGTCGACCAGGCGCGGGGCGACCGGCTTGTTGCGGCGGCGCGGCGGGATCGGGTCATCGGCTGACATGTCTCCCAGGGCGACGATCTCCTCGACCGTGCGGACGGAGAGGCCTTCGGCGACGATGCGTTGGGCCAAGCGCTCGATTGCGTCTCCGCTCGGAAGGCCTAGGAGCGCGCGGGCGTGGCCGGCCGAGAGGACGCCGGCGGCGACGCGGCGTTGGACGCCGGAGGGGAGCTTCAGGAGACGCAAGGTGTTGGAGATCTGGGGGCGCGAGCGGCCGATGCGGGTCGCGAGGACTTCCTGGGTGCAGCCGAAGTCGTCGAGCATCTGCTGGTACGCCGCCGCTTCTTCCAGCGGGTTCAGCTGGCTGCGGTGGAGGTTCTCCAGCAACGCGTCGCGGAGCATCACGTCGTCGGAGGTGTCCCGCACGATGGCCGGGATCGACGTCAGGCCGGCCAGTTGGGTCGCACGCCAGCGGCGCTCCCCCATCACCAGCTCGTACTTGTCGTCCTCGAGCCGGCGAACCACGATCGGCTGCAGCAGCCCGATCTCCTTCACCGAGTGGACCAGCTCCGCCATCGCGTCCTCGTCGAAGACGCTGCGCGGCTGCTTCGGGTTCGGCGAGATCTTGTCGACCTCGATCTCGGCGAACTCCGCGCCCGGTACCGCCGTCAGCTCGGGCTCCGGCTTGGCCGGCGGCGCGCCCGGGATCGAGCTGGACTTGCTACCCAAGGCCGTGGTGCCGGGAGTGGCCGTGCTGGGGATCAGCGCACCGAGCCCACGTCCGAGTCGGGTGTTCATCGACGCTCCCTTGAAATTCGACTGCCCTGAACTGACCACAACTTAGTCATGCCGCCCCCTAGACAACTTTTCACCACCAGCCGGGATCTGCTCGCGCAGCGCCGTCTGCGCCACGGTAACCGGTCGACCCAGCCGCTCACTGCTCACCCCACCACGGTCGGCACGAAGATCTTCGCGCCGCTGCGATCGGGTCCGTACCGACGTACTCAGGCGTTGTTGCGCATAGCGATCTCGCGGCTCGCTTCGAGGTACGAAAGCGCGCCTGCGGAGGCCGGGTCGTACGCCAGCACGGTCTGCCCGTGGCTGGGTGCCTCGGAGATCCGGACCGAGCGCGGTACCGCGGTACGCAGTACTGCGTCCTGGAAGTGGCCGCGGACTTCGGCTGCCACCTCGCCGGCGAGCTTGGTGCGGGCGTCGTACATGGTCAGCAGGATGGTGGAGACATCCAGGGTCGGGTTGAGATGCGACTTGACCATGTCGATGTGGCGGAGGAGCTGGGACAGACCTTCGAGCGCGTAGTACTCGCTCTGGATCGGGACCAGGACCTCGCGGGCGGCCGTCAGCGCGTTCACGGTGAGGAGGCCGAGTGACGGCGGGCAGTCGATGAAGACGTAGTCGTACTTCTCGCCCGCGGCCTCGGTCTCGGCGAGGTGCGCGTCCAGCGCCCTCTTCAGCCGGCTCTCCCGAGCGACGATGCTGACGAGTTCGATCTCCGCGCCGGCCAGGTCGATCGTCGCCGGCACGACCATGATGCCGGGGTGCTCGGCACACGGGACCAGGAGCTTGCTCAGCGGCTCGCCTTCGATGACGGCTTCGTAGACACCCGGCGTTCCTTCCGAGTGGTCGATGCCGAGAGCCGTCGACGCGTTGCCCTGGGGGTCGAGATCGATCACCAGGATCCGCGCACCGTACAGCGCCAGGCCCGCTGCGACGTTCACCGTGGTCGTGGTCTTGCCGACGCCGCCCTTCTGGTTGGCAACGACAAAGACCCGGGTTTCGGCGGGCAGCGGGAACTCGCGGCCCATGGTGCGTCCTTCGTTCACGAGCAGGGTCCGTTCGGTGGCGGCGGCGATCGGAGTTTCGAGAAGGCGTCGCTGAAGCTCGTCCGAGGTGGCCCGCGCGGCGATCTGTGCGGCAGTCATGGCGCCCATTCCAATAGGTGCGGGACTCGGCCCGAAGAGGATGTCCGTTGGGGTCGGGGCGCGTTTGCCCCCAGGTTCATCCACAGGCCTCTGTGGACGAATTCCCGCGTGAGAAGGGGTGTCCAGGGGGTAGTCATCCACAGGTCGTGGGGATTCCGGGAACTCCTCCTCCGCGACCGCCGGCGACTCTGTTCCACGTGAAACGTCGGTCTCGGTTTCACGTGAAACTGCCGGCGACGGCGTCTCGATCGGCTCGCTGCCGAGACCGAGCGAGGCCGCTGCCCGAAGCGGTGAGGGAGGAGCGGACAGGTTCGACGGAGCATCAGCGGACGAGATTGAGTTGCTGTCCGGCACAGCCGAAGCGGGCGAGCTCGGCGTGACTGCCGCAGCATCGGGCGCGGCCTCAGCGTCGATCACCGCAGTCGCGCTCGAGCCCACGGCACCGCCGGTGAAGGCGCTGATCGATGGGGGTGCCGGTTGGCCGGCCGCGCGCTCTTGATGCTCGGCCGTCGACCCCGACGAAACCTCTGCAGGACTAGCCGGCCGGGGTTCAGTCGAGTCGGACGGATCCGGCTCGCTGTCGGGGAGTACGTCCGGCTCCGGCGTCACCAGGCGGACTGTCGCCGGACCCGGAGAGGGCCAGCCGATCCCCTGTGTGGTCCGGGGTTCCCCGGTGCTCTTGTCAGGCCATCCGAGGGCGCGACTCACGAACCCGCTCACCTCCCGCGTCTTCTGTGCTGGGATCCCCGCGCAGCACGTCCGGCCACAATACTCACGACTGTCGTCGGCTGGGCCAGTTCGTCCACACCGAGTTGGTGAACATGCCAAACCTCGGCTCCGAGAGCTTCCAGCTCCCGCTCCGAGGCGGCCAGTTCCTCCTCCGCGGACGCGCCCTTCATCGCCAGCATCAGGCCGCCCTCGACACACAACGGCAGACACCAGCCGGCCAGCTTCCCGAGCGGAGCGACGGCCCGCGAGGCGACCACGTCGTACGACGCCGTGGGCAACTCTTCTGCTCGGGCGCGGACGACCTCGGCGTTGTCGCAGCCGAGTTGTTCGACCGCCTCCTCCAGGAAGGTGGTGCGCCGGAGCAACGGCTCGACCAGCGCCACCTCGAGATCCGGCCGGACTATCGCCAGCACGATCCCAGGCAGCCCCGCTCCCGTACCGATGTCGGCGACCGTGGAGTGCTCCGGGATCAACCGCTCGAGCAGGGCACAGTTCAGCAGATGCCGCTCCCAGAGCCGCGGTACTTCGCGCGGGCCGATCAGGCCGCGCAGCGTGCCCTCGGTTGCCAGCAACTCGGCATAGGCCGCAAGCCGATCCGCCGCTCGTGGAAACAGCTTGTCCACGAGCGGCGGGGTTTCACGTGAAACGCGATCCGTCACGAGCAGTACGCGGCGATCATTGCGCGGGCTGTACGACGACCCGACGGCGCGGCTCCTCGCCCTCGGACTCGCTGGTCAGTCCGGCCGCGGCGACAACGTCGTGCACGACCTTGCGCTCGAACGGGGTCATCGGGTCGAGCCGCACCGACGTACCGGTGGCCTTGACCTCTTCGACCGCCTTGCGGCCGACCTCTTCCAGCTCGGCCTTCCGGTTCGCCCGGTAGTTCGAGACGTCGAGCATCAGCCGGGAGCGCTCACCGGTCTCCCGGTACACCGCCAGCCGGGTCAGCTCCTGCAGCGCCTCCAGCACCTTGCCGTTCTCGCCGACCAGGTTGCTCAGGTCGGCGCCGACGATCGAGACCGCGGCACGGTCGCCGTCGATGTCCATGTCGATGTCGCCGTCCAGGTCGGCGATGTCCAGCAACTCTTCCAGGTAGTCGGCCGCGATGTCGCTCTCGGCTTCCAGTGCCTTCAGGTGATCGTTAGCCGTCGGGGCAGACTTCTCGGTCGCCTCGTTGTCCTGCATGCCGTCGCTCACGGCCACTCCTTCACAGTTCGAGATCCGCCCCACGGGGACCCAGGTCGTACAAAGCAGAGAAAACTCGGGGGAACCGCCCCCGACCGATCAGCTGTCGGTCTTGCGGGCGGCCGGTGATCCACCACCGGGCTTCTTCTGCGCGGCCTTCTTCTGGGCTGCCTGCCGTGCGGCGCGGGACTTCGCGGCCGGCTGACGCTTGGCGCCGGACGCGGTCTGCTTCGCCGCCGCCTTCTTGGCGGGCTGCTGGCCGTTGTTCGTCTGCTTGGTCTGACCGTTGCTGGCCGGGTCGGCCACCGGGGTGTCCGTCGGCCTGTCGGTCGACGCGGCCGTCGCGCTCGCTCCACCGGTACGCCGGTCGCTGCGGGACTGACGCTTCGGCTGCTGGCGGACGACCGGACGGGTGTCGGTGATCGTGTCGGTCGAACCCTCGCCGGCATCCGCGGGGCGGCCGGCCTTCAGGTTGTGCTCCCGCTTGCGGGCCTGCATGGCGTCGTACGCCGGGGTGCCCGGAGCCGGGTTGCGGCGGATCACGTAGAACTGCTGGCCCATCGTCCACAGGTTCGAGACGAACCAGTAGATCAGCACACCGATCGGGAAGTTGAAACCACCGATCAGGAAGAACACCGGGAAGACGTAGAGCATGATCTTCTGCATCTGCGCCGCCTGGCCCTCGAGGGCCTCCTTCGGCATGTTCTTGCGCATCAGCTGCAGCTGCGTGGTGAACATCGTCGCGGTCATCAGCAGGATGAGCACGATGGCGACGATCTTGACGTTCGACTCGCCCGGGCCGCTGGCCTTCAGGAACGTCTGCGAGATCTCCGCGCCGAAGATCTTCGCGTGCTGCAGCGACTGGACATGCGACTCCATGATGCCGCTGTGGGCCTTGCCCTTCGACGCGTAGTCGAGCACGCGGAACAGCGCCAGGAAGATCGGCGACTGGAGCAGCAGCGGCAGGCACGAGGAGAACGGGTTCGTGCCCGTCTCCTTGTACAGCTTCATCATTTCCTGACCGAGCTTCTCCCGGTCGTGGCCGTACTTCTTCTGCAGTTCCTTCATCTTCGGCTGCAGCAGCTGCATGTTCCGGCTGGAGCGGATCTGCCGTACGAAGAGCGGGATCAGCAGGGTCCGGATGACGATGGTCAGGCCGGCGATCGAGAGCGCCCAGGCCCAGCCGCTGTTCGGGTCGAAGACCTGTGACAGCAGCCAGTGCCATCCCACCAGCAGCGCCGACACCGCCCAGTACAGCGGCGTCATGACGGCGTTGAAAATGCTTACGATCCCGTCCCACAAGGCGAGTTCGGGGATGGCCAGAAGAGTCACTCAAGCACCTCGCTGCGCTGGCCCGGCGTCCACGGACGGTCCGGGCTGATTGGCGGAGACCGGGTCTCCGCGGTCGACATCTTTAGGTGGAACGGGGTCGTAGCCGCCGGGGTTCCACGGGTGGCAGCGGGCGAGTCTCCTCGCCGCCAGCCAGCTACCGCGCACCGCACCGTGACGCTCGACCGCTTCCAACGCGTAAGCAGAACAACTGGGGTAGAACCGGCACACCTGCCCGTACATCGGGCTGACGACCTTCCGGTACACCTTCAGAAAGCCGATCAACCCGTACGCGACGGGCGAGTGCTTCATCGCGCGCCCAGGACACGCTGCAGGGCGCCGTCGACATCAGCCACGAGTTCGTCGTACGACGAAGTGGCCGTCGCCGGAAGGGCCCGTACTACGGTCAGGCTGCCGGCCGGCAGGTCGCTCAACCGGGCCGCCATCACAGCACGCAGACGGCGCTGAACCCGGTTCCGCAGAACCGCGTTCCCCACCGCCTTGTTCACCACGAATCCGACGCGAGCAGGCTCGGCATCGGCCGGTCGTGGACCGGAGGGGCAGAACAGATGGACCACCACCGCGCGCCGACCAGCGCGCCGACCGGATCGGACGGCGCGACGGAAGTCGTCGGACCGGCGGAGCCGATGCGACGAGGGCAACACGGGGTGGTCACCGTCACCAGCGGGTGTCGGCCGGGCGGCTCACGCCGCCAGGCGCTGACGACCCTTGGTGCGGCGGGAGGCGAGGATCGCGCGACCCGCACGGGTACGCATCCGAAGACGGAAGCCGTGCTTCTTGTGCCGGCGACGGTTGTTCGGCTGGAACGTCCGCTTGCTCACTGGAATGACTCCGGTTACTCGAGATCAAGATGAAAGACAGATCCACTGGTAGAGCTGTCCTTGGTGCAGATCCTGCTCACCGCTCGAGAAACCCAGGGTTCCTCATGGAGCGCAGCACGAAACGGCCGGTTCAACACCGACCGATCCACGGTACGTGGCCGCCTGTGGACAGGTCAAACCAGCCGTCCCCATAGTTTTCCACAGGCCTGTGGAACAATCCCGTCGTCCACTCCCCGGCGACGGTCCGTCACGCAGTGACGGAAACCGCTACCCACGGCGACAGTCCCACCATGATCACGCTCCGACGTCTACCCGACACGCCGGAGGTTGCCCCCAATTTGCCATCCATAGCCTGTGGATGACGGCTTGAATGGCCATGGCCGGACTTGTTAGCGTCGGCCCCTCACAGCAGAGGTCCCCTCGCCAGAGGTCGGTAACCAAGTAGCTCCGCGCTTCGTTCACAACTGTGGACAAGGGTGTGGACAATGAGGAAACCGGCCGAGGAGAACAGCAACTGCAGGAGGTGGCCCCCGGGCCGCACCGGCAGGGGGTCGGGTCGAAAGGTCGCGCAGCGGTCGGGCGCTGCCACCGCAGCGAAGGATTCGGGGAGCAACGCGTGGTCGAGGACCAATCCGCCAATGCGGAAAGCAAGGCGGAAGTGATGGATCTGACCGAGGCCTGGACCCGCGTACTGGCCGGCCTGCCACCCAACCAGCGGGCCTGGCTGACGAATTCCCGGCCGGTCACGCTGCACGAGAGCACCGCGATCGTCGCCGTACCGGACGATTTCACCCGTGGTCAGCTGGAGACCCGGCTGCGTCCCGACCTGGAGCGCATCCTCACCGAGAGCTTCGGCCGCGACATCCGGATCGCCGTCACGGTCGACCCGTCGCTGGATCCCGAGCTCCGCGAGCCCGCGCCGACGCAACCCGTCGTCCAGGCGCCCGCCGTTCAGTCGGCTCCGATCCAGTCGGGTGCGCTGGCGCCGGGGCAGTCGCTGCAGCAGCCGGCGGTGTTCCAGCCCGGCCAGTCCATGCAGCCCGGCCAGCCGATGCAGCCGAGTCAGTCGATGCAGCCGGCCATGCAGCCCAACCAGCAGCACGGGATCCAGCACGCACCGGTGGACCGGATCGGCCAGCCGACGTCGGTCGCGCCGCCGCCGAACGGTTCGCCGATCCAGTCGGCGTCCGATTCACAGGGCGAGGCGCGGCTCAACCCGAAATACACGTTCGAGACCTTCGTCATCGGTAGCTCGAACCGGTTCGCGCACGCCGCGGCCGTCGCGGTCGCCGAGGCCCCGGGCAAGGCGTACAACCCGCAGTTGATCTACGGCGACTCGGGACTGGGCAAGACCCACCTGCTGCACGCGATCGGGCACTACGTCCGCAGTCTCTACACGGGTGCGCGGGTCCGGTACGTCTCCAGCGAAGAGTTCACCAACGACTTCATCAACGCGATCCGCGACGACAAGGCCGCCCAGTTCCAGCGCCGGTACCGCGACGTCGACGTACTGCTGATCGACGACATCCAGTTCCTGGAAGGCAAGATCCAGACCCAGGAAGAGTTCTTCCACACCTTCAACACGCTGCACAACGCGAACAAGCAGATCGTCATCAGCTCGGACCGGGCGCCGAAACGCCTGGAAGCGCTGGAGGACCGGCTGCGGAACCGGTTCGAGTGGGGTCTGATCACCGACATCCAGCCGCCCGACCTCGAGACCCGGATCGCGATCCTCCGCAAGAAGGCCGCGACGGAACGGCTGACGGCGCCGCCCGAGGTGCTGGAGTTCATCGCCTCGAAGGTGCAGACGAACATCCGTGAACTCGAGGGCGCGCTGATCCGGGTGACGGCGTTCGCCAGCCTGAACCGTCAGCCGGTCGATCTGTCGCTGGCCGAGATCGTGCTCAAGGACCTGATCCCCGAGGGCAGCAAGCCCGAGGTGACGGCCAGCATGATCATGGGCCAGACCGCCTCGTACTTCGGCTTGTCGATCGACGACCTCTGCGGATCCAGCCGGAGCCGGGTGCTGGTGACGGCCCGCCAGATCGCGATGTACCTGTGCCGCGAACTCACCGATCTGTCCCTGCCGAAGATCGGTCAGCAGTTCGGCGGCCGCGACCACACCACCGTGATGCACGCCGAGCGGAAGATCCGGCAGCTGATGTCGGAGCGCCGCAGCGTGTTCAACCAGGTGACCGAACTGACCAACCGGATCAAGCACCAGGCCAAGCAGCAATGACCTCGTGGACTCCGTCGGACAGCGTGTACGCCGAGCGCTACGACGCGGTCACAGCAACCACACAGGCTGGGGACAGTCCTGTGGATAACTGTGGGTATCCCGGTGGACACTCTCGTCTCGCCTGTGGATTCGCTGTGTGGAACAAATCCGTCGTCACCAGCCGTCCAGAGAACCGCCCGAGTTCGTCCACACCTCGTCCCCAGCCACTTTCGGCCTCTGACCTGCGAACTCGCGGCTTTTCCACACTATCCACCGGTGCGAAGAACCCTATGGAATCCCTAAGGAAGTCCCAGTCCACAAAAGGGTGGTGCGGCCAAACCTGGGGAAAACTCGACTTTCGGCCCCTTCCGGAGGACTGTCGGAAGGACCTGTCAGGGTGGCCTCGCGGGCTTCGGTGGCGAGGACTCGCGACCCGCCCGAACCGCCACGTCAAGCCCTGTTGGCGCACATCACACCCGTCCGTGGCAGGATCTGCCTGGCACACAGCCGAATCAGGAGGCACCCAGCGGTGAAGTTTCGCGTCGAGCGCGACGTACTGGCCGAGTCGGTGGCCTGGGCCGCGCGCAGTTTGCCCAGTCGTCCCAGCGTTCCGATCCTCGCCGGACTCCTCGTCGAGGCCGAGGAAGGGCAGATCACCCTGTCCGGATTCGACTACGAGACCTCCGTGCGGGTGACCGTTCCGGCCCAGGTGGCGGACACGGGCAAGTGCCTGATCTCCGGCCGGCTGGTCGCGGACATCTCCAAGAGCCTGCCGAACCAGCCCGTGGACATCGCTGTGGACGGCGCGAAGGCGCAAGTCACCTGCGGCACCTCGCGGTTCACGCTCCAAACGCTTCCCACAGAGGAATATCCGGCTTTGCCGGACCTTCCCGCGGCCAGCGGCACCGTTCGTAGCGACGTTTTCGCTCAGGCAGTCGCCCAGGTGGTCACCGCGGCCGGCCGTGAGGACACGCTGCCCGTGCTCACCGGCGTACGGGTCGAGATCGAGGGCTCCACGATCTCGCTGCTCGCGACCGACCGCTACCGGTTGGCGATTCGCGAGCTCGAATGGAGCCCGCAGTCCCCGGATGCCTCTGCAGCAGCCCTTATCCCGGCCAGAGTGCTGTCGGAAACCGCGAAAGCGATGACCGGGACCGACATCATCGTCTCCCTGGCCGCTCCGGGAACCGGTGACGGCATCGTCGGCTTCGAAGGCCAGGTCTCCGGCGGCAACCGGCGCGCGACCACCCGGTTGCTCGACGGCGAGTTCCCCAAGGTTCGCGGCATCATCCCGACCGACGCGGCGATCGCGACCCGGGTCCGGATCGACACCGCGACCCTGGTCGAGGCGGTGAAGCGGGTCGCGCTGGTGGCCGAGCGGAACGCGCCGGTCCGGCTGACGTTCTCCGAGGACACCGTCACGCTCGACGCCGGCAGTGGCGACGAGGCGCAGGCGTCGGAATCGATCGAGGCGCGCGTGGTCGGTGAGCCGGTTACCGTGGGTTTCAACCCGACGTACCTGCTGGACGGTCTGAACGCGATCGGCACCTCGGTCGCGCACCTGGCCTTCACGCAGGCGACGAAGCCGGCCGAACTGACCGGCGTGAAGGACTTCGACGGCGAACCGATCAGTGAGTTCCGGTACGTGCTGATGCCGGTCCGCCTGAACAGCTGACACCTCGCGACGCCAACAGAACAAGGGGATTCACGATGGAGCTCGGCCTTGTCGGTCTCGGCCGGATGGGCGGCAACATGCGCGAGCGGATTCGCGGCGCAGGCCTGACCGTTGTCGGTTTCGACCACAATCAGGACATCTCCGATGCCACCGACCTCGCCGACATGGTCGGCAAGCTGACGGCGACGGACCAGCCGAAGGTCGTCTGGGTGATGGTGCCGGTGCAGGCCATCGACCCGGTGCTGACCGAGCTGGCGGAGTTGCTGTCCGAGGGCGACATCGTGATCGACGGCGGCAACAGCCGCTGGACCGATGACATCCGCCGGTCCGAACTGCTGTCGCACAAGGGCATCAAGTTCGTCGACTGCGGTGTGTCCGGCGGAGTCTGGGGTCTGGAGAACGGCTACGCGCTGATGTGCGGCGGTGACGACGACATCATCGAAACCCTGATGCCGATCTTCACCGCGCTCAAGCCCGAGGGCGAGTTCGGTTTCGTGCACGCCGGCAAGGTCGGCGCCGGCCACTTCGCCAAAATGGTCCACAACGGCATCGAGTACGCGATCATGCAGGCGTACGCCGAAGGTTTCGAGCTGCTCGAGGCCGCCGAGATCGTGCAGAACGTGCCGGACACGTTCGACTCCTGGCGCGAGGGCACCGTGATCCGGTCCTGGCTGCTCGACCTGATGGTGAACGCGCTGAAGGAAGACACCCACCTGGACAAGATCCGCGGGTACGCCGACGACTCGGGCGAGGGTCGCTGGACCGTGGAGGCCGCGATCGACCACGCCGTACCGGTGCCGGCCATCGCCGCGTCGTTGTTCGCCCGGTTCGCGTCGCGGCAGGAGGACTCCCCCGCGATGAAGGCGATCGCGGCGATGCGCAACCAGTTCGGTGGCCACGCGGTGAAGGGTGCCGAGGACCCGTCGTACGCGACGCCGCCGATCAAGCACTGAGCCTGAGGATCCGTCCAGCAGAGGAATTCCCGTGTTTGTGACGGCTCTTGGGTTGCTCGACTTCCGGTCCTACCCCCAGGTGGAGGTCCAGCTCACCCCTGGGGTGACCGCTTTCGTCGGGCCGAACGGCCAGGGCAAGACCAACCTGGTCGAGGCGATCCACTACACCGCGACGCTCGGTTCGCACCGGGTGGCGAACGACGCGCCACTCGTGCGAGCCGGCGCCGCCCGGGCGATCGTGCGGACCGAGATCCACAGCGATCACGATCGCGACCTGGTCGTCGAGCTGGAAATCAATCCTGGGAGGGCAAATCGGGCCCGGGTGAACCGTTCGCCGGTACCGCGACCGCGGGAAGTGCTGGGTCTGCTCCGGACCGTGTTGTTCGCACCCGAGGATCTCGCCCTGGTGAAGGGGGATCCGTCCGAGCGCCGCCGCTTCCTGGACGAGTTGCTCACGCTTCGGACACCCCGGATGGCCGGCGTCCGGCAGGATTACGACCGCGTTCTCAAGCAACGCAACTCGCTGCTGCGCAGTGCCCAGCAGGCCCGTCGGCAGAACCGGTCGAGTGCCGCCGAGGCGCAGTTGCGGACTCTGGAAGTGTGGGATTCCAACCTCGCCCGGGCCGGCTCGGAATTGCTCGCGACCAGGCTGGAGTTGCTGGAATCCCTTCGTCCGTTGGTGTCCAGCGCCTACGATGCCGTTGCCCGAGGCAAGGGAGACGCACGGCTGGAGTACAAGTCGTCGGTCCCGCTCGAGCCCGGAGTCACGAGTCGCGAGCAGTTGGCCGCAGTACTTCTCGACGAAGTGCACCAGCGTCGCCAGGACGAGCTCGATCGTGGTGTCTCGCTGGTCGGGCCGCACCGCGACGATGTCGTGCTCGGGCTCGGTGACTTGCCTGCCAAGGGGTATGCGAGTCACGGTGAGTCCTGGTCGTTCGCGCTCGCGCTGCGACTGGCGTCGTACGAACTGCTCAAGGCGGACGGGGGTGAGCCGGTGCTGATCCTGGACGACGTGTTCGCCGAGCTCGACACCTCGCGCCGCGACCGCCTCGCCGAACTGGTCGCGCCCGCCGAACAGGTACTGGTGACCGCTGCCGTCGGGGCCGATGTGCCGCTCGAGCTGAGTGGCGCCCGCTTCGACGTGGGCGACGGGACCGTACTCCGTGCCTGACGGCGGCGACCTTCGTCCTGATGCGGACCCGGTTGGCGGGTTCGGGATGCAGCCGCTGCCCGAGCGACCGGAGCCACAAGCCCGCGCCGAACCCGCCAGAAGTGGCTCAGAACCCCGGAATTCCTCTGAGAGCGGCTTCGAGAGCGAGGCCGGGCAGGACGCGGAACCGGCGAAACCGGAGCACGACAAGCAGGGTCTCGACCTGGCGAAGGCACTGGCGGGCCGGCTCAAAGGGATGAGCCCGGTGAAGCCGGTCAAGAAGGCGCGCCGGCGACGGCCGGGGTACGGCTCGCAGGTCAGTGGATCGCGACCGGACGACCGCGACCCCCAGCTCCTCACGAACACGCTCGGCCGGCTGATGCGCGACCAGGGCTGGGAGGTCGACGTCGCCGTACACGGCGTGATGGCCCGCTGGCCGTCGATCGTCGGCCCCGAGATGGCCTCGCACTGCAAGCCGGAGAGCTACACCGATACCGAGCTCACCGTCCGTACCGACTCGACCGCCTGGGCGACCCAGGTCCGGCTGCTCGCCCCCGATCTCGTCCGCCGCCTGAACGCCGAACTCGGCGACGGCACGGTCACCAGGGTCAAGGTCGAAGGCCCCAACGCCCCCAGTTGGCGTAAGGGCCCGCGCACCGTCCGTGGCGGCCGGGGCCCCCGCGACACCTACGGCTGAGCTCGGTAACCGCTCCGCTTGTGGTGAGGACCCACGGCTCCCCTAGGATCGGGCGCGATGCGCACGATCGTGGACGGCCTTCGCGAAATGGTCCAGTTGATCACCGATGCCTTCCGGCTCTGGTGGCGCAACCTGCTGCCCATGGTGACCTGGTTCCTGGCCGGCTACATCGGCTTCATGGCCTCCATCGACGCGGCGGTCTGGCTGGCCGAACACCAGCACTCGAGCCTGGGCGTCGGCGTCTTCTCGGCCGGCGTACTGGTCCAGATCGCGGCGACCGTGGGGATGATCCGCACCTGCGCCACTTCGCTCTACCGCTGGCGCGACGCCGCCAGCAACAAGGCCGAAGAGACCTCGGACCCGACGCAGCAGAACCTGATGGAACTGCTGGCCCTGACCTTGCTTCCGCTGGTCGCGGTCTGGTCGGCCTGGGGGTTCCTGGACGAGCGGATCGGCACGCTCGGCACGTACAACCAGATCATCCGCGGTACCCAGCCCGGCTCGCAGTTCTTCCAGCTCGGCAGCGGGCACTGGAAGAGCTACCTGCCGGCCATCGTGACCTTGCTGGTGATCCGCCGGGTCGTCGAGGCAGTCGACGACCGCTGGCCCAGCCGGCCGGTCAAGTTCGCCCAGGTCTGGGCCGAAGCGTTCTTCCTGCTGCTGACGGTCGTCGTCACGCCGTTCGCGGTCGAGGATTTCAAGGACTGGTTCGGCGACCGCAACTTCTGGTACTTCTCGGTGGATTGGTGGAGTGGGATGAAGGACTGGTTCGCCGGCATCCACGTCCCGATTCCGGCCGGCATCGAGTTCCTCTGGGGCATCTTCTGGGACACCCTCTGGCCGCTGTTCAAGGAGGGCGTCGGCGAACCGCTGACCTGGCTGGCGATCACCACCGTCGTCTTCGGTCACCGGGTGCTGTCCGGCGGCGGGGTCTTCCGCGGTACCCGGCTGGAGCGCCGGCTCGGCGGCCACGCCGAAGAGGTCAAGCCGCAGGGCCGCTTGGTCGCCTGGACCAATCAGGCACCGAACCTCGTGCTGGGCGGACTCCGGGAGAAGTTCTACCCGACGCTGAACGCCTTCCGCCTGCTCGTCCGCGTCGGCCCGGTCTTCCTCGGCGTCGTGTGTTTCGTCTACACGCTGTGGAAGCTCGCCCGCGACTGGGTGCTGGTCGGGATGGAACGCCTGATCGGCGTCCACGGCCTGCACTGGGGCATGATGACGACGGATATCGCCACGGGGATCCGGGACCTGGTCTTCGACACCTTGCAGATCGCCTTGCTGGCGGCCGCCTTCGACCTGTGCATCTCCGTCGGGGCGGAGCGCCGGGCGGAGGCAGACGCGAAGAAGGCCGAGACGGCCGAGCGAGAAGCTCAGCTGGTCGAGGCCTGATCGCTCACCAGGTCAGCAGGACCCGCCGCAGTACTTCGTAGTTGGCGTCCTCCACCTGGATACCGACCAGATGCGGCACGGCAGACGCCGGTACGACGTACACCTGGGCGATCCGGCCGGTCTGGTTCCGCTTGATCGGCCGGTCGTCGTCACCGCAGTAGGTGGCCAGGTCCAGGCCGAAGACGCTGGTGTCCGCCCAGACGTTGCCGCGGTCGTCCCGCAGTTTCGCCTCGCAACTGAAGCTACCGTCGTCCATCTTCAGCCCGTCGAGCGGTGTCACCGACACCTTCACCAAGATGATCACCGAACCGGCCGGGTGATCCATCGTGACCTCTTTCTTGTCCTCGTCGACGAGCCTCGTGTAGGCCTGCATCGAGTCGAGTTGCCAGCGGACCTTGGCGACCTCGACCGGTCCGTGGCCGACCACCTCGGTGACCGCGCCCTCCCGGTAAACCCGCTCGGCGTCGCCGAGGTAGTTGCTCACCGTCAGGTAGGCGGCGATGCCCAGAAGCGTGAGCAGCAACGAGATCTGGCCGATCCAACGGTAGGCGCGGGTCGAGAGATTCATGAGTCCACCCTGGTCGAGCGTTCGGGCAGGACGTACTGGTCGGCTGCCTTGTCCACCAACTGCTTGGCGACCTCGTCGTTCGGGATGGCCAGGTCGACGGCGATGTCGCGAGCCGGTACGCCGGTGAAGAACTGTGTAGTGCGCAGTTTGAAGGTCAGTCCCTTGAGATCGTTCGTATTGACCTCGAAGAGGAAGGCACCGGACTCGGTGAAACCGGGCTGCGGAAACATGATGCCACTCGAGGTGTTCTCGGCGACCGACTCGTAGACGTTGCCGTCGTCCGCGGTCAACGTGACCTCGTTGCTGCCGGGGTCCTTCGTGCCGCGGTACGCCTCGTATTCGACGGCGACGAAGATCCCGTCGGTCTCGATCGGTTTGTCGTCGTTCTCGTCGGCGAGGAAGGTCTTGGCGAACCGCATCCTGGTCACCGTGACGGCCGAGTCGCCGTACTGGATCTTCTGGCCGATGGTGCCGTGGGCGGTCACCCGGGTGGAGTCCTCGTAGACCTGGTCGGTGTCCCCCAGCCGGGCCAGTCCGCCGAGCAGCACGAACAGGACGCCGACGAGGACGGTGGCGGGACGGTAGAGCTTCACTTGTCCTTCTTCTCCGTCTTGATCGTCGTCTCGAGCTGGACGACGGCGGTCGGCTCCTCGTTGTGCCAGTAGGGCTTGTCGGACAACCCCAGCAAGGCGTTGTCCGACTCCCACTTCTCGCCGAACACGCCGATCTCGGCGATCTTGTCCGCGAAGTCGTTCGGCACCTTGAACTCCGTCGTACAGGGAACTGCGGGCAGCCCGTAGACGAGCTTGTAGTTCAGCTGGCTGCGGCAGGTCGCGCCGTTCGACTCGATGAAGTCGGAGTGGTCGGCAGGCACCAGTCGCAGCAGGCCGCCGGACAGCGACTCGGTCTCCTGGCTCTCGGTGTCCATGTTCTTCAGGTCGAAGCTCACCACGAGCTTGGAGGCCGCCGGCTCGTACGTCGTCTTCGGGGTCCGGACGATGACCGCCGAGGTGAAGCCGAACTCGTACCGGCCGGCGGTCAGCGTGACCGGTGCCTTGAGGGTGTCGACCTTGCGGCCCTTCTTCTCCTTCCAGCCGCCGGTAACGAAGATGACCAGCGCCAGGACGAGGACCGCGGCGATCGCGATCAGCCATTTGCGGCGGTGACGGTGGATCACCCGATCGGCGATCATGGCGTCGATGACGTCGTCCAGACTTTCCACGGCCATGATCCTAAGCGCCGGTGGGTGCGGGGTGCCGGGTCTCGGCACCGAGACGGTCAGGGGCGATCCGATCAGAAGCCACTGAATGCCGTGAGCGCTTTCGGAGCCCCCACCCTGCGTGGGGGGACATGGGCGGGAGTCCGAAAATACGCCCTGACCCGAGTTTCGTCCGCCTGGTGGCAGGTTCTGCTTCGGTCGACGGGTAGGATGGGTCTGTTGAAGTAGCCGCCGGTGCTGGTCTCACAGTACGGCGGCTCGTACTGTGATTCGATGCCCCGCGCAGGTGGGGTCCGAGGAGGACAACAGCCGGTGATCGACGAGCCGACCGAGATCGACGAAACAACGTCCGCAGACAGCACCGGCATCGAAGAAGCACCCCTCACCGAGATCACCAGATCGGCCGTCGACCGCGAATACGACGCCAGCGCGATCCAGGTCCTCGAGGGCCTCGACGCGGTCCGCAAGCGCCCCGGGATGTACATCGGGTCCACCGGTGAGCGCGGTCTGCACCACCTTGTCTACGAGGTCGTCGACAACGCGGTGGACGAGGCGCTGGCCGGGTTCTGCGACAAGATCGTCGTCACCCTGCTGGCCGACGGCGGTGTCCGCGTCGTCGACAACGGCCGTGGCATCCCGGTCGGCATCGTCGAGTCCGAGGGCAAGCCGGCCGTCACCGTGGTACTGACTGTTCTGCACGCCGGCGGCAAGTTCGGCGGCGGCGGATACAAGGTGTCCGGTGGACTGCACGGCGTCGGCGTCTCCGTCGTGAACGCGCTGTCCAGCCGCCTGCAGGTCGACGTCAGCACCGGCGGCAAGGCCTATACCCAGTCGTTCACGATCGGCGTCCCGGACGCCGACCTGGCCGAGGTCGGTACGTCGGACAGCACCGGCACCACGATCACTTTCTGGCCGAGCCCGGACGTCTTCGAAACGACGGTCTACTCGTACGAGACGTTGTCCACCCGCTTCCGCGAGTACGCCTTCCTGAACAAAGGCCTGGAGCTCGTCATCCGCGACGAGCGCCCGGACCACACCGAGGACGGCAACCCGGTCGAGCAGTCGTTCAAGTACGACGACGGCCTGATCGACTACGTGAAGTACCTGACCGGCATCCGCGAGACCGTGCACCGCGACGTGATCGCCTTCGAGGCGGCCACCGGTGAGGACTCGCTCAGCCTCGAGGTCGCGATGCAGTGGAGCGGCTCGTTCCAGGAGTCCGTGCACACCTTCGCGAACGCGATCAACACGCACGAGGGCGGGACGCACGAAGAGGGCTTCCGGTCCGCGCTCACCTCGCTGGTCAACTCGTTCGGCGAGGACCAGGGGATGATCAAGAAGAAAGAGGACAGGCTCACCGGTGACGACATCCGGGAAGGCCTGACCGCGATCATCTCGGTCAAGCTGGCCGAGCCGCAGTTCGAGGGCCAGACGAAGACCAAGCTCGGCAACACCGAGGTGAAGGGCTTCGTCCAGCGGGTCGTCAACGACCGGCTCGGCGCCTGGTTCGAGCAGAACCCGGCCGAGGGCCGCGAGATCATCCGCAAGGCCACCGCGGCCGCGAGCGCCCGGATCGCCGCCCGCAAGGCGCGCGACCTGGCCCGCAACCGCAAGGGGTTGCTCGGTGGCGGCGGTCTGCCGGGCAAGCTGTCCGACTGCCAGTCGACGAACCCCGAGGAGTGCGAGGTCTACATCGTCGAGGGTGACTCGGCCGGTGGCTCCGCGAAGGGTGGCCGCGACCCGAAGTTCCAGGCCATCCTGCCGATCCGGGGCAAGATCCTGAACGTGGAGAAGGCCCGGATCGACAAGGTCCTGCAGAACAACGAGGTCCAGGCGATCATCTCCGCCCTGGGCACCGGTATCCACGAGGACTTCGACGAAGAGAAGCTCCGGTACCACAAGATCGTGATCATGGCCGACGCCGACGTCGACGGCCAGCACATCCGGACCCTGCTGCTCACGCTGCTGTTCCGCTTCATGCGCCCGCTGATCGAGCGCGGTCACGTGTACGCCGCGCAGCCGCCGCTGTACAAGATCCGCTGGAGCAACAGCGCGCACGAGCTCGCCTACACCGAGCGCGAGAAGGACGGCCTGATGGCGGCCGGCGCCGAGGCGGGCAAGAAGCTGCCCAAGGAGAACGGCACCCAGCGCTACAAGGGTCTGGGTGAGATGAACGCGCAGGAGCTGTGGGAGACCACGATGGACCCGGCCAACCGGGTGCTGCTGCAGATCACTTTGGACGACGCCGCCCGCGCCGACGAGACCTTCGCGACCCTGATGGGCGACGACATCGAGGCCCGCCGGAACTTCATCCAGCGCAACGCCAAGGACGTCCGGTTCCTTGACATCTGAGTGCCGCGGCCCCGCCTCCGGTGGTGGGGCCGCAGCCACTCCAGCGCCGACTCACCGACGTACGACGTCTGACATGAACGGGACGAGCATCAGATGACCGAGACCCCCATTTCGCCAGGACACGACCGGATCGAGCCCCTCGATCTGCAGACGGAGATGCAGCAGTCGTACCTCGACTACGCGATGGCCGTCATCGTCGGCCGCGCGCTGCCCGAGGTACGCGACGGCCTCAAGCCGGTGCACCGCCGCATCCTCTACGCGATGTACGACGGCGGCTACCGGCCGGACCGGGGCTTCTCCAAGTGCTCGCGCGTCGTCGGTGACGTGATGGGTCAGTACCACCCGCACGGTGACTCGGCGATCTACGACACCCTGGTCCGGCTGGCGCAGCCATGGGTGATGCGGGCGCCGATGATCCAGGGCCAGGGCAACTTCGGTTCGCCGGGTAACGACCCGGCCGCCGCGATGCGGTACACCGAGTGCCGGCTGGCCCCGCTGGCGATGGAGATGGTGCGAGACATCGACCAGGACACGGTCGACTTCCGCCCCAACTACGACGGCCGCTCGCAGGAGCCGGTGATCCTGCCCAGCCGCTTCCCGAACCTGCTGGTGAACGGCTCGGCCGGAATCGCGGTCGGCATGGCGACCCAGATCCCGCCGCACAACCTGCGCGAGGTCGCGGCCGCGGCCCAGTGGGCGCTCGAGCACCCGGACGCCACCCAGGAAGAGGTCCTGGCGGCGTGCATGGAGAACATCAAGGGCCCGGACTTCCCGAACGGCGCGCTGATCGTCGGCTACAAGGGCATCGACGACGCCTACCGGACCGGTCGTGGCTCGGTCACGATGCGCGCGGTGGTGGACATCGAGGAGGACGCGAAGGGCCGCACCAGCCTCGTCGTCACCCAGCTGCCGTACATGGTCAACCCGGACAACCTCGCGCAGAAGATCGCCGAGCTGGTCAACACCGGCAAGATGACCGGGATCGCCGACATCCGCGACGACACCTCGTCGCGGACCGGCCAGCGGCTGGTGATCGTGCTGAAGCGCGATGCCCAGCCCCGCGTCGTACTGAACAACCTCTACAAGCACACGCAGTTGCAGGACACCTTCGGCTGCAACATGCTCGCGCTGGTCGACGGCGTACCGCGCACGCTCAGCCTCGACCTGTTCATCACGCACTGGATCGACCACCAGATCGAGGTCATCCAGCGGCGGACCAAGTACCGCCTGCGTGAGGCCGAGAAGCAGGCCCACATCTACCGCGGTCTGGTCAAGGCGCTGGACGCCCTCGACGAGGTGATCGCGCTGATCCGGCGCAGCCCCGACGTCGAGGACGCCCGGAACGGGTTGATGGCGCTGCTGGAGATCGACGAGATCCAGGCGCAGGCGATCCTGGACATGCAGCTGCGCCGGCTGGCCGCCCTGGAGCGGCAGAAGATCGTCGACCGGCTGCTCGAGCTCGAGGCCGTCATCGCCGACCTCGAGGACATCCTGGCCGACCCGGTCCGGCAGCGGACCATCGTCCGCGACGAGCTGGCCGAGATTGTCGAGCGGTACGGCGACGACCGGCGTACGGAGATCATCGCGGCCGACGGCGACCTGTCCGTGCAGGACCTGGTGCCGGACGAGGAAGTGGTCGTCACGATCACCCGCGGCGGGTACGCCAAGCGCACCAAGACCGACCTGTACCGCACCCAGAACCGGGGCGGCAAGGGTGTTCGCGGCGCGACGATGCGGGCCGAGGACGAGATCGGGCACTTCTTCGCCACCACGAACCACCACTGGATGCTGTTCTTCACCACGAAGGGCCGGGTCTACCGGGCCAAGGTGTGGCAGCTGCCCGAGTCGGCGCGCGATGCCAAGGGCTCGCACGTCGCCGGCCTGCTCTCGTTCCAGCCGGACGAGGAGATCGCCCAGGTCCTGACGCTGCGCGACTACCAGCAGGAGCCGTACCTGTTGCTCGCCACCAAGCGCGGCCTGGTGAAGAAGACGGCGCTGACCGACTACGACTCGGCCCGGCAGAGCGGCATCATCGCGGTGAACTTCCGCGACGAGGACGACGAGCTGATCGGCGCCGAGGTCGGTTCGGCCGACGACGACCTGATGCTGGTCTCCAGGAAGGGTCAGTCGATCCGCTTCACCGCGAACGACGAGCAGCTGCGGCCGATGGGCCGGGCGACCTCCGGCGTCACCGGGATGAAGTTCCGCGACGGCGACGAGCTGCTCTCGATGGCCGTCATCCGGGCCGGCTCCGAAGAGGACGCGCAGTACGTCTTCACCGTCACCGACGCCGGCTACGCGAAGCGTTCGCGCGTCTCGGAGTACCGGCAGCAGGGTCGTGGCGGCCTCGGTATCAAGGCGGTCAAGCTGAACGACGAGCGTGGTTCGCTGGTCGGCGCGCTGATCGTCGGCGACACCGACCAGGTGCTCGCGATCAAGAACAGCGGCCAGGTCGTCCGCAGCCGGGTGGACAGCGTTCCGGTGAAGGGCCGCGACACGATGGGTGTGAAGTTCGCCGGAGTCGGGGAATCTGATGCTGTGGTCGCGATCGCTCGTAACACCGACCTCACCGTGAGTGAGGAAGAGGCCGAAACCGTCGAAGGCGGCGAGGCTGCTGTCCAGGATGTGGATGGTGCGCCAACCGAAACGGCCCCCGAGAGCGTCCAGAATGATGAGCAGCATTCGACGGACATCGAGGGCGCGGCTACCGTCGAAGGCGACGAAGCCGGCCAGGAGGGCACCTGATGACCAACCGCGCGAGGCCGACATGGCCTGATGGGGCGGCTGACAGCTCCAAACCCGCGACGCCACCGGGTCGAACCGGTCAGGGCGGCAACGGGAAGAGCCAGGCGACCCCACCGGCCACCCCGGCCTCCAACGGCCGTACGCCGTCAGGCAACGGCCAGCGGTCCGGTACGCCGACCCAGCAGCCACCGCGCCAGGCCCAGCCCTCGAGCCAGCCGGCCGGCAAGCCCGCGCGTCCCCCGCAGCAACCGCCGGTCCGGCCGCCTTCGGCGGTCGGTTCCGCCGGCGCGGCCACGCAGGCTTCACCGGTGCGACCGCCACTGAACCCGAGCACGCCGGGTCGTCCCGAGCCGCGAGTGGGCGAGAGCCCTCTGCGCAGCGGCCCGCCCGCGACCTCGCAGTACGGGCAGACCGGCAAGGTCTCGACGCCGTCGGCGCCGGCTGAAACGTTCGGTGACAAGGTGAACGCGGCGAAGCAGGCCGTGCTCGACAAGGCGGCCGCGGTCAAGGACGCGGCCACCACCGACCGCAACAAGCCGGAAACGGCCGCGAAGGTGTCGAGCCGGCCGCAGACCCGGAAGGCGCGGCTCCGGCTGTCCCGGGTGGACCCGTGGTCGGTGATGAAGACGGCGTTCCTGCTCTCGATCGCGTTCGGCATCGTCACCTGGGTCGCGGTCTTCATCGTCTGGTCGGCGATCGGCGCGGCCGGCGTCTTCGACAACATCAACAACACGGTGTCGGAAGTGCTCGGCACCCCGTCCGCCGAGCCGTTCCGGATCGAGGACTACATCAACACCGGCAAGGTGATGGGATTCACCACCCTGCTCGCCTGTGCCGATGTGCTCATCATCACCGCGCTGGCCACCCTCGGATCGTTCCTCTACAACATCGCGGCCACCCTGCTGGGCGGTCTCGAGGTGACGCTGGCCTCCGAGGACTGAGTCCTTCCCGTTGTTCCGTCCGGGCTTCTTGAGCGCCCGGGCGGAACCGGTTTGGGAGAGAGGCGATCAGTGCGGTAATCTCTCCGAGGTTCTTCCCCCGCAGTTGCGGGCCTATAGCTCAGTTGGTTAGAGCGCTGCCCTGATAAGGCAGAGGTCACAGGTTCAAATCCTGTTAGGCCCACCCCCAGATCGACATCGATCCAAGGAGTCCCCGGTGCTGAAGAAGGTTCTGCTGGTTCTGCTGGCCAGCATCGGTGGATACTTCTTCTACAAGAAGTCCCAGCAGGCCCGCGCCGAGCAGGACCTCTGGGCCGAGGCCGTCGACCCGGTCACACCCGGGCACTGATCCCCCACGGGGGCGTAGCTCAACTGGCAGAGCACTGCCTTTGCAAGGCAGGGGTTAGGGGTTCGAGTCCCCTCGTCTCCACCCCAACAAAAGCCGGTCCTTTCGGGAACCGGCTTTTGTTTGTACGCCGTAAGTCCCCCCACGCCCCCGCCACCGGTCGCTCCTTCGTCGCTCCCAGCTCTGGGCGCTCCCACCCACCCGAATGCCGCTCCTCCGTCGCGGTGGGTGCCCGGGCGCGGGTCGCTTCCTGCCGGCTGCGGCCAGGCGTACAACGCCGGCAGCAGCCGACTATGTCGCCGACGAGGCTCCCAGCTGGTTCTGGCGCACCGCATGGCCTGGACCTACACCTTTTACGATCCCCGAAATGAGTCAAGCACTGCGGTACCCACGGACGTACTTGAAAGCCACTCAGGTTCTCTGGGATTACCACAACATGCACCACGAGCTGCGTCCTACCGACGTCGGCGTGGGACTCGGTAGCCACGACCTCGGCGTCGCCACCTTCACAGCCGAGCTGTACCACCAAGGCATGTTCCCGCTCATCGTGTTCACCGGCGCGAATGCGCCAACGACCGTCGAGCGGTTCCCGAGTCGAAGCGGTCCACTACGCCGAGCATGCCCAGGAGCTGGGTGTCCCGGCCGATGCCATCATCCTCGAATCCCAAGCCACCAATACCGGCGAGAACATCGTGCTCACCCGAGCCGCGCTCGCGGAACGTGGCGCCTTCCCCAAGTCGGTAACCCTCATCTCCAGGCCGTACCAACAGCGCACGGCCTACGCCACGTGCCGCAAGTTCTGGCCCGAGGACGACCCGACTTGTGCGTCTTTGCCGCTGCCCCTAGCCAGTACATCGAGACCATCGGCGACGTCGACCGCGTCCTCAACCTGCTCGTCGCCGACAGTCAGCGAATCGAACTGTTCGCAGAGCGCGGATTCGCTGTGCCGCAGCCGATGCCGGCCAACGTGAAGCAGGCCTACGAGCACCTGGTCCAGCAGGGGCTACACAGCGCGGCTCATCTAGCATTTTGCGGAGTTTCGCTCTTATGGATCAAGGGCGCGCCTTCGGCGCGCGGCCCCGGACTGCGGGCGGCGCTGGCGCTCCGTCCTAGCCGAAGCGCAGCAGCAGGACGCTTCCACGTCCACGCGATCCCAACCGCCAACGACCGACGTGTCTGGCGTCTGACCGCCGGTTAGCTCCGTCCCCCTGGGCCGCTCGATCGTACGGTCACCACTACCCGCATCAAGAGTGCCAAAGGCGTCCCTACGGGATCGGCAAGCCGACTCTTGACACGCGCCGCGCTGACCTTGGTTGGCAGCTATCACGGGGACGGAGCAAATATGGCGAGTGGTCAAGCCGCATCGGGCTCTGGGTCTTCGCGTGATAGAGGTAGCTCCGAGAGACCCAGGTCAGCACGAACTGTGCGGAAGTAGGCGTCATAGTCTTCCTTCGACTGCAGTCGCGCAGTTGACAACCTATCGCCTGATTCCGTGCCGTAGTACCTGGCTTGGATCGACGCGGCACGGAGACTATCGCGTAGGGCAGTCGCTTTGGTCAGGACCTCGTCGCTTGCGATGATCAGCACCTCGCTCAAGGCATCGTTGAACGTTTCCTCTGCGTGGCGAAGTTGGCTGTTGAACGTGCTAATGACGGCTTTGATCTGCTCCTTATCGGACACCCACGCGAGCTGTGCCTCAGCAGAATAGATCTCATCTAGGAGGCCCCGTGCGGTCCTCAGGGATGCGGCGTACAGAGTGCGCTGCTCGTCGATCCAGCGTCGACGATCCTCACGCTTCCATTGTTCGATCCGGGACCGGTCTTCGCGTTCCCATTGTTGTTGGCGTTCAGCCTGCTCCCGCTGCCACTTCTCTACGTCGCGATCCAGTTCCTTCTGCCACCGATCCACTTCGCGCCTATCCGAGCGCCACTGGTTGAGCAGAAGTCCGATTACTGTGACGGCCGCTCCGACCACATACCCCCACGGAAAGTCCTTCATGACGCCGAAGCGTGCCGTATAACTCGTCCGTTGTCACACGGAGGTAAGTGCGCCGTTGTCGCCTGTCGCCGTGCAACAGCAATCTTGAACTAGTGGACGCGTGCCCCCCGGCGTGCCCTAACGAGAACGTGCGATCGGGCTCAAGCGGTCACTCGTGGGGGCAACCGGTCGATCCCACGCCTGACGACCTGCCGCTTGGACCAGCGGGGACGGCGCAACCGCCTTGCAACAGAGGGGGTAGGGGTTCGAATCCCCTGGTCTCCACCCCAACAAAAGCCGATTTCTTCAGGAACCGGCTTTTGTTTGTACTGCGTGTATCCCACGCACCCGAACTGCCGCTCCTCCGTCGCGGTGGGTGCCCGGGCGCGGACCGGCCCGTCTCCTGCCGAGCGATTGCGGTTGCCAGGAGCTATAGGCCACCACTGGGGACCTGCCCCCGGGAGGTTCGAGGAGCGGCTTGTTCGGTGGAGTCGTAGCCTCGTGCCTCATGACAGAGCCGACTCAGGTGGTTCGCGTTCGAGAGGCGGCGCCGGGCGAGGGTGATGCGCTTGCGGAGCTGCACGCTCGGTCGAGGGCTGTGTACTACGGTGCGGGCGGCCATGACGTGGCAGCGGTTCCTGACGAGGAGTACCGGGAGACGTGGCGCAGAATGGTGGTGGACTCCGGACTCGCCGTCCTGGTCGCTGTCTTGGGCGATGACATCGTCGGTGTGATCACGGTGGATGGCAGCGGAGCGTTTCCGACGAATGCGCCTCACGAGAGGCGCGTCCGGCTCGTCGGGATCTTCGTCGAGCCAGATCGGTGGTCGAGTGGCGTGGGTAGCGCCCTGATGGAGCGCTTCGTCTCCATCGCACGCCAGGCTGATGCTGTGGGCGAGGTGGATGTCTGGGAGCGGAACTCTCGTGCGATCCGCTTCTACGAGCGACACGGGTGGACCCGAGACGGAAGTTCGCGTCAGGGGCCGGCTGGGGCGGAGTACGTCGGCTTCGTACACCTGCCCTGACCGGTCGCGTCCTTCGCTACCTCCCACCTCTCGGCGCCCCCACCCACCCGAATGCCCGCTCCCCCGTCGGTGGGTTCGGCAGTCTCCTGCCGACGGCAGCCGGTCGTACAACGTCCGCAGGTGAGGTGGTCGGTTCGAGATTTCTTGAAGTGGTCGGGGCGGGGGCCGGTTGGCGGTGAGAATCGGGTTGTTGGCTCGTGGTTGGTGGGCTGGTTGTGGGGATCGGGGGAAGTTGCGTCGGGGTGTCGAAGTGCGGGGGGTGTGTCCGACGCAGGGGTGAGCAGTAGTCAATCGACTCTTGAGGAGTGCGTCATGGCGCAGGACGACGGCGGTACCGGGCAGGGGCAGCGCAAGGTGGTGGCGGCCTACTTCGTGTCTCTGGATGGGGTGGCTGAGGCCGCGGATCGGTTTCTCACCGGGTGGGACGACGAGGTGGATGCCAGAGGCAGCGAACTCATCGCCGACCAGGACACGATCATCCTCGGGCGCCGGACGTACGACGAGTGGGTCGGGTTCTGGCCGACCAGCGACGTCGAGCCGTTCGCGTCCTTCATCAACGCGGCGCCCAAGTTCGTCGCGACATCGACACCGCTCGAGAGCGAGTGGGCCAACTCGAGCGTGATCGAGGGTGACCTGGTCGAGTTCGTGAAGGACCTGAAGTCTCAGCCAGGCGGCGACATCGGTATCCACGGCAGCATCTCGGTCACCCAGACCCTGCTCGCTGCCGGCCTCGTCGACGAACTCCAGCTCGTCGTCGTCCCGACCATCGCCCCACCCGCCGGCCAGAAGAAGCTGCTCGACAACCTGCCGCCCATCAAGCTCGAAACGGTCAACAGCGCCGTCTCCTCCAGCGGCTACGTTCTGAGCACCTACCGCGTAGTCCACTGACCAAACCTTGTCCACAGAGTTCCCCACAGCGGTGAACAACCAAGCCCACAGACAAGCCGGTTCCTTTGCACGGAGGAACCGGCGTTCTGCTTGCACGCCGAAGATGCAAGCGTCGCGGTGACGGCGAATCGGCAAGGGCGCAGCTCGTTGCAAGTGCTTGACAGGGGGCTGGGTGGCGTGGAAAGAGGGGGGATGGCGAAATTTGGTGCGGGTGATGAGCTTCAAGGGGCGGAGTTCGTTGGGGTGGATCTGCGAGCGGCTCGGTTTGTGGAAGCTGATCTGTCTGGGGTCGTGATGCGCGGTGTGCAGGCTGACAACGCGGAGATCGACGCGCCGTGGCTGACCGAGGGCACCGGCATTCTCAAGGTCAACGGGATCAATGTGGTGCCGTTCGTGGAGGCGGAGCTGGATCGGCGGTTCCCGGGGCGAAGTGAGCGGCGGGCCGGTGATCCCGAGGGGTTGCAGAAGGCTTGGGCTGTGCTCGAGCGGACCTGGGCGGCGACGCTGGAGCGGGTCGCGGCGATGCCGGAGGGCACGGTGGACGTGTCGGTGGACGGCGAGTGGTCGTTCGCGCAGACCCTGCGGCATCTGGTCCTCGCGACCGACGCGTGGCTGGGGCGCTCGGTCCTGGAACTCGACCAGCCCTTCCATCCGCTCGGGCTCGGGAGTGGCGACGAGGACGGGTTGGACATGTCGATCTTCGTGACGAGCAAACCGTCGTACGGCGAAGTGCTGGAAGCTCGGGCCGGTCGCGTCGCGATGGTCCGCGACTTCCTCGCCAAGGTCACTGCGGACGAGTTGGTCGAAGTGCACCGCAATCCGTGGTCCCCGGAGTATCCCGAGAGCACTCTCACCTGCGTGCACGTGATCCTCGAGGAGGAGTGGGAGCACCACCGGTACGCCGTACGCGACCTCGACGCGATCGAGAGTGGCTCTAGCATGCCGGTCCATGAGCTCTGAAGACTGGTTGGTGGACACCCGAGCGTCGTACGACACCGTCGCCGAGAGCTATGCCGAAATCGTGCGGGATCTGCTCGAGCAGACGCCGTACGAACGGGCGATGCTGGACGTGTTCGCCCGCGAGGTCGGGGGCCGTGGGCTGATCGCCGATGTCGGCTGTGGTTCGGGGCGGATCGCCGGGTATCTGCAGGGGGCGGGAGCCGACGTTCTCGGGATCGACCTGTCGCCCGCGATGATCGAGGTCGCCCGGCGCGAGCATCCCGGCGTACGGTTCGAGGTCGGGTCGATGACCGAGCCCGCACTTGCCGATGATTCGCTGACGGGACTGGTCGCCTGGTACTCGCTCATCCACATCCCCGATCACCAGCTGGGCTTCGTCCTTGAGCAGTTCCGGCGCGTACTGCGACCTGGGTGCCCGTTGCTGGTCGGGTTTCACGTGGGCGACGAGACGCGGCTGAAGACGTCGGGGTACGGCGGGCACCCGATGAACCTTCACGTCCACCTGCGCGAGCCGGCTCAGATGGCTGCCTGGCTTGGCGATGCGGGGTTCGCGGTGGAGGCGCAACTGACGCTCAGCTCGGCCGAGAGCAAGCTGGGCGGAGTCCTCGTCGCGCGCTAGCCGCCTCACATCCTGATGGGCGGCTTCGTCGGAATTGTGTACACACATCGACGACGATCGAGGAGTCCATCATGGATGCCCGTTTGAACCTCTTCGCAGACCCGGCCATGGGCAAGGCACTGAAGTACCTCGCGTCCGCGGGCCGCGTCGCCGCGGAGTCGACGCTGCCGGAGGCCACGCAGGAGTTGGTGAGACTTCGAGCGAGCCAGATCAACGGCTGCGGCTATTGCACCGATATGCACACCAAAGACGCCACGGCGGCGGGTGAGACCCAGCAGCGCCTGAACCTGGTCGCGGCCTGGCGCGAGGCGACCGTCTTCACCGAGGCGGAGCGTGCGGCGCTGGAGCTGGCCGAACAGGGCACGCGGATCGCCGACGCGGCCGGCGGGGTCACGGACGAGGCCTGGGCCAACGCCGCCAAGCACTACAACGAGGAGGAACTCGCCGCGTTGGTGTCGACGATCGCGATCATCAACGCCTTCAACCGGCTGAACGTCATCATTCAGCAGCCCGCGGGCGACTACCAGCCGGGCATGTTCGGCTGACTCGATCAGTTCGTCGCCTTCTCCTGATAGCCGTACGGAAGGGACCGGCCCGGTCGGCACGACCTCGGGAGCGTCGCGAACAGGCAAGCCGCGACGCTCTTGCAGATCGTGGTCGGCCGGGCCATTCTTTGGGTACACCGGGCAAGATCCCAGGGGGGAACATGCCGGAGAAGGCCTTCGAGATTGCCTATGACGCGGCAAAACTCACGCTTTCCCAGCAGGACGGCACGATCAGCAATGTCCGCAACCGGGCGACGACGCTGTTCACCGCGGCCTCGTTGGCCGTCACCTTCACGGCCGGCGTCGGCCTGATCAGCAGTGCGGAGAAGAGCGCGCGGCACTATCCGGAGTGGGCCGCTTTCGCGCTCCTCGCCGTACTGAGCCTGATGGCTTCGGCGGTGATGGTCGTCCACTGGCCGGTGAAAAGCTTCCATTACGGGCCGAGCGCGACGGTGATCCTCAGGCTGCACGAGGAAAGCAAGGACGAGGACGCGATCCGGCTGGCCGTGACCCAGGCGATGATCGCCGGCGGTATCGAGAACCGGCGTGGGATCAAACGGCTCCAGTCGGCGCTCCGGATGATCGTCGGGCTGCTCTGGATCGAGATCCTGATCATCTTGATCGCCATCGTGACGACCTGAGGGGACGACATGACCGAGCAATGGGGCAACTACCACCTGCCGGGCGAGGACCACGCGGTCGGCATTCCGGCCGATCCGTCCTTGGAGGACTGGCCGGACGAAGCCGACCTTCCCGAAGATCCCGACGCGAGCGAGGAGCCGGACGAGCCCGAGGAGCCCGACGCGACCGACGCGACCGACGCGACCGACGAGCCCGACGCGACCGACGTGGCCGAGGACCCCGGCATGGCCGAGGATGTCGAGGGCGGCGAGCGGGACTCCGGCGACGCCACGGAAGACGACGCCGAGGACTGATCGTTGCCAGAGGCCACGAAGTTGTTGCTGTGAGCATCTATGCGGGGTGACGGTTCGGGTACGGATTGTCACGGGGTACGCGCTGTTTGTTTGCGGGTGCGTGCAGATGTCCGGACTGGCCTAGCGGGCGGTGGAGTGGACGCCTGATCGTCTGTTGAGGAAGCGACATCGGGCGATCACCGACGGCGAGTCGACGCGGGGACCTAGCGGGCCACGCGTCGGCCGGTCGACTACGGAGGCTCCGGACACGTGCTCGAGACCTATCGCGGAATCCCGTACCTGCTGGACACCTGGCTCTTCCTCACCGCGATGACGCTGCCGGTCGCGCTCTCGGCGGCACGGCGGCCGACTGGAGTGGTGCCGCGACTGGCATCGCTGTTGATGCCGACGTCGTTGGCGCTGGTTCTGGCGGCGACGCTGAGTCCTACGGCGCATCGGCTGGCCGGCGTCGGCGTCTGCGGGACGCACCTGACGACCACAGGAGGCCTCACCTCCATGCAGGGAGTGCTGAACGTCCTGCTGTTCATCCCCGCCGCCGGAATGCTCACGTTGACCAGCGGGCGACCCACTGACGGCATCGCGGCCGGTATCGGGCTGTCCGCGACGGTCGAGGCGGTGCAGGCGTTGGTCCCACCGCTGGGTCGGTCCTGCCAGTTGCACGACCTGATCGCCAACACCCTCGGCGCCTTCGCCGGAGTCGGCCTGGCGGCAGCGGTGCAGGTGGCGACCCGGACGAGGACGCTGATCAGCCCGGCGTACGTCGTGGAGCACGGCGCCGTCCTCATCTCCCGCGGCCGAGGCCCAGCCCGCCATCGCCGAGGCGAACTGGTCTCCTCACTACTCCGTACTGCGCCCGTCGGCCGCCCGCTCACCTCAAAAGCCACCCGCCTACGCCCTCTCGCCCGGCTGCGCTGACAAACACCCGTCCCACAGTTGGGTCCAGGGCGGACGGGTTAACAGTGAGCGGCGAACTGGGAAATGTCCGCATAGTTTTCCACAGGGTGTGGATGAAACGGGGGATGACGGAACACCCGGCTGCAGATATCCGACTCTTCTGACTCATCCGTCGGTCGCTAGATCACATCGTGGTCGCCTCGCGCGTTCAACCTGTGCGACACGTACCTGCGTGCCGACAGACGACGAGGAGACCAGACGTATGACGACAACGCCGGGTTCGAGCGGTGCAGCGCAGTCTTCCGATACCGACGTGATGGCTGCGATGAACCGGTTCTACGCCGCCGAGGCTGCGTACGTGGCCGCGGGCGGTTCCGCAGCGGGTGCCGATTTCACCGCAGTGGCGGCTTGCCTCGATCCCGACGTCGTGCTCTACCAGGCGCCCGGCCTGCCATTCACTGGTACTGGGGAATGGCGGGGGCACCGAGGCATACAAACGTTCCAGGACCTCTTCGCCGAGACGTGGCAGTCGATGGACGTCGTACAGGCGCGAGTCGTCGCGGACACAAGCACAGTGGTCATGCTGCTCCAGGTGCGCTTTCGCGCCCGGGCGACGGGCGGGACGATCGAAACCCGCATAGTTCAGGTCAACGAGATCGCCAACGGCCGGATCGCTGAGTTCCGTCCGTACTACTGGGATCCAGCCGCGATTGTCGAGGTCTGCGCCGCCTCGTAGCGGGATCGAGAGGTCAGGGGCGGACTTCGAGGCCTAGGGAGGTGGTGATGACCATCGCTTGGGGGAGGTCGACGATCGCGCCTTTGAGTTCGACCGTGAGGGGGTCGAGGGTGGACAGATCCGAGCCGCGCAGGTCGCAGCCGGAGAAGTCGGCGCGCTGCATCGAGGCACCGGAGAGGTCGAGATTCCGTAGTACGGACTTGCCGGCGCGGAGGCCGGTCAGGTCTGCCTCGCGGAGCTTCACGCCCGACAACTCGGCTCCGCGCAGATCGGCACCGGGGAGACTCGCGAACGACCAGTCGCCGCCGGTCACCTTCATCAGGCTGTAGGCGCAGTCGTCGAACCTGCTGCCCATCAGCTTGCACCGGGTGAACGTGGTGTCGAAGAACGAACAGCGGACGAAGGTGCAGTTCACGAACGCCGCGTCCGTGTGACTGGACGCGTTGAACCGCACGCCGCGGAAGACGCACTCCTCGAACACGCCGCCGGCGTTGCTGATCTCGGTCAGATCCGAGTCGATGAACAGCACCCGCGTGTAGGTCTGCCCGGACGGATCGGCGTCGTCCCAGTCCCTGATCGTGGACTCGGTCGCGGGCGTCTGACGTCCGTGCGTGCGGTCGGCCATCGGCCACCATCCTTCGATTCGGCAAGTCAACCCGTCCACTGCATTGTGACGACCCCGACGGACAACTTTCAGCTGATCGCCGAACACGGCAGGCACGATGGAGGGGTGACCGGATCAGAACGGGTGATGGTTTTCGGCGCCGGCGGCTTCCTCGGCGGCCGGATCTGCGCACTGCTGGCCGAGCGCGGGATCGAGCACCGGGGGTTCACCAGGAGCAGTGGTGAGCCGCATCGGCGGTTCGACCTGGCCGTCGATCACCACTACGCCCTCGACACCCAGCTCGCGATGTACAAGCCGACTGTGATCATCAACGCCGCGGCCGCGACCCAGGGTGACGTCCCTGCCCTGACCAGGGGAAACGTGGTCGCGGTCCAGGCGCTGCTCGAGTCGGCCCGGCACCACGCGACCAACGCCCGCTTCGTCCAGATCGGCTCAGCGGCGGAGTACGGCGGTGCGCCGCGCGGCACCAGTCAGGACGAGGACGCAGAGCTCCGGCCGGGAGGACCGTACGGGATCACCAAGTTGGCCGGCTCGGAGCTCGTACTGCGTGCGCAGAGCCACGGGGCGGACGCGGTCGTGCTGCGCTCGTTCAACATCAGTGGACCCGGGTCGCCGGCCAGCACGTTGCTCGGCCGTGTCGTACGCCAACTGGGGACCACCGACACCCTGCAACTGGGGTCGCTCGACGCCTGGCGGGACTACGTCGACGTACGGGACGTCGCCGAGGCAGCGGTGGCAGTGGCGACAGCGGAGGACAGGCTGCCGCCGGTGTTCAACGTCGGCTCCGGGCGGGCTGTGCTGGCCAGGGACGTGGTCCAGCGGCTGGTCGAGCTCAGCGGGACCTCCACTCAGGTCACCGAAGGGGTCGTGCACCCGGACCACGCAGGTTCGGCGGCGGAAGACGTGCCTTGGCAGCAAGCCGACACCACGCTGATCCAGAAGCACCTCGGCTGGTCGCCCGCGATCAGCCTGGACCAGTCGCTGAAGGACACCTGGGCCGCTCGGGGTTGAATGGCTGGGTGGAGATCCGCTCAGCCTGTCAGCCGGCGCCGGATCGGTGGCCACCTTCGGTGAACGAGGACCTGGTCCTGGCCGGGCCGGACTTCGTGGTCGTGCTCGACGGGGCGACGGCGCCGCCTGAGCTCGATTCGGGCTGCCGCCACGACGTCGCGTGGCTGGTCGAGCGACTGGGCGGGCAGTTGGTCCTGCCGTTGCTGGCCAGGTCGACGGCGCCGCTGGCGGATCTGCTGGCCGATGCGATCGCAGCCGTCTGCGCTGAGCATGCCGACACGTGTGATCTCACGAACCCGGACAGCCCGTCGACGACGGTGTCGATGCTCCGGGTCGGTGCGGATCAGGTCGAGCACCTGGTGCTGGCGGACTCGCCGATCGTGCTGCGGTCCCCGGATCGCCAGCTCACGGTAGTGGCGGACAACCGGGTCGACCTGCTGCCGGAGTACACGTTCGAGGCGGTACGGCGGATGCGGAACCAGCCGGGCGGGTTCTGGGTGGCGAGTACGGCACCCAAGGCGGCGTACGAAGCAATCGCCGGTACTACGGACCGCGCGGTGGTTGAGGTGGCCGCGGTGCTGACCGACGGCGCGTCGCGGTACTCCGAGCGGTACGGGCACAGCTGGGACGAGTTGGTCGACGTGCTGGAGACGAGCGGGCCGTCGGGGTTGATCGAGCGGGTTCGCGAGTACGACAGGCTGGCTTCGGTGGGGAGCTTTCGGGGCAAGCGGCATGATGATGCGACCGCGGTGTTCTGCCGGTTGGGCTGACCTTTCGAGCTCGGCCGAATCTGCAGCTTTGGCCTGTGGACAACCTCTGAACGCTCCCTGCGCTGCGATAGCTTGTTGGGCAAGGGGACCGGGGAGGTGGGGGAACGATGAGTCACTATCAAGGGCCGTACGACGGGCCGCCGGCATCGCCGTATCCAGGCACCCCAGCCGGCCCACCGCAGTACCCGAGCTCGGAGGGCGGACCGGCGCAGCACTACGGGGGTCCGCCCGGGCATGCGGGGCCGCAGTTCGGTGGGCCCTATCCGGGGGCGTATCCGATCGTGCAGTCGGGGCCGAAGTACCGGGCGTTGCGGCGGACGGCGCAGGTCAGTGTGCTGTTGATGGGGCTCACCTCGGTGGCGGCGGTGATCCAGTCGGTCGTGCTGTGGCGGTCGTATGGGGGCGTCAAGCGGTTCATCTATCTCTTGGTGTCCGAGGACGAATACCAGCGCGGCGTCGAGCGGATCGCGCACACCGGGCCGCTGCTGGACCTGGTCAACTACCTCTTCCTCGGGACCGGGATCGCCTTCCTGATCTGGCTCTGGCAGGCCCGGGAGAACACGGAGATCCTCAAGCCCGACTTCGCTTCCAGCTACCAAGGCGGCTACAACTCACGAAGTGGCGCGCACCGGCATGCGCAGGGGTGGACCGTCGGCGGCTGGATCTGCCCGATCGTCCAGTTCTGGTATCCGCTGCAGATCGTCCAGGACGTCGTCACCGCCAGCGAGCCACCGAGCGAACCGGGCGCCGCAAGGTCCGGTCAGGTCCGGTCGTTGCTGTACGGCTGGTGGGCCTGCTGGACCGCGTTCTGGGTGATCCTCGTGGGCGGAGGCGGGTTCGCGGGCATCAGCTTCATCGTCTGGCTGGTCCGGCTGGTCGACCAGGCGCAGGCCGCCGAGGCGACCGACGGCTACGTCGACATCTACGACATGCAGACGTTCATGGTCCGGGTGGCGCTCGGCGTCAACATCGGCTTCACCGTCGCCACGCTTCTCCTGATCGCCGCCGCCGTCACGAGCTCCTTGCTGCTGTTCCGCGTCACCAGCTGGCAACAGTCCCAGGCCGACGCACGCATCCCAGGCTGGCAACAGTCCCAAGCCGACGCGCGCATCCCAGCAACTCCCCCAGGCCTGCCGATGCCGTCAGGCCAACCGGAGCAATCGGTGCCGCAGCAGCAGCCGGGCTACCTTCCGCCGGGACCACCCCAGTACGCTCCTCGCCCGCTGCCCGGGTTCACCACCCAGCCGGGGCCGAGGTTCCCGTCCTACGGCAGCAAGCAACGGCAGTCCGGAAACTCCGAACCGCCTTCCCAGTGATGCGAATTGCAGCAAGCTGCAATTCGCGGCCGCAAAGGCTGGTGATGCGATAGGTTTGCGGCCGATTCCGGCGACGGTCAGCGATCGCCGGCCTTCCGCCGTACGGGGTTCTCATGCGTAAGTCAGCTCTTGCCGTCCTGCCTGTCGCCTTGGTCGCGGCAACTCTCTCCGGGCCGTCCGCCCAAGCCGTCGGCGTCGCGCAGATCGGCTGGACCGACGCGACCCACACCAACATCCGGATCAGCTGGCCGGCTCACACCGGTCCGCTCCGGGTGGTCAGCAAGAGTCCGCTCAGCGCCGACCGCGTGCTGGCCGACCAGACGTCGGCCGATCAGGTCGTCATCGCGAAGGGCCAACTCCAGGTCGGATCGACCGATGTGATGGTCGAGGTTCGCGACGCCACCTCCAAGGAGTTGGTCGCGCAGACGACTCACTTCGACACCATCGCGCCCTACCCGAGCCTCGACTGGCCGGCGAAAGCGGCTGCCGGCGGTGCGATCACCGTCAGCTGGACCTTCGAGTCGTCCACCGGCGCGCCCGACAGCACTCCGAACGACCCGCTGGACGTGACGCCGACGTCGGCCCGCATTCGGATGACCGGCACCAACGGCTGCACCTGGACGAAGCTGCCGGCCGTGAACGGGCAACACGGCAGCACCACGCTGCCGTACCAGAAGCCGCCGTTCCGGGTCGGGACCTACGCCGACACAGAGTGGGGCGCCAGCCAGGACCAGGGGCTGGCAGTGGTCAATTTCGCGGTCAGCCAGAAGGTGCCTGCCTCGACGCCCTACGGCGACGACATCCGGGTCCCGTTCACCAGCGACGCGATCCGTCCGGGACACTGCTCGAACGGGGTGGCAAGCGCGCCGTACAAGGTCTCGGTCCAGAACGCCGTTGATCTGCAGACGCGGAACAGTTCCACAGCGGGGTGGCGATCGACTTCGGGCGGCGCTGTCATCTGGCCTGCCCTCACTCCGAAGGTGTTCCGCGAGACCTCGATCGGCGCCCGGGAGTACCGCACGGTCGCCTACAACGACTACGAGGCTGTGGTGATCGCGGGATCCGACCCCGAGGTCAACTGGGTGGTTGGGTACAGCGCGGTGACGCCGCCGGTGGCCGCGGTTACGCCGTACAAGTTGATGCGGGCGATGTTCAGTCCGGCGACGGTGACGCTGGGACAGAAGACGACCGCGGTGATCGGGGTCCGGCCGTACAGCAACGTCACCGGCATCATCCAGCGGTGGAACGGCACAGCGTGGGTGACCCACAGCAGCCTGGCGATCCGGTCGGGTGACGGCACCTACTCCTACAAGCCGACCGTTCGCGGCAAGCAGACCTTCCGGTTCCTGGTGCCGAGTTCGACGTACGGCGGGCTCAAGATCAACTGGATCGCGACGAACGCGTTCAGCCTGACGGTGCGCTGAGCTGGAGAGCGGCCTCGGCGGCAGGCAGGCCCAGCGCCCGATCTGCCGCCGACAGGCCGAGCCGGGTACGCCGGTCGAGGAGGTCGTCCGCAGTGAGCGCGCCCTCGTGCCGTACTGCGAAGCGGAGCTCCGCGTGTGTCGTGGCCAACCCGGGCGCGATGGGCTCCAGCAGCGAAGGCTCGCAAGCGATCACCTCGGCAGCCTCCACGCCGTACCGCTGGACGAAACGCGCAGGCGCACGCACCGCCGCAAGGTGGACCCGATCGGCCGCGCCGACCAGTGGGATCCGATGCGTCAGGCACGGCCGCCGAGCCGTGAGCCGGCCATCAGCCAGCCCGGCGTCGAGTGCGTCCTGCGCCATCCGCCGGTACGTCGTGAGCTTGCCACCCACGATCGTGACGAGCCCGTCCGTGCCGGTGATGACCGCATGCCGCCGGGAGATGTCCGCAGTCTTGTCCTCACCCCGGTGATGCCCGGTATCGAGCAGCGGCCGCAGGCCGGCGTACGTGCCGAGCAGGTCAGCTCTGGTCAGCGGGACCTGGACGGCCGAACTGATGGTGCCCAGCAGATAGTCGATCTCCGCGTCCGTCGCCACCGGTACGTCGCTCACCGGGCCCGGCGCCTCCTCGTCGGTCAACCCGACGTAGACCCGACCGTCCGGCGCGGGGATCGCCATCACCACCCGGCGCAACTCCCCCGGCACCGGCACGGTCAGCACCGCGGACAGTCCACCGAAGGCGGACTGCGGCAACACCAGGTGCGCGCCCCGGCTCGGCCGCAGTTTGATGCCTGAGGCAACTTGATCGGCCCAGATCCCGGTCGCGTTGATCACCAGCGAGGCGTCGACGTCGATTCGTCGCCCGGACAACTGGTCGACCACCACCGCGCCGCGCCCGGTGACCTGCTCGGCCGCACAGCGGGTCAGCACGCGGGCGCCGTACTGCGCGGCGGTGCGTGCGATCGCGACGACCAGCCGCGCGTCGTCGTACAGCTGCCCGTCCCAGGTGAGGAAGCCGCCACGCAGGCCGTCCGGGCGCAGGGTCGGGGCGTAGCGGAGGAGTTCGGCTGAGCTGACGCGGCGCGAATGCGGCAGGTAGTCGTCGCTGGTGTGGGCGAAGGTGCGCAGCACATCGCCGCCGAGGAAGGCTCCGCGTAGCATCGCCGCCTGCATGAACCTTGCCTGCGGCAACCAAGGTGCCACCTGCGGGACCGGGTGGACGAGATGGGGAGCGGTCGTCTTCATCAGGATGCCGCGCTCGACCGCGCTCTCGTACGCGATCCCGACGTGCCCGGAGATCAGGTACCGCAAGCCGCCGTGCACGAGCTTCGAACTCCACCGGCTGGTCCCGAAAGCCAGGTCGTGCTTCTCCACCAAGGCAACTGACAAGCCGCGCGCGGCGGCGTCGAGGGCAACGCCGGCGCCGGTCACGCCGCCGCCGATGACCAGCACGTCGACCTGGCGGGTGGTGTCCAGCCAGTCGAGTTCCCGGGTACGCCGGGTCGCGTTCAGGCTGGCGTTGCCGACCGCGATCATGGCACCAGATACCTGGTCAGCATCACTCGCAGCTCCTCGTCGAGCTTCGGATACTCGCCCGCTTCGGCGAGCACCGGGCCGGACACCGCAGACGCCAGCGAGACCAGGATGATCTGCCGCGAGAGCCAGTCGGGGTCGCCGGACCGGATCGAACCGTCCTCCTGGCCGGCCCGGATGCCCGCCTCGACCAGGGCCAGGTGGGCGACCGTGCTGCTGCCGCGCCGCTCCAGCAGGTACGGCGTGAGGAATTCGGGATCCAGTTCGATGATCTTGCGCATCAACGGGTGCGTCCGGGTCTTCGCGACCACCTCGACGACGCCCTCGACCAAACGCGATCGCCCATCCACCGCATCGGGCTGGAACGCCGAGACCAGCGCGGTCGTCCACTCCCGCGTCATCAGGGCGGCCACGACGGCCTGCACGTTCGGCCAGCGCCGGTACAGCGTGGCGCGGGAGACCTCCGCGTGCCGGGCGATGTCGGCCATCGTCATCCGCCGCATCCCGATCGCCAGCAGCAGCTCGTACGCCGCGTCGAGGATCCGCTCCTCGCCGATGGCGTTCGCGGGCGCCGGCCTGCTCGAACCGGTCGAGCCGGTGGATTCGTTGTCGGTGTCGCTGATACGCTGAGACATCACACGCCAAAGTGTATCAGCGACTTTGACGTCCGGGAACGGTCTCGCGGGAGCCGGAGTCAGGGGTCTTGCTCCCGCGAGACGCTACCGCCCGAGCCGAGCAATGGGGAGTCCGCGATGACCGAATCCGACCTGCCGGTGGTGCAACTCACCCCCGGCCGCTGGGGCGATCCCGCACACCCGCTAACCCTCCCACCCGCCGCCCTGCAAGCCCTCAAGCACCTGGGCGTCCGCCGCCCAGGCGCCACCACCGCACCTGCTGACCGGTCCGGGCTCACAGAAGAAGTGAGTGGGCTTTTGGTCGAGTTGCTTGGTGGTGAGTATGTGAAGACGGATCTGGAGATGCGCTGGGGGCACACGCGCGGGTACTCGACGACTGATCTGCTGCGGCATCGGGCCGGTGACACCAGCGACATGCCGGCCGCCGTGGTCTTCCCTGGATCACACGACGAAGTACAGGCGCTTCTCACGTCCTGTTCTGAGCATCACCTTGCTGTGGTTCCGTACGCCGGTGGCACGTCTGTGGTCGGCGGGTTGGCGCCGAAGGGGACGGCGTTCATCGCCGTCGATCTGCGCAGGCTCGATCGGCTGGTGGAGGTCGACGAGGTGTCCCGTACGGCGACGATCGAGGCGGGCGTTCGGGGTACGGCGGCGGAGGCGTTGCTCGCCGAACGTGGCTACACCCTCGGCCACTTCCCACAGTCCTACGAAGGCGCGAGCATCGGCGGCTATGCGGCCACCCGGTCGAGCGGCCAGTCGTCGGCCGGGTACGGACGCTTCGACCAGATGGTGGTCGGCCTGACCATGGCGACGCCGCGCGGCACGATCCGGCTCGGCCGTGCGCCGATGTCCGCGGCCGGACCGGACCTTCGGCAGTTGGTGCTCGGATCCGAAGGCACGCTCGGCATCATCACCAGCGTCGTACTCCGGATCCGGCCGCGCCCGGTCGAGCGAGTCTTCGAAGGCTGGCGATTCGGCGCCTTCGAGGAAGGGCTGGCCGCGATTCGTCGGCTCGCGCAAGACGGGCCGCTGCCGACCGTCCTGCGGTTGTCCGACGAGGTGGAGACCGCGATCAACCTCGCCGACCCGGATGTGCTCGGCGGCGGCTCGGGCGGCGTACTGGCGATCGTCGGGTTCGAGGGTGAGCACACCGAAGTACGCCGTACTGAGGTGGGCGTTGTTTTGCGCGGTGCCGGTGGAGAGGCGCTGGGCGAAGGGCCGGGTGAGACCTGGCGAGAGGGGCGGTACCGCGCGCCGTACCTGCGCGATCCCTTGTTGGACGAGGGGGCGTTGGTGGAGACGCTGGAGACCGCCGGCTTCTGGTCGACGCTGCCGGCGCTCAAGGCCAAGGTCACCGAGGCGCTGGTTGCCGCGTTGAGCGAGCAGGGGACGCCGCCGATCGTGCTCTGCCATGTGTCACATGTCTACGAGACCGGTGCCTCGCTGTACTTCACCGTCATCTGCGCGCAGACCGACGAGCCGATCTCCCAATGGCAGCAGGCGAAAACGGCGGCGAACGCGGCGATCGCGGCCGCAGGCGGGACCATCAGCCATCACCACGGCGTCGGCACCGACCACAGGAGCGCGTACGCCGAGGAGGTCGGCCCACTCGCCATCGAGGCCCTCCAAGCGGTCAAGCGCGTGCTCGATCCGCACAACATCCTCAACCCCGGCATCCTCATCCCACCCCCAACCCACCAAACACCCTGACCCACCCGAGGTCAGCCCGCCGTCGCCGACCTGCGCCCGTGGTCAGCTCGGTGTCGCTGGGCCGTCGGAGCTCGCCCGGCATTGCTGACCCATTCACAAGTTCGCCCGGCATCGCTGCTCCCGCCCGAGGTCGGCCCGGGTCAGCGGAGGGCTAGGACTGCCTTGTGGGTTGCGGCTAGGAGTTGGTTTCCGACTGCTTGGACGCCGCCTCGGCAGATGACCTCGGCCGGTAGCGCGACCTGGCGGTAGCCCGCCTCGTCGATCACGTCCAGCAGGCAGTGGTCCTTCGCCTCCAGGTCCGGGACCATCGCCACTCGGGCGTCGGTCGTGACCGCGACCCGCTGGCCCGCCTTGACCGGGGCGGTCCGCTGCCAGACGACACCTCCGGTCTCGGCCTTGAGCACCGTGACCACTGTCTGGGTGTCTTTGGCCGCGACCGGACAGTCCAGCAGCACCAGTTTGTCGCCGGCCACGGTCACGCTGGTGCCGCAAGCCCAGTTCGACGGCACTTGCCATCGCCACTTCACCGTGCCGGTGCGCGGTTCCACCCCGACCAGGGTTCCGCGCATCTCGCTCTCGGCGCGCCCGTCCCGCTCGGTCCAGACGATCAGACCGCCGACCGCCATCGGTTGCTCACCGAACCAGGGGCTCGGGCCGCTCCACAGCTTCTTGCCGCTCTTCAGGTCCAGGGCCGTCGTCTCGTTGCGCCGCTCACCGCACTGCCGGTCGAGCAAGGCGAGCGCGGTATCGGCTGTTGCGACGGCGCCGATGGTCGTGCACCGACCCGGCTCGAAGGTCCAGCGGTCGTTGCCGTCGAGGTCCACCCCGCGAAGTTTGTCCGAGCCCTTGCCGACCTGCTCGCCGGTCAGCAACGGGTCGGCGGACAGGAGGTCATGGTCGCGGGTGCCGAGTGGCCAAGTCTCCTTCCGCTTTCCCGTGGCGGCGTCCAGCACCAGGTAGCCGACATCGTCGAAGTTGGCGATCAGCAGTTGTCCGTCGGCTGTGGCAGCCAGTTCGGGGGTGCCGTCGGAGTCGGATCGTGAGTAGCGCCAGCGCGGCTCGCCGGTCGCCGGGTCGAGCATCACGACAGTGCCCGTCTCGCTCGCGATGGCGATGCCGTGTTCGGTACTGACGGCTCTGCGAACGGCGTCGGCGCTGTACGAGATCGGCCGGCTGACCCAGGCCATACCGCCGGTCAGTTCGGACCGTGCGGGGATGCCGACCGGGGCGTCCGATCCGGTCAGGTGTTCGTTGGCGCCCAGCAGATAGGCACGGTGGATCGGCTCGCCGACGAACACCACCGCGCCGACGATGACGGCCACCGTCGTCGCCACGGACAGCAGCTGTCCCCGATTGAATTCCGGCCGGGGATGGCGGGCGACCGGCCAGCACGAGGCCAGCCCGGCGATGCCTGCCACGAGGAGCAGGACGGCCGAGATCATCAGCAGCGGGACCCGGTCGCCGACACCGGTCGACGGCGTCTTGGCCGGCGCCAGCACCCAGGTGATGATCACTCCGGCCAGACCGGCAACCACCACGGCGCCGCTGACGACTCTGGCCATGCGGCCGACTCGAGGTGCGAAGCGGATGAACAGCGGCACCGCGCACGACTCCAGCACACAAAGCACGCTGGGAAACCACACCGAGTCCGAACTGCTCGGAGACCGCCAGGAGTAGTGGGCGGCTCCGTAGGCAGCCATCGCAGCTAGGACCGGGCTGAACACGGCCGCGGCGATCAAGGCCGCTCGCTGCCAACCTCGCCAGGGCGCCGGAAGCGTGCCGTCCAGAACGGCCAACTCTCTGGTCAGGTTCGCGCGCGCCGCCTCGTCGAACCGCTCCCGGCCGAGTTGGGTCCGGTAGATCGGTCCCTCGAGAAGACCCTGCACAGTGGCGAGCCGCTGCCTGATCGCCGTACTGCGATCCCCGGCGTCGCCGGCATCCCCGGCATCCCCGGCGTCGCGGCGGAGCTCGGAGGCGTGCGTGGCGTAGTTCGCTCCGGCATAGGTGGCGTTGACCGCGTCGAGCAGGACCTGGGCATTCGCGTCTTCGGCTTCAGGACTCGACGCGCCGGTCAGCCGGACCAGCCGGGCGACCTCGGCGACCCGGGTCGAGCTCACGCCGTACGCCGGAAGGTTCTCCTCGGCGAGCTCGGCCGACGCCTCGGCGTCCTCGGCGGGCCGGCCGCTCGGCTCGTGGACGGCCCGGTGGAACCACACTGCGAGCCGCACGGCAACGGGATCCGTGCTGAGTTGCTCCAGCGAGTCCAGGGCGGCCAGGACCGCTTCGAGGTACTGATCGCGGTAGGCCCGCCGGTCGGACGCCGTGTAGCGACCGGCAAGATCGTCCGCCAGCGTCGCGGCGTCGGGGATCAGCTCGTTCCAGCGATCGCGAAGCGGCATGTGGACAAATCTATTCGGCAGTCGGGTCGAGCAAAGCCGACCCGAGTAGACCTCTATCCACAGTGGTATCAACAGCTGTTGATAACTTGCGTGAAGAGATCGAACTATTGCGGAAGGTTGTCGACTTCCTTAAGGTGTGGCGAATATCCTCCGCCCCGAGGAAGGTGCAGTTCGATGACGATCCCTCGTTCAGCCGCAATCCTGGCGCTCGTCTCCGGTACGGCGCTCGCCGGCACCGGTCTGTCCGCCGCAGCGGTCCACTCCCCAGCACTCCGATCGACAACGCTCCAGGCTGTCGGCGCTTCGTTGCCCTTCACGATCCTCGAAGCGGAGAACGCCGCGACGAACGGCAGCAAGCTCGGCCCGAGCTACGCCCAGGGCACCCTCCCAGCCGAGGCCTCGAACCGGCAGGCCGTCACGCTCACCAGCGGCCAGTACGTCGAGTTCAACGCGCCCGGCACGACCAACGCGATCAACGTCGCGTACTCCGTTCCGGATGGACGCAGCGGCACCCTCTCGGTCTACGTCAACGGCCAGAAGCTCTCGCAGTCCCTGGCGGTGACCTCGAAATACAGCTTTGTCGACACGGCCTGGATCGCCGGGTCACGAACGCACAAGCTCTACGACCACGCCCGGCTGCAACTCGGCCAGACCGTCGGCGCGGGCGCGAAGATCAGGCTCCAGGTCGACGGCGAGAACACCGCCGGCCCGTACACGATCGACGACGGCGAGTTCGAGAACGTCGCCGGTGCGGCCGGCCAGCCTGGCGGCTCGATCTCGATCACCGATCGCGGCGCGGACCCGACCGGCAGCAACGACTCCACCGGCGCGATCCAGAGCGCGATCGACAGCGCTCGCGGGAGCGGTGGCACCGTGTGGATCCCGGCCGGCCGGTTCCGCGTCGGCGGCACGATCAATCCCGACGGCGTGACGCTTCGCGGCGCCGGACGCTGGTACTCGACGCTGCTGAGCAGCCACCTGATCGACCGCCCGAACGGCGGCGGCAACGTGAAGCTCTACGACTTCGCCGTGATCGGCGAGGTGACCGAGCGGCACGACGAGTCGCCGGACAACTTCGTCAACGGCAGCCTCGGCCCGAACTCGGTCGTCTCCGGCCTGTGGCTGCAGCATCTCAAGGTCGGCCTCTGGCTCACCGGCAACAACGACAACCTGGTGGTCGAGAACAACCGGTTCTACGACCTGACCGCCGACGGGCTGAACCTGAACGGTACGGCGTACAACGTGCAGGTGCGGAACAACTTCCTGCGCAACACCGGCGACGACGCGCTGGCGATGTGGTCGCTGCACGCGGCCGACCGGAGCAGCACCTTTGCCAACAACACGATCGTGCAGCCGACCCTGGCGAACGGCATCGCGATCTACGGCGGCACCGACCTGACCGTGCGGGACAACCTGGTGTCCGACACGAACGCGCTCGGCGGCGGGATCGCGATCTCCAACCAGTCGTTCGGTTCGCCGTTCTACCCGCTGGCGGGCACGATCACGGTCTCCGGCAACACGCTGGTCCGCACCGGCGCGATGAACCCGAACTGGGGTCAGAACCATCCGCACGGCGCGATCCGGGTGGACGCCTATGACACAGCGATCAACGCGGCGGTCCGGTTCACCAACAACCGGGTGGTGGCGAGCCCGTGGTCGGCGTACCAGTTCGTCGACGGTGGCGGCGCCGGCCGCGCGGTGCAGAACGTGACGGTGGACGGTGGCTCGATCGAGGGCGCCGGGACTGTCGCCTTCCAGGCGGAGACGACTGGCTCTGCGTCGGTGAGCAATGTCAGCGCGAGTGGCATCGGGCGAGCGGGCGTCTACAACTGTGCCTATCCGAGCGGTTCGTTCGCGCTGAATCGCGGGAGTGGCAACAGCGGCTGGGATTCCACCTGGAGTGGCTGCAACTGGGTGGAGCCGGGCGGCGGCAGCACCACGCCGCCGACGGGCAACCTCGCGGCCGGGCGGCCGGTGACGGCGACCAGTTCAGTGCAGTCCTACGTTGCGAGCAACACGGTGGACGGCAATGCCAACAGTTACTGGGAGAGCGCCAACAACAGTTGGCCGCAATCGCTCACTGTCGACCTCGGAAGCAGCCAGAGTGTGAAGCGGCTGGTGCTGAAGCTTCCCCCGAGTACGGCGTGGGGCACGCGCACGCAGACGATCGCAGTACTGGGGAGCGTCGACGGATCGTCGTACAGCCAGTTGGCCGGGGCCGCCGGGCGCACCTTCGATCCGGGCTCCGGCAACACGGCGACGATCACACTGCCGAGCGCCGTGAACACGCGGTACGTCCGGCTCACCTTCACGGCCAACACCGGCTGGCCGGCGGGGCAACTCTCGGAGTACGAGGTCTACGCCAACTGATCTCTGCTGTACTGAATAACCGGGGGTTCGCACGGGCGGGTGCGGACCTCCGGCCGGGTCACCGGCCACAGGTCTTGACCTCAAGTTTGCTTGAGGTATGAGAGTGATGGGCATGACTCCCCACTCTCTGACTCGTCCTGTTGCTCTGATCACCGGCGCCTCTGCCGGGCTGGGACTGGCGCTGGCCCATGGGCTCGCCGACCGCGGCTGGGCGTTGATCATCGACGCACGCAGCGCGGACGCACTGAAGGATGCGGCCGACGCACTGGCCGACCGGACGGACGTAGTACCGCTCGCCGGTGACGTGACCGATCCGGAACATCGTGCCGACCTGGTCGAGGCCGTCGGCGAACTCGGCCGCCTCGATCTGCTGGTGAACAACGCGAGCTACCTCGGCCCCAGTCCGCTCCAGCCGTTGGCGGCTGCCGACCTCGACGAACTCCGCCGTGTCTACGAGGTCGACGTGATCGCGCCGATCGCGTTGACCCAGGCGCTCATCCCCGAACTCACCGCCGCAGCCGGCACGGTCGTCAACATCAGCTCCGACGCCGCGGTGGAGGCGTATGAAGGCTGGGGCGGCTACGGTTCCGCGAAGGCAGCACTGGATCACGCGAGCCGGGTGCTGGCCGCCGAACACCTCGACATCGTCGTGTACGCCGTGGACCCCGGCGACCTCCGTACTGCGATGCACCAGGCCGCGTTCCCCGGTGAAGACATCTCGGACCGGCCCGAGCCGGCGTCCGTCGTACCGGCGTTCCTCCAGTTGCTGGACGCCCGGCCGGCCAGCGGGCGCTACCGGGCGGCGGAATTCGCGCCGGCGGTGACCTCGTGAAGGTTCATCCACAGACCCGGTTCACCTTGCCCGACGCGCTGAACGCGGCCGAGCCGCCGGAAGCGCGGGGGTTGGCAAGGGATCAGGTGAAGCTGCTGGTCGCGGAGGGGTCGGCCATCACACATACGCGGTTCGACCGGCTCGGTGATCACCTGCGGGCCGGAGATCTCCTGCTGGTCAACACTTCCGGCACGTTGCCCGCTGCGGTGGACGGCACGTGGATCAGCGGCTCGGGACTTGCGCCGGTGGTCGTGCACTTCTCCACAGCGCTCGACGACGGCACCTGGGTGGTGGAGCTGCGCAACGGCGATTCCCCCTTGTTCGACGGGGCTGTCGGCGATCGGGTGGAGCTGCCCGAAGGAGTGCTCACCCTACTGGCTCCGTACCAGGCGGAGCAGAATCGTTTGTGGCGGGCGAAACCGCCGGTGCAGGACGTGATTGGCTACCTCGGCCGACATGGACGACCGATCACGTACAAGTACGTCGGTAAGCGTTGGCCGCTTCCGCTCTACCAGACCGTGTTCGCCCGCGAACCAGGCAGCGCGGAAATGCCCAGTGCAGCAAGGCCGTTCAGCTTCGAACTGGTGAGCCACCTGGCGGCAGCCGGCGTCCTGATCGCGCCGATCCTCTTGCACTGCGGCGTTTCCTCGCAGGAGAGCCACGAACCGCCGCTGCCCGAGCGGTACGACGTACCGGAGCACACCGCTCGCCTGGTGAACTGGGTGCAGGCGAACGGAGGCCGCGTGATCGCCGTCGGAACCACGGCCGTCCGGGCGATCGAGTCGGCCGTCCGCGCGGATGGTTCAGTGGCCGCCGCGGGCGGGTGGACCGATCTCGTCCTCGGGCCGGAGCACCCGGCTCGCGTGGTCGACGGACTGGTCACCGGCATGCACGCCCCGGAGGCGTCGCACCTGCTGCTACTGGAGTCCGTCGTCGGACCCGGGGTTGTCCAGCGTGCCTACGACGCCGCCCTCGAGCGCAGTTACCTCTGGCACGAGTTCGGCGACGTCTCCCTGCTGCTCCGGGACCGGTAGCGCCGGGGGCTCGTTGCCGGGGCGGGCTCGTTTGTCCACCGCGCGCGGGCTCACCGGAGCCACCACCTGACCGAGTGGTCCGCGGCTCCGTGACAAGTCTGGGCATACCTCATGGCGAGTCCTTCACCTGTTCGGTCCCCCGTCGGGACGTCATCACTTGTGACGACTCAGGTGTACCCGTTGTCATGCATGGAGGCAGGACCGACTCCGAATTGTGGCCTAGGCCAAATAGTTCAACCCTGAATGACCGACCCGGCCGAGCCGTTTCAGCCGGTGGTGATCCAATTCCAGGTGGCCGGAAGCGCCTCGTCGAGTGGGGGCAGGTGGGGATGCCACTTCAGCTCCCACTCGAGCGAAAGCCAGTACGGCGTACCGTGCAGGGCCGCCAGGAGTTGGCCGATCGGGAAGTCGCCGGCGCCGATCGCCACCGGCTTGAAGCCCTGGGTCGAGTCGCTGTCCTTGATCTGGACGAAGTCGATCCACGGCCGGAGGAGGTCGAGCGCCTCGGCCGGGGTCTCGCCGTGGCTCCAGGTATGCGCGCTGTCCCAGATCACCTTGGCGTTGTGTCCCGGCGACTCGGCGTCGAGCAGAGCGCACAAGGCGGCCATCCGGCGGCCGGCCGAGTGCGAGTCGTGGGTCTCCAGGAAGATGTGGACGTCCTTCGGAGCCGTCGTGACGCGATCGAGGGCGCGCAGCTCGCCGGGGGTCGGGCCGTCCGTCGTACCGGCCGGATCGTCCCCGGCCGGATCGTCACCGGGGAAGACGCGGACGCCGCGGGCGCCGAGGTCGGCGGCGAGTTCGAGATGCGCTTCGAGGGGTTGGTCCTCGACCGCGCAGAGCCGCACGTAGCTGCTGACCGCGAGAATCTCCAGTCCGGCGTCCTCGATCCGGTTGCGGAGCGTACGGCGCTCGGCCGGACTCAGCCCGATGTGGGTGAACTCGTCCTCGGAAGCCCGCAGTTCCAGCCCGCCGATTTTGTTGCGGCGCGCGAGGTCGAGGACGTGGTCGAGCGACGCGCCCGCACACCCGAGAGTGGAGAAGGCGAGGTCGGTCATACCCAACGGCGGCGGGGAACGGTCCGGGGAGCGGTGGTCTCGGAGTCGTCGGCGGCCGGCGGCTGGGCCGGCTCGTACGAGTACGGCGTCTGCTGCTGCTCGGTTGCCGACTGCTCCGGGGTGTGGGTGCTGTAGTCCGTAGCGCCGTACGTCTCGGGGGTGTAGTTCGGGCTGTACGACTCGTAGCTCTCGGTGCCGTAGTCCGTGTAGGAGCTCTGCGAGTAGGACGCGTCGTAGGACGAGGTGTAGCTGTCGTACGACGGCTCCGCTGCTGCCGCCGAGTAGCTCGTCTCCGGAGCGCTGTAGCTGGTCTCCGGCGTCGAGTAGTCGTAGGAGGACGAGTAGTCCGTGTTGTAGGACTCGTAGCTCGAGGAGGCCGCGGGGGCCTCGTACGCCGAGTACGTCGTCTCCGGCGCGTACGCGGGCTCCGGGGTGTAGCTGGTCTCCGGCGTGTACGCCGGCTCCGGCGAGTAGGACGGCTCCGGCCCGTACGACGGGACGGTCGGCAGCGGCTTCGACGGGGTCAGGTAGTCGTCGTCCTGCCCGTACCCGATGGTCGAGGGGCTGTCCACCGCGACCCGAGCGGCCCGGCGTCCGGCGCGCGCAACAGGTTCGGGCGCGGGCTCCGGCTCGGGAGCGGCGGTCGGCTCCGACGGCTTGTAGTAGTCGGAGGACGAGGTCTCGTAGGAGTACGGCTCGGAGTACGAGCTGGCCCAGGACGGCTCGCTGGTCTCGTACGACGTCGAGGTGTACGAGGTGTCGACCAGGGACAGCGAGGGCGGTGCGACCGTCTCGGCCTGCCAGCTCGGCACCGGCGCGGACAGCAGGTCGTCGTTCGAAGGGGTCGAGTAGGAGTTCGATGTGGCCCAGGTCGGGCTGTCCAGGCCGGCCGGGGTCGGCTGGTACGACGGGGTGGCCTCTTCGACCGGGCTGGTCAACGTGCCGGTGTCGTCACCCCACGAGTCGACCGGGCGGTAGTGCGGGTTCGCGGAGGCCTGCTCCTGCCAGCTTTCGGCGACCGGTGCGAACGGGCTCCACTTCGGGGCCTCCTCGGCGCCGCCGCCGGCCAGTTGCAGGGCCGGCTCCGGCTGACGCTCGAGGCGCAGGGCCGGCGGGACCGCGATCGGCTCGCTGATCGCCTGCTGCTCGGAGGTGTCGTCGTCGGCGTACGTCGGGACGGCGGTGAGCTTCGGCTCGCGCTGGTCCCACCACGGCACCCACTCGCGGCTGGTCTGCATCGAGTTGATCTTGCGGATCACGAAGGTGGCCGCGACCGCCGAGACCGCGGTCAGGATCAGCGACGCCGTACCGGCCAGGGCGATCCCGCGCAGCGAGCCGACGGTGGCGTCCATCCACATCAGGAACCGGCGGATCACCACGTCGAACGCGAGAGCGCCGACCCAGGTGCACCACCACACCTTGGTGAGGAGAGGCTTCCTGAGCCGGCGCAAGTCGTCGGCGTACACAGGCGTCTTCGGATCACTGGCGAGCCAGACGTCGTCGACGATCTGCTTGGGATAGAAGAGGTTCGGTCCGGGGCAGAACCAGCTCGCCAGCACCCAGCCGTGACTGCGCCGGTGGTCGGCCTGGCAGAGCACCTCGGAGTTGACCCGCGCGCGCCACAGCCAGATCACGAAGACGACGGCGGCGGCGACCGAGACGAGCACGTTCGGGTACGCGGTGATCCTGGCGATGGCGTCGGCGCGGTTGAGATCCGCGTCGTCGACGTTCGGGCCGCCGCCCAGGTAGGTGTGGACGACGCCGTAGGTGTTCCAGTCGGACCAGGTCGCGATCAGGTGCGTCACCGTGGACGCGCCGAGCAGCGCGACCGCGATCCGGCCGATCCTGTCGACCGGCTGGAACTCCTCCGCGGCGTGCGGTTGCCACACTTCGGGCTCTTCGGCAGCGGACAGCGCTGCTGGTTGCGGGTGGCTCACGTCTTGCGTCCCTCGCGTTGCTGGAACTCCGTCTGTTCGGCGTTTCGATCGAATCCTGCCCCCGCGTGACCGAGCCACATTGATACCACGAAGTAAGTACGACTGTGGAGTCGGTGCCAGCACAGAGGGTATCGACTTAACGAGTTCTTTTCGTACGCCCATCACCACTTGTAACGAGCGATTGAACCGTCCGTGACGGGTTTCCTTTACCGGGCAGCTTTCCGGATCGGCGTCACGACCCCGGCGAGCGGAACGGCGGCGGAGCCTGGTCGGCGGCCCACCACGGCGTCCATGGGCGGCTGATCTGCAGGTCGTTGATGCGCTTGATCAACATCATGGCGAGCACCGCAGCGGCCGTCGTTGCGACCGCCGAGATGCTGGACAGTACGGCGTTCGTCCGGAGCTCACCGAGCTGCGGTACGCCGTCCAGCGTGCTCCGCTGCGCCACGTTGCCGAGCACCAGCCCGACCACCCAGGTGATCCACCACGCCCAGACCAGCCGGGTGCCCGGAATGCTGCGCAGGCTGACGGTGTGCGGCGAGGTCCGCGGATCGCTGGCCGCGACGATGTCGTCGACCACCCACTTCGGATACCAGAGGTTCACCACCGGACAGATCCAGCTGCCGAGCACCCAGCCCCTGGTCAGCCGGTGCTCGCCGCGGCAGAACATCTCCGCGTTCCAGCGCACCCGCCAGAGCCAGACGATGAAGACCACGGCGGCCGCGAACAAGGCCAGTGCGGAGACGATGCCCGTCGAGCCGGAGATCAGGTCGGCCTCGGCCAGCTTCGCGTCGTCGCCCGGGTAGCTCTTGAGCGCGCCGTACGAGTTCCAGTCGGCCCAGGCGGAGGCCCAGCTCGCCACCGTGTCCACACCGATCAGGATCGAGGCGCTGAGCCCCATCGCCTGCTCCGAGGTGAACCAGCGGTCCATCGGCGGCGGCTGGGGCACCCGCTGCGCCCCGGCCGGCGTCCGCTCGCCGTACGCCGGTACGTCGTACGGGTTCGGCTCGTACGCCGACGGACCGGTCACCCTGCACCCCTCGTCGCCGGGCCCGGCGCCAGGGATGAGCGGCCGGGCGATGTCCGCCCTTGTGCAGCGGGGAATCAGAAATAGCACAACCCGGCGTAGCCGGGCGAGAACCATGCGTGTCGATGGCGCGCCGGGTGGTGCGCCATCCCGGTTCCCCGCCGCGCGGACGGCGAAAACTGTCGGTGCCGGGGCGGAGAATCAAACTTGTTGAGGCAGAAAGGACGACCCATGCGCTGGTCCGTGATCGATTCGCCCATCGGTGACCTGTCGTTGGCCGCGGACGACGTCGGGCTGTGCCGGTTGCGGATGGGGACGGCCGAGGTCGAGCCGGGGATCGTCCGCGACAAGGTGCTGCTGCTCGCGCAGGAGGAGCTGAAGGCGTACTTCGCCGGCGAGCTGACCGAGTTCTCGGTCCCGCTGTCGGTGCCGGGCGGGTCGGAGTTCGAGCGCGCCGTCTGGCAGCAACTCCGCCGGATCCCGTACGGCGAGATGCAGACGTACGGCGAGGTCGCCAGGATCGTCGGCGACGCCGGTGCGGCCCGCGCGGTCGGAGTGGCCTGCAACCGCAACCCGATCGCCGTCGTCGTGCCGTGCCACCGGGTGGTCGGCGCCGGCGGCAAGATGGTCGGGTTCGGCGGCGGGATCCCGCGCAAACGCCACCTGCTCGAGCTCGAGGCGCGGGTCAGTTTCGAAACGCTGTGGGGTCAGTGAAAAGCTCTCGTTCGCGGTGAGCCCGTCGCGGTCTACCATCACCACGGGTAACGCCCGTGCTACACACTGCCCCCACCGCTCCGACCCCCTGCCCCGGAGACGAACGAGATGACCCAGACCCCGTCCGACTCATCGCCCAACCCCGACCTGAGCGATCTGATGGACAAGAGCGCCGAAGAGTGGTCGGCCCCCGAGATCCAGGACGCCGCGCGGTCGGCGATGCAACTGCACGCCCCCGATCGTGAGCCGCTGACCTGGATCAAGCGCTTCGGCGTCGTGCCCTGGCTGCACCGCAACGACGCCGTCTGCCGCGAGTGCGGCGGCACCTATCCCTGCATCACCCACCGCTACGCGACCCAGCTACTCTCCGCGGGCCGAATCACCACCACCCGCCCACCCACCGAAGAAGAAGACACCCCCGGCCCGATCACCACATGAGCCGTGCCAGCCTCTGGTCCAGGCGAGGTTTTGCGGTCAACCGAGGCTGTGAGTAGCCGGTGGCGGAGCCGGTCGAAGGTTTCTGACATGACGAAGGCCGCGAGCCCCCGAGGGGGTCGCGGCCTTCGCCGTTGCGGTTGGTGCGGGTCAGGACTCGGACGGCTTGGTGCTGTTCGAGCCGGTGGACCGGCGCGGAGTGCCGGTGGCCTTCTTGGCGGCACCGTTCGAGGCGGAGACGTCGGTCTTGGTCTCGTCGGCCTTCACCTCGGCCTTGTCCTCGGTGCTGTCCTCGGTCTTGGCATCGGTCTGAGCGTCGGTCTTGCCGTTGGCGGCGGCGACGTTGGCCGCGCCTTCCGCGGCGGTCGGCGCGGTGCCGGCCGGCTTGTCGGCGGCGGGGCGCGTCGTCGTACCGGCGGGGGCCGAGCTGTAGTCGCGGCCGCTGGTCGGGGTCGACTGCCAGGCCGGCTCCGGCGGCGTGAGGAGCTTCTTCACCGCGGCGGCGGCCAGCGCCCCGAACCCGAGGAACAGCACCACCTTGCGCAGCTTGTGGCTCTTCTTCGGCGCGTCGATCTCACCCTTGAGCGCGGCCTTGGTGGCCTTGCCCCGGCGCGAGGTCTCCTCCATCACCGGCTCGGCGGCGGCCGCCAGGGTGGCCAGTGCGGCGGTCACCTTCGGCAGCACGTCGTCATTGAACCGCTCGCGGGCCTTCTCGGCCGCGTGCTCGGTGGCCGGACCGACCTTGCTCAACGCGTCGTCGATCACCGGGCCCGCCTTCTCGACCGCCGCGTGCGCGAGCGTGGCGCCGCGCTCGACGGCCTTCTCGGCGTACGGCGACACCTTCTCCCGTGCGGTGCCCACGGCCGGCGCGACCCGTTGCGATGCCGATTCGGCGAACGGCCGGACCCGGTCCTTCGCGGACTCGACCCGGCCCTTGGACTTCAACAAACCCACGGTTCCTCCTCGGCGGCGCCCCGTCGCTGACGCCTGACTTACTGGCCCATCGGCGACATGGACGACCTGGTACGGCTCTGGACATTTCCGGCTTCGTCTGCATCGTACGTCGTACCCAGGCGATAAACGCTCCAGGCCGACCCGGACCCACCCCTGGTCTTGCGGAAACCGCTGACCGGCGCCTCGATGCGGGTCCGGTTGGCGTCGCATGACAGGATCGATGCCGTAAGCCGTAACCGATGAGGAGTATCTCGTGGCCGAAGAACTGTTCGCGACGCTGCAGACGACGAAGGGCGATGTCGTCATCAAGCTGTTCCCCGATCACGCCCCGAAGACGGTGCAGAACTTCGTCGGCCTGGCCGAGGGCACCAAGGAGTGGACCGACCCGCAGACGGGTCAGCCGAGCCACGAGCGGTTCTACGACGGCCTCGGTTTCCACCGGGTGATCGACGGGTTCATGATCCAGGGCGGTTGCCCGCTCGGCACCGGCACCGGCTCGCCGGGCTACGCCTTCGACGACGAGATCCACCCGGAGCTGCAGTTCGACCGCCCGTACCTGCTGGCGATGGCGAACGCGGGCATCCAGTTCGGCAAGGGCACCAACGGCTCGCAGTTCTTCGTGACCGTGGTCCCGACCCCGCACCTGAACCGCAAGCACACCATCTTCGGCGAGGTCGTCGACGACGAGTCGAAGAAGGTCGTGGACGCGATCGCGACCGCGAAGACCGCGCCGGGCGACCGGCCGATCGAGCCGATCGTGATCAACAGCGTCAAGATCGAGCGCAAGACCGTCTGATCCAGCCACCGGCCGGCCGCTACCGCGACCAGCCGGTGAACTAGTGCGAAGGACCACGGCGTGACCGACACCGTCTGCTACCGGCACCCGGATCGGCCCGCCGGGGTCCGATGCCAGCGTTGTGACCGGCCGATCTGCCCGGCCTGTATGAACAGCGCGGCCGTCGGGTTCCAGTGCCCGTCCTGTTTCACCGAAGGCGTCCGCTCGGTGCCTCGCACCCGGACGTCGCTGGGCGGCGTCCAGCGCGGCAACCCGCAGATCGTCACGATCAGCATGCTGGCGCTCAATGTGCTGGTGTTCATCGCCGTCCGGACCGGCAGTCAGCGGGTGGTCAACGACCTGGTGCTGGTCCCGGTGCTGGTCGACACCGAGCCGTGGCGACTGCTCACCTCGGCGTTCACGCACGTGCAGATCTTCCACATCTTCTCGAACCTCTTCATGCTGTGGCAGCTCGGCCCGCCACTGGAGCAGATGCTCGGCCGGCTCCGGTTCGCCGTGCTCTACCTGCTCTCCGCGCTGGGCGGCGGGGTCGCCGTCTGGATCCTCGGCGCTCCGGGCAGCGCGACCCTCGGAGCCTCCGGCGCGGTGCTCGGCCTGGTCGGCGCACTACTGGTGATCAGCAAGGCCCGCGGCCTCGACATCACCTGGATCCTCATGTACGTCGCGGTCACCGCGGTGCTCTCCTTCGCGATCCCGAACATCTCCTGGGAAGGACACCTCGGCGGCTTCGTCGTCGGCGCCGCGGTCGCCTGGCTCTTCCTCCAGGACACCAAGCGCCGCCAGAACAAGGCGCGCGTCTAGCGGTCTGTCCCCGCTGACTGGCCGGGTTCATCGCCGAGCTCCGCCAGGCGTTGCCGGAGCGTCTCGCGTTCGGCCGCGTTCTCGGTGAAGGTGAGCGCTTCCTCGTAGGCGGATCGCGCCTCCCGCTCACGCCCGAGTCGTCGCAGGAACTCGCCGCGGGCGACAGCGGCGTACGGGTAGGTGGCGAGCTGGGGCTCGGTGGCCAGTTCCTCGAGCGCGGCCAGTCCCGCCTCGGGTCCGGCAGCGAATCCCTTGGCGACCGCGCGGTTCAGCGCCGCCACGGGTGAAGGCCGGCGAGCGAGCAGTACGTCGTACAGGCCGACGATCTCTGTCCAGTCGGTGGCTTCCCACGTCGGCGACTCGGAGTGGACGGCCGCGATGGCTGCCCGTACGGCGAATTGCCCGGCCGGCCCGCGTCGCAAGGCTCGGCGTACGAGGGCCTGCCCCTCCCGGATGGCCGCTTGATCCCACCGACCGCGGTCTTGATCGGCCAACAGAACGGGCGTGCCGGTCGAGTCGAGCCGGGCCGCGCGACGGGCGTCGGTGAGCAGCATCAGCGCGAGAAGAGCGGTGACCTCTGGGTCGCTGGGCAGTAGTTCGGTGAGCATCCGGGCCAGGTCGAGGGCGCGGGAGATCAGTTCGGTGTTCATCAGGTCGGGGCCGTTGGGGGCGACGTGCCCGGTGGTGAACAGCAGGTCGACCACTGTCAGTACCGTGCCGATGCGCTCGGACAGATTCTCGGCGTCCGGGATCCGGTAAGGGATCCGCGCCACCGCGATCTTCTTCTTCGCCCGGGTGATCCTGGCCGCCATCGTGGATTCGGTGACCAGGAACGCCCGGGCGATCTCCGCGGTGGTGAGTCCGCAGACCAGCCCGAGCGTGAGCGCCACCTGTGCCTCGGGGGCCAGCGCGGGGTGGCAGCAGGTGAAGATCAGCCGCAACCGCTCGTCGGCGATGTCCTCGCCGTCCGCCGGTCCGCTCGCGACCTCGTCGTCGGCCAGCAGCGGCAGCGCCGCGCGGAAGGACGCCTCCCGCCGGATCAGGTCGATGGCCCGGTTCCGCGCCGTCGTGGTGAGCCAGGCGCCTGGTCGCGCCGGAATTCCGGTCTCCGACCAGGCGGTGAGCGCCTTGGCGTAGGCGTCCTGGACGCATTCCTCGGCCAGGTCCAGATCGCGGGTGACCCGGGCCGTCGCCGCGAGGACGAAGGCCCACTCCTTGCGGTGGGCGAGCGCAACCGCTTCGGCGACGGCCGGGTCGTCCGCCATGTCAGTGCATCGGCCGTACTTCGACGGCCGCGTCGCCCACCTTGCCGAAGTACGGCAGCTTCTTCGCCGCGGCCAGCGCTTCGTCGAGTGTCGCCACATCGATGATGTAGTAGCCGCCGAGGGCTTCCTTCGTCTCGGCGTACGGCCCGTCCGTCAGCAGGAAGCCACCCTGGCCGTCCTCCCGTACGACGGTCGCCGCCGACGACCGTTGCAGGTGGCCACTGCCGACGATGACGTCCTTGTGCTCGCGGGCGAACGCCTCGTGCCCCTCGTCGTGGGCCCGGTGGACCTCGGCGGAGGCGGCGTCGTAGTCGGCCTCGTTGTCGTGGATGAGCAGCAGATATCGAGCCATGGTCGCTGTCCTTTCGTGGGGTCTGTTCACCTGGACGACGAACGGTGCGAGCCCGTAATCGACAGGGTGACCCGTCAGTTCAGGGCGTACCGGTGAGGTAGCGGGTGATCGTGGGACTCAGCCAGGCGACGGCTTCGGCTCGGGTGAGTGCTGCTACCGGTTCGAGTTCGAGGACGTAGCGGCAGAGGGCGAAGCCGAGTGCCTGGGTGGCGACCAGGCCGGCTCGCGTCGCGATGGTGCCGACGTCCGCGGGGTCGGTCAGGCGAGCGATCATCGGGCCGAGTTGGCCGGCGAACAGGTCGCGCATCCGGTCGGCGGCCACCGGGTTGGTGACGCTGGCACGAAGCAGGGCCTTGAGGGACTCGTCGTCCTCCCAGCGGTTCAGGAAGTGGTCGATCAGCGCCGCTCCGGCCTCGTCGGGCGGCAGGGCGCTGAGGTCGGGCAGCCGCAGGTCGAACTCGGCCGCCGCGGCGAACAGCTTCTCCTTGTTGCCGAAGTAGCGCATCACCATCGCCGGGTCGATCGCCGCGTCGGCCGCGATCGCCCGGATCGTCGCCCGCTCGTACCCGTCGGCCGCGAACCGCTCCCGCGCCGCCCCCAGAATCGCCGCCCGACTCCGATCCGACCGCCGCCCACCCCCCGCGTCCGCCGCGGCCTCAGCCTGCGTCTTCTCCGTCATGGAGCCACCGTAGGTCAACAAGTGTTGACTTGGGAAGCCGGTGCGTTCTACAGTCAAGTCAACAAGCGTTGGCCAACAGATGTTGACCTGGAAGGAGCAGAGGAAATGAACGGAATCCCCGAGCACACCGAGGTGCTGGTCGTAGGCGCCGGGCCCGTCGGCCTGGCAGTGGCGGTCTCGCTCGCCGGCCACGGTCGTGAGGTCGCGGTCGTCGACCGGCAGGCGGCGGGTGCGAACACCTCGCGCGCCTCGGTCATCCACCCGCGGACGCTGGAGATGCTGGAGCAGCTCGGCGTCGCGAAGCGCCTGACCGAGCTCGGCCGCCACGTCGAGCAGTTCAACATCGCCGACGCCGACCGCACGCTGGTCCCGATCCGGTTCGACCATCTGCCGACCGACTACCCGTACGTCCTGATGATTCCGCAGAGCACCACCGAGCAGGTCCTGCTGGAGCGCCTCGAGGAACTGGGAGGCAAGGTCCACCGACCGTACGTCGCCTCCGGTGTCCGCCAGACCGAGGACGGCGCCGAGGTGACGCTGGAGAGCGGCGAGGTGATCCACGCGCAGTACGTCGTGGCCGCGGACGGGATGAACAGCCGGATCCGTGATCTCGCCGGGCTCGGTTTCGCGGGCGACGACGTGTTGCCGCTGAACTTCACCCTCGCCGACGTCCGGGTCGAGAGCGGCCTGCCGCCGGACGAAGTACTGCTGTACTTCTCCCGCCCCGGCATGCTCGTCGCCGCTCCCCTGCCCGACGGCTCCTTCCGTCTGGTCGCCGAGGTCGACGACGCGCCGGAGCACCCGGATGTGGCGTATGCGCAGCGGCTGCTCAACGCCCGTGGCCCGCAGCGGTCGACGGCCCGGGTGACCGAGGTGATCTGGGGATCCCGCTTCCGGATCCACGAGCGGGTGGCCGACCGGTACCGCGACCGGCGGATCGTGCTGGCCGGCGACGCCGCCCACACCCACAGCCCGGCCGGCGGTCAGGGGATGAACCTCGGCCTGCGCGACGCCGTCACGCTAGGCGACGCGCTCGCAGAAGCGCTCACCACCGGCAACGAGGACGGACTGGACGCCTACGCGACCGAGAACCGCGCCGAGGCCGTTCGCGTCGTCTCGCTGGCCCACCGCCTGACCCGCCTGGCCACCGTTCCTCCCGTACTGCGGCCCGCCCGCAACGCGGGTCTTCACCTGCTCTCCTACCTGCCCGGCTTCCGCAGGGCCCTCGCCGAGCAACTCTCCGCACTCGGTCACCGCTGACTGAGCGCGACTGTTTCCCCGCACAGATCGCCGAACAGCTTCCACGGGGATCGCAAGGGCCCTACGCTCCAGTTACCCATTGCGATAGCCTCACTACTGGAGGTCACCGTGTCCCATCCCGCCCGATGGCACCGACTCATCCCCTTGGCGATAGCGGCGGTGCTCGCCGTCGGTGCAGGCAGCCAGGTCCAGGCTGCGCCACCACCCGATCACAAGGCCCAGGCCTCCGCGAACGCCGAGCTGATCCAGTTGCTGCGGGTCAGCACCCCGACCGCGGCGGACAAGCAGCGGCTGAACACCCTGGATCTCGATCTGGCCGAGTCGGCGGGGAAGGGCTTCGTCGACCTGGTTGCCTATGGCAACCATGACCGACGCCTGCTGCAACTGGCCGGATTCCGCTGGACAGTGATCGAGGACGACCTGGTCGGCGCCGACAAGGAACGCGAGGCCGCCGACGCGGCGTACGCGAAAGCCGTTGAGAACAAGGCGATCAAGGCGACCTTGCCGAGCGGGCGTACGGCGTACCGGCAGCTTGCCGACTACAACAATGAGCTCGCGGCGCTGGCCACGCAGTACCCGACGAAGGTCAAGCAGTTCACGGTGAAGAACACCTCGCTCGAAGGCCGGACGATCCGCGGGATCGAGGTCAGCCACGACGTCACCACCAGCAACGGCAAGCCGGTGTTCCTGATGGTCGGACTGCATCACGCGCGCGAATGGCCGTCGGGTGAGCTGACGATGGAGTTCGCCTACGACCTGCTGAAGAACGACGGTGTGGACCCGCGGATCACCAACATCCTGGAGAAGGCGCGGGTGATCTTCGTGCCGGTGGTGAACCCGGACGGCTTCAACCTGAGCCGCACCCTCGGCTACGAGATGAAGCGGAAGAACTGCCGCGTCACCGACGGGCAGATCCCCACCAGCGGCCAGTGCGCGCAGTCGGCGAACCAGTCCAAGGGCACCGACCTGAACCGCAACTACTCCGGTTTCTGGGGCGGTCCGGGTGCGTCCAGCAGCCTGACCTCCGAGACGTACCGCGGCGCGAGCGCCTTCAGCGAGCCGGAGTCGCGCAACATCCAGGCACTCGTCTCTGCGAACCAGGTGACCACCCTGATCACCAACCACACCTACTCGAACCTCGTACTGCGCGAGCCGGGCTACGCGGGCGCCGGCAACACCCCGGACGAGGCGATCTACAAGTCGCTCGGCGATCAGATGGCCGCCCAGAACGGGTACACCAGCCAGTTCAGCTACGAGTTGTACGACACCACCGGAACGACGGAGGACTGGTCGTACTACGCGACCGGCGGGCTCGGGTTCACCTTCGAGCACGGCGCGAACAGCTTCCACCCGGCGTTCTCGAACGTGGTCAACTACTACTACGGCTCGGGCAGTACGGCAGGCAAGGGCAACCGGGCCGCCTTCCTGCTCGCGGCCGAGAGCACCATCAACCCCGCGAGGCACTCGATCATCACCGGAACCGGTCCGGCCGGAGCCGTACTGCGGTTGAAGAAGTCGTTCAGCACCAAGACGTGGAACGGCACCAGCCTGCCCGACGTGCTGGACACCACGATGGTGGTGCCGGCGGGCGGCACCTACACCTGGCACACGAACCCGTCGACCCGGCCGAGCGTCGTACAGCAAGGCGGGACCGAGGCGTGGACCCTGACCTGTGAGCGGCCGACCGGTCAGGTGCTGGAGACCCGGCAGGTGACGGTGGCCCGTGGCGCCAGTGTCACGGCCAACCTGACGACCTGCGCAGCCGCCTTCTAGCCGCCGGTCGATTCCCGGATCGTCAACGTGTACGGGACGGTGAGGTCGCGGCGGTCGGCCTCACCGGTGCCGGCGATCCGGTCGAGCAGCAGCGCGACCGCGTTCTCGGCCAGCCATTCCTTGTCGGCGGAGATCGTGGTCAGCGACGGCGAGTGGTACCGGCCGTCCTCGATGTCGTCGAAACCGATCACGGCGACGTCCTTCGGTGCGGACAGGCCGGCATCGGTCAGCGCCCGGAGTGCACCGATGGCCATCAGGTCGTTGAAGCAGAAGACGGCATCAGGTGGTTCGGGGAGGGCCAGCAGTTCGCGCATCGAGGCGGCGCCGTCCTCGCGGTGGTAGCCGGGGCCGCCCACCTCCAGCGCCGGATCCAGGGCGAGGCCGGCTGCCTTCAGCGCCTTGCGGTAGCCCTTCCGCCGGACCGAGCCGGTGCCCGCGCCCCCGCCGACCCCGATCGCCGCGATCCGGCGCCGGCCGATCGAGACCAGGTGCATGGTCGCGTCGAACGAGGCCTGCACCGAGTCGACCGCGACGTGGTCGAAGGTGCCGCCGGGGTGCCGCTCACCCAGCAGCACCAGCGGTTTGGCGGTGTCGGCCGAGGTGATCCGGGCCGGCGCGGTGGTGATCGGCGAGAAGATGATGCCGTCGATCAACTGCCCGCGCATCCCGTCCAGGACGAGCTTCTCGGCGGCCGCCTCGCCCTCGGTCTGGTCGATCAGCACCGTGATGCCCCGCTTCTTGGCGGCCCGGCTGATCGCGGCGCCGAGCTCCGCGAAGTACGGCGAGGCCATCTCCGGGACGGCCAGCGCGATGAAGTCGGACCGGCCCTTGCGCAGCGAGCGAGCGCTGACGTTCGGGGTGTAGTCGAGCTCGGCGATCGCGGCCTCGACCTTGGCCCGGGTGCGCGCGGTGATGTGCGGGTAGTCGTTGATGACGTTGGACACCGTCTTCACCGAGACGCCGGCCCGCGCGGCCACATCGCTCAGCCTGGTCGCCATCGGTTCTCCCCTCACACCCGGTTGTCGCCTGAGTCTGTCACGTGAGCTCTTTACAGGTGATGTCAAACGTTGAAAAACTCCGGGTTAATCGTTGTAAAGGCTATCCAGGAGGATTTGTGGCTCGTCTCGCGGTCGACCCCTCGTTCGTGGTCGGAGCCCTCGACCGGCGCCTGTTCGGCTCGTTCGTCGAACACATGGGCCGCTGTGTCTACACCGGCATCTACGAACCGGGTCACGCCGCCGCCGATGCCGACGGGTTCCGCGAGGACGTGCTCGCGCTGATCCGCGAACTCGGCGTCACGGCGGTCCGCTACCCGGGCGGCAACTTCGTCTCCAACTACCAGTGGGAGGACGGCGTCGGCCCGAAGGACGAGCGCCCGCGGCGGCTGGACCTGGCCTGGCGGGCGATCGAGCCGAACCAGTTCGGCACCGACGAGTTCGTCGCCTGGTCCCGCAAGGCGGGTGTCGAGCCGATCTGGGCGGTCAACCTCGGCACCCGCGGGATCACCGAAGCGGTTCAGTTGCTGGAGTACTGCAACCTGCCGGCCGGCACCGAGTTGCCGGACCGGCGGGTCCGCAACGGCAGCAAGGAGCCGCACGGCATCAAGGTCTGGTGCCTGGGCAACGAGATGGACGGACCGTGGCAGATCGGCCACAAGACCGCCGAGGAGTACGCCCGGCTCGCCGAGGAGACCGCCAACGCGATGCGGCGGGTCGACCCCGGGCTCGAACTCGTCGCCTGCGGCTCCAGCAACGCCGGGATGCCGACCTTCGGCGACTGGGAGCGCACCGTCCTCGAGCGCACCTACGACCTGGTCGACCACATCTCCCTGCACGCGTACTACGAACCGAAGGACGGCGACCGGACCAGCTTCCTGGCCAGCGCCGAGGGGATGGACCGGTTCATCGACTCCGTCGTCGCCACCGCCGACCACGTGAAGGCGCTCAAGCGCAGCGACAAGGCGATCACCTTGTCGTTCGACGAGTGGAACGTCTGGCGCCAGCAGGACTTCCCCGGCGAACTCGGCCTCGACATCCGCGAGGTGAGCCCGCTGATCGAGGACGTCTACACCGTCGACGACGCGGTCGTGATCGGCAGCCTGCTGATCACCCTCCTCCGGCACGCCGATCGCGTGAAGATCGCGTGTCTCGCCCAGTTGGTCAACGTGATCGCCCCGATCCGGACCGAGCCTGACGGCCGCGCCTGGCGGCAGACGATCTTCCACCCGTTCGCGCTGACCGCGAAGTACGCCGGGGGCACGGTGCTGCGGACCGAGGTCGCCGGTGGCCCCGAGGTGGAGACCGCGCAGTACGGGCGGGTGTGCGCGTTGTGGAGCACCGCGACGTACGACGAGAGCACCGGCGAGGTGGCCGTCTTCGTGGTGAATCGGAGCGAGACGGACGCGATCGACTTCGAAGTACCGGTGTTCGCCGGGCACCAGCTCGTCGAGCACCTCGCGCTGAACGACGACGACCGGACTGCCGTGAACACCGCCGATGATCCCGATCGCGTGGTCCCACGTCAGGTCACCGGGACGAATGTTGCCAACGGCATCTGCACGGCCACGCTGCCGCCCGCGTCGTGGCACCTGATCAGGCTCGCACCGACTGACTGACGCCCACCAGCAGAGAGGACCCGCCCGTGCCTCCCAGACGATTCCTAGCCGCGGCACTCGCCGTCGTCGCGGTCACAGCCGGTACCACGGCGGCCGTCGCCGCACCGAACCCGGCGACGCCGACGACCACCCTCAACCCGATCTCGTCGTCCTTCGCCGACACCTTCGCCGATCCGTCCATCATCCAGGGCCGCGACGGCTACTGGTACGCCTACGCCACCTCCGACCCACTGGTCGCAGGAGGCCCCTTCGGACTGATGCACATGGCCAGGACCAAGGACTTCGGCTCCTGGGAGTACCTCGGCACGGTCTTCACCGACGCGACCAAACCCGCCTGGGCCGCCCCCGGCTCGTTCTTCTGGGCGCCGGACATCCGGTACTTCGGTGGTAGGTACGTCATGTACTTCACCGTCACCGACACCCTCGCCAACCCGGGCGGCGATCCAGCGATCGGCGTGGCCACCGCCCCGACGCCGGCCGGTCCCTGGACCGCGACCGACGCGCCGGTGGTCGCACCGAAGCCCGACGGCAACGGTGGCTTCTTCGGCACGATCGACCCGGCGATGCTCACCGCGGCCGACGGCAAGCGATACCTCTACACCGGCGGCTTCTACGGCGGCATCTCCGTCACCGAACTGTCCCCCGACGGCCTGCACTCGGTCGGCACGCCGACGCAGGTGACCGTCGGCGACCGCTACGAGGGCTCGTACGCCGTCTACCGCGACGGCTGGTACTACCTGATGGGCTCGTCGATGAACTGCTGCGCGGGCCCGACGACCGGGTACTCCGTCTTCGCGGGCCGGTCGCGATCTCCGCGCGGGCCGTTCGTCGACGCGACCGGCGCCTCGCTGAACGAGTCCCGGGTCGGTGGCACCACGGTGATCACCCAGAACGGCAACAAGTGGATCGGTCCCGGCCACCACGCCTTCATCACCGACGCGGCCGGGCAGGACCACATCGTCTACCACGCGATCGACCGCGGTACGCCGTGGCTGACCGACCCGTTCGGGATCAACCGGCGGCCGATGCTGATCGACCGGATCGACTGGATCGACGGCTGGCCGCGGACTCGCGCGGGCCTGGGTCCGTCGGACACACGGCAGCCCGCTCCGGTGACCGGGTCTGCCGCAGGGATCGACTCTGCGGATCCCGCGACCGGACTGTGGGGTGCGACCAGGCAAGCTGATGACTCGCTTGGTGGACCTGCCGCTGCTGTCCGCGGCATCGCCGCCACTCGCCAGGCCGCGCCGGGTGGATCGGTGCGAGTCGAGGCCGACGTCAAGCTGGGCAGCAGCTTCACCACCGTGCTTGGTGGTTCTGTGGTCGCCACTGTGAGCGGTAGCACGATCCGGGTGCTCGCTGGTAGTCGTACTACGAGTGCGACCCTTCCTGCGGACTTCGACCGCAATCAGTGGAACAAGCTCAGCGTGCAGGTGCTGGGCAACACGGTGACCGTCCGGGTGAACGACGCCGGCCTGGGCGACTTGTACGCCGAGGCGCAACTCGTCGTACCGGGGTTGAAGGTGCGGTCCGCTCCGGTGAGTTGGCTGGGCTCGGCGGAGGTGGACAACCTGACGGTGCGGGCCGTGGCCGATCCGCTGCGCCGGCCGGCCGCAGTACCGGAGGCTGGAATGTTGCTTGCCGGGGACGAGTTCGACGGGCCCGGGCTGGGTGCCGGCTGGAGTTGGGTGCGGCCGGACAGCAAGGCGGTAGTTGCCGATGGCAAGTTGTCTTGGCCGGTGCAGAACACCGACCTGGTCGGGTCCGGCAACAACGCCGGATTGCTGTTCCACGACACGCCGGCCGGGGACAGTTGGATCGCGGAGACGAAGCTGCACCTGGACCTGGGTGAGGGCGATGTCCGCAACTACCAGCAGGCCGGGATGATCGCGTATCTGAACGACGACGACTTCGCCCGGTTCGGCGACGTGGCGATCTGGAAGACGCGGCAGACGGAGTTCGGCCGCGAGTTGGTGGCGCGCGCCTCGGACGGTGCGACCAGCTACGGCGGCGCCGCGATCGGCCGCCCGGCACCGACGCTGTGGATGCGACTGGCCTACCACCGCAACGCTGCCGGCGAACACGTCTACCGCGCCGGCTCCAGTATTGACGGCAAGACCTGGACCTGGGGCGCGTCGTGGGTGCTTCCCGCCGGCGCAACTCCCAAGCTCGGCATCTACGCCCACGGCGACCAAACCGGCGGCACCCCACCGGTCGCCACGTTCGACTACCTCCGCTTCTACGAGAGCAAGTGACCGTGGCCTTCACGAATCCCGTCTACGGCGACAACTTCGCCGATCCGCAGGTGGTCGCCGTCGACGGTTCGTACTACGCGTTCGCGACCAACGGGCCGCTCGGCAATGTCCAGACGCTGAAGTCGGCCGACCTGGTCTCCTGGGACCAGGTCGGCGACGCCCTCCCCGAACTGCCGGCGTGGACGTCACCGGGAAGGGTGTGGGCACCCGAGGTCGCCGTCCACGGTCCTGACCGATTCGTCATGTATTACACGAGTTCTGACACCGCATCGGGGCGGCAGGCGATCGGTGTCGGTGTCGCGTCGGAGGCAAAAGGTCCATATGTCGACAAATCGAGTCGGCCACTCATCTGCGAGGCCGAGGAGGGCGGTTCGATCGACGCGAGCCCGTTCCAGGACTCGTCCGGTCAGCGCTGGCTCTACTGGAAGAACGACGGCAACGCGATCGGTGTCGACACCTGGATCTCCGTCTCGCGGCTGTCCGCCGACGGGCTGCGCCTGATCGGCGAACCCACCCGGCTGATCAAGCAGACCCTGCCCTGGGAGGGCACCCTGGTCGAGGCGCCGTACATGGTCGAACGCGACAGCGCCTTCCACCTCTTCTACTCCGCGAACGCCTTCGACAAGGCCTCGTACGCCGTCGGCCACGCCCGCTGCGACACCCCCGCCGGCCCGTGCACCAAGTCGGGCGATCCCATCCTCACCAGTTCCCCCGACGCCGCCGGCCCCGGCCACAACATGGTCCTCCGAACCGCCGACCGCTGGTGGTTCGTGTACCACGCGTGGGACCCGGCCTCGGTCGGCACAGATCCCCATGGCCGCACGATGTGGCTCTCCGAACTCACCTGGTCCGGCCAAACCCCCCACGTCCAACCACCGCTGAAGAACAACCCGGTCACCCCTTGGTGAGCGTTCTGCCTAACTGCAGTCCCAGCGGACGGGTTCGTGGTGCAGGTCGTCGGTGCCGTAGACCTGGTCGGTGTCGGCGAGACCGGCGACGCTCGCACCGGAGGCGCCGCCTGGGTCCTGCAGAGTGAGTGCTCGTTCGCCCTTGCCTGGCTGGTAAACGCGAGGCCGACCGCTCCCCGCCAGCACGACCGTCCCTCGTGAGTTGATCGCCTGAGCCTTGTCCCCGCCGGCGATCGCAGTACTGGAACCGTTCGTGCCAACCTTCCAGGTGGCGGCACTGTCGCCATCCTGCCCGGCGGCGACTCCGTGCCGAATCGCTGCGGCTGTCGTCCACGCGGTGGCGGAGGAAGGCGGGAAGAGCCGAACAGTGCCGTCCGGTAGCCAGTACGCCGCCAGCTGGTAGCGGGTCCGCGCATGCGGAATGTCGACGTCGAGCACGGTCCCGACAGCCACGCCGTCGTCGTCGATGTCGGACACGGCCACCTCGTTGAACCCGGCCGGGATCGACAGCACGTGCGGCTGATCGGCCGCATCCCAGACCACACCGCGCACGTTCCAGCCGTCCGCGTCACTGACCGTGCCGAGGATGTTGCCACGGTAGTTGTCGATCGCGGTAGCCGTGGCGCTGGCGTAACCGGCTGGGATCGGCAGCGCAACCAACTGCCCATCGCGGTAGCGCCAGGGCTTCGTGCCGTCCTCATCGCTGGTACCGATCACCAACTGGCCGTCGTCGTTCACGTCAGCCGCCCATGACTGCGCGGCGGGGATGGGAAGTTCAGTGGGCACACCGTCGTCCCAACGGACCGCGTGGTAGTTCCCCTCGCCGTCCTGCGCCGCCCCGGACAGATAGTGACCGCCCGGTGCGACTCCCCGGATGTCCGTCGCCGTCCGTCCTCTCACCTCCGCTACTGCGTGCTCGGCACAGGCAGCAGTCGGTGCGGCCGATGCATTCGGACCCGACAACACCAATGGCAGTCCCAGCGCCAGCAGCGCGATTCCAGCTCTTCCGTACACCAGTTCTCCTTCGTCCGGCCGAGTGCCGACATCACAGTGCCAGGGCACCCTGGCACCGCGGCACCCTTTCGACCGGCGTCGAAGCCCTTACCCGCCGAGGATTCCGGCGAGCAGAGCAAGAGCGCGCTGCAAGGCTTCGTCGGTGGGGCGGGCGTAGCCGATGACGAGGCCGGGTGGGCCGGGGCGGGAGCGGCGGTACTCCGAGAGAGGGGCCACGACTACACCGGCAGCCCGGGCTCGGGCGGCGACCTCGAGGTCGTCGAGCGAATCGGGGAGGAGCAGGGTGATGTGGAGTCCGGCGTCCTGACCGACCACGCGACCGTAGGGGGCGAGGACTGAGCAGGTGAGGTTGCGGCGATCGGCGTACAGGCGGCGGTTCCGGCGGATCACCTGGTCGAGGTAGCCGTCGCGGAGCATCGCGAGGAACGCTGCCTGCATGGGCCAGGCGGGCCAGTCGCCCGAGTTCTCCCGGTACGCCGCCAACGCGTCGACCACCTCGGTGGACGCGACCAGCCAGCCGAGCCGGAGCGCCGGGCTGAGGATCTTCGACAGGGTGCCCAGGTGCACGACCCGATCGAGGTCGAGCTGGGCCAGCGCGGGCAGCGGCGCCACGTCGTACCGGAACTCGCTGTCGTAGTCGTCCTCGATCAGCGTCGCGCCGGTGCGTCGGGCCCACCGGATCAGTTCGTTGCGTCGGGCAACGGGTAGCCGCCCGCCGAGCGGGTACTGGTGGGACGGTGTCACGTACGCCGCGGCGAGGTCGTCACCGAGTTCGCGAACCAGCAGGCCGTCCTCGTCGACGCCGATGTCGACGACCTCCAATCGCTGATCGCGAGCGGCGACGACGGCGTTCACGTACCCCGGGTCCTCGATCGCGATCCGCTCGCCCGGACGATGGCGGACCGACAGCACCAGACGCAGCCCGTGGATGGTCCCGTTCGTGATCAGCACGTTCTCCGCACCGCACGCGATCCCCCGGACCCGGCCGACGTGCGCGGCCACCGCCTCCCGCAAGGCGGGCAACCCGGTCGGATCCTCGTACCCCGGTGGCGGGAGCTGCGCCGACACCTCCCGCCACGCCCGCCGCCAGCCGGCATCAGCCGACCCACCGATGAACGGGATGCCGGCCCGCAACGACAACAGCTTCTCCCGCGCGGCCGGCGCGGACTTCGTTCGGCGTCGCTCAACAGGCTGCAGCGGTACGACGTCCGCCACGTAGGTGCCCGCTCCCGTCCGGCCTTCGATCCATCCCTCGGCATGCAGTTGGTCGTACGCCGCCTGGGCCACCGATCGTGACACCACCAGGTCGCGGGCCAGTTCGCGGGTGGAAGGCAACCGGTGCCCCGCCTGGAGCCGGCCGTCCCGGATCGCCGCGCGGAACTGCTCGGCCAACTGCAGGTGGAGCGGGCCGGCGCCGGAGCGGTCGAGGACGAGTGGCAGCGAGCTATCCAAAGTGGACTACCTGATTCGAACCGGAATGGACCGTGCCAGCATGCCACTGTCCGGCGACGCTGGTTCCATGACCATCACCACGCCGCTCCAGCCGACCGACCGGACCTCCTTGCGCCGTTCGAAGGAGCGCGCCGCCACCGAGCGCGAGGTGCTGCACGAGGTCCTCCGCGAAGGCATGTTCTGCCACCTCGGGGTGATCCTCGGCGACGCCCCGCTGGTGCTGCCCACGGCGTACGGGATCGATCTGGACCGCGGCGTCGACGGGACTCTCTACCTGCACGGCTCGGTCGCCGCGCGGAGTGTGGTCGCCGCGCCCGAGCAGACGATCTGCGTGACGGTCACCCACGCGGACGGCCTGGTGCTGGCCCGGTCGGCGTTCCATCACTCGGTGAATTACCGCTCGGCGGTGATCTTCGGCGTACCGCGCCTCGTCACCGACCCGGACGAGAAGCTGCACGGCCTCAACGTCATCGTCGACCATCTCGTCCCCGGCCGCTCCCACGCCACCCGACCCCCGAACCGCAAGGAGCTGGCCAAGACCTCCGTCCTGGCCCTCTCCCTCACGGAAGCCTCGGTGAAGACCCGCGCCGGCGAGGCGAACGACGACCCCGAGGACCTGGCCCTGCCGTACTGGACCGGTGTCATCCCGCTCCGCACCGTCGCCGGCGAACCGGTCACCAACTCCGACTGCGACCTGCTGACCCCCGCCCACATCCGCACCCGGGCCAATCTCCTCGGCGCTCCAAGCTGATCAGGCCGCGGTGCCCTTGTTGTAGCTTCGCTGGGCCCAGAAGTAGCCGACGAGGGCGATCGCCAGGCACCAGGCGAGGGCGAGCCAGCCGGTGCCGTTGTCCATCGGCGCTCCCAGCAGCAGGTGCCGCAGGGTGTCGATGATCGCCGTGAAGGGCTGGTACTCCGCGAACCAGCGGATGCCGCCCGGCATCGACTCCAGCGGGATGAAGGTGTTGCTCAGGAAGGGCAGCAGCAGGCTGATCGGCAGGACGATGTTGCTCGCCCCCTCCGCGGTCTTGCTGGTCAGGCCGAGCGCGATCGCGAACCAGGTCAGCGCGACGGTCACCGCGATCATCAGTCCCGCCGCCAGCACCCATTCGCCGGCCGACGCGTTCGGACGGAACCCGATCAGCACGGCGAACCCGATCACGAGGGCCAGACTGACGATCGTGAGGATCACGTTGCCCAGCACGTGCCCGGTCAGCACAGCCGGGCGGAAGATCGCCATCGTCCGGAACCGGGCGACGATGCCCTCGCTCATGTCCATGGCGGCCCCGACCGCCGGCGACATCGTCCCGGACGCGATCGACATCAGCAGGATGCCCGGGGTGAGGAAGTCGATGTAGTCGAAGCCTTTGCCGCCGCCGAGGCCGGCCGAGAAGGTGTCGCCGAAGATCAGGCCGAACAGCAACATCATGATGACCGGCATGCCCAGCGCGCCGAGCGACAGCCCGGGGTATCGCAGGGCGTGGCGCAGGTTGCGGCGCAACATCGTGGCGGTGTCGGCCACCGGATAGCTCAAGGTGCTCATCTGCTTGTCACTTTCTCGTCGTCGGTGGTTGCGGGCTGACCGGTGACGGCGAAGAACACGTCGTCCAGGTCAGGGGTGTGGACGGTCAGTTCGTCCACTTCGATGCGGGCGTCGTCGATCCGGGCCAGGACGGCGCGCAGCGACTGCACGCTGCCGTCGTTCGGCACCTGGAGAACCAGGGACTCGTCGTCCCGCGACGCGGACGGCAGTGCCTGTGCGGCCGCGGCGAACTCTTCGGGCGCCGTGAACCGCAGCCGGATATGACCACCCGGCGCCAGTCGCTTCAGCTCCGCCGGGGTGCCCTGGGCAACCAAGGTGCCGTGATCCAGTACCGCGATCCGGTCGGCGAGTTCGTCGGCCTCCTCCAGGTACTGCGTGGTCAGCAGGACCGTGACGCCGCCGGCGACCAACTCGCGGACGAGTTGCCACATGCTGTGCCGGCTGCGCGGGTCGAGCCCGGTCGTCGGCTCGTCCAGGAAGATGATCCGCGGGTTCCCGACCAGCGTCATGGCCAGATCGAGCCGTCGCTTCATACCGCCGGAGTACGTCATCGCGAGCTTCCGACCGGGTTCGACCAGGTCGAAGCGCTCCAGCAGTTCGGCGGCCCGGCGGCGCGCCTCGCGGCGGCCGAGGTGATGGAGGTCGGCCATCATGATCAGGTTCTCCTCGCCGGTCAGCAGACCGTCGACCGCGGAGAACTGGCCGGTCACACCGATCGCGGCCCGGACGGCCTCGGGGTCGCGGTGCAGGTCGTGCCCGGCGACCCGGATCTCACCGGCGTCGGCGGTGATCAGCGTGGACAGGATCTGGACCGCGGTGGTCTTGCCCGCGCCGTTCGGGCCGAGCAGCGAAAAGATGGTGCCTTCGGCAACTTTCAGGTCGATGCCGTCGAGGACGAGCTTGTCGCCGTACGCCTTGCGCAGGCCGGTGACGTCGATCGCCAGGGATGAACTGTTCATACTTCCTCGCTTGTTTTCGGGCAGGGCGAACCTGACCTGATGGCCAAAGGGGGTTGCGGAGGGGAGATTCAGGGCGTGCTGATCCAGCCGGCCGACCGTGGTCAGGTCGCCGCTCGGTGGATCAGGTGTGCAGTTGTGGGGTGGTGGATCAGATGTCGAGGTCCTCGACGACCGGCTGGTCGGCGGCTTCCTCGACCAGGGCGTAGAGGTCGTCCGGGATCAGGGCGTGCAGTTCCTCGAGGGTGTCGACGACGTGCAGCGTGGCCTCGCCTTGCGCCATGCTCCAGGTCTGGTTGCTGCTGAAGCTGCCGATCCAGCTCCGCCAGCCGGTGTAGTTCTGTTCCTCACCGTCGACGGTCTGGCCGGTGGTGAACTGGTTGGTCCGGTCGGCGTACAGGACGAACTTGCCGGTCCTGCTGCGGTACACCTTGAACGCCTCGTAGCCGTTCTTGTTCGACCGGCCGCCCTCGGCGAGCAGGACACCGGAGAACCGCTGCTTGCGGCCGGCCCCGCGCCCGACCCGCACGGTGATCTCGTCGAAGCCGTCGAGCCGGCCCTCCTCCAGTTCGACATACCGCCGCAGCGCGATGGAGATCGCTTGGGACAGATTTCCGGCAAGCTCCTGGGCCCGCTTGTAGAGCGCCAGGTCGTCGTCGGAAACGTAGATCGTCTTGTTCGGCATCAGCTCTCCTCCTACGTAGAACTATACGCACACCGCTACGTAGATGTCTACATATATCCCTGCGTATACGCCGAAGGTCTGCCACCATCGACCCGTGGATTCTCCAGAGCAGCGCTACGACGATCTGTCCGACCGCGTCTTCACGCTGTACTCCGAGGGTGAGCAGCGCGCCGCCCTGGAGCTGCTGAGCCGCCCCGATCCTGAGCTCGAGCCCTGGTCGGCAGAGCTCGCCCATACCGCGGCCTGCCTGCACGGCTCCCTCGGCGAACCAGAGGCGGCTATCCACGTACTACGGTCCGCCAGCGACGCGGGCGCTTGGTGGGATCCGTCGATCCTCACCGATGACGACGACCTCGCCGCTCTGCAGCCACTACCGGAGTTCCAGGAACTGGTCGCACTCTCTGCGACTCGCAGGAGCCCGGACCCGCGCCCCGCACTCATCCAGCTGCCCGCGAGCGTTGATGACGCGCGCGGTGTCGTAGTAGCGCTGCATGGGGCTGGGCAGACCGCGGGTCGGGCTGCGGCGGACTGGGCCGAGGTGCTGGAGCTCGGCTACGCGCTGGTGTGTGTGGACTCGTCGCAGCGGATGTCCCCGATGTACCGCACCTGGCCGGAGCGGGATCGTGCGGTGGAGGACATCGCCCGCGCTCTTGGCGAGCTGCCCGACGAATTGCGCGGACTGCCGCTCATCGCGGTGGGATTCTCGGCAGGTGGCCGGGCCGCGCTCGACTGGGCGTTGACCGCGACACCGACCCGGGCGACCGGCGTACTCGTGATCGCTCCGGCTCTGCGGGAGTTGCCGGCCGATGCGGCCGGTCCGTTGTCACCGGCCGACGTGTTGATCGGCGAAGACGATGATCTGCTGGAGGTTGTGGACGACGCGGCCGACCGGCTGACCGGCTTCGGGCTCTCGATCCACCGAGTGCCAGGGGTGGGGCACGAGTTTCCACAGAACTTCGGACGCTGGCTCAGCGAGGTCTTCCCCAGTTGTGGATAAGACGGTGATCAAACCTTGTTGATCCACAGATTTCGGCGATTTTGTCCCCGAATCGGCCGAAATCCGGGGACAACCTGGGGACAACGGTCGCGAAAGCTGTGCACACCTGGGGATACCCATGTGGATAACTGCAGTGGTGTCATTCGGCCGAAAAACACGAGAAACCCCGGACCTGAGCCGGTTGCGCCCGGTCGCCGGCTCAGGTCCGAGGTGTTCCGCGACGCCGGTGCGCGCGAAGAAGTACTAGCTGAACAGGGTCAGATCCACTGCGTGGAGACGACGAAACCGACGGCGATCAGGCCCATGCCGATCAGCAGGTTCCAGTTGTTCAGGTCCTTCATCACCGGGATGTCCTGGCCGGCCACGTAGAAGACGACCAGCCAGGCGAGTCCGAGCAGCCAGCAGCCGAGCATCAGCGGCGCCACCCAGACGCGACTGGTGGTGCGTGGCTTCTTCGGAGTCTTCTCCACCTTCACCTTCTCGGCGGAGGACTTCTTCGTTTTGCGACTGCTCGACTCGGGCACGGATTCGACTCCTTGTAGCGGACACTAAGGTGAGTGGTGTCGCCTCGGTTCGCGAGGCCGGCACCAGCCACACCACTGGGTCTGGCCTCGGTTAGCGTAGTGCAGACGGGAGCAAGGGGTTCACGGGTGAGCAGGCTGCGGCGTTTTTCGCTCTGGCGCGCGAGTGCGCCAGTGGCGCTGATGTGCGCCGGTCTGCTGTTCGCGACCAGTGCCACCAATGCCCGTGGTACCGACCTGCGCCCTAGTCGCAACACTACGCTCGCAGGCCTCGTGGAGGAACAGAGCCGCCGCAGCGCGACCCTGACCCGCCAGCACGCGGAGCTGAGCCAGGACATCGAGAAACTGCAGACGCAGCAGGGCTCGATCGCGCCCAAGCTGGCCAAGCAACTGAAGGACCTGTCCGAGCAGGTCGGGACGGTGCCGGTCACCGGCCCGGGACTGACCGTCACGCTCAAGGACGCCCCGTCACAAGTGGTGAAGGACAACCCGGACGTCGACGCCGACTGGCTGGTGATCCACCAGCAGGACATCCAGGCCGTCGTGAACGCGCTCTGGGCCGGTGGCGCCGACGCGATCTCGATCCAGAACCACCGGGTCATCTCGACCACCGGCATCAAGTGCGTGGGCAACTCGGTGGTCCTGCACGGCGTGCCCTACCTGCCGCCGTACAAGATCACCGCGATCGGTGACCGGCGGAAGCTGCAGAAGGCGCTCGACGATTCGCAGTACATCGACAATCTGCAGGACTACGTGGTGAAGTTCCAGCTCGGCTACGAGGTGAAGACGGAGTCGTCGATCGCCATGCCGGCGTACGAGGGCACCCTGGACCTGCAGAGCGCGACAGTGCCGGGCTTCCCCAAGGTGCCGACGGCCAGCCCGTCGGTCACCGGCAGCGGTCGCTGAAACAGGTCCACGCGGTTTCCGCGGGCCTGTCAGAATGGTGCGCATGCCGCGCATCCTTGTCGTCGACAACTACGACTCCTTCGTCTACAACTTGGTGCAGTACCTGCAGCAGTTGCAGGCCGACACCACAGTGCTGCGCAACGACGAGGTCACCCCTGACCAGGTCACGGCGTACGACGGCGTCCTGCTGTCGCCCGGACCAGGGACGCCGGAGGAAGCCGGCGCGTGCGTCGACATCGTCCGGGAGGCGGGTGGCGAGGTCCCGATCTTCGGGGTCTGCCTCGGCCTGCAGGCGATCGGCGTCGCGTACGGCGGTGTCGTCGGCCGCGCCGACGAGTTGCTGCACGGCAAGACCAGCCAGGTGTTCCACGAGGGCGCCGGCGTGCTCGCCGGGCTGCCGTCGCCGTTCACCGCCACCAGGTACCACTCCCTCGCGATCGCGCAGGACAGCGTGCCCGACGAACTGCAGGTGACGGCGCGGACCGAGGCCGGCGTGATCATGGCCGCGCGGCACCGGGACCTGCCGGTCGAAGGCGTCCAGTTCCACCCGGAGTCGGTGCTCACCGAAGGCGGCCACCGGATGCTGGCCAACTGGCTCGCGATCTGCGGCGACTCCGGCGCGGTCGCCCGCTCGGCCGGGATGGCTCCCGTCGTCAGCTGAACCAGCCCAGCAGCTGGGACCCGCACAACCGGGACCCGAACAACCGGGACAAGCAAAAGGACCGCGGGACGAATCCCGCGGTCCTTTGCCGTTCTGCCTCAGCGCTCGCCGCTGCTGCCGCCACTCGGCTGCTGCGGCAGACCCGGTCCGCCGCCGCCGATGATCGGCGTGTTGGACTCCGTCGGCGTGTTGGTCGGCGTGTTGCTCGGGGTGTTCGACGGCTGGTCCGCCGCGACCGCGATCGACAGGATCACCTTCGTGCCCTTGGGCACCTTCGAGCCGGCCTTCACGCTCTGCTTGACGACCGTGCCCTCGACCGCGTTCGGGTCCGACTTGTCCTGCAGGTAACCGACGGCCAGGCCGAGACCCTTGAGGGTGTTGGTGGCGTCGTCCTGGTTCTGCGTGGTGACGTCCGGCACGTCCACCTTCGAGCTGCCGTTGGACAGCGTCAGGGTGAACTTGGTGCCCGGCGCGTACTGGCCGCTGGGATCGGGGCTGACCTTGATCACGGTGTCCTTGGGCTGGTCGCTGTCCGCCCTGTTCACCTTGGACGCCACCTCGAACTTGCCCGGAGCGTTCTCCAACGCGTCCCGGGCGTCCTGCTCGGACTTGCCGAGCACATCCGGCACCGGGAACGTGTTCGGGCCCGCGGACACCACCAGGGTGACGGTCGAGTTCTTGTCGACCATTGCATTCGCACCCGGCTGCTGCCTGGCCACCGAGCCCTTCGGTACGTCGGTGCTGGCCGCCGAGGTCGTGGCCACCTGCAGGCCCTTCGCCTCCACGATCGCGGTCGCCTCGGCCACCGGCTTGCCGACGACGCTCGGTACGGCGACCTGGGTGACCGGGGGCGGGTTGTCCTTCTTGCCCAGGTTCGTGATGATCGCGTAGGCGCCGACCGCGACGGCCACGATCGCCAGGCCGAGCAGGAAGTACGCCAGGCCACGGTTCCGCCGGGCCCGGGCCGCCTCGACGTCGTCGTCGCCGTCGTCCGGCGGCAGCAGGTCGCTCGCCGGACGGTACGCCTGGGTGGCGGCCGCCGCCGGAGCTACCGCGGTCGGCTGGATCGCGCGGGTCTCGGCGATCGCGGCCATCGGCGCGGTCACCTGCTGGCCGGCTAGCACCCGGTGGATGTCGGCCCGCATCTCCGACGCGCTCTGGTAGCGGTGCTCGCGGTTCTTGGTCAGTGCCTTCAGGACGACCGCGTCGACCTCCGGCGGGATGTCCGGGTCGAACGAGGACGGCGGCAGCGGCTCTTCCCGGACGTGCTGGTAGGCCACCGACACCGGCGACTCCCCCACGAACGGCGGCCGCCCGACGAGCAGTTCGTACAGCAGGCAGCCGGTCGAGTAGAGGTCGGAGCGCGCGTCGACGGTCTCACCACGGGCCTGCTCGGGCGACAGGTACTGCGCCGTACCGATCACCGCGGCGGTCTGGGTCATCGTCGACGAGGTGTCCGCGACGGCCCGGGCGATCCCGAAGTCCATCACCTTGACCTGACCCTGCGGGGTCAGCATCACGTTGCCGGGCTTGATGTCGCGGTGCACGATGCCGGCCCGGTGGCTGTAGTCGAGCGCCTCGAGCACGCCGGAGGTGATCTCCAGGGCGCGCTCGGGCATGATCTTGCGGCCCTCGCGGATCAGGTCTCGCAGCGTCTTGCCGGCCACGTACTCCATCACGATGTACGGGATGGTGACGCCGGAACCGTTCGGGTCCGGTTCCTCACCGGTGTCGTAGACCGACACGATGGTCGGGTGGTTCAGCGAGGCGGCCGACTGGGCCTCGCGCCGGAATCTGGCCTGGAAGGTGGAGTCGCTGGCCAGATCGACCCGGAGCCGCTTGATCGCGACCGTTCGCCCGAGCCGGTTGTCGATGCCCTTGCGGACATCGGCCATGCCCCCTCGACCCAGCGGTTCGCCCTCTTCGTAGCGGCCGCCGACGAGACGTGCCTGCGATGTCATTCCTCTGCCTTCCAACCTGCGCGGATCGAACTCGGCCAAAACACACTCAATCCGCCCACGGTAGCTGTGATCACCAGCCGGCCCTGGTACGGCGGACGTTCTGTCACCCGGTTGTACCTCATCGTCGTCACTGCCCCAGCACCGCTTCCATCACCGCTTTGGCGATCGGCGCCGCCAGCGCGCCGCCGGCGATGTCGTTGCGCGGGACGTTCGCGTCCTCGATCATCACCGCGACCGCGATCTTCGGGTCATTGGCGGGCGCGAAGGCGGTGAACCAGGCGAACGGGGGCTTGTCCGGCGTCGTCTGCGCCGTACCGGTCTTGCCGGCGACCTGGACGTCCTTGATCTGGCCGGGCTTGCCGGTGCCGTTCTGCACCACGTCGATCATCATCTGGGTCAGCTGGTTCGCGACCTCGGGGCTGACCGCCTGGTGCAGTGACTCCGGCTTGGTCTCGGACACCGTCTTCAGGTCGACGGTCTTGATGTTCTGGACCAGGTACGGCTTCATCACGTTGCCGCCGTTGGCGATCCCGGCCGACACCATCGCCATCTGCAGCGGCGTGGCCCGGACGTCGAACTGGCCGATCGCCGACTGAGCGGTCTGCGGCGCGTTCGGGTCGGTCGGGAACTGGCTGGCCGCGGCGCCCAGTTCGGGCAGTTGCCGCTCACCGAAGCCGAACTTCTCCGCCTGGTCGCGAAGCGCGTCCGGGCCGAGGTCCAGGCCGATCGAGCCGAACGCGGTGTTGCACGAGTTCCGCAGTGCGACCGTCAGGGTCGCGTTGTCGCTGCCGCCGCAGTTCTTCCCGTTCTCGTTGGGCAGCTTGACGGTGGTCTGCGGCAGGTCCAGCTCGGCCGGCGAGCGCACCTGCGTCTGTGGGTTGTACTTGCCGCTGGACAGCGCGGCGGCGGCGGTGACCAGCTTGAACGTCGAACCCGGCGGGTAGAGCTCCTTGATCGCCCGGTTCGACATCGGCCGGGACTTGTCCTCGGTCAGCTTCTTCCAGTTGGCGGCGACCTTGTTCAGGTCGTGCCCCGCCAGTTGGTTCGGGTCGTAGGACGGCCGGCTCACCATCGCGAGCACCTTGCCGGTCTTCGGCTCGAGCGCGACCACCGCACCGGTCTTGCCCGCAAGCCCGTTGTACGCCGCGATCTGGGCCGCCGCGTTCAGCGTCAGCGTGACGCTCGCGCCCTGCTGGCGGCGATCGGTGATCACGTCGACCACCCGGCGGAACGCCATCGACGGGTCGGAGCCGTTCAGCTCGGAGTTCTGGCTCAGCTCGATCCCGGCCCGGCCGAACAGGTACGAGTAGTAGCCGGTCACCGGGGCGTAGGCCTCGGCGATGTTCTGCGGATAGGTCCGCTGGAACACGAACCGGTCGTTGGACGGCTTGCTCTGCGCGATCGGCACACTGCCGACCAGGATCGGCCCGCGGTTCACCGAGAACTGCGAGTCGCGGACCCGCCGGTTGTCGTTGCGTCCGTTCAGGTCACCGGCCCGGAAGGCCTGCAGATAGGTGGAGTTCGCCATCAGCGCGAGCATCAGGATGATCGCGGCCACGGCCAGTCGTCGGATTGCTGAGTTCACTGCTTCTGCACCGCCATGGCGATCGTCTCGTCGGACACGGGAGCCGCCGGGGTCTGCGGCCGGCGGGCCTGGTCACTGATCCGCAGCAGCAGCGCGATGATCGCCCAGTTCGCCACCAGCGACGTACCGCCCAGCGCCATGAACGGTGTGGCCAGACCGGTCAGCGGGATCAGGCCGGTGACACCGCCGACGATCACGAACACCTGCAGCGCGAACGACATCGCCAGACCGGTCGCGACCAGCTTGCCGAAGATGTCCCGGCAGCCGAGTGCCGTCCGCAGGCCACGTTCGATGATGAGCGTGTAGATCAAGATGATCGCGATCAGGCCGGTCAGACCCAGCTCCTCGGCGAACGAGGAGATGATCATGTCGCTGTTCGCGTACAGGGTGAGTTCCGGCCGGCCCTGGCCGAGGCCGCGGCCGAGGACGCCGCCCCAGGCCTGGCCCATCAGGCCGACCGCGATCTGGCCACCGTCGATCGAGAACGGGTCCAGCCAGTCGGTGATCCGCTTATGCACGTGCCCGATCGCGGAGTACGCGAAGAAGGCGCCGCCGACGAACAGCAGCCCACCGATGATCAGCCAGCCGGCCCGCTCGGTCGACACGTACAGCAGGAACAGGAACAGGCCGAAGAACAACAACGACGAACCGAGATCGCTCTCGAACACCAGCACGCCCAAGCTGACCAGCCAGGCGACCCCGATCGGGCCGAGGTCGCGAGCCCGCGGCAGGTCGAGCCCGAGGAACCGGTGCCCGGCCAGCGTCAGCACGTCCCGCTTCACCACCAGGTAGCCGGCGAAGAAGATGACCAGGCACAACTTGGCGAACTCACCGGGCTGGAAGGACATCCCGGCCAGCCGGATCCAGATCCGGGCGCCGTTCAGGTTGACGCCGAGGCCCGGGATCAGCGGCAGCACGAGCAGCACCAGACCGGCCAGGCCGGCCGTGTAGGTGAGTGCCTGCAACCGGCGGTGGTCCCTGATCACCAGCACCACCACGAGGAACAAGACGATGCCGACCGCGGTCCAGGTGATCTGCTGCGGAGCCGCCGGCGACTTCGGGGTCCGGTTGTTGGCGATCGCGATCGCCTCGAGGCCGAGGTCGATCCGGTGGATCATCGCGACGCCGAGGCCGTTCAGGAGCACCGCGCAGGGCAGCAGCACCGGGTCGGCGTACGGGGCGCGGTAGCGCAGGGCGAGGTGGGCGATCAGCGCGAGCAGGCCGATACCGGCCGCGTAGTACCCGGTGCTGGCCGGGACCTTGTCCTGCACGGTGAGGCCGATGTTGACGTAGGCGCCGACCGAGACGCCGATCGCGATGATCAGCAGCATCAGCTCCACGCCGCGCCGGGTACGGGGCATGATCTGGATGACCGACGTCGAGGCGATGCTCATCGGACCCCGTCGCAGTCGTCCGGATTGCCGCCGGCCGGCGTCGAGGCAGGCGTGGACGGAGCGGTCGCCGGCGGCTTCGAGACCGGGGTGGAGACCGCGGGCTTCGTCGGCGTCGTGACCGGCTTGCCCGGCGTCGGGCTGGTGGTCGGCTTCACCGGCGGCTTCGTCTTGGCCGCGCACTCGTCGGCGACCCGCTGGAGTTCGGTCACGATCGTCCGGGCGCCGGCCAGGTCGTCCGCCTGGATGGTGCCCTCCACCTGCTCACGGCTGTACGTCGGCAGCTTGTCCACCTGCAGCGGCTGCCGCTCGTAGACGCTCGACAAGGACAGACCGGGGAAGTCCTGGTCCACCCCCTTGAAGATCGCCACGTAGTCGCCGTCGGTGCCCACGTAGTACTGCTTCTGGGTCCAGCTGTAGCCGAACCACCCGCCGCCGGCGATCAGAGCCAGTACTACGGCGAGCACGGCCAGCCGGCGCAGCCAGAGGAACCGCTTCGGCGGCCGAGGCGCATATCGCAGCTCCTCGGGATCCATCCCCGCGCCACCGGCACCGCCGTCGCCCTCACCATGACCCCGTACTGCGATGGTCGGTTCGCTGCGACCCGTGCCGCCCTGGGCGAGCTCGGCTGCCGCGCCGACCAGTTGCGGCCGGTCCCCACTGGCGGGGGCGGTCTCGACCACATCGGCGACGACACAGGTGATGTTGTCGTTCGAGCCGGCCTCGAGGGCGTGCGTGATCAGCTCGACCACGACCGAGTCCGGCGTACCGTCGGCCATCGAGGCGGCGATCACCTGGTCGCTGACGTAGTCGGGCAGGCCGTCGCTGCAGAGCAGCAGCCGGTCGCCCGCCCGGACGTCGAGCATCTCCAGGTCCGGATCGGAGTCCGGCCGGCCGTCGAGGACGCGCAGGATCAGGTTGCGGTGCGGGTGGGTGAACGCTTCTTCCTTGGAGATCCGGCCCTCGTCCACCAGCGACTGCACGAACGTGTGGTCGTGGCTCAACTGGTAGAGCAGGCCGTCGCGCAACCGGTACGCGCGGGAGTCGCCGAGGTGGGCCAGGCCGAGGTGCTCGCCGTCGAAGAGCAGGGCGGTCACGGTAGAGCCCATGCCCTCGCGCTCCGGGTCCTCCTCGACCAGCTCCGACAGCCGCTCGTTGGCCCGGTGGACGGCGCCCGCGAGCGCCTCCATCATGTCCGGGCCGGTGATGTTCGACGTGTCGAGCCGGCGGATCACCTGGACGGCGGCGGCACTGGCCACCTCACCGGCGGCGGCGCCACCCATCCCGTCGGCGAGCAGCAGCAGGTGCGGACCGGCGTACGCGGAATCCTCGTTGTTGCGGCGCACCCGTCCGACATCGGACAGTGCGGCGTAGTCGAGCGACAGGGTCATGGACGGGGCCTACTTCGCGATGTTCAGCGTCGTACGGCCGATCCGGATCGAACCGCCGATCTCGGCCGGCACCGGCCGGGTCACCCGCTGACCGTCCAGATAGGTGCCGTTGGTGGAGCCGAGGTCCTCGACCCACCATTCGCCCTCGGACTGGAACACCCGGGCGTGCCGGGTGGAGGAGTAGTCGTCGTCGAGCCGGATCTGGCAGTCCGAACCGCGGCCGATCACCACCGGCTCCGAGTTCAAGGTGGCGCCGACACCGGCCTGCGGCCCGTCGGCGATGGTGACCGAGCCCGGCACGCCCTTGCGCTTCTTCACCGGTTTGGCCGGTTTCGGGGACCGGCCGTTGGTCGCCACCGGCGCGGCGAGCGCGCGGCTGTCCACCTTGGCGCCGAACAGGTCCGACCGGATCACCGACAAGACGGCGAGGACGAACATCCACAACAGGGCCAGGAACCCCAGTTTGATCAGGGTCAGCGTCAGTTCCGACATGGAAGCGTGGTCACCACCCGCTGCTGGGCGGCTGGGCGATCGGCTCGTCCGCTAGGCGCAGCGTCATGGTGGTGTTCCCGATCCTCACGGTAGATCCGTCGGTCAGTTCGGCCTCGGCGGCCCGGCGCCCGTTCACCAGCGTTCCGTTGGTGGAGCCCAGGTCGACGAGGACCACCCTGACACCTCCGGGACCCTCGGGCATCAACCGGATCTCCGCGTGCCGCCGGGACACGCCCGGATCGTTGATCTGGATGTCCGCGTCGGTACCGCGGCCCAGCACGACGCCGGGTGGGTTGATCGGACGGCGCCGGCCGTTCACCTCGAGCATCACCTGCGGGTGACCCTGCCGGATCGGCTGCGCGGGTGGCGGCGGGACCGGGGCGCTCTGCATCACGGTCTGGCCCTCGTTCGGATCGGGGATGTACGGCTGCGGGGGTTGCGGCCGGGGACGGGCGGGCTTGCCGATGGTCGCACTGACCACCCGGAACTTGCCGGTCGGCAGATCGTCCTGTTGCGTCAGCTCGATCTCGACCGGCCCGGAGAAGGTGTAGCGCTGGATGTCGGCATGGTCGCGCAGCTCGTTGGCCAGCTCGTGGTTGAGCGTCCGGCCGTACGCGTTCAGCCGCTCGAAATCTTCCGGGCCGAGCTCGATGGTGAAGTGGTTCGGCACCAGCCGCCGGTCCCTGGACAGGATCCGGGCGGTGTTGTCGATCTCACGCTTGAGGGCGGCGGCCAGCTCGATCGGCTCCACGTCACCCTTGAACGCGCGCGCGAAGACACCACTCACGATGCCCTCCAGGCGTCGCTCGAAGCGCTGCAGCGGTCGCACGCGTCCTCCTCCACTCTTCGATCGTCGGCTGGAGCCAACGATCGTGCTTGCCGTCCGGCGGCTCCGACAGGCTCGCCGTACGCCGCGCCCACCGGTGTGGTGGGCACACCGGGTACGACGATCGATCGTATCGGGAGGTTCGACCGAACCCGCAATGTCAGAGTCTGCCTCAGGTCGTGCTAACGTTCTTCCTCGGTTGCAGGTAGCAGTTTTGGAGGCTACCGGTGACCATGCGCGCGGGTGGCGGAATAGGCAGACGCGCACGGTTCAGGTCCGTGTGCCCGAAAGGGCGTGGGGGTTCAACTCCCCCCTCGCGCACAGCGTCTCGAACTCCCGGCCAGGAAACTGGCCGGGAGTTTTTGCTTTCCCCGACCCTCTTTCCCCGACCCTCGCGAGTTTCTGTCGGTGCGGCCTGAGACCGTTGGGTGATGACGGGGATACGGATTGCGATCGCCCAGCCGGAGATCACGGCTGACGCGCGGAAGAACGGGGCTGAGGTCCGGCGGTTGATGGCGCAGGCCGCGGCGGGGAAGGCGCGGCTGGTGCAGTTCCCGGAGGGCCTGCTGTCGGGGTATGCCAAGGAGCAGATCGCCGACTGGGCCGACGTCGACTTCGATGTGGTCCGGGCCGAGCTCGAGCAGATCATGGCGCTCGCCGCGAAGCTGAAGCTGTGGGTGGTGCTCGGCTCCGCGCACCCGCTCACCCCGCCGAACCGGCCGCACAACAGCCTCTACGTGATCTCCGACACCGGCCGCATCGTCGACCGGTACGACAAGCGCTTCTGCTCGCACACCGAGATCACGCAGTACTACAGCCCGGGCTTCGAGCCGGTGGTGTTCGACGTCGACGGCTACCGGTTCGGGCTGGCGATCTGTGTCGAGATCAACTTCCCGCACCTGTTCTCGGAGTACGAGCGGCTCGGCGTCGAGTGCCTGCTGCTGTCCGCCTACCCGGTCGACTCGATCTTCGAGGTCAAGGCCCGCGCGTACGCCGCGATCAACGCCTACTGGGTCGCCATGTCGCTGCCCGCGCAGACCAACCACCTGATGCCGTCCGGACTGATCAACCCCAACGGCACCTACGCCGCGCTCGTCTCCGGCACCGACCTGGTCATCGCCGACCTGAACCGCGACGACCCCGACCTGCACATCCCCCTCGACCTGGCCCGCCCATGGCGCGCCGCCGCCCTCAAGGGCGACATCTACCGCACCCGTCGAGTGACCGACCCCCGCTCGACCAACCGCACCACGGTCTAGCTCGTACTACGGCCGAGGTAGGTGACCACGTCCACGCCGGGGACCGGGATGTGGTGGAAGCCGAGGCGGTCGTAGAAGGCCCGGGCCGGAGTGTTGCTCGTGAGCATCGTGAGGTGGACGGCCGGGACCCCGCGGTCGGCCAGAGTGGTGAGGAAGCGATTCATCAGGGCGCGGCCGTAGCCGGCTCCTTGATAGGCCGGCAGTAGGTCGATGTGCAGGTGCGCCGGATAGTCCGCGACCTCGGGGATGACGAGCCGCTCAGGGTCGTGCAGCAGGCCGATCATCTCCTCCGCCGGCGTCCGGGCCGGTCCGGTCAACGGCCCGTACTGCGGGACGCGGGGCAGCCACTCCGCGCGGAACCGGCGGGCGAAGGCGGGTGTGTCCGCGCAACCGAGGATGTAGCCGACGGCCCGCTCGCCGTCGTCGAGCACGAAGGCCAGCTCCGGCTCCAGTTCGACGTACGGGAACGCGAAGATGCTCGGCATCAGCTCGAGGTCGGGGAAGCGGGACCGGGAGTCGCCGCCGTTGTCGGCGGTGCGGACGCAGATGTCGCCCACAGCGGGCCGGTCGTCCACCCGGTACGGCCGGATCTCAGGCATTGAATCCCTCCAGAGGCGAAGTGAGAGCGCTCCCACAGCCTAGGCCATCGACGGATTTGAAGGAGCGTGTTATTTTCTGAACGTGCGTTCAGAAAACGAGACCTTCATCGAGGCTGCCCGGCGGGCGCAGCTGGCCGAGTGTGCGGTCGACGTGATCGCCGAGGCCGGGATCGGCAAGGCGTCGATGGCCCGGATCGCCGAGCGGGCCGGAGTCAGTGTCGGCGTGATCTCGTACCACTTCGGGAACAAGGCCGGCCTGATCGCGGCCGTCGTCGACCAGGTCGCGAAGACCGCGGTCGCGCTGATGGAGCCGCAGATCGTCGCGCAGCCGACAGCAGCCCAAGGCCTGCGCACGCTGATCACCAGCAACCTCGACTTCATGAAGCAGCACCCGAATGCGTTGCGGGCGCTGCTGGAGATCATCCGGGCCGACGACGGCGTGTACGCCGCGCAGGGTTCACAGGCGATCTCGGACGTCGAGAAGGTCCTGCACTGGGGGCAGCACACCGGCGAGTTCGGCAGCTTCGACACCCGGGTGATGGCCACCACGATCCGCGCCGCGATCGACGCGGTGCCGTTGCTGCTCAGCCGCGACGAGGACCTCGACCTGACCGCGTACGGCGAGGAGTTGGCCTGCCTCTTCGATCGCGCGACCCGGAAGGAAAGCCACTGATGGAAGCCCTGGAGCTGCTCGGACTCGGCAAGACCTTCGGTACGCAGAAGGCAGTGGACGACCTCAGCCTCGTCGTACCGCAGGGCTCGTTCTTCGGGCTGCTCGGCCCGAACGGCGCCGGTAAGACGACCTCGCTGTCGATGGCGGTCGGCCTGCTCCGGCCCGACACCGGTACGGCGAAGATCTTCGGCGTCGACGTGTGGGCCGAGCCGGTGCGGGCGAAGGCGCTGGTCGGCGTGCTGCCGGACGGCCTCGGCATGCCCGAGCGGTTGACGGGCCGCGAGGTCCTCACCTACCTCGGCCTGCTGCGCGGCCTGCCGGCCGGCGAGGTCGCGGCCCGGACGACCGAGCTCCTCGAAGTACTGGAACTGGACGACGAGGACGGCAAGCAGGTGATCGGGTACTCGACCGGGATGCGGAAGAAGCTCGGCCTGGCGGTCGCGTTGCTGCACGCGCCGCGGCTGCTGGTGCTCGACGAGCCCTTCGAGGCGGTCGATCCGGTGTCGGCGGCAACGATCCGGACCATCCTGAACAGGTTCATCGCCGGTGGCGGTTCGGTGGTGATGTCGAGTCACGTGATGGCCCTGGTCGAGCAGCTCTGCGATCGGGTCGCGGTGGTCGCCGACGGCAAAGTGGTTGCCTCGGGCACCGTTTCCGAAGTACAGGCGGGTGGGTCGCTCGAGGACGCGTTCGTGTCGCTGGTCGGCGCGTCGACGCGCGGAGCGGAAGGGCTGACATGGCTGTCGGTCTGACCTCCGCGACGGCGCACACGCTGGTCCGGATGCGGCTGGCCGCGTTGCGGCACTCGTTGCGGGACAAGAACCGGGTCGCCTGGGTCGCCGGCGGAGCCTTCCTCGGCCTGGTGTTGGCCGGTGCGACCATCTGGGCCGCCGCCCGAGGTGACGCCGACCTGGTCGCCGTGGCCGTGACCGTGTGGGCGCTGGGCTGGATCGTCGGTCCGCTGTTCGCGGGCGGTGGCGACGAGACGCTCAACCCGGAGTACTTCACGATGCTGCCGCTGCCGCCGCGCGCGTTGTCGGGTGGGTTGCTCGCGGCCGCGCTGGTCGGCTTCGCGCCCGCCGTGAGCCTGGTGGCGCTGCTGTCCCTGGTCGTGCTCGGTGCCCAGCTCTCTTTGGGCGCACTGTTGATCGCGGTACCTGCGGTGCTGCTGCAGTTGGTCTCGTTCGTGCTGGCGTCACGGCTCGCTGTCGCGATCTATGGCGTGTTGCTGCAGGTGCGAGCGGGCGCAGTACTGGCTGCGCTGGTCAATGCGTTCATTCTCGCGTTCACCGCGCAGGGCTGGGCATTGATCGCTGCGTTCATCAGTACCGATGTGCAGGGCACGGTGGCGGACGCTGCCCGCATCGCACCGTCTGGTTGGGGTTTCGCAGCAGTAGAGGCTGCTGGACGTGGCGACTGGTTGCAGACCGTTCTGGCATTGGTTGGGCTCGCACTGCTCAACGGACTGATGCTCGTTGCCTGGTCAGCTCTGCTGGTACGCCGTACTACGGCCACGCGCACCGGCGTACGAGTGCGTCGGGTGTTGACCGCGACGGATGCTGCCGGAGCCGCTGGAGCCAAGGAGGTTCGGTCGTGGACGCGGGACCTGCTCTACGGTCACCGCGCGGTCTTCGCGATCAGCTACGGGTTGTTCTTCTGTCTGATGCCACTCGCCGTCGGTTGGAAGGCCATGCTGCCGTGGGCCGGCGCCGCTGCCGTGGTGATGGGTGGCGCGATGTTCTCCAACCTGTACGGCGCAGACGGCACCGCGTTCTGGATGACTCTGATGACACCTGGGTCGGCCCGGCTCGACGTACGGGCTCGTCAGCGGGCCTTCCTGCTCGTGTTCGGTCCACCTGCGCTACTGATCACCTTGCTGCTGACCTGGTGGTCCAGTATCGACAGCGCCTGGCCGTTGGTACTCAGCGCACTGCCGGCTCTCCTCGGCGGTGCGGCCGGCCTGATCCTGCTCTCCTCGGTCTACTCAGCCGTGCCTACGACAGACGCGCACAAGCGCTCCGGCAATCCCTTGAACTCAGGCGAGAACGAGGGCGAGACCCTGGGACTCGTCTACGTGATGCTCGTCCTGATCTCCCTCACAGCTGCGCCTGCCCTGCTCGCGGCGCTCGCGTGGACCTGGTGGGGTATCCCGGTCGGCCTCGCTTCCGGCGTACTGACCTGGTGGTACTTCGGTCGGTTGGCCGCGCGTCGGTTGGAGCGGCGTGGTCCGGAGTTGCTCACACTGCTACGGCACGGCCGGCAGCCGGGACAGCAGGCACCGGCGTCGTCGCTGTCGGCCAAGCTCGCCCAGTTGCCCCAGTGGAGACGCACGCTGGCCGGCCTCTGCCTGGGCTTCGGCGCCATCCCGCTGATCCCGCAAGCCGTGGTGCCGGCCGTCTTCAAGCTCAACCACGTCGACGCCAAGGCTTGGTTCCTCGCCCTCTACACCGCTCCCGCGTGGCAGTGGCCGGTCATTGCGGGCATGGCTCTGCTGGGCCTCGGCATGTACGCGTTCGGAGGCCTCACCTACTACCGGGCGAGCAAGCTCAGCGTCGCCTCACCGCAAGCGGATCCGCTGGAGGATGCGGACGGCGGGCGCTCGGTGGCGGCCTGACCGGGTGGTGAGCGCGGGGTGGCCGGCGGCATGCCGGTGGTCACCCCGGTGCGGCGTGGTGTTGCCCGCACCGAGCAGCATCCAAGCGGCGAGAACGGCGGCGGCGGCCAGGCCGGCGAGGCCGGCGTAGTCAGTCCAGTTCATGGTGGTTCTCTCTCGATGGCGGCTCGGGCGGGAGTCTCGCGATTGCGTCCTTCACCGGTAGTGACGGTGTCGCGGCGGCTTCGTGATGGCACTGCGGTGCCAGGAGTGCCGGCGACATCAGTTGGCCCAGCTGTGCCGGATGGTGGACAAAATGCTCGCCAGTGCGCTGGATCGCCTGATTAGGTGGAGCTTCGAGCACGGGGAGGGTGAGGCCGGAATGCAAGACGGGTTGCTGGACGCCCGCGAGGAGCAGGCCTACCGGCTGTTGGTGGGCTTGTCGTCAGCCAGGTCGGCGGAGCTGGCCGAGGTCGCGAAGCTGCCACAGCACGAGGCCGACGAGGTGCTGCAGCGGTTGCAGGCCAAGGGGCTGGTCGCGATCCAGCCTGGCGACGAGGCGGTGTTCCGTCCGCTGCCACCCGACGTGGCCCTCGGTACGACGCTGCTGCGGCGACAGGAGTCCTTGGAGTCGGCACGCAAGACAGTCGCCTCGCTGAGCGAGGAGTTCCGCGCCAGCGCGAGTCGCCGGGACGCGCACCACCTGGTCGAGGTGATCGTCGGCGCCACCACGCTGCGGGACCGGCTGCGCGACCTGCAGAACTCGGCCCGGGAGGAGATCCTGTGGTTCTGCCGGGCGAACCCGCTGGCGATGCAGGGCGCGGACAACACCGAGGAGTACGGCGCGCTCAGCCGCGGCGTACGGTATCGCGCTATTTACGAGCGGGCCCTACTGGAGACGCCGGGTGAGCTGGACAGCATCGCAGAAGGTGTCAGTTGGGGCGAGGAGGCCCGGACGCTCCTGGCGCTGCCTGTGCGGCTGGCGATCGTGGACCGGGCCACTGCCATCTGTCCGCTGGTCCGGGACGACGAGTTGGGCATCGGCGAGCCCACTGCCGCAGTGATCGGCCGTGGGCAACTACTTGATGCACTGCTCGCACTGTTCGAGAGCCACTGGGAGCAGGCGACGCCGGTGAAGCTGCAAGGCGGTGATCAGCAAGGGCCGGACGGGCTGGACGACTCCGAGCGGTTCCTGCTGTCGCTGATGGTTGCCGGCGTACCGGACAAGTCGATCGCGTCGCAGCTGGGGATCAGTCGCCGTACAGTGCAACGCCGGCTCGATCGACTGATGTCGCTTGCCGGTGTGGACACCCGTACCGGCCTGGCGTTCCAAGCTGCGAAGCGGGGCTGGCTGTAGAGGGCGCGGGCAGTCTGCTACCTGCCCGCGCCCTCTGGCTCGGCTACTTCAAGCCGTAGGCGCGGATGACCGTCTGACTGATCTTGTTGCCCGCGTTGTCACCGGCAACGACCCGCAGCGACACAGTGCCCTTGCCTGCCGGTACCACGGCGAGGTAGTGGCCGCGACCCCCGACCGCAATGATCCGGCGCCACGTCTTGCCCTCGTCGAACGACACCTCGGCCCGCAGAGAGGTAGAGCGAGGCGCCGCGACTCCGGCCTGCTGGTGGACCTTGAAACCGATCAGATGCGGACGGGCCGCCACCCGCCCGGTCAGATCCGTCGGCACCTCGTAGTCGACCTGCAGCAGCGGCAGGGCGGTCGCCGTGGTCTCCGAGGTCTTCTTGGACCGGAAGTCCCACACCGTACGAGTGCTGGTCGCCCAGTTCCATTCGCCGTCCTCGTCCACGCGAGCCGTGGACAGGTCGAGCTTGTACGCCGAGTCGCCGCTGCTGGTGATCACGTCCTGCCAGGCGTCGGGGAGTTCGGCCACCACCTGTCCGGCCCGGCTCAACACAGCCGAAGCGGACGTGGTCTCACCGATCGTGTA